>JALSQF010000011.1 GCA_026985555.1 Candidatus Moraniibacteriota bacterium | reverse complement strand
AGTAAGAAGAAAGATAAAAAGTATGTTAAAAGTTCTAATTCATTTAAAAAATTAAAGTCTTCTGCAGTGTCATTTTAAATGATAGAATATTAGCTATTTGGATGTTGTAATTATATGATTTGATACAGAGTATTAACTATTTTTTAATAAAAATTTAAAAAAGATAAGGTTATTTTTTAAAAGATAAAAATCATTTTGATTGATATTCTTTTTCTAAGGCATCAATTAAACATTGATAATTAGTTTCAGCCACACCAATTACTTGATCAGCAGCGCCATAATAAACAAAAAGAGTACCATTTTTTACAACTGCGCCACAGGAAAAAACTGTTCCTGGACGCAGTCCCTTATTCTCATAGTCTGCCTTCGGTTCTAAAATAGGATATTTTAAACGCGCTAATTCTCTTTTCTCTTTTAAATTTAACATAGCTGCGCCTAAACGATACTGCCCATCTTCACTGGAAACAGCATGATAAATTAATAACCACTTATTATCTTTTATCTTAATTGGCGGACCAGCAATTCCTATTTTATTGTCATCCCATGAATTTTTTCCTACTTTCATAATTACTTCTCCCTTTAAAACTTTTCCATCAGAGAAGTCTAAATCATCTACTAAATCAATCCAGATATTCCCTTCTAAACGATGAAAAAAAACATATTTTCCATTTATCTTTTCATTAATCAAACAAGCATCTTTATCATCTATTTCATAAGGAGAAATTATTTGAGGCATTTCCCATTTATGCCAGAGATGATTATGAAAATCAGCTTGTTTAATAGAGGTAAAAGCTACTCTAGCTGGTCCATAACCATTATAAGCAGTATAACACATATAAAATTTATCATTCATTTTAGTAATACGCGGATCTTCACAACCAGAAAAACCAGCTTCTTCTCTTATTTCCTCGGGAATACGTGGCCAATAAATAGGATTATTTAATTTTTCTGTTAAATGAATTCCATCATCGCTTACTGCATAACCTAAAACAGAAGTATCATTTTCATCTTGAGCACGATAAATTATATGAATTTTATCTTTATCATAAATTGCTCCTGGATTTAAAACATATTTAGATTCCCAATCCCCTTGATGAGTTGGCTCTAAAATTGGATTACCTTCAAAACGTTCCAACATTACTTTTTTAGCTTCCTCTGTGTCACAATACTTACAATCTTTTATTTTAATAAAATCTACTAGTTCTTTTAAGTTTAATTCAGCCACAGCACAAACTGTATCCGCTGCGCCATAATAAATATAAACCTTATCTTTTTTTATTAAAGCTCCTGAAGGAAAAGTCACATTAGAGACATATCCATATCTTTCGTATATTTCCTCTGGATGAAGAAGCGGCTCTAACGTTCTGCCAATAACTTTTCTAGGATTATTTAAATCTAATAAAACTGCTTCTATACCAAAAACAGGATGAGCACTTTTATAATTTCTAATGTAGGAATAAAAAAATAACCATCCTTCTTTTGTTTTTAAAGGAGGAGCTCCCACTTCAATGTGGTCATCTAAAGAATGTTGAAAATGCAAAGTATGATCATCTTCTTTTTCTTTCCATTTTTTCCAATATTCTCTATCCCACATTTGCTCAGGATTATCAAATTCAGCTAACATAATCTTCACTGGCGGTTTATCTGTATTCTGAGTAAACATTGCTACGATTTTACCATTAATTCTTTCTGGAAAAATTACCATAGCCTTAGAATTGCATCTAGTAATTTGATGCTTAGCTTCTATGGTTTTAAAATCTTTAGTGATAGCTAGCCCTATTTTAATTCCTTGAGGAGTGTGAGGATAATCCGATAAAGCCGTATAAGTAATGTAGTATTTATCATCAATTTTAGTTACACGAGGATCTTCACAACCATATTTTTCCCATTCTTTTTCTGGTTTAATTAGTTGAAATCTTTCTCCTGTAAAACTTAGACCATCTTGGCTATAAGTAACACCAATTGTAGATAATTCCATATTATGACCTAAATAATTTTGAGGAGAAGATAAGGCTCTATAAAGTAACTGATAACCATCTTCAAATTTAATAGGACAACCATTAAAAACAGCTTGAGCTTCCCAATCGTGAGTTCTATCTGGACCAAGAATTGGATTATTGGGATAACGTTTTACATAAATATTTCTACATTTCATAAAGTTTTAATTATTCAAAAATAGACATTTTAACTTCTCCTGTTCTCTTTAAATTTATTAAAAATTTATTCAATGGAGCTGTAGCTACACAAACAAATTGATCTGAACCACCATAGTAAATGTAAAGAACATCATCTTTTATTATAGCTCCCCCCGGATAAACAACTCCATATTTTGCTCCGTTATTTTCATAATCAGTTTCTGGTTCTAAAATAGGTTTATTAGATCGGGCAATTACTTTAGTAGGATCATTCAAATCTAATAACATAGCTCCGACTTTATATCTTAAATCAGATCCTTCCCATTCTTGTCTTCCTGTAACAGCATGATAAATCAACAACCAACCTTCTTTTGTTTTTAGAGGAGTAGCTGCTACGGATAATTTTCCTGAATCCCAGTTATCTTCTCTGACAGCAATCTCATATTGACCTTCTAGCCAACGAGTTTTTCCGTCAAACTCTTCCAAACTATTCACAAAATCTATTTTTATATTAGGAAATATTCTGTGAAAAATTACATATTTACCATTAATTTTTTCAGGCAAAATGCATCCGCTCTTATTAGTTTGATGAGGACGAGAAATTAACTTAGGCATGGCCCATTTATGCCAACGTCTATTTAAAAAATCATCTACACTTATAGAAGACATAGCTAAACGTGGATTACTCCAACCATTATAAGCAACATAAATCAAATAAATAGTATCTCCTATTTGACTTAGTTTAGGATCCTCACATCCTCCCATACCTCCTCCTCCAGAAATAAATTCATCATGAAAACCTTGTTCTGGATGAGAAACAGTTCCTTCAAAATAAGTACGTGGAACATAGACAGGATAAGCTAATCTTTCATGAATATTAATTCCATCTTCACTTACAGCATAACCAAAAACAGAAATATCATTATCCCCGATGGCTCTATAAATAATATGCACCTTATTATCTATACTAATGGCCGTTGGATTAAAAACATATTTAGATTCCCATGCATAATGATCTTGAGGAGCTAACACTGGATTATTTTCTATTCTTTCTAATGTAGGAAAGGGTTGCTTCGTCTCAATGGCTTCTTTTATTTCATCATCGTCTGTTTCTTCTTCATGTTTATAAGGATGGCGCAGTAAGTATAATTTTCCTTTGTGATCTTTCCAGTAAGTAACAAAATAATCATCAAAAGTTACAGCTCCTAATAAAGTATTAACATTTTCCAGTGTATTTTCTGTTTTATAAATACATTCTTTAGATTGCCATAATATTTTAATTGGATTTTTAATACTTAGTAAAAGCGCATAAATTTCATATTGCACTGGTTTATCAGCATCTTTCTCTGATATAAGAAAAGCATTTCTTACTTTAGCATACATCATAAAAATGCCCTCACTAGTAATTTGTGTTTCTAATATAAAAATTTTATCATTTTCTTTTAAATCCTTAAACTCTAATACATTTTTTTTAACTTTTAGCCATTCTTTCTTTTCTTTATCTTTAGAAGCATAAAGAGAAATAGATTTTGTTCCAGCATACATTATCATATAGTCTCTAAACATATAATCAGAAACTATTTTTCCATTATCTTCGTTAATATTAATTTCGCCTATCTGTTCCCAGTCAATAATATTTTTGGAACGTGCCAAACTTAGACTTTTACTGGTTCTGATACGATAAGTTAAATAATAGTATTGTCCATATTTTGACAAATGAACAAAAGAAGATTGACTTAATTCGTCACTACGACCATATAAATTAACAATTTTAGCTATCTTACGAATAGTTTTAAATTTAATTCCATCTAAACTTTTTCTTACTTTAAAAGTCCCCCTCTCAAAATCATTCCAGTTATAAAAGAAAAAATAAGTTGCTTCATCTATTTTTCCTACTCCTAATCCTTCTATTTTCTTTTTGTTTTTGTCCTTGTTTTTTAATGAAAATTTCATAAGAAGTTTCTACTTTTTTAATTTTAATTTTTATTTTTTGTTTTTGAAAATAAAAATTAAAACTAAGTAACGATACTAAAGTTTGCTACTATAAAAAATTATTTTTATTATAACACAAAAATATAATAATACAAAAAATTAAAAATTTTTCTTTTTTAGTGTTTGAATAATTATTTGATGAACTTTTTTTATTGATTGGTTTCCGTCAATAACTATAAAATTTTCATATTCTTTCCTCATTTTACTAATCTTCATATAAATTTTCAATACTTTTTCCAGTTTTTTTTTCTCTTCAAATAACTCTTTCCTTGCCCGACTAGCATTAATTCTACGTATGCATTCTTGAGGACTTACTTTTAAAAAAATAGTTAAATCTGGCTGAGGAAAATTTTCATTTATACTCTTTAACCATTTTAGATCATTATTTAAAGAACCAAAAGCTAAACTGGAAAAAAAATATCTACTAGAAATAACCAAATATCCTTTTTTTAAAAGAGGCTGAATTTCTGTTTCTAAATGATGAGCTCTATCAGCACTATAAAGTAGTTGCAATCCTGTATTACTAATTTTCCATTGTTTTCGTAAAGCAGAACGGATTAGTCCTCCAATTAAATTATTAGTAGGTTCTGCTGTAATATGAACTTTCCTGTTTTGGTTTTTGAGATATTTCTCTAAAAGAGCAATTTGAGTACTCTGACCCGATCCATCTAATCCTTCAAAAACAATAAATTTTCCTTTTTTTATCATAGATTTTAATTTAATCCTAAAGTTTTCCTAACCTGTTCCATTTTTATTTGTGCTAAATATTCTGCTTTTTGTTTTCCTGCATTTAAAATTTCTAATACTTCTTCATCATCCAATGAATTATATTTTTTTTGAAAAGGAATTAAAAAATTTAAAACCATCTTAGTTAGACCTTGTTTGAAATCAGCGTAACCTTTATTTTGATAAATTTTTACTATTTCTTCTGGAGATTTATCAGAAAAAGAAGCATAAATATTAATTAAATTTTTTAAAGCTGGTTTCTTATCAGAATATTCAATTACAGAACCACTGTCTGTAACGGCTTTCCGAATTTTTTTCTCTATTATTTCAATTGAATCTAATAAAGCAATATAATTATATTCACTTTCTGCTGACTTACTCATTTTTACTTGAGGATTATTTAATGCCATAATCCTACTAGACGTCTGATTTATTTTAGCTTCGGGAATTATAAAAAGTGAATTGAATTTTTGATTAAAACGACGTGCTAAAGTTCTAGTTAATTCTATGTGTTGCAACTGATCTTCTCCCACTGGAACAATTTTTGTGTCATACAACAATATATCTGCCGCCATTAAAACAGGATAATCAAATAATCCTACACTGGCATTTCCTTCTCCTTTTTTAAGTGATTTATCTTTAAACTGCGTCATTTTCTTTAAATCACTCACACGAGCAGCAGTAGCATTTAAAATCCAAGCTAATTCAGCATGTTCTTTAACCTGAGATTGAATAAAAATAATTGATTTATTAGGATCAATCCCAGCCGCTAAATAAATTTTAGCAATTTCTATAACTCTTTTTTTTAGCTCTTTTGGATTATAAGGAACTGTAATAGCGTGCCAATCTACGATACAAAAAATAGCTTCAAAATTATTTTGTAAATCTATCCAGTTACGAATAGCTCCTAAATAATTTCCGATATGCAAATTACCGCTTGGTTGCACTCCTGAAAAAGTGCGTAATTTTTTTTCAGACATTTTTCTTTTTACCTTATTTAATTAATATTATCTAATTCATTTAAAATACTTTCTGGAATAGGATTTTTAGCAGGACTAACACCAGGAAAACGCCACGCTGAAATTATTTTTAACTGTTGATTATAATTTAAAATATTTTTCATTTTTCCCTTTTTTTCCTGAAATATTTTATTCTTTAATCCTTTTTCTTCTAGTTTATTAGAATAAACCAGTTGGTACATTACCCATATTTCACTCTTCCATATTTTATTTCCTTTTTTATCACGTTTACTAGAAACTGGTTGCATTACCGCTATAGTATTTTTAGCTATCCCTGTTTCTTTTCTCCAGGGAGAACGAATAACTCTTTTTATTCTTTGAGCGCTTAAAGAATATTCTTTCATTTTCATTATAGCATGTTTTGTCCAAAAATATTTATCAGAATTTTGAGGAATCTTAATGAGCATAATTTAATTCTCTTTAAGAAATTTTCTATATTCTGAACCATCTTGAAAACCAGCTCTTTTAGCTTCTCTTTCCCACTGTTTGCGCGAACTTTCTATTATCATTTTTTTAGAATTATCAGTAAAACTACTCGCTTTTAAATATTGTTCTCTTTTTCCTATTTTCCAAATATAGATTATTAATATTCGTAAACAATCACTTCTTTCATATCCTTCTGTA
The DNA here is from genome assembly GCA_026985555.1 of Candidatus Moraniibacteriota bacterium. Lineage (GTDB taxonomy): Bacteria > Patescibacteriota > Minisyncoccia > Moranbacterales > UBA9337 > JALSQF01. The sequence goes on along the minus strand of JALSQF010000011.1, from coordinate 69,869 downwards.
TTAACATTTTTCAAAATTAATTGCGCTATTTCCTGAATAGTTAATTTTTTTTGTTCTGGTTTTTCTAATTGAATAAACTCTTTAATTATTAATTCTAAATTTTCTTTTCCGCCAAAAACATTGTTTATGATTTCTTTCTCTAATAATTTTTTTTGATTATCTCTATTTTCAGAGAAAAACTTTTCCATTTATTTAAAGATTAAATAAATTTATTAAGATGATAAAATTATTCTATCAATAAAAGTCATTTTTGTCATTAAAAATTACTATACTTCCATTACTACCGGTAACACCATAGGACGACGTTGGGTTTTTTGAAAAAGATATTTTCCCACCTCTTCTCTTATTTGATTTTCAATATTTTTCCAATTAATTTTTATTTTATTGTCTTGAGAGGTATTTTCTTTAATAACTCTTTTTACTACCTGTTTCGTAGCATTAACCAAATCAAAATTTTCTTTAACATAAATAAAACCACGAGAAGTAACTTGAATATTTCCCACAATTTTCTTGTTCTTACTATCTATAATAACAGTAATAACAAACATTCCATCTTGAGATAACATTTGTCTATCACGTAAAACCACTTGCCCTATATCTCCCACGCCTAGACCATCAATGAAGACATAACTACTATCTACCTTCTCTTTCAATACTTGAGGAGAACGATTTTTAGAAAATTCAATTACCTGACCGTTGTCTAAGATAAAAATATTTCTTCCCGGAAATCCATTTTTTTTGATTATTTTTTCGGCTTCTTTTAGAAAATAATGATTAGCGTAAACTGGCATAACATACGTTGGTTTAACTTGCTTAACTAAGGTTTGAATAGCTTCAATATTGTTATGACCACCTACGTGAACATCCATTATCTCGCTATGAATAACATTATCACACTTTCTATAAAGATTATCTTTTAAACGTTGAATTGATCTTTCGTTTCCCGGAATAACAGAAGATGAAAAAATAATTGTATCACTTTTTTTGAGATGTATATAACGATGATTATCCGTAACAATACGAGATAAAACAGCATTAACTTCTCCTTGAGCACCAGTACAAATTACAATCACCTTTTTATCAGGATAATTATGAATATTTTTTATATCAATTAAAGTATCTTTATCCACTTTAATATATCCTAATTGTTTAGCTACCTCTACATTAGCTTTCATACTAAAGCCATCTAAAGCTACTTTCTTGCCAATTTTTTTAGCATATTCTAAAATATCTCTAATTCTTTTTACTTGTGTAGAAAAAGTAGCAATAATTAGACGACCAGGCGCTTCATTAATTAAAGTTTTTAAGTTTTTCCACATTTCTTCTTCTGTAACCAAAGAACGTTTACTGGTTGCTCCTAAACTCTCCATCATTAAGACTGTGGGTTGAGGTAAACGAGAAAGAAACTCATAAGATAACTTCCCTTCGGAAGATGAACCTACGTCCAAGGTCCAATCTCCCATATGAATAGCTGTTACCACTGGAGTAAATAAAACTACTCCCATAGAATCCATAATGGAATGTTCTACTTCAAAAAATTTTAACTGAAAATTACCTAAACGAATGCGATCATTAATAGATTTAACGGTAATAGTCTTAACCCTATGAGAAGAATCTGGCTCATAATCTTCAAGTTTTCTTTTTACTAAAGCTAGGGTTAAATCTCTTCCAATTATAGGAGGATAACCTAACTGCTCTAAAAGTATTGGCGCTGCACCAATATGATCTAAATGCCCATGTGTAAATATAACACCTCTAATATTTTTTTCCTTTCCTTTTAAATAATTAATATTAGGAACAATGTAATCAATTCCTAACATATCTTCTTCTGGAAATTGCATACCCATATCTACAATCACAATATCGTCTTCATATTCAAAAACAGTCATATTTCTTCCTACCTCTTCCTGTCCACCTAAGGGAATAATTCTCAATTTTCCCTTTTCTATTTTTCTTACTTTTCCTTCACTAACTGGTTGCTGAAAGACAAAGGAACTTGTTTTTAAAGAATTATCTATGGCTTTTTTACGAGAACGTTTTGGCAACTTTTTTTTTGTCTTTTTCTTTTTTGATAAATTGTTTTGAAAAGATTTATCTTTCTTTTTTTTAATTTTTTTAATTGTGTTCATATTTTTTAGATAACTAAATTTAGTATATTTATAGTATCAATATTATACTTTTTACACTAAATTAATTAATCTTTAATAAGTTTTATTATTATTTTTTATAAGAAAATATTAAATAAAAAAATCAATTATAATTTTATAGCTTATTTTTATTGTTTAGGATTATAAAAAATAGATTATAGACAACTAAGTTTTATAAAAAATTTTAATGCAATTTTAAAATTCTTTTAGTTTTTATATACCAATGGTTAACATTAGCAAAACGATAAGACAAAGCATTAATTTTTTTTAAATCTACACCTTTTACTTTGGAATTAATCACATATAGATAATAAGGACTATACAAAAAAACAACTGGATTTTTTTCTTTAATTATTTCACGCAATTTTACATATTCTTTATTTCTTTTTTCCGTATTATTTTCTTCACGTGTTTTTTCTAAAATTTTATCAGCCTCTTCATCTTTAAATAAAGCAAAATTTAAACCAGGATCTTTACGGAAAGCAGAATACCAATAGGGATAATAATCTGGACTAAAAGTCGTTGCTTGTCCAAATAATAAAGCTTTATAATTACGCGGACGAATATAATTTTGCTGTAAATCAGTTACACTTACAATTTTAACTTTAACTTTAGCTCCTATTTTCTTCCATTGTTCTTCTAAAATTTTACTAATTTGATTTAATTCTGGCCAATCAAAAGTTACTAACTCAAATTCCAATACTTGATTATCTTTAGCCCTGTATCCATCACTTCCCCTTTTCCATCCTTCTTTATCCAAAATTTCATTAGCTTTCTTAATATCAAAAGAACATTCTTGTTTTTCGTCATTAATACTTAGTTGACAAATAGAACGGCCTTGTTTATATAAAACTTTATCAATTATTTCTTCTCGATTAACAGATAAATTTAAAGCTTTTCTTACTTCCTGATAGGATAAGGGCACACTTTTACTCTGATTAAAAAAAACTGTGAAATAGTGAGGAATACTTATTTGATAAACTTTAGTAAAATTAGATTTTTTTAAATCATCTATTTTTTCTGGCAATATGTTACCCATCCCTTGCACTTCTTTTTTCTTGTAAGCCTCTATTAAAGAATTCTGATCTGGATAAAAATTAAATTGTAAATCTGTAATATAAGCAGGAAAATCAAAATAATTATCAAAAGCTTCTAAATAATAAGTTAATATATTTCCATCTGCATCTTTCTGAATATTTTTAAATTTATAAGGTCCGCTTCCTATGGGCTCCAGATTGTATTTAACTAAAGAAAACTTTTCTACTGGAACATCTTCCCAAATATGTTGAGGTAATATTCCTACCGTTAGATTATTTAAAAAATTAAAATAAGGTTTATTTAAAATAAATTTAATTGTATAATCATCTACTTTTTCCACTTTAACTCCTTGCCAACTTTGACGTAAAGGACTTTTATAAGCTGGATCCTGAATTATTTTAACAGTGTAAACCACATCTTTGGCAGTAAGTTCTTTTCCGTCATGCCAATGTATTCCTTTTTTTAAATAAACCGTATATATCTTTTTATCCTCTGATATATCATATCTATCAGCTAAAGATAGTTTTATTTTACCATAAATATCATAATCAAACAAACTGCTATAAATTAATTTCACCAACGCTCCATCTACTTCATTTGATTCTGATAAAACTGGATTAACATACAATGGCTGACCAATAATTCCTTCAGTATAACTGCCTCCATAATTAGGAACAGAATAAGTATATTTCAAAAATAATACACCACTCCAAAGCACTAAAGAAATAATTACAATCAAAAAAAGCATACTAAAAATTATCTTTTCTTTTAAGGTAAGCGTTTGATTGATATATTTCCAATTCTTAGGTTTTAATAATTTAAATAAAGTTAATTTACTAATATTTTTAAAGTTAATTTTTATTTCTTTTAGCGAACTGCTAAAAATATAGCTAACAATATATAAAATACTGCTAATACTATAGAAAGATTAAATAAAAATTTTTCTGCTCCACGTTTAGTATAATAAGCTCCTGAAGAACCACCAAATCCCACTCCTAAACCTGAACCTTTATTCTGCAATAAAATAGTTATAGTTAATAATATAGAAATTATTATTTCTAAAATATCCCAAATAGTCATTTTTCTGATAATTATTTAATTTATAGTCTAATAATAATTTATACTTTAGTCAATGTTTTTACATTTCTATTTTATACTCTATAAATTATTTCTTTCCTACTATTTTTTCCATCACTTTATCAGTTTCTCTTAAAAGATTATCTAAATCTTTATCATTTTTTATGGTAAAATCAGCTTTAGCTCCTATATCTGGAACATATCTTTCTGTTTCAGCTTGATCAATTTGTTTAAATTTCTCAAAACTAACTTTGTCATCTGTTTTTTCTTTTCTCTTAATTGTTCTTTTCCATCGCAAACGTTGAGGAACATCAATATAAATTATATAACTATTAGTATAGGATTTAATAAAATGAAAATCTTCCCAAAAACGAATTCCGTTAATCACCAATATTCCATTTCCATCATCAATTCTCTTTCTTAAGGCTCTAGATAAAATATCATCTCCAAAGCGATTGCGAAATTCTACCGCTAACCATTGTTGATCCTCCTTAGAAAATTTATCAAAATAAATAGCTAAAGTTTCTTTTAATGGATCAGCAAACCGCATTAATTTAACCTTATATTTTTCTTTTAAATATTCTGCTACGGTATCTTTTCCTGAACCAGTAGCCCCCACTAAACCAATAACAATTCTCTTTTTTTCCATAATTTAAAAACAATTTTTAAACACAATTGGTATTATAAATAAATATATATTCTGCGTCAATACTTTAATTTTATAAATAAAATCACTTAAATTTTAACTTAGGCTTAAAACTCCATCTCTGATTTTCTGCAAAATAAACTTTAAAAGTTCTCCTTCTTAAAATACAAGTTATTTTATTTTGATTAAAGTAAACTATATCTACTGAAAATTAAAAAATATTCAAAAAATCTAAAAAATCTAACCATACCAATGGAAAAAATGTATTTTATTTTTTCTAATTCCTTAATTCCCAAAAATCAAAAAAATCTTTTGTATGATGATTAAGTTCATACTTCTTTTGAAGAAATTTTCCACTTAAAATATCATCAGCGAAATCCAAAATATCTTTTTTTAAGTTTCGCACATCTGTTTGAGAAATATGCATAATTTTCTTTTCATATTTGCCTGTTTTTCTGTTTCGCTCCACAAAATCTAAAACACATTCTTCTACTTTGATTTCTGGTTTTCCTCTTCCTGCATAATATTTTTCTAAAAGAAATTTATAAAAAACTAACTGCCGATTAAGATTTTCTTTTTCTTCTTTGTTTTTTTCAGAATAAGTCTTGCCAGTTTTATAATCTATTACCCTAATCTTATTTGGCCCTAACTTTTCAATTTTATCCACGATTCCATACAATCTCAAAAGTTGACCATTTCGTAAAGTTAGAGCAGAACTAACTTTTTTTTCTGTTTCCAGATCTATAGAAAAATCCTGATAATAATTTTGATAATAATCTTTTAATATTTGCTCACCTCGTTTTTTAAACTCATTATAATATTTTTCTAAGAATACAGCACTATCTAAAGACTTGTAAAAATATTTAAGCAGTTCCTTTTCTGCCAAAACCTTTTTCTCTTTCTTTGCCGCTATAAAGAAATCTTCTAAAGCTTTATGAATAATATTTCCAAAAATCATTGACTTTCCAGGCATACTCGGTAAACGCAGTAAGTTACGAAAAAAGTATTTTAAGGGCGATTGCATATAGTTATTTAAAGCTGATACTGATAGATGATTTTTTAAGAATTGTTCTTGGATATACTTCAAATCAAAAACTGATAAAGTTTGTTTTTTTCTTGATTGAAAATATTTTTGCGCTTTATCTTCTAAACTTTCTTTTTTTAATTTCATTTTTTTCTTATATTGCTCATCTATTTCACTTAAAAATCTAGATTCCTTTCTTTCCCGACCTTCCATATCAAACTTAGAAAAAGTTAAAGTTACCCGATGTTGACCTCTAGTTAAAGCCACATAAAACAATCTTTTCTCATCTTCAATACTCCCTGCGTTTTTTTTGATGGGCAACTTAAAACTATCTCCCTGTTGTTTACTAGGCCAAATACCATCAACAAAATTTGTAATATAAACCTGTTCAAATTCCAAGCCCTTAGAACGATGCGCTGTCATTAAACGCACCCCATCCTCTGCCATATTCGGAATTAAATCTAAAGAAATATTATATTTTTCTAAAATCTCAATATAATTTAAAAAATCTTTTAAAGTATAGTTTTTTTTATTTAAAGTTTGTTTTTTAACTTCATCAAAAATTTTTTCTATTCTCTGCAAAATAACAGCTGAATTTTTCAAACTAAAAATATATTTTAGAAAACCCGACTCTCTTAAAAATTCTTCAAAAAATTCTAAAAATTCTTTTTCTTTTGATTGCTCTTTGAATTTTTCTATTCTGGTAGCTAATCCCATAAATTCAATCGGTCGCCTTACTTCTATTTTTTCCAAAAGATCGGGAGATGAAATAATTTTTAAAATGGATTTATTTTTAATTTTTCCTCTCCGATAATCCATTAAACGTAGGATTTTTAAAATATCAAAAACATCTAATTTTAAAAAATTTACAAACAATAATTTAGATAATACTTCGTCATTATATGGATCTTCTACCGCTTGTAAAAATAAAATAAGTTTTTTTATTTCCTTATTATCTAAAACATTTTCTTTGGAAAAAATTTGATAGGCTATACCAAATTTATCTAAAATATTTTTTATCTCGGATAAATTTTTATTTTGACGATAAATTATAGCTATATTTTTAGATGCTACTCCTTGTTTAATTTGTTTTTGAATATCTTCAGCTAACCAAATTAACTCTTCCTTATAATTATCAAATTGAGCGACACCTATTTTATGTTTTAAATTAGCTACTTTTTGATTGCTAGCTTTAAGAGCTTTTTCCCCCGCTAAAATTGAATGGGCTGAATTTAGAATATACTGACTAGAACGATAATTATCTTCTAAATTAATTATTTTTACATCCCGATATTTTTTTTGAAATTTTAAAAAATTTTCCAAACTGGCGCCTTGAAAAGCATAAATAGCTTGTTTTTCATCTCCCACAGTAAAAATATTTGGCCGACCTTCATTGACTGGAGCTTCTGCAATTAATTCAATTATTTTATTTTGAGCCGCATTAGTATCTTGATGTTCATCTACTAAAATATACTGATATTGTTCTTGCAATAAAGATAAATAGTCTTTATTTTTTTCGGCTTCCTCTACTACCGCTAAAATCATATCTGAAAAATCATATAACCGACGTTTCCTTAATATTTCTTGATAAAGACGATATATTTTCAATAATTCTGTTTGCTTTTCAATTTGATTTTTTATTTTATCTTCTACTGCTTTTTTTAAATCACCCTTCTGTCGGTTACCAGACTTTCTTTTCAAATAGGCATTTTCTCCTTCTTCTGCTAAAATTCTTTGTTTAATACCTGCTAAGCTTTTCTCAAATTTTTCTGGAGAAATTGCCTCGGATTTTAAATCGTTAATAGCCCCTAAAATACTTAGTGCATAAAATTCAAAATAGCCAGAAAAATTTTTTAATTTTTGAAAATCTTTTTCTTCTAAAATTTTTTCTACAATTTGAATTCTTTCAATTTCAGTAATAGGACGCGCAAATAAAAATTGAGAAAAAATTTCTGGATTATGTTTAATTTGATATTCAGCAAAAGAATGAAAAGTGAAAATATTAACCTCATAGGCCTGTTCCACGCCCACAAATTCCGCTAACCGTTCTCGCATTGCAAAAACACCTGTATTGGTAAAAGTTAAAGCTAAAATATTTTCTGGTTCTATCCCCGCTCCAGCCCGGCGTAAAATATTAGCAATGCGTAAAGTCAAAATTTGTGTTTTTCCTGTTCCGGGACCAGCTACCACCATTACTGGACCTTCAATGGTATCCACCGCTTCTTTTTGCTTTTGATTTAATCTTTGATAAATTTGATTAAAATTTTTTTCAATTTCTTTTTTTTGATTTTTTTTTAAGGATGGCATAATATTTTATTCTTTCTTTTTTTCTTTCCGACTTCTTTTTTGATAGTAAATTAGTAAAGGAATTCCCACTACCACAAAAGCTATCCCCGTAGCTAAGTGTATTTTTTCTTGAACTAAAAATTTTTTATGAGCTTCTTGTTGAGCTTCTTTTTTACATTCCTTATATTTCTTTCTTAATTTTTCTCTTTCTGCTTCAGTTAATTTTGCAACCTGTTTTTCATTCTCTGAATTCATTATTGCTGGCTTAGAACCAAAATTATTACCCCTTAATCTATTCGCTTCTATAAAATCTACATCAAACTGTTCGCACTTATAAGAAAAATCATCATAGCCATTATATTCAATATGAAAAACATACACTTTCAAAAAGGAAGATATTAGCATAATAGCTCCTATGGACATAATAACAATTCCAACTGTCACTCCAATTAAATTAATTAAGTTTTTAATAATTTCCGTAACCTTATTCATAGTTTTAGTTTTTTATATACTTTTTTAAATTAGATTATTTCAATAAAATTTTTCCTTCACCTGTAAACCTGGTAATAATTATATCAATTAGCGCTCCAATAACACTTCCCAAAATAAGCACTATCCAAAATCCATTCCAAGCTATTTCCATATTTGAATTTTGTAAAGAACTCATAGCCATTGGTAAAGAAATAATAAAACCTACTTTTATTCCTCGTAACCAAATAGGAATTTTAATGCCAAAAATTGGACATCTTGTTATTAATCCAGCTATAGCTACTACTAATCCTAAAATCATTCTATTAAAAATCGTTCTCCACATCCAAACATTATTCCAGGACCACTTTTGCCACTGGGATAAATCTGCGGGCATATTTGGTTGAGAAGAAAAACTAACAAAACAAAATAAACCAAAAATAATACCTAAAATAGTTCCCCATAAAAATCTTTCTGCAAGTTTTATATTATATAATTTCATATTTTTATTTTATCTTTTTTTAAGATACAAAAAATTAACTTATATCTTTACTTATTATAAGTTTCTGTCTATCAGTAAAAATAAAATAACAAGAGTCCAAAATGCATTAATTACTACCCAAAAGCTACATTCATGTAAAATAGCAAAACCATTTTCACCAAAACCAAAGATTAACAAAATAAGGCTTAAAATAAAAATAATTACAGCTAAAATTCTAAATAATTTTTTCATAAATTTTTAAATTCATAAACCATGTCTTTTTCAATTACCGATTCTTTATGCTTGGAAGCAAAATATTTTTTATGTAATCAGCATATATATCACTCCGAGCATACACTACAAAATGTTCTTCATTTGGTTTTTTAGATTGTGCGTGAACACTTAATCCTCCTGGAACCAAAAAATATACATCATCTACAATTCCCATGTCAATCCCAACCTTTGACAATATACCGACATAATATCCTGCTGATGTCATTGAATACATCTTATTACCCCACTGTGGCACTGGAACATTATGGTTTTCTTTATATAAAGGAACTATTTTATTAAACTCTTTTTGCGCATCCCATGCATTGTTAAAAATCTTAATCATAAAAGAAGTGTAATCGCTAATTTTGTTTTTATCTTCAAAAGGTGCAAGGATATAAATTATATCTCCCTTGCGCATAACTTTCCATTTCGCTCCTTCTTTTATTTCAAAATTGTCCTGTGGTTTAGTGCTTATAATTTTTTTAGGATATTTAAAGGTAATATCTGCATCTTGATATACAAGAAACTCATTTTGATTTGATTCTTGTTCGCTCGTTTGTTTAATGTTTTTTTGAATAGTCTTATTCGCCTGTGGTACATTTTGTTTTGGTAAAGTTTTTTCCTTTGCTTTTGGTGGAGAAATTTGCATAGCTTTATCTGCTTTTTGACAATTAAAATAATAATACCCACCCGCCACTGTAAATAACAAAATAATAATAGTTATAATTAATTTCTTCATATATTTTTAGTGTAACATTTCTTTAAAAATCATTCAATATAATAAAATTTATTCTTGGATGTTCTGGTATTTTTTTAAATCTTTTAGTATTTGACTACGGGTATTTATGATTTTTTCTTTTGTTTTGTTTGTTAATTTAACTGATTTTATTGTTTCGTTTCTTTCAACAAAAAATTGATACAATATCTCTGTAATATATGCACAAGATAATTGTATATTTATATCAATTAATTTTTTATTTTTTATATTATCACCAAATAAAATTTCCATCTGAAATAAAGTCGGGTGAGAAAACACACTCAAGTGTTTATAAATTATTTTATGATATTTTGCTCCTGACTTTTTCTTAAAATTTTTTTCAATTTTTCTATACATATCATAAAGACTTTTCCCAGACCATGTTTTTTTATCCCTCCCTTTTTTAAAATTGATTGCATTTTTCCATTGGCTATTTTCATTAAAATAGTCCTCTTCAAGTATATTCTTATGTTCCATAATTGAATACCAAAAAAAAGCATCAACTTTTTCTCTTGTTTTTTTTGGCTCTATAATAAATATATATTGAAAAGTAATGCAACTTTCGTAAATATACCTAATTAATAAAAAAATAGATAAATTATTCAAATTATATGAATTTTTTATCTCTTTTAATACTAAACCAATACTAGATAATATGCCTATCAAAACAACTTCTTTTCTTTTTTTTCCTTCATTGATAATGCTAGAAGTCGCTTCTATGCTATCTAGTTGCATAAATAGCTCTAAAATTTCTATTATATTATTGAAATATTTAGTTTTTATAATTCCTTCTTTGTTTTTCATTTTATTATTAGATCAACTTTTTTTATTTTATAAAATAAGATCTACAAATCTTACAATTTTATTTTCTTTCCAATCTTTTATTTTTACATAAGTTCCATTATGTCTTTTAAAATTATTTTTAAGACATCCTTCGCATATTTTTTCTTCAATCCTATCTTCTTCTTTTCCAAATAGTGTTTCTGCACCTTTTATTATCTTCTTCTCGTTTTTACAACTCATAGGTACCACATACTTTAAGCCATCCATTTGAAAAATATTCCAACTAATAATTTTAGCTATCTCTTCCCTTTCTTTCAAACTTGGTTTCTTACTAAACTTGTCTTCGTAGAAATCAATAAATGTATAAAGCAAATTCTCTCTTGTAAGTAAAACATTATCACCCTGCCAATCAAATCCATAACTTGCTTTAAAGGCTTCTTTTGCCCAAAACATCCACTCTTTTTTATTTGTACAAAATTTAGAAACAACTTGTAATTTTTTATCCAAAAAACCAACTCTATTTTTAATTGCAATGACTTTTTTTGTATGTGCAGTAGGGTTATAACGACTGGAAATAAATGGACCTTCTCCACAAGTAATTTCCATTTTTAATTCTTGTACATATTTTTGCCAATTTTTTGTATTTGGTTTTTTATCTACTAAATTATTAATTTGTTCTACTATTTTTAAAGGTGTAAAAACTTCCGCCTTATCTTTAGTTCTTCTTCTCTGTTCCTCCAAACTCTTTGCCGCTCTTGGTTGTATAACTTTTCTAAATCCACCTGTTATTAACGAGGGTGTTATCCTTTTGTCAGGTGCATATTTAGGACCAAGATATAGATAAGAATCTGTTGCCCAGATAATTCTTTTTCCCGTTGTCCTGTCAGTCAGTAAAATATCCAAAATCTTTCCTGTGCGACGCAATAAATTTTCACTAACATCTATATTTTTATTAGATTTTTTCATATTCTTATGCGATAATTTGCATTATTTTTTCAAACTTATAGATTTTATTTCGACTAATATCAGGAAGAGTGTCTACCAAAATTCCATCATCAACAAACTTATCAATCAAATTATAAAGCGTCTGATTATTTTTAATTCCGGATATCTTTTTAATTTTCCGTACTGTAAAATGAGGAGCCTGGAATATAGCATCAATCAATGCACCGGTATAAATTGAGTTAAACTTATGTGAATTATCATGCAATTCTCTATAAAGATTCTCTATCTCATGAACCACACCGCGTGTTTTTCTTGTTTGATCAATAATAGCACCCAAAAGAAATTCAATCCATTCAACCCACTCGCCTTTTTCACTCACATTCTTTAATCGTAAATAATATTCCTCCCTATGCTCTTCTAAATATTCACTAACAAAAATATTTGGATAACTTGTAACTTTCTTCTCATAGAGAAAAAGTGGTATCATCAAACGCCCAACTCTCCCGTTCCCATCTGCAAACGGATGTATTGCTTCAAATTGATAATGTGCAATGGCAATCTGAACAATCGGATCAATATTTTTTTCTAAATGCAAAAATTTTTCTAAATCCGAAAAAAGATCACTGATTACTTGCGGTGGCACAGGAATAAAAGATGCCTGATTGATACTCACCCCCGGCTTTCCTATATAAACTTGCTCACGGCGAAACTGTCCGGGATTTTTATTTTTACCTCTTACAGAATCTAATAAAATTTTATGTAGCTCTTTAATAATATTCTCGGTAAGCGGTCTTTCTTTTAATAAATTTTTTCCAACAGCAATCGCTTTTCTATAATTTATTACCTCACGATAATCCATTTGTTGTTGTGTTTTTTCATTAAGCTCATCTTTAGCATCAAGAAAGAATACTTCGTTTAAAGTAACCTGCGTCCCTTCAATACGAGAACTCAAAACCGCCTCTTTTGTTCTAATTGATCTTTGAATAATTTCAGGATTTGGCAACTTTTTGACAGCCTCATCAAAGCGAGCTACAACGTCTCTTGCTTCAACTATTTTCATCAATAAAGTTGAATAATCAACTTTTGGTGGTAATTTTGGTGGTATAAATGGTTGTTTTGTCATAATTTTACAATTAACTATATTAGAATTATATCACTCTTTATTCTAAAACACAAATAGATATTAGAATATAACTTTTTATATTCTAATATTTAGAATAAAGCAATCCAGAAAATAAATACATATTATTACTAATATTCTGATTTTTAACTTTATCATTTGAAGGAGTGGATTTAAAAGATTTTTCCAGATACCCCAATATTTATTCTTTATAGAATATATTTACTCATAATTATTTAGATTATATCATTATTATCCATCAATTCACGAATTGTTTTTCCTTTATATGTCCAAAAGATTGTTCCCTGTACTGCTTTCCATTTTTTATCAAACTTTTCTTTCAAAATATCTTTAGCCGCAACAGAAAGAGAAACTTGTCTATTTTTATATTTAATCGGACGAATTGACTTTGGATCAATTACTTCAGCCGTAATACTATGGTAAATTTCATCTCCTACTTTAAAATTTAAAATTGCCCCTTTTTCTATACCCAATTTTACAAATTTACTTTTCACTTGACTTTCTTTTTCATTTTTTACATTTTTATTATCAAAAACAAAATCACAAATTCTTTCTGGATGAATTTTTAAAAATTCACGCTTGCGGTTAATTCTATCTTCTGCAAAATGTTGCAAAATCATCTGCTCTAAAATTTCTGCATTTGGTAAATCAAATTTTTCATATACTTGAAATCGTGTCGGCAAGCCAGTTTTATTTAAATCTCTCAACCGCTTTTCGATATCATTAGTAATCCCAACCTTGCAAATTCCAGGCATTGAGATGTTTGTTATTATGTAGAGGTATTTTTTCATAATTATTTTAATATCATTTTTTGAAAATAAGATTCCGTAAATTTTTCTGGATGATTTATCCATTCTAGTAAAGAAACCCACAGTAAATTTACTGTTTCTCCATATATTTCATTTATATTATTTTTTGTGTTTCCATGAACAATATTACTTCTTTCATTATATATTTTTTTGCCAATTTAAATAATTCTTCTTTATTTTTTTTAGTTATCTTACCATCTAAAACATGTGCTATTCTTAATGCAAATCTAAAATTCAATTCATTTTTTATATTTGGTAAATACATATTTTCTAACGCTGTAACAAATGATAAAAATTTTAGCTCATCAGTTGTGGCACTGTGTAATCCTAACATGAATAATTTTAATTTTAATTTTTCATTTTTTTTAAAGTTTTTATTTTCTGATAAATAATTGGTAAATCATGAAATTCCTGAGTACCTATTTTTAAATAACCAAAATTTCTACCACCACCATAAATCATATCACTATGTAAAAAAGAAACACTATTTTTAGTATCTGTAAAGTATATAAAACACTTTGTACTAGTAACACTTAATAAATTAAAAGCTATATTTAAATCATAAAAAATATCTTCAATATTTTCGTCTTTGCATTCTATAACATAATTAGATGCAAAAAAAGCACCGTCACTTTCCAACATTTCATGCCGAAACCATGATTTATAATCATATAAACCTCTATTTTTTGAAACTGTTATTTTATCTATTATACAAGTTCCTCTACCAACAAAATTAAATTTAACATCTTCTATACCAAAAAATATTTTCTGTTCTTTTTTTGTTATAGGCCTCAGAATAATATCTTCGTTTAATTTTATTTTTTTCAAATCTTTATTTTGTAAAAGTATAGGAATAAAAAATTTAGTTTTTTTTTGCCATTTTTATTTTTATTATAATTAATTTACTCCATCTCCCTCACCATTGATTCTATATAATCAATCTCTCTTTGTGTGAGATTGTATTTTTTGTAAAGTTGTCTATTCATAGTTATCTATTATTTTTGTAATTCATAATATTCTTTTCTGTTTTTTCTTGAATATTTTTCATTACGAAATCTTTTATATTTTGTGGTATTTTATATTTTTTCATTAATTCTTCATCAATTTCCTTTATACTCTTATCCCACCATTTTTCTGCAAAGTTTTGAATTGGGACCGCCCCCCAAGCGGTAGTTGAGTGTTGAGAATGCTTATTTAAATATAATAATGCGCGAGCAAATTTTGTCATGATATATTTTGCGTGCTTTTGAGTCATTGCAAAATCGTCATAACACCCCTGTTCCTGGTAAGTCTCTGTGCATATTTCATAAGGTTTAGCTATAACAATATCTGAATATGAATCGCTAATATCACCACCACCCCATGCATAAGGCACAAAAACCTTGCATTTATCAAATGCTTTGGTTTTTTTGGGCACCGGATAATCTTTATCAGCATACACGACCTTCCTATTTCTATCTTTTGAGCCAAAAATAGTAATATCATCATTATGTTCTTTCTTATCTTTAATTGGTGGCAAACCATACTTTGATGGATCATTAAAAAAATCTGTTCTTAATCCATATGGTTTTAAACTTGATGTGATAGTTTGCATAGATATAAAATCATCTCGCGACATAACAATTTTTCCCATCTCCACAATCTCTTTTGGTTTATTATCATGATTTTTTTCTGTTTGAAGTTTTATTATTTTTTCATCTTTCCCTTCTATGTAAATTTTTTGTTTTCCGTCTAGTCCATTATTATATCTTTTTTTCCATAAAATAATATTAGTCCATTCAGCACCAGGAATACCAGGAAAAACATTTTGTTTATTGTTGATAAAAACAATTTGCGGGTCTTCTTTAATTTCTTTTTTATTAAGTAACCTTAAGTTATTCCCATTTTTCGGTTCTTGCCAACCTGTAGGAAAAATAAGAGAAACATTTTCTCCAAGTTTTCTTGAAAGCAAATAAAAGTATGGATAAATTTGTTGATGGTTTTCACCTTGATACGGTGGATTTCCCACAATTGCTGTAAATTTCATATTTTTATCTAAATTAAATTTGGTTAATAATTCTTGAGGTAAATTATAATCTTTGTAGCCATCATTTTGTTTCATTTTATCAATTAAATCTTTTATGTAAATAATATTTGTTTTGACATTTGTATAACCAGCTAAAGTTCTTTGAGTAATGCTTTTTGCCATCGGACTTTTACACAAAACATAAATATTATTTTTCAAAACCTCATCCCAAACTTTTTTGTAAACTTTATCTTCTGATTTTTTAAGTTTTTTATCTTTTTTAAGTTTACGAGTATAAACATTATAAGCGCATAAAAGTGGATAAAGCCCCGATTTAGAATTGATTTCTAAAATTTTAACATCATCTTTTTCCCAAATATTTTCACCCACTTCACCGCTTTGCCACATTGGCTTTCCTGTTTTGTCTTTTATACCACTAACAAAATTATGTCCGCCAAAAACTCCTGTAATGTGCATATTAACTACCTTCCACGGTGTAAGCACTGTTTCCTTATCTGGATTTTTAAAAGTAGCAAAAATTTCTGCCAGTGATTCAACTCTTTCTGTAGGTGGGAGATTATCACAATCCTGGGCTTGAGCACGGATAGATCTCGCTACCCCCTTAAAAACATCTTCATCATAATATTTCACAAAATCATTAAACTTTTCTTTGGTAAGTCCATCCGGCATAAATTCTACCCAAGACTCATCATCAACTAACTCTATAAAATCTTGCAAAGAAATATCTTTTTTAAAAGAAATATCCGCACCATAAACCAACATTGGCATTCTAATACTCACTGCTCGCAAAATATTAATTGCTTTTTTCTTTTCTTCTCTGGCTTTCCTTAGTTTTTTAAGAGCTTCCTTTTCTTCTTCTGTTAATGACCTCTCTTGCTGTTTCTTTTTCCTTGCCGATTCTGCTTTTTGCAAATCATCCATTCCCAATTTATTGATTTCTATTTCTTTTATCTGTGTAGATTTGGAAGCACCAACAATCTTTTTTAATTCATTGAATTTGCTAACATCCATTTCGTCCAATTGCAATAAATTGTCGTTGTATAATTTTGGGTCATCAAATCCATTTCGTTGCACTCTTTGGATAATAGCTTTTTTAAGTTGTTTAAGCATCCCACCCACATCATATGGCACCATTTTTCCTCCTTCGGCAGCTAAGATTGGACAGAAATTTAAAAATTTTTGCATTGCTTCTTTTTGTTCCGATGAATTTATAGAGCCAGACTTATGATTAAGCTCTACAGCTTCAGCAATGAGTTTTAAAGTACGGTCAGGAGCAAAATCAAAAACATAACCCTTAGTTTTTAACTTCCCATCAATTCTTGCTGGTGTTTGACAACGAAAAGCAGTTTGCAGATATGTGGTCGCAGAACTAGTATCTGACATCATAAAAACAGCAGTCCATTCTTTTATAGAAGCACCTGTTGTTAGTCTTTGCCCTGTTAAAGTTATTGTGTACTCATTTTCCTTAATTGCCTTAACTACTCTTTCCTTAGCATCTTTATCTTCACTATAATCTGGAGCATTACCTGAAATATTTACAATACCAAAAGCACCAGATCCAAACACTGGATGTTCTTGCAATAATTTTTCCATTGCTTCAATAACTTTAACACGATTTGGTAAAAGCCAAAGGGAATGTTTATTGTAATTACGATATTCCTTAGTAGCATATGGAAATTTTGTTTTTAACTTATCATTTACTAAAAGGTCTAAAAATTTTTTCACCATTTCTTGATGTTCAAATTCCGCAATCTCTTCGCCTTGATCATTCTTTTTTACACGGAAAAATTCGTGAAATTTAAATGCCCCATCCATAACACTATGAAATTTGCCTCCAAAATTTCCAATATGGGCTGAGAACTGATCTATATCATAAGTAAAAATATTTAATTCTGGTAATTCAGCATAAGGATTAGGAACACCGGGGTTATTTTTTTCCCAATTTAATTTTGCTTCTTGCTCCATTACATAATCCCAGGTATAAACATTTTCCTCTTCGTATTTGTGTAAAATATTAAAAGGAGTACCAGAAAGTTGCAATGTAAACTTCGTTACTATCTTACTAAAAACGGTTTTCCCTAAATTACTTTGTGTTCCTTCATGTGCTTCATCCACAATAAACATATCCCACTCAGTGTCAAAAATTTCTTCATTTTTTTCAAAACCTACCGCCTGAGAATGTGCTGCTTCATCTTCAACTACTCGCTTTGAGCCACGCAAATCATGCAACGAAACAAAGTAAACAAATTTTTTATTTTCTTTTAATAAGGTTTTAATATGTTCACCTCTATCCTTAGAGGCATATTGATAATCAGCACTGGCTAAAATTTTATTGAAATCATCATACCAATCAACTTTAACGCTAGGACGATGCGTAGCAATTAGCACTTTTTGCATTTCATTTTCTTTAGCAACCTGCATTGCCGCCGCTGTTTTACCGAAACGCATTTTAGCATTCCACAAAAAATGTTTTTTATTTCTCTTAATAGCTTTAGTAGTTTTTTCTATAGCATCAAGTTGGTTAGGACGAAAAGAAAATACTATTTCTTGAGATTTAGAAATCTTTTCTTCGGTTGTTAAAGCTTTTCGTCCTTCTTTAACTGCCTGAATGGCTTTTTTTGCAATATCTAAACTTACCTCAAACCATTCTGAATGAATATTTTTAACATTCTCCGATTTTCTTTTATATCCGGAACGAATCAAAACATTATGAACATCATAATCTGAAAAATAGTTATTTTGTTCATCAATCGCAAGTACTGTATATTCCAATTTATACGGTATATCAGCGGTTTTAGTCTGTTGTTTTATTCTATTGTCTGCTACGGCTTTCATTTCTGCCTGTGTCGGATTTTGCAAATTAATGGTAGTGCTACCTATCTTCAATCTACCTTTATGACTATCAAGTGGAATAGAATAGATATAAATCACACCATAAGAAAAAGTTTGAGTTATTTTTTTATCTATTTTCATGCTTTTATTCTACCACATTTTAAAGCTAATTTGGAAAATTTTTACTTCTTTAAACTTTTTAATAATTATAGCATTACAGCAATGATCTATTCCACAAGTTACCGTCTTTTTATCTTTTTCTAATAACGTCGTTATCTCACTAAATAATTTTAATCTTTGGACCGCGAGTTAATTGAAAATTATATTTCCCTTCTTTTTCTTTTAACTCAAAATCAATTTGATAAGCTAAAAATTGCACTCCTTTTTTCTTGGCTTTTAAAAAAGTTTCATAAAATTTTTCATCAATCTCTTTTGCCACTCTAAATTTCTTTCCATCATTTCGAGAAACAAGAAAAAAAACTATTGCTTGATTTCCTTGCTCAACTTCTAAAATTAATTCTTCTAAATGTTTTTTTCCTCTTTCCGTAATTGCATCTGGAAAAGCAATCGTATTTTTTTCTAATTTCAAAGTGGCATTTTTAATTTCAATAAAAGTTTTCTTTTTATTTTTATGACTTAACAAAATATCAATTCTACTTTTTTGATTTTTGCCATATTTCACCTCCCTTTCAATTTTTTGATATTTTTTTAATTCTGGAATTTCTTTATTTTTAATCCACTCTTCAACAATTCTATTAGCTAAATGAGTATCAATCATTGTAAAAAATTTTTGATTATTTTTTTCTTTTTTTACCAATTCAATAATTTTAGTAGTATATTTTAATTTTCTTTTAAGGTTTTGACTATTTTCTAAATAAACAAAATTTTCTTCGTCCAATAAAGTTTTCATTGTTCCAGTGTTAGGAGTATAAGCAGTAATTGTTTGATTT
Organism: Candidatus Moraniibacteriota bacterium; assembly: GCA_026985555.1. Lineage (GTDB taxonomy): Bacteria > Patescibacteriota > Minisyncoccia > Moranbacterales > UBA9337 > JALSQF01. The sequence goes on along the minus strand of JALSQF010000011.1, from coordinate 50,186 downwards.
TTAAATTTAACTTTCATTAAAAATCTTTTGTATCTTTTAATAAGTTTTGCTCTGATTAAATTTTTTAATTCCATTTTAAATTAAAATTATTTTAGAAAATTATTCTCAATATTTATATAAACCTATCAAACTCTTTCTGGCTATTTAAATATCCATTTAAATGGATATTTAAATAGCCAGAAAGAATAAATTTGTTTTTTAAAAAATAAATAATTATGAAATACAATTTTTATATTTTCACAATATAAAATTTCAATTGGCGGAGAAGGAGGGATTTGAACCCCCGGTTCCTTATAGGAACAACGCTTTTCGAGAGCGCCCCATTCAACCACTCTGGCACTTCTCCTTTCTATTAGCTTTTTTGCAAACTAAAAGTAACTTTTTTAATATATACTATATTTTTCTTGAAATCTAGAGTAAAGTTTGCTATGATATAGTAATATAAATCATATATAAGGGCTATTAGCTCATCTGGCAGAGCGCATCCATGGCATGGATGAGGTGGCCGGTTCAAGTCCGGCATAGTCCACTTTTTATTAGTTACTATTCTATAAATTAATAATATTTCTATCTAAAATGAAAATAATTTTGAAAGATTTTCAAAAAAATCCCACTAATCTATTAAGACAATTAGGTTATCAATTTCAACATCATACTAGTAATAATCAAATGAGTTTTATTTATCCGTTAAGCCAAAGTGGTTTTCCTCGTTTTCATATTTACTTAACTCTTCTTGAAAATAATCTTATCTTCAATATTCATTTAGATCAAAAAAAGTATACTTACGGAAAAACTACTCGTCATCATGGTGAATACAAAAATGAAGATATTTTAAAAAAAGAAATTGAAAGAATTAAACTTTTCTTCAAATCTAACTCTTGATTTTTCTTAAAAAATATAGGATAATGCAAAAGTGTTGGAATATTTTTAGATTTTTTAAAAAAATTTTTAGAAAGGCAGGGTAGCTCAGTTGGTTAGAGCGTGGGACTCATAAGCCCAAGGTCGTGAGTTCAATTCTCACCCCTGCTACTTATACTAGTTAACTGCCGCGGTGGTGGAATTGGTAGACACGCTAGTCTTAGGAACTAGTGGGCTTGTCCCATGAGAGTTCGAGTCTCTCCCGCGGCACTTTTAAAAATTTGCTCCGAGGTCGTCTAATGGTAGGACAGCAGATTCTGGCTCTGCTAATTGGGGTTCGAGTCCCTACCTCGGAACAATATATTTTATAAAGCATCCATAGCTCAGTTGGTAGAGCAGCTGGCTCTTAACCAGACGGTCGGGGGTTCGAATCCCTCTGGATGCACTGGAAAGTTAGATTTGTTTTTAGTTCTTTTTCATTTTTTAATTTTTAATTTATTACAAAAAGGAGGGCTATTCTATTATGCAAAAGAAAAGGAGATGTGAAATTTGTGGCGCTTTTTTAAGTATTTACAACCCAAAAAAAATTTGTTTTTGCCACAAAAATTGGGAGGAAAGCAAATATGATGAAAATTATGAAGAAATAAGGGAGGAAAATTCTAATCTTCGCCCTTATTCATTTGTTTTAATCATTAGAACAAATGAATGGGAAGGATGTTTTAACGGAGGTAAATGGAAAAAAAAATTGTCTCCTTGCCCTTAATTAAAAAACAAAACCGACTATCTAAATATAGTCGGTTTTTTATATTTTTAAATAAAATATAATTTGTTTTCAATTTTTAAATATTTAAATTAAAAATTTTTTTCTATTTTCTGAAAGATTAATAAAATTATCTGCCTGCTCTATTAACTTTCCGTTAGCCGATTCGCTAAAAGCCATCACTTCAACCCGACAACCAGTAGTATTTTGCACATAAGTAACCATCGGTAAATAATCACCATCTCCCGAAATTAAAACAATCACATCTAAATTTTTAGATAATTTAATGGCATCTACTGCAATACCCACATCCCAATCTCCTTTTTTGGCTCCTCCAGGAAATATTTGCAAATCTTTAGTTTTTACCTCAAATCCGTGTTTAACTAACGCTTCTAAAAATTTTTCCTCCGAACCTTCTAAGGTAGTTATTCCATAAGCTATGGCTCTAATTAATTTTCTCCTAGCTACTCCTTCCAATAAGATATTTTTAAAATTTACTTTTTTATTATATAAAACTCTAGCGCTATAATAAAGATTTTGAATATCCACTAAAACGGCTACTCTTTGCTCCTTGAATTGAGAAAAATTAGACATTGATTTTTATTTATTAAAAATAATTCAAAAAGAATTATTAAAAAATTTTAACCTTTTAATTTTAGTTTTTTAATTAAAGCTTTATAAGCTTTCTTATTAGTTTTTTCTAAATAATTCATTAACTTTTTCCTTTTAGCCACCATTTTTAAAAGCCCTCTGCGAGAATGAAAATCTTTTTTATTTTTCTTTAAATGATCGGTTAGTTTTTTAATTTTTTCTGTAAAAAGAGCAATTTGATATTCTGGAGATCCTGTATCTTTGTTGTGCCTTTTTACATTTTGAGTAACTATTTCTTTTTGCTTTTTAGTTAATGCCATATTTTTATTTACAGCTGAATACTCGTCTTTATTTACTTTAAATTTAATAAGACCAATATTAGCTAATTAAAAATTAATATTTTTAAAGATAACATTTTATTTTTTTATTGACAAGACTTATTTTCTTTTTACTAGAATTATAATATTGTCATAGCGCTTACTTTATCTCCTGTTTTCGGTTTCATTACTCTTACTCCTTGTGTAGCTCTACTTAATGTAGGAATACTCTCTAAAGGAATTCTAATAATTTGACCTTTAGCTGAAGTAATAATCAAATCTCTTTCTAAATCATCTAAATTAACTAGATTAGCTCCTATAATTTTTCCCGTTTTACTGGTAATTTTAGCTGTTTTAATTCCCGACCCTCCTCTTTTTTGAATTTTATAAAATTTTAAATCAGTCCTTTTTCCATATCCATTTTCTGTTATAATCATTAGTTGATTTCCTTTCTGTTTAGCTAAAATTACATCCATACCTACAACTTTATCATCTTTTTTAAGACGAATTCCTCTTACTCCAGCAGCAGATCTACCCATACTGCGAATATCTTTTTCTTTAAAATGAATAGCTTGTCCTAAAGCAGTAGTTATAACAACTTCATCAGAACCTGTGGTTGGTTTTACCCATCTTAATTTATCATTTTTATTTAATTTAATTGCAATTAAACCACTTCTCCTAACATTATCAAATTCAGCTAGTTTTACCTTTTTAATAATTCCCTTTTCTGTAATCATAAGAAAATAACGATAATTGTCGTTTTGATTAAAAGCAATCATTTCTGTCACTTTCTCCTCTGTTCCTAGTTGTAAAAAATTAACTAAAGCCTGTCCCTTAGCTGTTCTAGTTGACTCCGGAATTTCATAAGCTTGAGTACGAAATACTTTCCCTGAATCTGTGAAAAATAATAAATTATCATGCGTCATCACTGCATCCATCTGTTGAATAAAATCATCTTCTTTGGTAGTAGCGCCGATGACACCTTTCCCTCCCCTTTTCTGTAGCTTATAAACTCCAGGATTCATTCTTTTTATATATCCTTTGTAAGATATAGTAATAATGGCTTCTTCATTGGGAACTAAATCTTCTTGTTTAAATTCTCCTACCTTACTCTTAATTACCTTTGTTTTTCTTTTGTCGCCATATTTTTCTTTTAGCTCTTTTAACTCTTTTTTAATAATATTTAAAAGCTTTTGAGGATTTTTTAAAATACTTTCTAATTCTGCAATTAATTTTAATTTTTCTTTTAATTCTTCCTCTATTTTTTTTCTTTCTAATCCTGCTAAAGTTTGCAACTTCATTTCTAAAATTGCTTCTGTCTGTTTATCAGAAAATTTAAATTTTTTAACTAAATTCTGATGAGCAATCTCTTTTGTTTTAGATTTTTTGATTACACTAATCACTTCATCAATATGGTCTAAGGCTTTTTTTAATCCCTCTAAAATATGCGCTCTATCTTTCGCTTTTTGTAGTTCATATTTTGTTCTTCGTGTTACAACTACCTTTCTATGTTTTATGTAATAATCTAAAACGGATTTTAAATTTAAAATTTGCGGTTCAATTCCATCTACCAAGGCTAACATATTAACATTAAAATTTTTCTGCAAATCTGTTAAAGAATAAAGTCTATTTAACACTTTTTGAGGAAATGCGTCCTTTTTTAGGTCAATCACGATCCGTATTCCCTCTTTGTCAGATTCATCTCTTAAATTTCTAATTCCTTTTATTTTTCCCTCTTTAACTAAAAAAGCAATCTTTTCTAAAAGAGAGGCTTTGTTAGTAGCATAAGTCATTTCCGTTACAATAATTTGAAACTTTCCTTTTTTATTTTCTATAATTTCAGCTTTTGCTCGTGTAACAATTCTTCCTTTGCCTGTGGCATAAGCCTCTAAAATATCCTTTTGATTATAAATAATTCCTCCCGTAGGAAAATCAGGACCTTTAATAAATTGCATTATTTCCTCCACTGTCGCCTCCGAATGATCAATAAGATATACTATAGCATCTACCAATTCATTTAAATTATGAGGTGGTATATTAGTAGCCATACCTACGGCAATTCCCATAGTTCCATTTAATAATAACTGGGGAAGTTTAGCAGGTAAAACAGAAGGTTCTTGGTGAGTTCCGTCAAAATTAGGAACAAAATCAACTGTATCTTTTTCAATATCTAACAACATTTCTTCCGCTATTTTTTGCAATTTGGCCTCTGTGTAACGATATGCCGCTGCGCTATCTCCATCCATAGATCCAAAATTTCCTTGTCCCCAAATTAAAGGGTAACGTAAAGAAAAATCTTGAGCTAAACGCACCATAGAATCATAAACTGCCATATCTCCATGAGGATGATATTTTCCTAATACTTCCCCCACCACTGTAGCCGACTTACGAAATTTTGCATTAGATTTTAATCCCGTTTTCCACATAGAATATAAAATTCTGCGATGCACCGGTTTAAGGCCATCTCTCACATCTGGCAAAGCACGTGCCACAATAACACTCATAGCATAATCTAAATAAGATTGTTGCACTTCTTTAGTTATAGGACGAATTTGAATATTTTCTTTTGTATTGTTTATATCACTTTTCATTTTCTTTAAATTATTTGATACATAAATTATTAGTATTCTTTCATTTAATTAGCTTTTACTAAATAAGTTTAACACAATTTTCTTTAAAAATAAAGAGTTAACATAAAACAATTACTTTATATAGATAGCTCTACTAAACTTTCAGTTGATTTCCCTAAATTCAACTTTAAAATTTTTCAAAGAAAGATTGAATTATGAGAATTTTTTCTTTTCAAGTAGTTTTTAGTTTGTTATTTATTTTTTAAAAAACTATACACATCTCATTTTAATTAAAGTTTATAAAACAAAAAATCAGGATACTAATCCTATTTTTATAAAAAAACATTAATTTTATTAGAATTAAAATAAGTAGTTAAAACTTTAAAAAACTATAAACTATAAACTTATATTTTTTTAAAATCTCTTCTGGCTATTTAAATGGATATTTAAATAGCCAGAAAAACTTGCTTATTATTTAACTTATTTTTAATTTTCATTTAAATTATTAATTTTGGTAAATCCTAATAAAAAAATTATAATGTGTTTTATCATTTTTTATTGAATTATTAAAAATTAAAAATTAAAACAAATATAAATTTTTCTTATTGTTATTTTTTGTTTGAATCCAAATTAGAATCTACTGGCATAGGTGGAATTACTTCGTTATTTTTACTTGATTCTAAAACTGCTGGCGGTTTAGGTTTACTATGCTTAATTGCGTTTTCTAAATTTCCATTATTATACAAAATAAAAAACAATACCATTATTAATAATAAGTTTACTAGAGATAAAATCAGACTTATAACAGCTTTATTTATATTCATATTTTTTTATTTTTTAATTTAATTACTTATTTATGAAATTTGATTTTCTACTAATTTTTACTGCACTCTCAGACAAATAGCCACTGTCCAAAGATAATAATTATTAAACTTATGATAAGGATCATCATCACAATAATGAATATAACAACCATTATGATCAGGTGTCATTCTAACTTGAAGTACATTATCTCTTTCCCAGTTACTATTAGGATACTTATCATAATAATAAGCAGAATTAACATTTATATCACTATACGTTACAATTCTATTTAAATTTCCTGAATAATAAGCACAATTTACTAATATTTCATCAGAATGGCAATAAACATAACCAGCATCAACGTTATATGTGTTTCTTACAACTGTAATTCTATTGGAATATCTAATATTTCGTATTAATTTTCCCGAACCACCTGGAGTAGGCCAACTACTGCGACAATCACTACCAATACATAACTGATCACCTTTTACTGCTCCAGCTACATCCAATTTCTTACTAGGAGAAGATGTTCCTATTCCAACATTATCATTGTTATCACCTATTTGAATGTTTCCATGATTAGTATATAATTGAAAATTGCTACCATTATGACGTATATACCCTATATTATTATTACTGCTACTTCTAACTAAGAGCTGATTTCCTGATACAATATCCAAAGGAGAACTAGACATCACATGACCTGGCGTGCTAATAAACAAATTAGAGCTTCCTTGAGTTATTGTTGCTGTATAAATATGATTATTATGTTCTCCAAAAAGAATTATTCTTCCGTCATTAGAATTATTACCAGTCGCATGATTATATCCCACATACAAACTAGTTGTTCCTCCATTTAAATTTCTAATTATAGCATTATTCCTTACTATTAATCCATTAACATAAGCTCCTGACGAATTTAAATAAAGACTACCTTCTTTATATTGACTATTGTTACTTATATTAATGGGTGCCAATAGATTACTCGTAGGAGGATCTAAAGAAGGTTCTGTCCAAGCTACTACAAACTGGATTGAAATTCCAAGCATTATCCCTATAATTATCACTCCTCCCCAATATTTGATTTTTCTTTTAATTTTTTTCATACTTTTTTTTATTTAAATTAATTTATAAAACTAAATAATAAAGAATAAATATTATTCATTTTTAAATTTTTCATTCAATAGTTTTTGTGTTTCTTCATCTATACCATTATCACTAGTATTATTTTCTGTAGTTTTTGAATTATTTTCCGTTTTTTCATTCAATAGTTTTTGTGTTTCTTCATCTATACCATTATCACTAGTATTATTTTCTGTAGTTTTTGAATTATTTTCCGTTTTTTCATTTGAGATTTTATTAACATTTTTCATTTGTTTTCTCTGAATAATTTCTTTTGTTTGTAAATATTCACTCGCTCCTTTTTTAAAAACAACCAAAAAAATAGAAAAAGCTATTATAGCTATGACAATAATTAAAACAGCTATAAAAAAATTTTTTTTATTAGCTGTAATGCTGCCCTTTAAAAATTCCATATTTTTTGTTTTTATTTTTAATTACTTACTTAAAGTATTATATTCAATTTACATTTACATGTTATATATAAAATTTTACGACTAATATAATTATAAAAAAAACGTAATACTTGTCAACTTTTTATTTTTATTCCCCTCTTTGATAATTTTCAAAATTTTTATCATTCTTATTCTGAGTATTTTTTTGATAATCTTGAAAAGGAGGACGCACTAAACTATTTATTTCATTTACCCTTGTAACATTGTCTTTATTTTCAACAGAAACATCGTTTATTTCTCCTAATTCTAATTTTAAAGAAAAAATCCAGATAATTATAATTATTATCATTGATATAGCCACTGCTCCATAAACATATCTCAATCTAATGTGTTCTGGCTTCTGACGAATTTCTTCTATTTTTTTACTAATTCCCATAATTTTATTTTAAGCTCTCATTAATACTATCTCCATATTTTTTTCTGCTAAATCTTTTTTCTTTAAACTAATTTTATTAACTTTTTCTTGAGGACAATTACCCATTTCTCCACAAAATTCTTTTTCGTCAGCAATGTCAATCTTTAATCCCTTAACCTTATAATGCATAGGAATGATAAGATGTGGTTCAACTTTACGAATTAGCATACTGGCTTCTTTTCCGTCAATAGTATATTTACCTCCAATAGGTACCATAAGAACATCTACCTCCCCTAACTTTTCTCTTTGCTCTGTAGATAAATCTGTTCCCAAATCTCCCAAATGAACTAATTTTATATTTTCTGTGTTTAAAACAAATATAGTGTTCCTGCCTCTTTCCTTTCCATTTTCTTTATCATGAAAACTATCTATTCCGATGATATCAACTTTTTTTACGGAATACTCTCCAGGAGTATCTAATACCAACAATTTATCATTTTTTTCTTTAGGTTTAATTGCTGAAACATTGTGATGATCATAGTGCTTATGAGTGCATAAAACTAAATCAGCTTTTCCTGTGGGCGGTCTTAAACCAATACTTTTCTCAAAAGGATCTAAAAAAATTACAACTTCTTGTGTGGCCCTACCCTCTGGTTTAGTTGTTATCTTAAAACAAGAATGGCCATAATATTGTATGTTCATAATTATAACTATAAAAACTTATCAAAAAATTAATTAGCAATAAATTAATAACAACATTTAATTAATTTATTTCATTAATGTATTATAGCAGTTTTTTTGAGAAAAGCTAGTTGTTGTGATATACTTTTATTATAATACTTTATTTAATTTATGTATAAAATAAAACTACATTCTTGGTTTGATTGGTTTTTTATTGGTATTTTTTCAGCCATATTAGGATTTATTAGTGAAATTATTTTTTTGAATATTTTTTACAAAACTTCAGAAATAGAAAACATAATCCAATTCAATTTTTTAAATTTTTTCTTCTTTTTTTCTATTTTCATAGAGGAAATTACTAAAATTATTTTTGTTTATCTTTATTTAAAAACACATCAGAAAAACAAATTGCCTGTTTTTTCCGCTAGTTTCTTGAGTGGGATAGGTTTTGCTTTTTTAGAAACAATTTTATTGTATTATAAAAATACAACCATTACATTTTTTCCTCTTATATCTATTTATTTTGTTCATATTATTACTTTCTCAGTAGCTATCTTTTTTTTGAGGCAAAAACAAAATTTAACTGAAATAATCAAAGCATTGATTATTACTCTACTCATTCATTCTGTTTATAATTTAATAATTTTTTATTTTTAACATTGAAATAATCATCAAAATTATCCACATTAAATTTTATTTACTTGCTTTAATTTTTAAATTATAATAAAATTAAATTAAGCTTTAAATTTAAAAAAGTAAGTAAATTATATAATTAATATTTCTGTAAAAAAACAAATACAGAAATCTAAACATATGACAAAAACAAAGAGATCATTTTTTGAAAAATTAACTGGCAGTAAAAAAATAGAAGATGATGAAACTTTAGAAGAAATGGAAAGTATGGATATTTTTTCTGAAGATGAGGAAACAGAAGTAACTATTCCAGAAGAAGAAACTACGATAGAAGAAAACAATCAATGGAAAAACAAAAACGAATTAAAAGAAGAATTAGAAGAAGATGATAATGATGGAGAAGGACAACTAACTATTGATGTTTATCAAACTCCTGAAGACATTATTATTAAATCAACTATCGCTGGTGTCAAACCAGAAGATTTAGATGTATCCATAAATAACGATATGGTAACAATAAAAGGAGAACGAAAATTAGAAGAAGAAGTTTCACAAGACGATTATTATTATCAAGAATGTTATTGGGGAGCTTTTTCTCGTTCTGTTGTTTTACCTACAGATATATTAGCTGACAAGGCTGAGGCCTCTCTAAAAAACGGAATTCTCACTATTAAATTACCCAAAGCGGCTAAAGATCAAACTAAAAAAATTCAAGTGCGTGGTTTTTAGATTTTGGGAATCCTTTTCAAAAAATAAAAAATATCAAAATCCTTAAAACTTAATCTAAATAATTTTAATTCTAGAAATATATTTTATGTTTGACAAAATGAAACAAATTTATCAAATGAAAAAAATGATGGAAAATATTACAGCCACTGAAGATTATAAAGGTATTAAGATAACCGTTAACGGAGCTATGCAAATAATAAATATAGAAATCAGTGATCAAGCTAAACAATCCTCAGACTTAGAAAAAAATCTTCGTAAAGCTATTAATAGAGCTACTAAAAATATACAAAAGAAATTACAAAAAGAAATGAAAGAAGGAAATGTTCCTAATTTATTCTAGAAACAAAAAAATCTGCCTAAAGCAGATTTTTTTGTTTCTGTTTTTTAATAATTTAAATAAAAACTATGAATATTTTTAAAGCTTACGATGTACGTGGTATTTATCCGCAAGAAATTAATGAAAAATTAGCTTATTTAATAGGAAGAGCTACAGCACAATTTCTAAAAGCCAAAAAAATAGCCGTGGGTAGAGATATTAGAAAAAGTAGCCCTCAGCTTTTTAAACATTTAGTTAGAGGGATAAATCAAGAAGGAGTTAATGTTTACGATTTAGGACTTATTACTACGCCTATGCTTTATTTTGCTTCAGGAAAATTAGATGTGGAAGGAGCTATTATGATTACTGCTTCTCATAATCCTGCCCAATATAACGGAATGAAATTTTGTCGTAAAAAAGCTATTCCTATCGGAGCGGAAAGTGGTTTACAAGAAATTGAGAAAATGGTTTTAGAAAATAATTTTAATAATAATTCCGTCCAGAAAGGAAAAATTGTTTCTTATGACATCAAAGAAGAATATTTTAATTATTTTTCTTCTTTTTTAAAAATACACAATCAATTATTCAATCTTTCCATTGATCCAGCTAATGCAATGGGTATTTTAGAATTAGAATTCTACCAACGTTTTCCTCAAAATTTTAAAGTTCAAACTATTTACGCTAATTTAGATGGGAAATTTCCTCATCACGAAGCTAATCCATTAAAAACAGAAACGCTTCACGATTTACAAAAAGAGGTAATAAAAAATAAATCTGATCTAGGTATCGCTTATGATGGAGATGCTGATAGAGTTGGGTTTGTAGATGAAAAAGGAGAAATTATTCCTATGGATGCCATAACTGCTCTTGTAGCTAAAATAATATTAGAAAAAAATCCTCACGCTAAAATACTTTATGATTTACGTTCTTCCATGGCAGTAAAAGAAATAATTGAAGAAAATGGTGGACAAGCCATAGAATGTAGGGTAGGACATGCTTTTATTAAAAAACAAATGCGGGAAGAAAAAGCTATTTTTGCGGGAGAATTATCAGGACATTATTATTTTCAAGAAAATTATAATGCAGAAGCCACACCTTTAGTTATATCTTATTTGTTTAATTTAATGTCAAAAACTAAGAAAACCATTTCACAATTAGTTGATGCTTATCATCGTTATTACCACACAGGAGAAATTAATAATAAAGTTAAAAATAAAGATAAGGTTTTAAAAACTTTAGAAAAAAAATATTCCACTGGAAAAATTAGTTTTTTAGATGGTATTAAAGTTAGTTTTTGGAAACAACCGCAAGGACAACGTTGGTGGTTTAATGTCCGCCCTTCCAATACAGAGCCTATATTAAGATTAAATTTAGAAGCTGACAACAAGGATCTTATGGAAAGAAAAAAAAAAGAAATTTTAAAAATTGTTACTCAATAAAAAAACTTCCTTTTCAGCAAAGTTAGTTTTAATAACTCTGCCTAAAGGAAGCAATAATAATCAATTTAAAATTTTTTTAACCTCCATAGGTAATAAGGAGATAAAAAATTCTTTAGAAATAAAACAAATTCCCTGGCCATCAGCCCAATTTTTATAATGATCTAAGGAACTGATCATTATAATGGACATTTCTGGAAAATGAGCTTTTAAGTATATAATTAGCTCTTTTCCGTTCATAACAGGCATCTCTGTATCTGTTATGATCAAATCAAAACTATCCTCTTTAATTTTATCCAAAGCTTCTTTGCCATTTTCAGCAAAGAACAACTCAAATTCACCTAAAAGTATCTCGGCAAATTCCCTCCAAATACTATCATCGTCTACAAACAAAATTCTTTTTTGCGCCATCTAATACAACCTCCTTAATAATGTTTAATAATATTTATTTTACAAAAAACCATTAAAATTGTTGCAAAAAACACTCATTTTGTCAACGACAATAAATACTTTTATTATTTTATATAAATTATTCTAGTTTAAGAGAAAGTAATTTAGAAACCCCATTATTTTTCATAGTAACTCCATAAATAAAATCTGCTTGCTCCATAGTTTCTCTATTGTGTGTAATAGCAATAAATTGTGTTTTAGAAGAAAGTTCTTTTAAGATCTTACCAAAACGACGAGAATTTGATTCATCTAAAGCTGCTTCCACTTCATCTAACACTACAAAAGGAGGTGGATTGTAAGCAATGATAGCAAAAAGAAGCGCGATAGAAGTTAGAGATCGTTCTCCTCCTGATAACATAGAAAGATGTTTGATTTTCTTTTGAGGAGGAAAAACCTCTATTTCAATTCCTGTTTCTGGTTTAATTTTTTTCTTTTGATTGTTATTTTTTTCTTGAAAATATTTTTTTTCTTCATCACTATTTTTACTTTCATTGTCATTTAAATCTGGTTTATTTTTTTTCTGCACTAATACTAATTGAGCTTTTCCGCTTCCAAAAATAATTCTAAAATATTTATTAAATTCTTGATTAACTTTTTGAAAAGTTTCTTGGAAAGTTTTGTTTATTTTTTCATCCATTTCTTTAATTACTTCCCTTAAAGAACTAACTGCTTTTTCAATGTCCTCTTTCTCTTTAAAAAGAAAGTTAAAACGTTTTTCGGTTTCTTCATATTCTGCTTTAATGGAATGATTTATTTCTCCTATTTTTTCTTTTTTGATTTTTAGTTGAAAAACTTTTCTTTCTAAATTTTCTTCATTTATTTTTTCTAAAATATTTATAAGATTTTGAGGACTTTTGCCTAATTCTCTTTGAATTTCTTTTTTTAAATCTTCTTCTTTCACGTCTAAACGAGCTAAAGAAATTTTTAAGTCATTAAAATCATCTTTTAATTGTCGCAATTCTCCTTGTTCTTGATAAAACTTTTCTTCTAACACGAAAAATTGCTGACGTTGTTTTTGAATTAATTCTTCTTTTTCTCTTATTTCTTTTCTTATTTTTTCTATTTTTTTTCTGTTATCTAAAATATTTTGAGAAAAAACTTTTTGCTTTTTCTTCCAATTATTTAAAATCTGTTTCAATTTATTAATCTCTTCTAAGTTTTCCGTTTCTAAATCTATTTCCCTTTTTCCTTCCTTAAGTTCTGACAATATACTCTGCATTTCCTTTTCAATTTTTTTAGCTTCCTCTTTTAAATTATTCCAATCTTTCTCATTTTTAGCTTCTTTTATTTTTTGAAAAAAAGTCTGTTGTTTTTGAAAAAAATCGTTCCAACGTTTTTTAAAATAACTTAAATCCGCTGGAATAATAGTTTTTTGAGAATAGTTATTTATTTTTTCCTTGATTAAATCTATTTTACCTTCACTTATCATTAAATCTCTTTCAGCTTCATTAAGTTTTTGTTGAAAAATTTTTTCTTCTTTTTTTAGTTTTTCTTCTAAAGTATCTTGCTTATATTCTTGAGACAATGATTTTAAATCATCACTAATTTTATCTACTTCTCGTTGTTTATTCATTAAAACGCTACTAGCTATTTGTTTTTTTTCTAAATATTGTTTTTTTTCTAAATATAATTTTTTCCAACGATAACTAAATAATTTTTCTTGTAAAATTTTTAATTCTTTTGAAATCTTTTCTTTTTCTTCCAGTTTTTTATTCTGTTTTTTTAAGTGAGAAAGTCGTGGTTTGATTTCTTTAAGCAGATCTTCTATTCTTAATAAATTAAACAAGCTATCTTCTAATTTTTTTTCAGCTCTTTCTTTTTTGATTTGAAATTGTTTTACGCCAGCAGCTTCTTCTAATATATTTTTTCTTTCCCATGGGGTAGCATTCAGAATAGCATCTGTCATTCCTTGATTCATAACTGAATAATTTCCCTTTCCTATTCCCGCTTTAGCTAATAAATCCACAACATCTAAAAGACGCGATCTGCTTTTATTAATAAAATATTCCGCTTCACCAGAACGAAAAAGTTTCCGTGAAATAATTATTTCTTTAAAATTTAAAGGAATTTTTTTATCTTGATTATCTAAATATAAAGTAACTTCTGCTACATTTTTAGATGTCTTACCGTTAGAACCAGCAAAAATTATATCTTGAGAACTTTTTCCTCTAATTTTTTTTAAAGATTGTTCACCCATCACCCAACGTAAAGCATCTGCTATATTAGATTTTCCTGATCCATTAGGACCAACAATAGCTGTAAGGGATGGCCGTTTTTGATTATTCTGCAAAGAAAAAATTAAACTAGTTTTATTTGCAAAAGACTTAAAACCATTAAGTTCTATCTTTTTGAGAAACATAATTTAATATTTTTAGAAAAACAATTTCATTTTACACTATTTTCTTAGAAAAATAAACATAATATTGTGTATAAAATAATCACTTTGCAGATTGCAGATATCCTTATTAAACTTTTAACTTAAAACTTAATTTTTCAAAAATATTTTTTATTTTTCAAAACCTATTTTTCTTCTGGCTATTTAAATATCCATTTAAATAGCCAGAAGAAAAAATTTATCATTAAAGAAAATATTAAAAGAAGAGAAGGATTGCCTTCTCTTCTTATCTTATTTTATTTAAAAAGAAAATTACACAAGGGGGATTAGCCCTTGGCGGTAGCAATAAAAAGATATGCTACCTTAGATGATGGATCACCTCCTTTCATAAACCACTTTTTGTTTTTTGAATTTGAAACAAATAAGTTTTTTTGAAACTGAAACAAGATCCATCTTAACCTCCTTTTTTTTCTTTTTTGAATTTGATAATGCTTGTCAGCATAATTCTTATGCCAACTTCTCATTTTTCCTCCTTTCTTTTGTTTTTTAGTTTTTTAAAAAACTAAAGAATCCTTGTAAAACCTTCTGTCTTATTGTTATCTTACTATTGCAAATAACTATTGATATTCACACCCATCTTTTCTAACACAAATTTATAAACTATAAAAGTTAAGATAAATAAACTTAACGAAACAATCCAACGGAATTTTTTTCTATGTTTCTTATGTATAATTCTATCTTGATTTTGAATTTTGTCCATTAACTCATCTCCAAATTGCACAGAAACAAAAGTTCCTATAGCCGAAAGAAAAATAATAATCCAAAAAGGAACGGGATTACTTAAAATATAATAAAAAAAATCTAACAATTTAGTTTTTAAATAAAATTCTGAATGAAAAAAGAAAAAATAAAAATTTAAGCTAATTGCTATTAACCACACTACACTTTCCACAACTATCATCCTTATTTTTAAAATTAATCTTAAGGGAAAATCAATTAAAAAACCCGCGTCAGCAACTGGAGTGCATAAAACAAAAAAGGACCAACTTAAAATGGTAATAATTAGTCCTTGTTGATAGCCATATTTCCAGGAAATAAAAAAGAAATAACCAATGAAAATTAAAATAACCAATGAAAATTTTAAAAGCGCTTTTCTTTTTGTTTCGTGTTTAATAAGATGTTTCGTTTTTATTTTTTCTGCTCTTAGTAACATAAAAATAAAAAAATAGTGCTTAGGTTTTCAGTATGATTAAAAATTAATTAAAATTAATTATAAGTATAATTTGTATTAACTAAAAGCCCTCATAATTACGCATAACCATATGACTTTCTATCTGTTTGATAATTTCAATTACAACAGCTACAACTATTAAAATACTTGTTCCTCCTACCGTCATTACATTGCCAATATTAGTAATAGATTGGACTATTAAGGGCAACACAGCTATGGCGCCTAAAAAAATAGATCCAGAAAGCGTGATACGATTCATAATCTTATTAAGATATTCTTCTGTTGGTTCTCCTGGTCTAATTCCAGGAATATATCCTCCCTGTTTCTGTAAATTTTCAGCTATTTTCTGTGGATCAAAAACTACAGCTGTATAAAAATAAGTAAAGGCTACCACTAATAAAAAGTACATCGTGCCATAAAATAACTTATTTTGAAACAGATTACCTATGGATTGCGCTAAATGAGCTACAGTGGGATTATGCGCATGAGACAAAAAATTAGCAATTACTCCCGGAAAAAGCATAATGGAAATAGCAAAAATAATTGGAATAACACCAGCTTGATTAACTCTTAAGGGTAGATGGGTGCTAGTTCCCCCGCTCATTTGTGAGCCATGTACTCTTTTAGCATAAGAAACTGGAATATCTCTTTGTCCTTCATTAACAATTACTACACCTATTACTGTAGCAATAGCAATCATTAAAAAAAGAATATAACTAAAAACTTCTGTGGAATCAAAAGTGCTCATTAAACGAGAAATTCCACTAGGCAATCCAGCTACAATACCCGCGAAAATTATTAAAGAAACTCCGTTACCTATCTCTTTTTCGGTAATTAGTTCTCCTAACCAAGTTAAAAAAACTGTTCCCGCTGTTGCAATAATTATAATTTCCGTAGTTTGCATTAAAGATAAAAGACCTAAAACATGTTGAGTTTTTAATAAGGTAATCATTCCAAAGGTTTGAATAATAGCTAAAGGAACAGTTAGCCAACGTGTCCACATATTAAATTTTTCTCGTCCTGCTTCTCCCTCTTCCCTGTTTAATTTATCTAAAGCTGGAATTACCATAGTTAAAATTTGCATAATGATAGAAGCAGTAATATAAGGTCCAACACCTAAAAGCACAATGGAAATACTTTTTAATCCTCCGCCTGAAAACATATTTAACAATCCCAAAAATTGATTTCCTTCAAATAATCTTTTTAATTGTTCTAGATTTACTCCTGGCAATGGAATGTTAGCCGCTAAACGAAAAATTACTAAAAGAAATAATACAAAAAATATTTTTTTTCTTAGTTCTTTTACTTTAAAAACTAAAGCAATTTTTTCCCACATATTTTAAAATTAAAATTTTATTTTTGAAAAACAAGATTATCTTTTAGCCCACTGAGGAGCACGACGAGCTTTTTTGAGACCAGCTTTTTTTCTTTCCACTTTACGCGCATCTCTGGTAAGAAAGCCCTCTGCTCTTAATACCTTTTTGAAATTATCATCATACTTCACTAAAGCCCTAGCTATACCTAAACGAATAGCTTCAACTTGACCTCTAAGACCACCCCCTTTTACTTTCGCATCTACTTTAACTTTTTCTAATAATCCTGTTACTCGTAGAGGATCTTGAAAAATATTTTGATATGATAAAAGAGTAAAATATTCTTTCATTTCTCTTTTATTTACTAAAAATTCTGATTTTTTTTCTGAAAAATAAATTCTTACTTGCGCAACTGCTGTTTTTCTTCTTCCTAGTCCATAAAAGTATTCTTTCTTCTTATTTTCAGTTGACTTAACTTTTTTTTTCTCTTTTTCTTTCTTAGTTATTTTTTTCTCTTTCATAAAATTTTAGTTAACTTATTTTTTTATCAATCTTATGAGGATGCTGTTCATTTTTATAAATCAATAATCTTTTTAAAAACTTCGCCTGCAATTTATTTTTTGGCAACATTCCTTTCACTGCTTTTTCAATAATCTTCCTAGAATCATTTTTTAATTGATCACGGAAAGTAACTTCTTTTAATCCTCCAGGATAACCGCTATAATGGTAATATTTCTTACCTTTCTCTTTATTACCTGTTACCCTTACTTTATCAGAATTAATTACTACAACCCAATCTCCTTTATCTTCGTTGGGAGTAAAATCAACTTTTTGGCGACCACTCAAAACTTGAGCAATTTCCACAGCTACTCTTCCTAAAATTTTCCCTTGAACATCAAATTGATAAAATTTTCTTTTCATAGATTTTTAAATTATAAAATTTCTAACATAGCCATTTTAGCAGAATCGCTTCTCCGAGGAACTAATTTTACTATTCTAGTATATCCACTAGAACGTTTTTTAAATCTCTGATTAAACTTATCATCCATAAGTTTTTTCACAGCTTTAGTGGCTACTTTGTTTCTTAAATTTCTTATAATTATCACTCTTTTATCTGGAAATTCTTGATATTGCTTTACTTTTGTTACTAACTTATCAAAAAGTGGTTTTATTTCTTTAGCTTTAGCTTCTGTAGTTATAATTTTTTCTTCCATTATTAAACTAGTCAACAAAGTTCTCTTTAGAGCAACTCTTTGTCGGCGAACACGACCTAGTTTTCTTCCTTTTCTTAAATGTTGCATAAAACTTTTCTTACTTATTAGAATTTCAAAACATTAATATAAACTAATTATTTTATTCTTGCTTTAAAGTAAAACCAAATATACCAATAGCTTTACGAATTTCTTTTACTCCTTTATCACCTATGCCTTCTATTTGTTTTAAATCATTTTCTGTCATAGCAACTAAGTCTTTTACTTTTTTAATTTTAGCTATTTCTAATATATTAAGTGTTCTTTTAGAAATATTTTTCAAATCAACCACTAATGTTTCTAGAGCATCTTTTTCCTGTTGTTGATTATCTTTTTCTTTTTTATTTTGATGCTCTTTTTCTTCTAAAAGAGTCTGCTCCATATCTTCTTCCACTAAATCATCAGCTACATTTATTTCTTTTAAAGCAGAAAATTGCTGAACTAAAATATCTACTGCTTTATTAAAAGCATCCTCCGGATTAATACTACCATCAGTAACAATTTCTAGCTTTATTTTATCATAATCCGTTCTTTTTCCTACACGCATATTGCTTACTTGATAATTTACTCTTTTAATGGGAGTATAAATCGCATCAATCTCTATAACACCAATTTCTTTTTCCTTCTTTTCTTGTTGTTCTACTGGCATATATCCTAACCCTCTTGTAATTTTTACATCCATTTCTAATTCTGCTTTTTTATCTGTTAAGGTGGCAATAACTTGTTCCGGATTAACTACTTTAATTCCGCTTGGTAATTTAAAATCTTTAGCTGTTACTACTCCTTCTCCTTTAAATTTAAGGCTAGCTTCCCAGGTTTCATCAGAATTTTCAACAGATAATCTTACTTTTTTAAGATTAAGAATTATTTGAACTACATCTTCCATTACTCCTTTTAATGTAGAAAATTCATGTTGCACTCCTTTAATTTTTACAGCAGTAATGGCTACACCCTCTAAAGAAGATAACAATACTCTTCTTAAGCTATTTCCTAAGGTAGTTCCATAACCAGGATAACATCCTTCTATAATAAATTCTCCGGTGTTTTCTCCTGTGGAAATAGTTTTAATTTTTTTGGGAAGTGATACCTCCATAATAGTTGAGATAAGTTGTACCCAGATTAATTTTAATCACTTGTAAAAATCTGTGTCCAATTATCTAAATTAATTATCTTGAATAGAATTCTACTATTAATTGAGCGTCAACTTTGATGCCAATATCATCAATGTTAGGCTTTTTTAATATTTTTACTTCATTTTTACTTTCATCATAAACCATCCAAGCCGGTAAATCTTTTTTATTCTGTATGAATTCTTGACGACTTTTAATAAATTTTTTCTGTTCTTTGTTTTTCTTAACTTTAATCATATCACCTTCTTTAACTTCATAAGAAGGAATATTCATTTTTTTATTGTTTACAGTAAAAAAATTATGGCTAACTAATTGCCTTGCTTGACTACGAGAATCAGCCCAACCTGCTCTGTAAATCACATTATCTAATCTCATTTCTAAGCGTTGCATTAATAAATCTCCTGTAACTCCCTCTCGTGTCATTACTTCGTCAAAATGTTTCTTGAATTGTTTTTCTAAAACACCATAAATTCTTTTCACTTTTTGTTTAACAGCTAATTGACGACCATATTCACTCAAATTACGTGCAACCTTTTTTCCATGCACTCCTGGTGGATAATTTTTTCTTACCATCGCACATTTAGGGCTAAAACAACGCTCTCCTTTTAAAAAGAGTTTTTCCCCTGCTCTTCTGCAACGTTTACATTTTGAATCTAAATCTCTAGCCATAGATATAAAATACAATTAAATCTTTTTATTATTTTATTTACTTTATACTTAACTTACTTGTTACTTGTTTTAATAATATTATAAATTATAAAAAATTATAAATTTTAAGTTTTTTCAGCTGCAGGACGTCTTCCACTTCCCATTGTTCGCCTCACATTTCCTCTCACTGTCCTTGTATTAGTTTTAGTTCTTTGTCCTCTTGCGGGTAATCCTTTTTGATGACGACTTCCTCTATAACTACCTATTTCCTTTAAACGTTTAATATTCATTTTAATAATATGCTTTAATTCGCCTTCCACTCTATATTTTTTTTCAATTTCATCTCTTAGCTGATTGATTTCTTGATTAGTTAAGTCTTTAGCGCGCTTATCTTTGTTAATAGCTAATTTATCTAAAATTTTATTACTAGTAGAACGACCTATACCATAAATATAAGTTAGAGAGATTTCTATTCTTTTGTTGTCGGGAATATTTACCCCAGCAATTCTTGCCATTATTTTCTTTTATTTAATTCTTAATTTTAAATTTAAAATAAACAATAATTTAATTTAAACTCTTCTGGGTTTCCTTGGGCGACACCCATTATGCGGATGAGGAGTAATATCTTTAATAGAAAGGATATTTAAACTGCAATTAGCTAAACCACGAATAGATGCCTCCCTTCCTCCTCCAACACCTTTAATATAGACATTTACTTCTTGTAATCCATATTTTTTTACTTTTTCAGTTACATCATTAGCCACTTGTGTAGCTGCATAAGGAGTAGATTTTTTAGCGCCTTTAAATCCTAACATACCTGCGCTAGACCAAGCCAAAACATTTCCATTTATATCAGTGAGCGTTATAATTGTATTATTATAAGTACATTGAATATGGGCTTCTCCTTTTAAAACTTGTCTTTTTCTTTTTCCTCTTTTTTTACTTTTACCTTTATTAGCAACCGTACTATTATCAACCTCTTTTTCTTGCTTTGCTTCCATATCATTTTTTGCTTTATCATCATCAATTTTTTCTTGTTTTTTCATTTCATCAGTAGAAGTATTTTCTTTCTTTTCATCTTTTTCTTCTGCTTGAGAAGCAGAGATATTATTAGCGCTAGTTTTTTTTGTTGTATTCTTTTTTTCTTGTGTCATAATAAAAATAAATTAGAATTAACCTTGTCTTTGCTTATGTTTTGGATTAGAACAAATTACATAGAGTTTACCTCTTCTTTTTACAATCTTACACTGTGAACAAATTTTTTTTACTGAAGCTCTTACTTTCATAATATCTAAATAAAAATTATAAACGTTGAGTGATGCGACCTTTAGTTAAATCATAAGGACTCATCTCTAATAAAACTTTATCTCCTGGCAAAAGACGAATATAATTAACTCTCATTTTGCCTGAAATATGAGCTAAAATTTCATGTCCATTTTCCAATTTTACTTTAAATGTAGTGCTAGGTAAAGTTTCTACAATAGTTCCTTCTAATTTGATTATTTCTTTATTGGACATAATTTTACCTTAAACAACACAAAAATAGAGGAGCTTACTTCTAATCTATTCCTAATTCTTGAAGCTCAATAATATCACCTCTATTTTAAAATGAAATTTACTCTTTATTGTTTTTTGACAATTATGATTAGCTTAACAGATTTTATTTTTTTGTCAATAGTTTGCGCATTACATTACATATAAAAAACATCTAGTATTATAAAAACACATTAAAAATAAAAATTAGTAATATTTATTTATATTAAAAAACAATCAAAAAATAGTTTTATGGATTAAAAAAATTATAAATAATATTTACAAATTTAAATGAAAATAAAGTATTGTTTTATTTATAAAACTACTTATTCTTTGTTAGTATTTAAATTCTTTTTTATTTTTAAATTGTTTTTACGACAAATATTTTTTTCTTCTTCTGAAGTGCACCAATAGATATAAAAATCATGTAAAGCTATTCCTTTGTAGAATTTTTTGTACTCTGAATTTTTTCTAAAAAAATTATCTATTTTAAATAATTCTGTATAAATATACTGCCAATTATAACCATAATAGCTGGTTGTCTTGCTATTTTTTTGTTCTGTAATTTCTTGACCAATAACTAAAAAAGGGATAAATTTTAAATATTTTTTTTCTTGGTTTAATAAGGATAATTCTCTTTCTAAAATATTAATAACTCCATTATTACCAAAAGCGTAATTACGATACGCCATTATTACTAAATAAGATTTTGGATATTCTTCTAAAATATCTAATAAATGTTTAAAAATATTTTTCTTTTTTTTATTGTAAAATATATTTTCTCTAATATTATTTTTTCCAAACCAATATGGAATATCTATAGATAATGTTCCTGTATATTTTTTATTTAATAACTTTTGTTTTATCTCCTCTATAGTAGTTAGATAATATTCATAATATCTTGCTGAATTTAAAGAAAAATTATCTTGTTGATAAGGTTCAATATCAATATGTATCCCATCAAAATTAATTCTTTTATTATTTAATCCATTCAATATAAAATCTAATATTATATTAACTAAATAACGATGAGAAGGATTTGACCATTGCGGTCCACCAAAAAGAGCTTCTACTTTAATATTATTTTGGTGAGCTATTTTTACAAAATAATTTAAATTTTCAAAAATATTTTCTTGTTTTTGAATATCGCCAGCTTCATAAGCATCTAAAAAATTATCTACTCTTACAAAAAAAGTCCTTATTTTCTTTTTTTTCGCAAAATCAATTACCAGTTTTACATTTTCTGAATCATAAAAATACTCTTGCCATATCCATATTCCATAGATAAAATCATTATTAATATTAGAAACTTTAAAATTATTATCTTTTGAAGAAATATTTTTTTTCTTTTCAAAAACGAAAAAATTTTCTTTTAGAGTAAAAATAAAAAAAAATAAAAAGAGAAAAAAAATAAAGAAAAAAAATATTTTTGTCTTATCCATTGTTTTAGAGTTTATAAAAATCAAGCAATGATTAAATAAAAAGAAAAAGAAAAAAACATTAAAATTATTAATAAAACAACTAAATACTCTTTTATAAGATTTCTAGAAAGAACCAATTTATGCATATCTTTTTTAATATACAGATATTTCACTTTAAACCAATAAAAATAAGCAATAAATCTAGTAATTAGTTTAAAGAAATTATAAAAAGGAGATAAAACAACAATATAATAAGAATCTTTTCTTCCTGTCCTTATCCAAGAAATGTTCTCTAATATAAAATACAACAAAAATAGAAAAAATAAAACCGAAGTATGAAGAAAGAGATAAGGAGTTAAAAACATGCGCAATGGTTCAGTTAAAAAAATAAAAATTAAATAGGCCCTGTCAACTTTTAAAACAAAATGAGCTTTGGGTAAAAAAATACTTTTAAAAAATAAAAAAAGATTTTCATGAGTAGCCATTCCCCAGCTAAAAGATCTTTGCTTGAAAAGACTTTTCCAAGAATTAGGAACATCCGTGTGAACAGTAGAAGGATAAAAAGTAACTAATCCATTATTCTTTTTTTCTTTATATTTATTAAGTAAATGAACAAGCATGGTTCTTTGTTGGTCCTCTCCACCAAACTGACCAGAATGAAATGATTTTTGTATATCAATATCTTCTTTTAAGAAAAGTCCGATTGCTCCAGAAACATTAGAAACGGCTCCCACTTTACTTCTTAAAGCCTTACTGAAAAACATACTTTTTCTATATTCAAATATCTGAAGTTTATTTATTAAACTACCAGTTTTATTAGGCATCACATTAAAAGCTACTGCTCTATATTTTTTTTCTGTTATTAAATCAGTGGGAATAAATAAATCCTTTATATAAACATCATCATCCATAATTAATACTAAAGGAGTTTTTACATGGTTAACAGCTTTACTAATACTAAAAGCTTTATTTAGGTTTATTTTATTTTCTATCACTCTTACCCCCATTTTTTTAGCAATTTCCGCCGTTTTATCTGTTGATTTATCAGAAACAACAATTATTTGTTCAGGAGAAAACTTAGTTTTAGCTTGTTCTAAAGTTTTTTTAATAACTTTTTCTCCGTTATAACAAGCAATAACACAAGTTACTAACTTTAAATTTGATTTTAAGTTTTTGTTAATAAAATTCTTCTTTTTTCTTCTAAAAATATTCAAGAAAAGCATTAAACCATCGGTAGTCATAACGAATAAAATAATTGTCAGGAGAGTATGAATATTTTTTGTATTAGAAACATATATGTTAAAATAGAACAAAAAAACTAGAGTTATAAGAAATAAAAAAATAAAAGAAGACAAAATTTTATTTTGTATAAAATCTTTAAACAAAAAATTTTTATTTAAAGATTTCTTTTTGTTTAAAGATTCATTTTTACATAAATTGCACGAATTTATTGCTTTTTGTTTTTTGGTTTTTAAAAAATTATAATTTTGCTGGTGTTTAAAAAAGGAAGAGATCCAAATTAATCTTTCAAAAAGATAATTATTCTTTAAAAAATTTTTAAACAAAAAATATCCGTGTTCTGTTTTAGTGGAAACAAAAATTTCATAACAACAATAGTTAATATTTAAATATTTCTTTTCTTTATGAGTAACAAACACTTCTCTTACAAAAAAAGAAGAATTAAGATCGTCTAATAATTTAAAAAGAGCTTTTTGAAAATATTTAGTTCTTATAGGAAGCACATAAAAAACATATTTTTGAGTTTTTATTTTTGTTTTTTTAGTATAATAATTACTTTTTTCTTTCTGTGAAAAAATATCCTGTTTAACAAGACCGCTTCTTTTCCATTTTTGCCATTTCTCCTCCTTGCCTAAAAAAGACCCATAAAGAGATTTTACTAAAGCAATGTATTCTATTAAAGACATGCTATAATACATCATCCAGGCAACAGGAAAATATAAAAAAACCAAAATATTCTTTTTATCTGTTTTTATGGAAGTAAAAATAGCAAAAATAAAAAAACAAGAAGAAACAATAATTAATAATAAAAAAGATAAAAAATTTCCACTCATAAAGCTAAAAAATAAAAGAAAAGCCAAAAAAAACGGCTCAAAAAAAAGAGTGATTTCCATAAAAACCGAATAAGGCAGAGATATCCATGATAAAAATTTATTTTGTTTTATTTTTCTGTTAAAAAATAAATCCTTATGGAGATGAAAAATAACTTGATATCTCCCCCTCCTCCATCTTATTCTCTGTTTTACTAATGAAGAAAAAGTTTGCGCTCCCTCAGTTGTAACTAAAACATCAGGTAAATAAGTTATTTTCATTCCTTTTTTTTGAATGCGAACTGACATTTCTATATCTTCTGTTAAAGTGTTTGTCTTAAACAGCCCTACCTTTTTAAAAACCTCTCTTCTAAAAAAAGCATTAGCGCCACCGACTACATATAAACTATTCAATATATCATCTGCCTTTTTAAACATAAAACTTATCAGATATTCAAAATATTGAATTAATCCAAAAAAAGTATTGGTGTTTCCTATTTGAATATAACCGGCCGCAGCACTTATTTTAGGATCTTTAAATATTTCTACAGCTTTTTCTATAGCTTGTTTATCTATTAAAGAATCGGCATCAAGAGTCATAATGATTTCTCCTGAAGATTTTTTAATTCCACTATTTAAGGCTGCCCCTTTACCGCTATTTTTTTGTTTTATATATAATATTTTCTTTGAAGTAACATTCGTTTTATTAAAAATATCTAGAAAATTCAAAACAATTTCATGGGTTTTATCCGTTGAACCATCGTTTACTATAATAATTTCTAAATTATTATAAGTACTTTTCAAAACACTTTCAATTGTTCCAATAATTCCTTTTTCTTCATTCCAAGCAGGAATAATTACAGAAACTAAAGGATAATACTTTTTATTAGAAAATTTTAAACCACGAATATAATGATAAACATCAAAGAAAAAAGCTAAAGAAATATATATAGTTTGTCTTAATAAAACAAATAACACAACAAAGAGTATAACTTTTGCCAAAATAAAATTATTGCTTTCCTTAAAGTAAAAAGGGCGGAATGATAAATATATTATGATTATTGTTAAAATATAAAATAAAAATAATAAAAAAAATTTCTTTTGCATATTTAAAACTTTTGATTATTTTTTATTTTTTTTAAAGAAAAAATAATCAAACGACTTGATAAATATGATACATTGATAATAAAAATCATTGCTCCAAAAAAAATATAAATATAATCACTTATTAATTCAAACATATATTTTAATTTTAATAATATTTAAAAAATCAATGTAAAATTGTATCAATTATCTAATATTTGTCAAATATTGTAGAAGCATATATAACAAAATCTATTTAATAATTCTTGTTAATTATATTAAAATTAGATTAATTTTTAAAAGAAAAAATTAATCTAAAACCTTCTGGCTATTTAAATAGCCGAAGAACTAATAGGAAATATAAGAATATTTTTTTATGTTTTATTTAGAAAATAAATGTATTTAATTTTTTGACTGCTTCTCTAAATTTAGCTCCTCTGTGAAATTCATTGTTAAACAATCCAAAACTAGCTGCTCCTGGAGACAACAAAACCACATCTCCTTTATCTGCAATACGCGAAGCTAATTCTACGGCTTTATCCATTGTATCAACCACTTCAAATTCTTTATCTTTTTCTTGTAATATTTTTTTAATAGATAAGATTAATTTATCTGTGGCTGTTCCCTTCAAAAAAATTACTCCTTTAGTTTTTTCTATAATATCTTTAGCTAAATTATCAAAGTTTAAATTCTTATCAGTTCCTCCCGTAATTAAAATTATTTTTTCTGAAAAAGAACGCAAAGCAACTTGAACTGCCTCTGGAATAGTAGCAGTTGAATCATTGTAGTATTTTACTCCTTTAATTTCCTTTACTAATTCTAAACGATCAGGAATTTTTTTAATTTTTCTAACTGCCTTTTTAATGAGAGAAAGAGGAATACCTGCAGCATAAACAGCTCCAATAACCGCTAATAAATTAGCTTGATTATGCTTTTCTTTTATATTTATTTTTGAAAATTGAATTATTTTCTTTTCGTCTATCCCATTATTCAGATAAGCAAAATCTTTTTCTTTAAAAACACTAATAAATTGTCCCTTTTTATAAAGAGAAAAAGCTATTAGCTTTGAGTCGGCTTCCTTAACCATTTCTTTTACTAATTGATTATCTTCATTGTAAATTAACCAATCTTGAGAATTTTGATATAAAAAAATATTTTTTTTATCTGCTATATATTCTTCCATGTTTTTATAATAATTTAAATGATCTGGAAAAATATTGGTAATAATAGAAATGTGAGGACTTCGTTTTATTTTTTTTAAAGCAGATAATCTCCAACTGGACAATTCAAAGACAACCCATTCCGCTTTTTCGGTTTCTAATAATTTATCTAATACAGAAATTTGACTTATCCCCACTGACACTACTTTTTTTCCTGTTGCCCTTAAAATATCACTTATCATAGTAGCTACCGAAGTTTTACCTTTGCTACCAGTAACACCAATTATCGGAATTTTACATAATTGAAAAAAAAGACTGGAATCAGTTTCTACTACAACATTGTTTTTTAAAGCAATTTTTATATACTTATTATTCCAAGATATAACTGGAGTTTTAATTACCATATCAGTTTGAATAAAATCTTCTTTTCTATGTTGCCCTAAAACATACTCTATATTTTTAATATCAGCTAATTGTTGTAAGGATGGTCGCAGTTGATTTTTTGATTTAAGATCTGTTACAATAATTTTTTTTACTTCCTGCGTAGCTAAAAATTTTACAGTGCCTATTCCTCCTCCATGCAATCCCAAACCAAAAACTGTAACAGTTTTTCCTTTTAGAAAACTTTTATTCATCATAAAATTAAGTTTTTGTGATAATTTTTCCTTCTCGTCTAGAAAGATATTTTCTTTTAGCAATTACTATTTTACCATTAACTAACAAATATTCCACTCCTTTAGAATAATGATAAGGATCATTAGGCATAGCTAAGTCTTCTATCCTATTAGGATCCCAAATTACTATATCGGCAAAATTGTTTTTCTTCAATGTTCCTCTTTGATGAATATCATATTTTTTTGCTGGAAATCCTGACATTTTAAAAACAGCTTCTTCCCAGGTTAATAATTCTTGATTTCTTACATATTTGTTTAATATTCTAGGAAAAGTACCAAAAGAACGTGGATGAACTAATTCACCACTACTTTTATGTTTTTCATTATATCCAGCTCCATTGGAAGAAATAATTGATAAGGGGCATACTAACTCTTTTTGAATGTTGTTTTCACTTAAAACATTCATCATTGTAATTACTCTCCCGTTACTAGCTAAAAGAATGTCTATAATTGCCTCTTCCACAGATTTTCTTTGCGCATCAGCAATTTCACTCACTTTCCTCTTGGTTAAAGATTTATTTAAAGGAGAAATAGAAATTATAATATTAGAATAATCAATACTATTATTCATCATTTCTCTTACTACTCGGGAACGCATAAAAGGATCTCTCAATCTTTTTAACATCATTTTTCTACCTCCTTCTGCTACCCATTTAGGTAATAAAGCATACAACACTGATCCAGTCATTGTATATGGATACATATCAAAAGCTACTTTAATTCCCTTTCTATAGGCCTCAGCAATCATTTGTAATACCTCATCCATCATCTTCCAATTATCTTCTCCCATTATTTTAAGATGAGATATTTGTAAATTTACTCCTGTATTAGAAGCTATATCTAAAACTTCTTGAATAGAAGATAATATTCTTTCACTCTCTTCTCTAATATGAACAGCTAGAATTTTTTTTTCTTTAGCTACTACTTTTGCTACTTCAAATAATTCCCACTGGGAAGCTAATTGCGCATGGGTATAAACTAAACCAAAGGAAACACCTAGGGCTCCCTCTTTCAACGCTTTACGTAAAATTTTCAACATAACATTCATCTCTCCTTCTGTTAATTCTCCTCTATTATCTCCTTTAATACCTCTTCTTAATGTGGCGTGACCTACTAAAGTGGCAAAATTAGTAGCTAATTTAATTTTACTGATTTCATTAAAAAAATCTTTAACCGTTAACCAGTTTAAATTAAGAGAACTAATATCTATCCATTTTTGAATAGAACGAAACATATCTTCATTTAAAATTGGCGCCAAAGACGAGCCACAATTTCCACCTACAATTGTGGTAACACCTTGATATAAAAGACTTTCTAAATCTGGATTAATAAAAATTCTCCAGTAAGTATCCGAATGATTATTGACATCAATAAAACCTGGTGTTACATAATAACCTTCTGCATCAATAACCTTCTTCGCCTCTTCTTTTTCCAAATTTCCCATCTTTTTAATTCTATCACCAACAATACCAATATCGTTTCTAAACATATTTTTTCCTGTACCATCAATAACAACTCCGTTTTTTATAATAAGATCCAACATTTTTTAAAATAAAAGATTATTTTTTATTTTTGAAATTTTTTTATTAAATAATGAGCCATCTCTACTAAACGATTGCTATAACCCCATTCATTATCATACCAACCTATTACTTTCACTAAATTTTTATCCGTTACTTTTATTAAATCAGCTTGCACTATTACTGAATGAGGATTACCTACAATATCATGACTTACTAAAGGTTCTTCTGTAACTTCCAATATATTTTTTAATTCATTATTAGAAGCATCTATGAAAGCTTGAAAAATATCTTCTTTGGTTGTCTCCTGTTTTAATAAAACAGTTAAATCACTTACAGATCCAACTAGCGTAGGAACTCTAAAAGCCATGCCATCAAAACGATTTTCTAATTGAGGTAATGTTTTTACGGTAGCAATAGCCGCTCCTGTCGTAGAAGGAATAATATTTTGCGCTGCTGCTCTTCCTCTGCGCATATCTTTTTTAGAAATTCCGTCCACTAAAGATTGAGTAGATGTATAACTATGAATCGTTGACATTAAAGATTTTTCCACTCCAAAGTTATCATCTAATACTTTCATCATTGGAGCTAAAGAATTAGTAGTACAAGAAGCATTAGAAATAATATCATCTTCTTCTTTAATTTCATCAGCATTTACACCTAAAACAAAAGTTTTAATACTTTCATCTTTGGTAGGTGCAGAAATAACAACTTTTTTTGCACCCGCTTTTAAGTGTTTTTCAGCACCCTCTCTATTGGTAAAAAATCCTGTGCACTCTAAAACTACATCTATACCCATTTCTTTCCAAGGTAATTTTTCTGGATCAGGCTCAGCTAAAACTTTAATTTCTTTATCTCCTATTTTTATTTTACCTTCTTCCCATGAAACTTCATTTTTATATATTCCATAAGCTGTGTCATATTTTAATAAATAAACTAAATTTTCCAAACTACTTAAATCATTAATAGCCACCACTTCCATATCCTCTTTTTCTTGAATAATTTTTAAAACTGGCCGACCAATACGACCAAAACCATTAATAGCCACTTTAATCATATTTTTGTTTTTAAAATTTATTAGTTAAGCTAAAATCATTATATAATATTTTTTCAGGAATAACAACTTACTAAACATTAAATTACTATTACAATATAAAGTTATACAAACTTAATACAATATATTTTTTGATTTAATTAAATTGATGTCCACACTTTTTTATGTTCTCTGGCTGATATTTCCCAATTAAATTTTTGAACTTGCTGTAAACCTTTTTGAATTAACTTTTTTTGCAGTTTTTTATTTAATAGAATCATTTGCATAGCCTCTTTAATTTCTTGTTCTTTATTAGGATCAACCATAATAACTGCATCACCTACTGTTTCAGGAAAAGAAGTATTAAAAGAGGTAATAACTGGAGTTCCACAACTCATTGCTTCTAAAGGAGGAAAACCAAATCCTTCTAAAAAAGAAGGAAAAATAAATAGACTAGCTAAATTATAAAGATAAATCTTATCTTTTTCATCAACTTCTCCTATAAAAAAAATATCTCGTTTATAAACAGAATTTTGAATAGTTTTAAATATTTTTTTTGCTTTCCATCCTGAATTACCAGCAATTACTAATTTGTACTTATCTAATTCAGAATTTTTTTCTTGACGTAAAAGTTCATAGGCTTTAATAATACTCTCTATATTCTTTCTTGGTTCAATGGTCCCTAAGAAGAAAATAAAATTAAAGGGTATTTGATATTTTTCTTTAATTTTAATTAATTGAAAATCATTTCTATCTAGCACTTTATATTTAGTATCAATTCCACTAGGAATAACTTTTATTTTTTGAGAAGGCACTTTATAAAAATTAACTAGATCATCTTTAGTAGATTGAGAGACAACAATAATCTTATCAGCTTTACAAACGCTAGAACGTGGATTAATAAAAAAACGCCACAACCTTCTTTTCCAATGAAAAGTCTCTGGATAATATTCAAAGGAAAGATCATGAAGAGTTAAAACAAATTTAACAGATTTAGATAATCCCCAAAAATTTAAATTAGGAGCCCAAAAAACGTCTATACCTCCTAACATTTTATCTATAAAAGGAAACCTAAAATACCAAAATAAAAAATTAAGAAGCCTGTTGGGCCAACGAAAGAATTTTATCTTTACATTAGAAAAATCATCAATCCATTTCCAATTTAAAGGTTTCTTTTTTCCCGAATTCAAAAAAAGAATGTATTGATTTTTTTTATCTTGTTTTAAAACATTTTTAATAATTTGATAAGTATATTCTTCAACTCCACTTTTTTTTCCACTTAAAAGGCAACGCGCATCAATTCCAATTTTCATAATGATTTCAAATTAATCCTCCTTTTTCCAATAATACTTTATTAAAACCGACCAAAAACCTATTAATAAACCAAGTAAAACACTTATTCCTAAAATTTTTCTTATATTCCAATGATTTAATTTTATCACAGGATCATCAACTACTAAAAAAAACCAATTTTTATTTTTTTGCTTTAGGTTTAATTTTTTCGTTTCATTTTGTAATACTTGTGCAATGGCTTTAGCTTCTTTTTTTCCTGTTTCTGGTTTATTTATAAAATAAATTATTTCTACATATTGAGAAGATAATCTTTTCGCTTTTATTTTACGACTACAATCTTGTTTTACTTGATGACAAATATCTTCTTGAATTCGCGGAGATTCTAACCAGCGCACTATAGTATCAGCAAACTTCTCATCCGCTTGTAAACGATAAAATTCATCAAAACTATAATCAGAAGTTTTTTGTGTTCCCTGCCTAGTAACATTAAGCATTAAATTTACCTTATAAAAATGAGGTTGAACAAAATAAAAAAGAACGCCTAGAGTTAAACTAAACAATAAAACTAAAAAAAATATCTTTTTTTCTTGTTGAAATATTTTAACTACTTTTTTTAATTCCATGGTTTTTTATCTTATCATATTTAACTAATAAAATCAACAAATTATTGTCTTATAAATTTTCTGAAAATTGAGCTTAGGGAATTTTTCTCCTAAAAAATCTTTCACTTACTATTTATTTTCAAAAGTGTTTTGATATATTTTATTCTAAATAATGATTAGTTGTTTTTTCTTTTTTTAAATAGAACTTTTAAAGTTTTGAATAAAATTAAAAAATCCAACCAAAGTGACCAGTTTTCAATATAATATAAATCTAATTTATATTCATCTTCAAAATCTAAATCAGATCTTCCTGAAACTTGGGCCATTCCTGTTATCCCTGGCTTTATGGTTAGTAAACGACGATGATATTCTTTGTATTTTTCTACTTCCCTTTTTTGATGAGGGCGTGGTCCTACTAAACTCATATCTCCTTTAATCACATTAAACAACTGAGGCAATTCATCTAAAGAAAATTTTTCTATCCATTTCCCTACTTTCATTTTTCTAGGATCATTTTTAATTTTATATAATGGCCCTTGTCTTACACTTTGTTTTTTGATTAACTCTTTTTCCAGTTTTAAAGCTTCTTTAAAATGAGGATTTTTTTTATCAATACAATATTTCCACTGCATATAACGAAATTTAAAAACATTGATATTTTTTCCATCTACTCCTATTCTTTTATTTTTATAAATAATAGGTCCATCGGGATCCTCTTTTTTTATCAACAAAGCTACTATTAATAAAATTGGAGACAAAAAAATAATTAAAAAAATAGCTGCCAACCAATCAAAGACGGCTTTAATAATTCTTCCCCAGCCATCTAAAGGGGTATGATTAATTTCTACAATGGGTTCTCCACCAAAAACACCTAAATTAAAACGTGTGGTTTGAAAAGTAGTAGGAATAAAACGATAAACAATGTTGTTAATGGCACAAAAATCAACGAGTTTAGCAATATCTGAGTCAGGAATAGTAGAATCACATAAAATAATTTCGTCAATACCTTTTTTTTGTTTAATTTCTTTAATTTTTTTTAAGCGCGCCGTATCACTTTTAGCTATTATTTTGTATCCCAAACCTGGTTTTCTGTTAATAAATTGAGAAATTTTTTTTATTTTTCCATTACGCCCGATTAATAATACTCTATGCACTCCTATTTTTTTATAACGTAGCAACCATTTTTGTATTAATTGCAAAAACCAACGTCCCATAACTACATAAAACACTGTTAATGCCCAAGCGGAAAGAATAATAAAACGAGAAGAAAACCATTCACGTTTTAAAAATATAGTTACAATAATTATGACTAAGCCTATAGATGTTGCAGAAAACACCTTAAGAGTTTCCTTCCAAAAACGACGAGTAGCTCTAATATCATATAAACCTTCTAAAGCATAAATCAAAAGAAAAAAGGGAGTTACTAATAAAACTATTTTTAAATATTGTTCTATGGGAAAATTATACAACTTAGGTTTTAAAGCAATAATCTGAGGAATATCACGAACTAAAAAAGCAGAAATAGCGGCTAAAACTATCATTAAAAAATCCACTGGAACTTGAATAGCGCTAAAAAATAAT
The DNA here is from genome assembly GCA_026985555.1 of Candidatus Moraniibacteriota bacterium. GTDB lineage: Bacteria > Patescibacteriota > Minisyncoccia > Moranbacterales > UBA9337 > JALSQF01. Next base: position 16,257 of record JALSQF010000011.1, on the reverse strand, counting down.
TCTGATCTTTTCATATATTTATTTTAAAGTTAATTAAGGGATAGTTGATAAGCCGGATTCTGTCTAGAGCAATGATTTGTCTTGTTGGTTCATTACTGAACTCAATCTTTGCGACACTCTTTGCTATTAGCAAAGCACGGTCTTGCATTCAGGTAAGGATTTAGCCGTTTCACTTCTCTATTTCACCTTAAAAGGATTATAAGAGAACTCATCCTAAAAAAATAGGATGCCTTCCGCTTGCGCTTCCAGCGTCTCTGTTCGCACCTCGTATTTTACAATAGATGGGCGTTACCCACTACCCTGCTCCTTTATCAATTGATAAAGGGAATGTCCGGACTTTCCTCTCCGTAGAGCCATTGCTTAACTATCCCTTAATTAATTTTAAAAAAACTTTTTCTTTTAAAACCCTTGATTATAACATATTTATAGATTTATGTCAAATAAACACTTTTAAAAAAGGTGGGAAATAGTTTTTACAATAATTAATCCATACAATATTATAATAACTAAAATATATCCTGACAACCAACGTGGGTTAATTTTTTTGTTATTGATTACCCAAAAAGATAAACTTCCCGCTAATATTGCCCACCAAAGCAAAGAATATTCATTTAATACAATCACACTTAATATAAAAGAAAAAAATATTCCACTAGCTATTATTATTCTCCCCCAATAATCTCCAAAAATCACTGGTATAGTCCAAATTTTATCTTGTTTATCTCCTTTAATATCTTTAAGATCTTTGAGTGGCAATGATAAGGTATAAGATACTAATAATAAAATAATTAATTCTGATGGCAAGTTTTCTAAGTTTTGATAAGGAGAAACTAAAATATATCCGATAAATAAAATTAGTAACGAGGCTAAAGCGCTAATAAAACTAGCTACTATGGGAATTCTTTTTAATCGCAAAGGAGAAGCTGAATAGAGCCAAGCTAGAGATTGATAAGCTAATAATAAACCTAAAATTTTCCAACTTAAAAGAGCGCCTAAAAAAGAAGAGAAAAAAAAGAAAAACCAAAATAAAGCAATAAGATTATTTTTAGAAAAAATATTCTTTATATAGGGACGCCGTGAATTAGAAATACTATCAATTTTTTTATCAAAAATATCATTAATAGTTACAGATGCCCACCAAGCTAATAAGATAGCTTGCATTGCTACTAATAAAGCAAAAAAATTAAAAAAATCCCACCACCAATTAACTGTATTAAATATTAAAGCTAAAGCTATCCCCAACAAAAAAAGTCCTTCATGATAAATTATTTGAGGCCAACGTCCATTTTTTAGCCAAGCAAAAAATTTTTTCTTTTCTATTTGATATAGCAAAATTATTAATAAAATGAAATCAACTACAGACAACCATAAATTCATTTTAAAACTCAAAGAAGTAATTAAATTTTTTATAGGAAAAGAAAATAATTGAGCAGGAGTTAAAAAAAATTTAGCTACATCTATTTCTGTCACTTGTAAAAAATGAGAAGGCCAACCTAAAACTAAAATAGCTGGCCAAGAAGGAAGCGTTCCTAAAATAAAAAAAATAAAATAACTTATTAAAAAAGCCAACAAAGCTTTTAAAAAACCTCGTTTTAATCCCACATAAATTGATAGAAAAATAATAGCTAAAGCGATTTCCAAACAAACTCCATAAGTAGTTCCCTGAGCATAATCACGAGAAAAAAAGGTCAAAAAATCATTTTTTAGCTGACTTAAACTACCTAATTCATAGTAACTCCATATCTTTTGACCGTTTAATAAAAAATGAGAAACCAAATAATCTGTAAGAGGGGGAGTCCAAATTATTAAAAAACCTAGTGATAATACATTTAATAATTTAAAAAGAGAAATTTTAAATGTCCAGTGAAAAAATAATAGAAACAATAAAAAAGTTAATCCTAAAGATAAAAAAAGATGGCTCCATTCATAAAAAAGATATTCACCAGAAAAACTTTTAAAATGATTCAACCAGTTCTCAATTAATACTCTTATGGTTACTAAAGCGGTAAAAGTTATTAATATTTGAGATAGAGATGCTGAAACGTTTTCTATTTTACTAATAAATTTATTTGCTATTTGTAACATTTTGTTATAAAATAAAAATAATTATTAAGATTATGTTATAATGTATTATAACTAATTATACATAGAAAATTATCAAAAACAACTTAAATTAATTGAATTATATTTAATATGAAAATACAAATACAAAACTTACGTTTAACTCTAGTCATTTTTTTAAGTTTAATTGTTTTTAGTTTTACTTGGATAACATTAGCTAAAGATAAGACCTCTGATGCTAAAAATATTTTCATAGACACTGATCAAGACGGACTATCAGATGAAGAAGAGAAAGCTTATGGAACTGATCCTCATAAAGCTGATACAGATGGTGATGGTTATAATGATGGAGCAGAAATAAAAAGCGGTTATGATCCACTTAAACCAGCTCCTGGCGATAAATTAGTTTCTCATAAAAAAGATAGTTTAAAAAAAGAGAAAGGTTCTGATAAAAACACTAAACAAGAAAATGAAAATAATTCCAATGGCGAAAACTTAACTGAAGAAATTTCTAATAAACTAGTTGCTCTTTTAGAAAATCCTGACCCCGATAAAGAATCTATCACGCTAGATGATTTGAATTCTTTAATAGAAGAAACTATTAATCCTAAAATAAATTATGATGATCTTCCTGAAATAGATGAAAAGGAAATTAAAATAAAGAAAACTAATTGCAAAAAATTAGATCAAGAAAAGTGTAAAGAAAAGAAAAAAAGAGACAACTTAGAATATTTAACTGCTATTTCTTATATATTAATTAATAATTCTCCTAAACAAATTACATCACAAAAAGATATAAGTAATTTTAGCAAAGAAATACTAATGCAAATCTCATCTTTTTCTGATTCCTTTGATGATTCTTACTTTCGTAATTTTATAAAAATTGGAGAAAAAACACTTAAAGAGGTAGAAAAATTAGAAGTTCCAGAAGATATGTTAGATATTCACGTTAAAGGATTAAAAATTTTAAAATATGGAATTAATTTAAAAAACGAACCTCGCTCCAATAAAAATGATCCTTTAGCTACTATTGTTAGCTTATCCAAAGTTCAAGGATTTATAAGTCTATTAATAAATTTTTCTAACGATATAGAAATAAAATTAGAAAAAATAGGAATATCTGATAAAGAAATTGATCCTTTAATGGGATTGGAACAATAAAATCAAAATAATTATAATAATTCATCAATTTATATATGAAGAAGATGCTATTCAATAAAAATAAATTAGCTAAAAATAAATTCATTGTTTTGATTTTGATTTTGGTTTTTTTAAATACAGCAATTGTAAACAAAACTTCTGCTATGGTTGGTTTTTGGGGAGATGGAACAACAGGAGCAATTGTGGCTCATAATTTAAGAATTACTCATGAACGAATTTATGGCTTTATGTTGTCTACCCTTAAACAAATAGCTGCTAAAGCTATTTTAGAAAATGTTAGTTCAGAAATTTCAGGTAATTCTAGTTCCTCTGCTCTTTTTATCGTTGATTGGAAAGATGAACTTTTTTTAAAACCAGCCAGAGAAACGACTTTAATTATGAATGATTTTTTTACTAATTCTGTTCGTGGAAGAGGAAGTATTGTTGATTACAAAACTTTACGAACTAATCCTTATTTACCAGAAGAAGCAGAAAATAATGTGACGGAAGAAATATTGGGAGTGCATGGTGAAAGATTAGGAGGAAATTACATTCAACAATTAATTAATGGTGCCCGTTCTTATTTGTTTGATCCAATTCAAACAAAACCAGATATTCAAGAATATATTAATGGAGATATTAACAATATGTTTGCTAACGGATCTTGGAGACCATATTTTGCTTTTATTAATAATGACGCTAATAATCCTTTTGGCTATTATTTAAATACTCAAAGAATTGCTATGAATATTACAAATCAATTAGAAAAAGAGGCTACAATAAAAGCTATTGCTTATCAAGGATATAAATCTAAAAATAAAAACGGTTTTGTTGTAACTCCTGGTATTAATATTAAAGATTTGCAATCTAAAGCTCAAGGAATGAGTTTTGATATGTTATCTAATGCAACCTATTTGCAAGAAGTAGTAGTTGGATTAGTAACGCGTATCAGTTCTTCTATAATTAGAGATGGAATTGGTCATATTCAAGAAAATATTCAAAAAGAAAATGGAAAATCATATGGAAATTATATTAATAATATTCATGATAATGTTAGAGAAAATAACTACAATCCTAACGACTTATTTAAACCTATTTATTAATTTTATTTACTACTACAACTTCAATAAAAAACAAATAAACTTTAATCTTATTAGACTTGTTTCTGTTAACTTTTATTATTAAAATTAGTATCTGTTATTTTTATTTTTGAGTAAATTAAATAAATTTTCTATTTTTATTTAACTATATAATAATATTATTACAACTAAATTTCTTTAGATAAATATTATATAAATATTCAATTTCAAAATTAAATATTTAAAAGATAAATTTTAAAAATAACAAAAATAAACTCAAAAAACGCTTCTGCTTAAATTTCTATTCTTTCTGAGATGTATTTTGAACCTTCTTTGTAAATAACTCTTTTTCTTTGGGCATCAAATTGATAAATTTTTCCTGAAGTGGAAAAGACTTCTTTATTAGGTTCCAGGATAACGAACCATCTTCCGTTTTTCTTAGCCCGAAAAACTATCTGACCTCCTATGTCTTGGGGATCTCCAACCTTGTCAAACTCAGAAATATCAACTTCCCATTTAACATACTCTCTATATACTCCCAAGTTTCCTCTTTTTTTTCTCTATTTCTTCTTTTAAAACTAAAAAGATGGGGAGGTAGTTTACCTGTTTCTTTGGCTTTTTCCCATTGGACTTAGAAATCATTAAGAAGTTCTTTGAGTTTTTGGTATTTTTGGACCTGTTTTAAACATTCAGGTGATAATGATGATGGCATAGTGTTTGTAGTTTAAGGGTTAGGTTGTATTGTGTCATTTTGGTTAGTTTTGACTTTTAGCATGATCTTTAGGTTGATTTTATATGTTTTATAAACTCAAGATTTCAATTAAATTTTAATCTTAATAATTAATCTGCGTTATTATCTTTATTTAAATAAACAACTTGCGTTGGATAAGCAAATTCTATTTTTTCTTCTTCAAATTTTTTGTAAATAGCTAGATTTATTTTTTGTTGTATGTCCATATATTTAGTATATTCATTACTTTTGATGTGATAAACAGTTTCAAAGTTTAAACTATAATCACCATAAGTAGCAAAATGAGAACGATTAAATTCTACTTCTTCTCCTCCCTCTTTTTCTATAATTTCTTGTATAATATTAGGAATTTTTTCTATGATATTAGCGGATAAACCATAAACCACTCCTAATGTAAATTTTACACGTCTTTTTTCCATTCGTTTCATATTTCTAATTCTGGCTTCAGCTAAATCTTTATTAGGAATAATTAACTGCTCACCTCCTATAGTTCTAATGCGAGTAGTTTTAATACCCACACTTTCTACTTTCCCTCTATCTGTCCCTATTTTAACTGTTTCACCTACTCTAAAAGGTTTATCCATAAAAATGGATAAAGAGGCAATCATATCACTTAACAGATCTTTTACTGCCATAGCAATAGCGATGCCCCCAATTCCTAAGCCAGCAATAGCAGAGGTTACATTAACACCCATATTGTCTAAAATAATTAAAATAGCCACTACCCAAACAGCTCCTTTAGCAATTCTACCTAATAATTTAATTATTTCTTTATTTTTTTCATCTTCTTTCGTTCCTGTGCTTAATTTATAAACAACATAATCAATTGCCTGAGAAATTAATATGATAGTTTGATAAGCTATTATAATAAACAATATAATCGTAATTATTCTTTCCCACTCATTAGAAAAATGAAGAGATTTAATTGACAAAAATAAAGCTAACAAAAAATAAAGGGGAGGTTTAACACTTTTTACTAAACCAACTAAAAAATCATCAATATCTGTATCCGTTTTTTGTGATAATTTTTCTAAACGATGCAAGATTATAACTTGAAAAATTTTAAAAGTAAAAGCAAGTACTAAAAATAATAAAAGAGATTGCAAGTAATTTATTCCACTATTTCCCCATAAATTCCAATTAAAATAATGTGACCAAGATTGATGTTGTATGATTTTTTTTAATATATTCTCCATTTTTTTATTAATTATTAATTATTTTTTTAATAATTGAATAATCTCCTCTTCTGTTTTAATAATATTCGTATCTTCTGTTCGTTTTTTAAATTCTATTCCACCCTTTTCTAAAGAACGTTCAGAAACAACTAGTCTATAAGGAATTCCTAATAAGTCACTATCATTAAATTTTTGTCCTGGATAAATATCACGATCATCTAATAAGGCCTCTATTTTATTATTTTGTAATTTTTTATATAATCTTTCGGCCTTTTCTTTTGTTTTTTTATTATTTCCTAAAAATAAAATATGAGCTTTAAATGGCGCAATTGCTTCTGGCCATATAATACCTTTTCTATCAGCAAAAACTTCTACTATTGTCCCCATTAAACGACTAATTCCAATTCCATAAGAACCCATAAAAACATTTATTTTCTGACCATTTTTATTTTTATAGTTTAATCCTATCGGTTTAGAAAATTTATCTCCCAACGTAAAAATATTACCAACTTCAATAGCTTTTGCTTTTTTTAATTTTTCCCTCCGCACACCTAAATCTTTTAAAATTTCTTGATTTAAAACTTCTTGGTTGATAGCAATTTGTTTTTCTTTATCAATGTAAATTATATCCTCTCCTGCTTCAGATAAAGTTTGAAACTCATGAGAATATTTAGAAAATGTTCCTCCGCTAGCAAAAGTTAAATAAGTAATTTTTTCCAAACCTACTTTTTTATATATATTTAAATAAGCTTCTTTTATTTTTTCGTAAAATTTTTGATGTTCTGACTCATCCTTAGAAAAAGAATAAAGCGCTTTCCAATAAAATTCTCTTCCTCGCATCAAACCCGATTTAGATCTAGCTTCGTTACGAAAAATTGTTCTAATATCGTAAGGATAAACGGGTAAATCTTTATAAGAAGCAATATAAGTTTTCATTAGGTTAGTTATTGCTTCTTCGTGCGTAAAAGCTAGTCCCACTTCTACTCCATTTTTTAATTTAGTTTTAAACCAATTATCTACAATATTATCATCCCAACGATTTGTTTTTTCCCAAGTTTCTTGCTTTTGTAAAAGAGAATTTTTCATTTGTATTCCACCTATGGAATCCATTTCATCTTTTATAATTTGACTAATTTTTTCAATTACTCTCAAGCCTAAAGGCAAAAAAGAATAAACCCCAGCCATTTCTTTGTAAATATATCCTGCACGAATTAAAAGTTGAGCATTTTTGCTTACTTCGTCTTTAGGAGCAAATTTCTGAGTTTTGGTAAAAAGTTGTGATTGTTTCATATTTTTTCAAATTAAATCTCTTTGTTTTATAACATATTTTAAACAAGAAAACAACTAAATAGCAGTTGATTTTTAAATTTTAATATGTTTATATTAAATTAAAAAGATAATTATTGCATTTAAAAACATGTATATTCTCAGCATAGAAACTTCTTGTGATGAAACAGCTATTTCTATTGTAGAAACTAAAAATAAAACTATCAAAGTATTATCTAATATAATTTCTTCTCAGATAAAACTTCATGCGCAATGGGGAGGAGTTGTTCCTAATTTAGCTGCGCGAGAACACTTGAAAAATATTCTTCCTGTTTTAAAAAAAGCCCTAAAAAAAGCAAAAAAAAATCTTCCAGAAATTGATTTAATTAGTGTTACTCATGGTCCAGGACTTATTCCTGCCTTGCTTATCGGAACAAGCACTGCTAAAACATTGGCTTACTATTGGCAAAAACCTCTTTTAGGTATTCATCATATAGAAGGACACATTTATGCTAATTTTTTAGATACAAAAAATTGTGAAATAAAATTTCCTCTTTTAGCTCTAGTTGTTTCTGGGGGACATACTCAACTAATTTTAATGTCTGACCATTTTCAATATCAAATTATTGGAGAAACACAAGATGATGCTGTAGGAGAAGCTTTTGACAAAGTAGCTCGTATTTTAAATCTAGGATATCCTGGAGGACCAATTATTTCTCAAAAAGCTCAAGAATTTTCAAAAAGAAAAGAATTGTCTCAACATTCAATAGAATTTCCTCGTCCTATGCTACATTCCAATAATTTTAATTTTTCTTTTTCTGGCTTAAAAACAGCTGTTCTTTATCAAGTTAAAAAATTAGAAAAAGAAAATGTTTCTATTTCTTCATTACAACCTCTTTTGGCTTACAAATTCCAAGAAGCAGCTGTTGATGTTCTTGTTCAAAAAACACTAAAAGCACTTAGGAAATATTCTGTTAAAAGTTTTTTATTAGCTGGTGGCGTTAGCGCTAATAAATATTTAAGAAAAAATTTAAAAGAAAAAATTTCTCAAGAATTTCCCTCCATTAGAATTTTTTTTCCTTCCTTGCAATATACCGGAGATAATGCCAGTATGATTGCTAGCGCGGCTTTTTATCGTTGGAAAAGTTTACCCACTTCAAAAAGAAAAACACTTTTTCAAAATTGGAAAAAATTAAAAACCGAAGCAAATCTAAAATTATAATTAATCTTTCTTGAAAAAAAAATAGATATTGTTACAATAAAACTATTCTTTTATTTAAAAAATATGCTTTCACATAAATTACCTAAAACTTATCAAGCAGAAAAAATTGAAGATAAAATTTATCAAAAATGGGAAAAATCAGGAAAATTTAATCCTGATAATTTAAACTTACCACCTCAATCACCTAACTTCACCATGGTTCTTCCTCCTCCTAATATTACTGACAAATTACATATGGGACACGCTTCTATGCTAGCTATTGAAGACTTAATCATTCGCTTTCATCGTATGCGAGGTTATCGCACACTTTGGGTGCCAGGCACTGATCATGCTGCCATTGCTACTCAAAATGTTGTGGAAAAAAAATTATTACAAGAAAAAGGATTAACTCGTCATGATCTTGGTAGAGAAAAATTTCTTCAAGAAGTTTGGAGTTTTTTAAACAAAACTCAAAAAACGATTTTACATCAAACCCGTAAAATGGGGGCTAGTTTAGATTGGTCTAGAGAAGCCTTTACTTTAGATAAGCAACGTCAAAAAGCAGTTGCTCAAATGTTTGTAGATATGTATCAAGAAGGAATCATTTATCAAGGAGAAAGATTGGTTAATTGGTGTCCCCGTTGTCATTCTACTCTGGCTGACGATGAAATTGAATATAAACCGCAAAAAACATTTCTTTATACTTTTCGTTATTGGAAAAATTTTCCTATCCCTATAGCTACCACTCGTCCCGAAACCAAGCTGGGTGATATAGCTGTAGCAGTTCATCCTCAAGATAAACGTTATAAAAAATACATTGGAAAGATTTATAAAGGAAATTTTTGTGGAAATTTTCTAGAAATAAAAATTATTGCTGACAAAAAAATTGATAAAAATTTTGGGACAGGCGCGGTTGGCGTTACACCAGCCCACTCTACCATTGATTGGGAATTAGGAGAAAAACATAAATTAGAAATTAAAAAAGTAATTAATGAAAAAGGAGAAATTCATTCTTTTTATAAAAAATTCAAACATCTTTCCAGTCAAGAAGCTAGAAAAAAAATAATTGAAGAATTAGAACAAAAAGGATTATTAGAAAAAAAAGAAGAAATTGAAAATAATTTATCGCTTTGTTATAGATGTGGAACAAGTATTGAACCACTTCCATCAAAACAATGGTTTGTATCAGTTGATAAACCTCTAAAAAAACTGGGTGGAAAATCATTAAAAGAAAAGTCTATAGAAATGGTTCAAAAAAATAAAATTCAATTTATTCCTTCCCGTTTTAGAAAACGTTATTTTTATTGGATGGAAAATTTACATGATTGGTGTATCTCGCGTCAAATTTGGTTTGGACATAGAATTCCTGTTTGGTATCATCGTAAAAATAAAAATAAAATTTATGTTAATATTCATCCTCCTAAAGATATTCAGAACTGGAAACAAGATCCTGATGTTTTAGATACTTGGTTTTCATCTGGAATGTGGACATTTTCTACTCTTGGTTGGCCTGAAAATTTTAAAAACGGAAAAAAATTAAACGATTTAAAATATTTTCATCCCACTCAAATGTTAGAAACAGGATATGAAATTTTAACTTTATGGGTCTCTAGAATGATTATGATGAGTTTATTTGCTTTACAAGAAATACCTTTTGAAAAAGTATATTTACATGGAATGATTTTAGATGAAAATGGAAAAAAAATGAGTAAATCTAAAGGAAATGGCATTGATCCTTTAGATATGATTAAAAAATATAACACTGATGCAGTTCGTTTATCTTTATTGATTGGAAATACTCCCGGAAATGATATTCGTCTTTCTGAAGATAAAATAGCTAGTTTTCGTAATTTCACTAATAAACTATGGAATATAATTAAATTTTCTTTACTTTTAATCAATAATGACACTGAAAAAATAAAGAAAATAGACACTACCTATTATCAGCTTACATTATCTGACCAGTGGATAATATATGAATTTAAAAATTTAATTCAAGAAGTTACTAAATTATTAAAAATTTATAATTTCTCTTTGGCTGGAGAAAAATTATATAATTTCACTAAACATTCATTAGCGGATTGGTATTTAGAAATTGCTAAAATTGAAAGAAACAAAAATGTAAAAAAAATTATTTTAAAAAACATTGAAGAAGATTTATTAAAATTATGGCACCCCTTTATTCCCTTTATTACAGAATATCTTTGGGAAATTCAAAAAAAGAAAAAACTTTTAATGATATCCAATTGGCCTAAAAATAATAAATATGATTTTTTAAATAAAAATAATTTCCTTTACTCTTCTTTAACATTCAATAAAAAAAATATTTACTCAAAAAAAGAAGTTGAAAAAAACTTCAATTTAATTAAAGAAATTATCGTTAATATTAGACGCATTAGAAAAGAAAATAATATCCCTCTTGGAAAAAAAATAGATGTTTTTATTCAGGCTAATATTCAAGATAAAAAAATTATTTCTCAAGAAACTAAAATCATAAAAAATCTATTTACCTATGTTAAAGAAATAAAATTTATTCAAAAACAACCTCAAAATGTAAAAACTATAAAACAACCAATTACTGGAAAAATTATTCTCTATGTTGCAATAGAAAACGCTTTAAATACTAAAGAAGAAATAAAAAGAATTGAAAAAGAATTACAATCTCTAATAAAATTTAAAAACATTTTAAATACCAAACTAGCCAACAAAGATTTTATTAAAAAAGCGCCTGCCACAATTGTTAAAAAAGAAAAAGAAAAATTACAAGAAGTTACTAAAAAAATTAAAGAATTAAAGCTTTATCAAAAAAAATTAATTCAGTAAATTCAATTTAAAAAATAATTTAGTTTAAAATTAAATCCAATCTTTCCAAGCAAATAAAGCCCAAATAATAAATGAGCTAATAATAGCTATACTACTCACCTCCCAAAAAGCATAGGGACTATTCATAAGCGGAACTTTTATATTCATTCCATAAATAGATGAAATTATAGTAGGAACAGTTAATATTACTGTTAAAGCCGCCAAGGTTTTCATTATCTGGTTTAATTTATTACCAATAATTGTAGAAAAAGAATCCCGAATGTTTTGAATACTTTTTAAAACATTTTTAATTCCGTTGATTATTTGTTCTGTATCTAAAAGTAAATCTTCTGTTAATTCTTTTTCTGCCTCATCTAAAGAAATTATTTTTTTATTCAGCATAATATAAAGCGCTTCTCTCATTGGCAATAAAGCGCTCAGATAATCATTTAAAATATATTCTAAATTGACTAATTGTTCTATATCTTGATTATTTATATTTCTAACTTTACTCACTGTTTTGCGCACTTTTTTATGAATTTCTATTAAACGTTTGTTGTATTTATTTACAGCTGAATCAATTATTTGAAACATTAAATTAATTCTATTTTCTGTGCTATCAATTTCTGTTTGCCTCATAATTTCAAGAAATTTTGAATCTTCTAAAACTATAGTTAAAACTAAATTTCCAGAAAGTATAATCAACATAGGAGCTGTAGCCAATATTTTGTTTTCCATTGAAACAGGATAACGAATAAAAAAATAGAAGTTTTTTTTATCATTATCCCAGTCAAAACGAGGAACTTCATAATAATCTAAAGCATCTTGTAATTGATCTATATCTAATAAAAAATCTTGACTGATTTTTTGCAATTCTTTTTTTGTGGGATTAGCCACAAATATCCAAGAATGCTTTTGGATATTTGAATTATAATCCAGTTCCTGTAATTTATCTTTTTTGTTTTTCTTATAAAATATTTTTAACATTAATCAAAAAATTACAAATTTTTTATTTAAAATTATAACCATTTCTTTTTTTCTAAAGCTGCGCGCGCTGCCGCTCTTTGAGCTGCTTGTTTGGAAATTCCGATACCTTTAGCAATTAATTTTCTATCCAAATAAGCACCTACTACAAAATGCTTATCATGATCAGGACCGCTTTCTTCTAGCAATTCATAATGAGGAGTTATTTTAGTTATTTCTTGTGCTTTTTCCTGAAAATAACTTTTAGGATCTAGATAAAGTTTTTTTTCTAAAATTTCTTTTAAATTAACAATGATATACTTTTTTATAAATCTCTTAGCTTCTTCGTATCCTTGATCTAAATAAAGAGCTCCAATTATGGCTTCCATTGCATTAGCCAATAAGTATTGGCGCGCTCTTCCTGTATCTTTAGCTTCTCCCTTACTCATTTTTAGAAAATTCTCTAGCTTTAGTTTCTTTCCTACCTTAGCTAACATTTCTCCATTGACTAACGCCGCTCGCCAAGCTGTCATCTCTCCCTCAGGACGATTATATTTTTTAAAAAGATATTCTGTTACAACCAATTCCAAAACTGCATCACCCAAAAACTCTAACCTTTCATTATGTGATAAAGGATAATTACGATTCTCGTTCAAATAAGAACGGTGTGTTAAAGCTTCTTTTAGTAAATCTATATTATTAAATCTCACTTTTATTTTGCTGGCTAATTTTTCAGCTTTCTGAGGCTGAGAAGTATCAAAAGACATTGTTTTTAAATTTCTTATTAACAATTTTCTTAAATAAAAAAATTGTTAATAAGAAATTAAATTAATTATTATTTCTATTAGTTTAAATTTACTTAATTTTGATTATAATGCAAGTCTAAAGAATAGTAAATATTTATAAGTATTTACCTGTCCAACTTTGAGATTTTTTCTTTAAATCAATCGGTTCCCCACTAAAAATAATTTCTCCTCCTTTATCTCCTCCATCTGGACCTAATTCTATTACCCAATCACTTTCTTTTACAACATCTAAATTATGTTCTACCACTAAAACTGTATTTCCTTTGTCCACTAGAGAATTTAAAACATTTAGTAGTTTTTTTACATCTTCAAAATGTAATCCAATAGTTGGTTCATCTAAAATATAAAGAGTGTTGCCATTAGATTTACGCGCTAATTCTGTAGCTAATTTTATTCTTTGCGCTTCTCCTCCTGAAAGATCAATGGCGCTTTGACCTAAACGTAAGTAACCCAACCCCACCTGTTCCATGGTCTTTAATTTTTCATAAATTAAAGAATGTTTTTTGAAAAATTCCGCTGCATAGCTAACACTCATATCTAAAACCTGAGCAATATTTACTCCTTTATATTCAATTTCTAAAGTTTTAGCATTGTAACGTTTCCCCTCACAAGCTTCGCAAGGAACATAAATATCTGACAAAAGTTGCATTTCAATTTTTCTTTTTCCCTCTCCTTGACAAACCTCGCAACGACCTCCTTTCATATTGAAACTAAAACGGCTAGCTTTATAATTTCTTTCCTTAGCTTCGCTTGTTTCAGCAAAAAGTTCCCTAATATGAGTTAATACTCCTGTATAAGTTGCAACGTTGGAACGAGGCGTGCGACCAATAGGAGATTGATCAATATTAATTACTTTTTTAATATACTGTAAACCTTTAATATTTTTATGTTTTCCCGGTAAATTCTTACTGCGATAAAAATGTCTACTGAGGGCTCTCGCTAAAATATTATTTACTAAAGTTGATTTTCCTGATCCTGATACTCCTGTAACACATACAAATTTCCCTAAAGGAATTTTTACATCAATATTTTTTAAGTTATTTTCTTGCGCTCCTTTAATTTCTAAATATTTTTTGTTTCCTGATCGTGTTTTTTTCTTAAAATCAAACTTTTTTTTCTTTTTTAAATACAAAGAAGTTGTGGTGTTACTTTTTAGCATCTGGTATTTATCTCCTTGAAAAATAATCTCTCCTCCTAACTCCCCTGCTCCTGGACCCATATCAATTACCCACTCGCCAGCTTGTATTATATCCCTGTCGTGTTCTACTACAATAACTGTATTACCTTCATCCCTTAGAGCCTGCATAGTTTTAATTAATTTTTTTGTATCTCTTGTATGCAAGCCTATGGAAGGTTCGTCTAAGATATAAATTATACCCATTAGCTGGGATTTGATTTGAACAGATAAACGAATTCTTTGTGCCTCTCCTCCTGAAATGGTAGGAGCACTTCTGTTTAAACTAAGATATCCTAATCCTACCTGCTCTAAAACTTGTAAACGCGCTTTAATTTCTTGAATAACATCAGAAATTATTTGCTTCTCTAACTGACTATAATTTTTCAAAGAAAATTTTTGAAAATACTCATTTAAATCTGTTATACTCATTTCTACTAAATCATTAATAGATTTATCATTAACTAAAACACTCAAATATTCTTTTTTCAGCCTTTTTCCTTGACAAACAGGACAAGTTTTACTAACCATATATTTCTCAATCTCTTCCTTCCAGTGTTCTGATTTTGTCTTATGATAACGTTCTTCTAATTTAGTTACAATACCTTCAAAAAAATCTTCCTTTTTAACTCCTCCTAAATCTATTTTAGAATTCTTTTGCTTTTCTCCATATAACAATATTTTCAATTGTTTAGCAGTCATCTTTTTTATAGGATCATCTAATGAAAATTTGTAGCGCATTGCTATTTTTTTTAATTCATCTTCTAATCCATAGGATAAGGCGCTACCTTTATTAAAACTAATATTGTGCCATGGTCTAATAGCGCCTTCTCTTAAAGAAAGATTTTTATTAGGAATAATTAGTTCGGGATCAATTTTTTTAACTATCCCTAATCCTTGACAATAAGAACAAGCCCCTTCTGGATTATTAAAAGAAAAATGACGGGGCGTTATTTCTTTAATTTTTATTTGACAATGAGAACAAAAATAATCTTGATTATAATTTTTTTCCTTTTTTTTATTAATCCACAATTTTACTAAACCCCCACTTAATCTTAAAGCCGTTTCTATGGAATCTAACAATCTTTCCTTGTCAAAATCTTTTTGATTTAAAGTAATTCTATCCACCACTGTTTCTATTAATATTTTATCTTTTTTATTAACTACTAATAAAGCATCTGCTGTTAACATTATTTTATTATTTATTCTTACTCTGGCATAACCCATCTGTTGAATTTTCTTTAAAATTTTTTTATTATCTTTTTTAATTTTTTTATTGTAATTATGAGGAGCTAGAATAATCAAAGAAGTATTTTGAGGAAGCTTACGAATTTCTTCTAAAATTTCTTGTTTACTTTTTTTGGACATTTTTTCTCCACAATTCGGACAATGTATTTTTCCTACTTTAGCATATAACAAACGTAAATAATCATAAATCTCTGTTAATGTTCCCACTGTAGAACGTAAAGTTCGCGCAGTGCTTTTCTGATCTATGGAAATAGTAGGACTAAGATTTTCAATTTTATCAATATCTGGTTTACTGTTAATATCTAATAAATTACGCGCATAGGCAGATAAACCTTCCATATAACGACGATTGCCTTCTGCATAAATAGTATCAAAAGCTAAGGATGATTTTCCTGATCCACTTACACCAGTAATGATCACTAATTTATTGCGCGGTATATTAACATTAATGTTACGTAAGTTATTTACTTTAGCGCCTCTAATAATTATTTCATTCTTCTTCTTTTTGTTATTTTTCATGATATATAATTAAATTCTAATATTTAAAAGTATCAATAACAAATTATAAGTTATTTTTATGAATGTGTCTAG
>JALSQF010000010.1 GCA_026985555.1 Candidatus Moraniibacteriota bacterium | reverse complement strand
GCTAGAGAAGCTGGTACTGACCTAAGTTCGGATAGTAACTTACCTTTTTCTACGGACATAGATGGAGACACTCGTCCTATTCAATCTAATTGGGATATTGGAGCGGATGAAGGAGCCATCGGAATTTACAGAAGTGTTGCACCCGGAGCTACTTCGGCTTTACAAACAGATAATTCTCATAGTGATACAGTAACTATCTCTAATGGCACAGCTACTTTCTCATCTGCTCTAGCTGACAATATCGGAGTAGGAGATGTTTTAGTTTATGATTCAGACGGAGACAATGATTTAGATTCCAGTGACTCTTTAGCTTTTATTCAAGAAAGAACTGATTCCACTCATTATATTTTACAAACAGATAACGGATCTACTCCTGCAGATTTATCTACTAATGATACTTGGTCAATTTATAGAGCTTATACTAGTTTAGCTAACGCTGAAAATGGAACTCAAAATACTAGCATTCCTATAACTTTTACTGGAGGAAACAGAGATTTAGTAGCTAACAACGAACAATGGAACATTGCTTGTTATGCTAATGGAACCACAGCGGATACTACAGCTGTTAGTATAGTTGGCTGGACCACTGGACCAAATAACTTTCTTAAAATTTATACTCCTGTTAATTCTAATGAAGTAGGAGTAAGTCAAAGACATCATGGCAAGTGGGATGAGGGGAAGTATCGGTTGGAGGTGGAAAATGACCACGCTATTCGTAATTATGAAGGTTTTTTTAGGCTAGAAGGCATTCAAATGTATGAAACTAGTGGAGATATTACACATGATGTTTTCATGCTACATCTTTCTTTCTCAGCTGGGGATGTAGAAACATATATAACTGACAATATATTTAGGGGAGTACATAATAATACTAATTATTGGTTTCAAGCGCATTCTACAGCTTATTTAAGTGCAGATGCTACTGGTAATGTGTATTATTATAACAATCTATTCTATGATTTTAGTGGTACTAAAACGATTTTTTTAGAAATATATTCTTCGGCTAATTTGACAAACTATATATATAATAATACATTTTATAATTGTTCTGATGGGGGTATAGCAATAAGAAGAGTCGCTCAAACTGCTATTGTAAAAAACAATATCGTTCAAAATTGTACTACCGGCTATTCAGGCACCTTTGACTCCTCCTCCGACTACAACATCTCCTCTGATGGTACAGCTCCGGGAAGTCATTCTAAAACCAATGCTACGGTATTATTTATGGATGTAACACACCATGATTTTCATCTTTCTCCCAATGATAGCACTGCTAAAGATGCGGGAATTGATTTATCTAATGATGCTAATTTATCTTTTTTAACTGATATAGACGGAGAAAGCAGAAAGGATCATACTTGGGATATTGGTGCGGATGAAACCTTAAATTCAACTTTAAAAATGAGAGGTCATATTAAATTAAGAGGAGTGAAAATAAGAAATTAGAGCTGGTTTTTGATAAAAATATCAGTTAAACTTAACTTATGTCAGCAATAGTTAAAACACTTAATTTTCAAAAACGAAAAAAACAAAAAATTAATTTCTTTTTGAAAGTGGTAAATTTTTTAATAGGAATTAATATTTTTCTTTTGTTTTTAGTTTGGCCTTTATTTTTTAGAGGAAATACTTGGCAAGGAATTATTTTTGAAAAACAAATTTATTTGTATTTTTGGCTATTGTTTAGTTTGTTTTTATGGTTTTTAAAAATAATTTTAGAAAAAAAGATAGTTTTAAAAATAACTCAATTAGATTATCTTTTGTTTTTAAGCATAATTTTAATCAGTATAAGTAGTTTTTTTTCAGTTGACCAATGGAGAAGTTTTTGGGGAGAGTTTAAAGATCCAGCAGGAAGTTGGGTGAGTATATTGAGCTATATAATAATTTTCTATTTTCTTTTTTATAATTTTAATCTTCAGAGATTAAAATTAGTTTTAAGTGCCATTTTGGTTTCTGGTTTTATTTTAGTAGTAGGAGAATTAAATATTTTTTTACATTTAAATTTTTTTTCAGAAAAAATAAGACAATATTTTTTAAATAATCCTTTCTATTCTCCCGCTAATTTAGGATTATTTTTAGCTAGTTTAAATCTGATTCTTTTAACTGTTATTTTAAAAATAGCTGCTAATAATATTTTAGCTCAGCTTTGGAAAAAATTTATCCTTGCTTTTTTATTGGTATATTTATTATTAGATTTACTAGTAATAACTTTGCTTTATCAATATATTGTAGGGGGAGCGCTTTTACTAGGCAACTTTATTTTCTTTTTATTTTTGTTAGCTAAATTTGTTAAAATTAGAACTAGATGGTTATGGCTTCCCGGAGTAGTTTTTCTTTTCTTTTTACTGCTAAATTTATTAATTGAAAATAAAACATTTGTTAAGATAGATTTTCCTGCAACAATAAATTTAAATCATCAAACATCTTTTCAGATAGCTAAAGAAAGTTTAAAGCATAATTTTTTTCTAGGGAGTGGGCCAGCTACTTATAAATATGCTTTTTCTCTACGGAAACCAAAAGAGTTTAATTTAACTAAATTTTATTCAAAACATTTTTCTAGAGGAGCTGGTTTTCTTGAGGAATCTTTAACGACAATAGGATTTTTGGGAACCATGGTTTGGTTATGGCTTTTATTTTTTAGTCTTGGTTGGCAATTTTATTATCTTTATCAAAGCAAGAATAAAGATAGGATCTATTCTTTAGGAATTTTTTCTGCCTGGCTTGTTTTGTTGGTCAATTTATTTTGGCAAAAAATAGATGGAATAAATTTGTTTGAGGTAACGTTGATAGGAAGTTTAGCCTGGGCAACTATTTTTTATGAATTTGGCCAAGAAAAAGAAAAAGGAGTTTTATTTAATTTTTCTCCAAAAATAAGAGTGATTTTTATTTTTCTATTTTTATTCAGTAGTGGAGGATTAATATATTTATCTGCTCAATTAAACAAAATTTATCAAGCAGATGTGAAAGCTCAAGAAGCTCTTCAACTAGAAAAAAAGGATTTAGAAAAAAGTATTGATTATATGAGTCAAGCCATCAGGCTTAATCAAAGAGAAACTAATTATTATCTTCATTTGGGTCAATATTATATTACTTTAGCTAATCAAGAAGCTCAAAAGGAAAGAGCAGAACAGGATATTAATAAAATTAAAGATAATTTAAATAAAGCCATTGCTATTGTGGTTCAAGCTAAAAATATAGCTGAAAAAGATGTTGCGGTGATAGAATATTTAGCTATGATTTATGAAAATGCAGGTTTTTATGTAACGGACTCTTTAGATTTAGCAGAGAAAAATTATCAAAAAGCTTTGCAATTAGAACCTCATAATCCTCAATATTATTTAAAACTAGGGCAAATAAAATTAGTTCAGGCCAAAAGAAAGAAAAAAGAGCAAGAAAGAAAAGAATTAGCATTAAAAGCGCAAAAATTATTAGAAAAATCCATTGAAGAAAAAAATAATTTGGCAGAATCTTATTATTATCTAGCTTTAACAAATGAGATGTTAGGAAAAATAAATGAAGCCATTAAAACAGAACAAGAAGCTTTAAAAATAGATCCTTATAATAATAGATATTTATTAGCTTTAGGGAGGATGTATCAAAAAAGAAACAAAGAAAATGATAATAAAATAGCGGAACAAATTTATGAAAAAATAATTCAGATAGATGAAAAAAATATAACGGGACATTTTTATTTAGGTGTTTTATTGGAAAAGCGAGGAGAAAAAGAAAAGGCAAAAATTCAATATCAAAAAACTATTCAACTTTTAGAAGAAAGTAACGGGAGAGTGGATATTATTATTAAAATTAAAAAAATGATTTCTAATTTAGATAAGGGAATTAAAAATACTTTAGAAAATATTAATTTATAATAGGAGTTATTGCTATTATAAAATAATTGGTTTAATATTGAATTGATTATAAATAATTATTAAATATAAATATATGATTAAATATTTATGGAAATGGTTAATTATGGCGGTAGCTGTATTAATAACAGCTTATCTTTTACCAGGTGTTAATGTGGTAGGTTTATGGGCGGCTTTTGTGGTGGCGGTAGTTTTAAGTGTGGCAAATACTTTTCTTAAGCCAATTTTAATTATTTTAACTTTGCCAGTTAATATTCTTAGTTTAGGATTGTTTACTTTAGTAATCAATGCTTTCATTGTGATGTTAACAGCTTATTTAGTGCCTGGTTTTAGTGTGGCTTCTTTTTTGTCAGCAGTGTTGTTTAGTATTGTTTTGTCAATGATTAGTTTTGTTTTTTCAGTTATTAAATAAAAATTGAATGCAAAAAATTAGCGGAAAAAAAATTGCTAACAATATTCTTTTTAGTCTTCAAAAAAAAATAAATAATTTAAAAGTTAATCCCGTATTAGCGATTATTTTAGTGGGTGATGACAAAGCTTCTCATTTATATGTTAAATTAAAACAAGAAACTGGAAAAAAAATTGGTTTAGGTTTTAAAGTCTTTTCTTATCCTGATTCTATAACGGAAAAGTTTTTAATACAAAAAATTAAAGAATTAAATAACAAAAAAGAAATAACAGGAATTATAGTTCAGTTACCTTTGCCTTCCAAAATAGATAGAGATAAAATTATTCAAAGTGTCCATCCTTCTAAAGATGCTGATGGTTTTCATCCAGAAAATATTGAGAAATTTTTGAAGGGTAAAGAAATTATAGAACCTGTTTTTCCTTCTGCTATTAGGCGGTTAATTAATGAGGCGGAAAGAAAAAAGTGTTGGAAAAAAACAGATTTATTTCAAAGAAAAGCGCTTATAATAAGTCAATCACTTTCTTTTTTTCGGATTATGAAAGCTAGTTTGCAAAAAAGAAACTGGAAAAACATTCGTTTAATTAAATGTCAGGAGTGGTTGAAAAATAAAAAGAGATTTAGAAAAGAAATGAAAAAGGCGCATTTAATTATAACAGCTTGCGGAAAAGAGAACCTTTTTCAAGCTAATGATTTAAGAAAAGAGGAAGTAATGGTGGTGGATGGAGGGATTATTAAGAAAGGGAAGAAAGTGAAAGGAGATTTTTTTTCTTTCAAATTAGAAAATAATTTAGGATGTTATTCTCCTGTTCCTCAAGGAGTGGGTCCGGTAACAGTGGCTTGTCTGTTAAAAAATGTAGTGGAATTAGCTCAAAATCAAATTAGGGAAAATAATTAATAGTAAAAGATTATTTTATTTTCTTTTAGTTACAGCTAAAAAAGTAGTAAAATTAAATTTTAAATCTTGAATGTTTTCTTCTAAAATATCTAAATGATAAAGCTGAGCGGCGTTCCGAGAAGCAATTACAGCATAATTAGGACTAATCTTTTTTTGAGAAAGCGCTTCAGCGGCAGCGGCGGTATCTTCCCATTCTTTTAATTCAATATCAGGCCATTTTCTTTTAAGATACATACGGCATTGTTTTAAGGCTTGAGGATGAGAAACAATAGCGGAAATTTTTTGAGGAAGGGTTTGAGGAAGCGCTATTAAGCAGTGGCTAATATCAATTTCAAAAAATTTTTTAATTTGAAAATTGTATTGTGACATAGCTTCTACGGCTTCATAAACAATTCCTCCGTTAGAATTTTCAATAGGAAAAATTCCCCAATCAATCTTATTTTGATTAAGAGATTTTAAAACATTTTTGACCGTAGTGAGATAAACTAGTTGATAATTAGTTATATTTTCTTTTTGACAATAATAATGAGAAGCTTCCTCTGAAAAACTTCCCTTTTTTCCCGATAAACCGATTCTAATTTTTTTCATAGTTTTAGATTAACTAGCGGAAGCGGAGGGATTTGAACCCCCGGAACCCGTGAAGGTTCTCCGGTTTTCAAGACCGGTGCATTCAACCACTCTGCCACGCTTCCTTTTTATAACTAATAAATTCTTTGAAAATTTATTAGTGCCCGGAGAGAGACTCGAACTCTCATGATGTTGCCATCACTGGATTTTGAGTCCAGCGCGTCTACCAATTCCGCCATCCGGGCTTTAGAAATCTTTTATTTTTTTAAAAAACATTATATACTGATTTATATAATAAAGACAAGTGAATTATGGCAAAAATTATTTCTCTCGTCAACCAAAAGGGAGGAGTGGGTAAAACTACTTCTACTATTAATCTAGTTACTTATTTAGCCGAGGCAGGAAAAAAGGTGCTTTTGGTGGATTTAGATCCTCAAGGCAATGCTTCCTCTGGTTTAGGTGTAGATATTAGAAATTTAGAAAAGGGATTATACGAAGCCATGATATCTGGAGAACATCCTCGCAATATTATTATGACTAGTAAAAAAGTAGCTTATGACATAATACCCTCTTCTCAAGATTTAGCTGGAGCAGAAATTGAAATGATTCATATGGAACACAGGGAATTTCGTCTTTATGAAGTTCTACGTCAAGTGCGTTCTGAATATGATTATATTTTAATTGATAGTCCTCCTAGTTTAGGATTATTAACTTTAAATGGTTTGGTGGCTAGTGATGAAATTATTGTTCCTGTGCAAACAGAATATTATGCTTTAGAAGGATTAAGTCAATTATTAGAAACAATTGATTTGGTCAGAGAAAATTTGCAACCAAACTTAAAAGTTATGGGAGCTTTATTGACTTTATTTGATAGAAGAAATCGTTTAGCGCGTCAAGTAGTAAATGAAGTAAGAAAACATTTTCCAGGATATGTTTTTGAAGTAGTGATTCCTCGTTCTGTGCGTTTAGCTGAAGCGCCTAGTTTTGGTAAATCTATTTTACACTTTGACGCTTTTTCTAAAGGAGCGCGCGCTTATAAAAATTTAGTAAGAGAAATTTTAGAATTAGAAAGAGAAAACAGAAAACGTAATTTTTAAAATTATTAGTTATGTTTAAAGAAATTAATTTGTATACTGACGGAGGAGCGCGAGGTAATCCCGGTCCAGCGGGAGCAGGAATTTGGATTGAAACTTTACAAAAAAAATATAGCCAATTTTTAGGAGAAAATAAAACTAATAATGAAGCCGAATATGAAGCTCTAATTTTAGGATTAAAAAAGATTAAAAGCCTTTTGGGAAAAAAGCAGGCCAAGGAGACAAAAGTAAAATGTTTTTTAGATAGTGAATTAGTAGTAAAACAACTTAATCATCAATATAAGTTAAAAGAAAAACGTATTCAGCAATATTTTTTAGAAATATGGAATTTAGGATTAGATTTTAAACAATTAATTTTTCAACATATTCCTAGAGAAAAAAATAAAATAGCTGATCAACTAGTGAATCAAGCTTTAGATAAGGAAAAAAGTAAATTATTTTAATAGAAATTTAGAAAATATGAAAATAATTAAAGACAAAAAAAGAATAGATGAAATTTTAGAAAGAGGTGTTATTGCGGAAATTTTACCAGATAAGAAACAATTAAGGAACAAATTATTAAGTGGAGAGCGATTAAGTTTTTATTTAGGCGCTGATCCTACTGCGCCAGCTTTACACTTAGGTCATGCACAAAATTTAATGTTATTGGAAGATTTGCGTAAATTAGGTCATAAGGTAATTTTTCTTATAGGTGATTTTACGGGTATGATAGGAGATCCAACGGATAAAAGCGCTACTCGACAAAAATTATCTTCAGAAAAAGTAAAAGAAAATTTTTCCGATTGGAAAAATCAAATTAAAAATATTCTTAATTTTGATGACAAGGAAAACCCTGTGGAAATTCGTTTTAATTCAGAATGGTTAGGAAAATTATCTTTTGCAGAAATATTAGAATTAGCTTCTAATTTCACAGTGCAACAAATGCTAGAAAGAGATATGTTTGAAAAAAGAATTAAGAATCAAAAACCTGTCTATCTGCATGAGTTTTTATATCCTTTAATGCAGGGTTATGATAGTGTTGTTTTAGATGTGGATGCAGAATTGTGTGGCACGGATCAAATTTTTAATGCTTTAGCAGGAAGAACATTAATGCAAAAATTAAAGAAAAAAGAAAAATTTATCATAGCTACAAATTTAATTGCTGATGAAAAAACAGGCGAATTAATGTCTAAATCTAATGGAACAGGAGTGTTTTTAAATTTATCTCCCAATGATTTATTTGGAGCGATTATGGCGCAATCAGATGGAATGATTAAACCATTATTAATAGGATGCACAAGAATTTCTTTAAAAGAAATAAAAGAAATATTGCAATTAAAAAATCCTCGGGATGCTAAAATTAGACTAGCTAAAGAAATAGTAAAGATTTTCCATGGAAAAGAATTAGCTCAAAAAGCGGAACAATATTTTATTGCTACTTTTTCTAAAAAACAATTGCCTTCACAAATAGACCTTTTTTCAATTAACGAAACGCAGATTAAATTAATTGATTTTTTAGTTAAAGCTCATTTAGCTCAAAGTAAAAGTGAAGCGCGAAGAAAAATAGAGCAAGGAGGAGTAAAAATTAATCAGAAAAAAGTAACCCAGTTTGACTTTATTTTAACTCAAAAAAATAATCAAAAAGATGTAATTCAAGTGGGGAAAAAGAATTTTAAAAAAATATTTTTTGGTAAAAATTAATCTTAAGGTATAAAGAATGAAAAAAAATTATATATATCTTTTTTTGTTTTTATTAATAGGATTAATAAGCGGGCTATTTTTTTTAGAATATTATAATAAAAATTATGCAAAGAAAAAAATAGTTACGCGATATTCTTATTTAAAAACAGAGCAAGAAAAAAAAGAAAATAATCAGCAAACTTCAGAGAAACAAGAAAAGTCAGCTTCTAACAATAAAGATAAACAATCTTTAAAACTTATAGAAAAAAAATTATTATCTCCTGAAGATGGAAAAATATATTGGGGAGCTTTTCCAGATTTTGGTGGTCCAGAGGATAAGGTTAGTAAAAAAAGAATTGAGCAGTTTAATAAACTAGTAGGAAAAAATATTGCCTGGGCCTATTTTTCTAATAATTGGGGAAGAGATGGGATAAAATTTCCTCTGCAAAAGGTAGAAATAATTTATTCTAGCGGAGCAGTTCCTTTCGTAAGAATGATGCCACGTAAGTATTTTGATACAGCTTATGATAAAACTTTTAGTTTGCAAAAAATTATTGAAGGAAAATTTGATAAAGAATTGCATAAATATGCGCAAGATGTAAAAAATTTTCAAAAACCAATTTTAATTGATTTTGGAGTGGAAATGAATGGAGATTGGTTTCCTTGGGGCGGAGCGTTGAATGGAGGAGCTGTTAAAACAAAATATGGAGATCCTCAGAAAGCAGATGGTCCAGAAAGATTTGTAGATGCTTATCGTCACATTATAAATATTTTTCGTTTTGAAAAAGTAAATAATGTAACCTGGTTTTTTCATCCAGATATATATTCTTATCCAGAGCATAGAAAATGGAATGATCCAAAGTATTTTTATCCCGGAGATGATTATATAGACTGGATAGGAATAAGTGTTTATGGCCCTCAAACGCCAGCAGAAGATTATTGGGATACTTTTAGTAAAATTATGAAAGAACGTCAAAATAAGATTTTAGAAATTAGTCAGAAAAAACCAATAGCTCTTCTAGAGTTTGGTGTAACTGATCATCATCCTTTAGGAAAAAAAAGCCAATGGTTAAAAGGAGCTTTTGCTTATATTTTAAATCAGGATTCTCTTTTGCAATTTAAAGCCATTTCTTATTGGCATGAAAACTGGGAAGAAGACGATGATTTATGGGCTACTTTAAGACTAGATTCTTCATCTACTTCATTGAATACTTTTAAAAATTTAATTAGTAATGAAAAATTTATTTCTACGTTAAAATTTTCTAATTAACTTTTAATGGTAAATTCAATGAAAATAAATGATTTTTCTTATGGAATTATTGCCATTAGAAAAAGCACAAGTAATAACTGGTTATTTTTGTTAGTGCAACACAATGAAGGTCACTGGGGTTTTCCCAAAGGACACAAAGATAAAAAAGAAAGTGATGAAGAAACTGCTCTAAGAGAGTTTCAAGAAGAAACAGGAATTAATGAAGTCGTTATTTTTTCTTATCTTTTTTGGGAAGAGGAATATGACTTTGAGAAAAATAAAAAAATCTTTCATAAAAAAGTAAAATATTTTTTAGGAAAAACCGATATAGAGAAGGTAAGAATACAAACTAAAGAATTAAAAAATTATAAGTGGACGAATTATAAAGAAGCTTTAAAACTGCTTACTTATTCTCAATCACGCGATATTTTAAGGCAGGTTAAAAAAATTATATATCAGGAGTAAAAATTTAAATTTGTAATGCGAGTTAATTGAGCTGATTTTATTTTTTTAATTACTTATGTTAAGATGAAAAAAATAATATCATTATGTTTTTCCATCTTTTTTCTTTTTTTTACGCTTTAATATATTTTTTTGCATTAGAGATAATTGTTTTTTATCCACATTGTTTTTTTTATGTATCTGGAGGAGTGGCTTTTATTGTTTGGTTAGCAGCTAAAAAAGTAGCTTATAGAAAAAGTTCTTTTTTGGTGCCTTTAATTTTCGCTTGGTCGGCTATGACACTGTTGTTTTTAATAGATAATTTTCAACAGGAACAAATTTTTATTGGGATTAGTTCTTTTTTGTTTTATTTGTTTTTTTTAGGAATGTATCGTTTAAAAAGTTACTTAAAAGATAAAACAGCGCAAGGTTTATTGGCGGCTACTAGTTTAGCAGGGTTATTTCTTTTTTATTCAGCTGGATGGGGAATCTATCTCAATTTTTTAATTCCATTGTGGATTATGATTTTAGTTTATAGTTTAATTACTTTTCTTTTTTCTTATTATTATCTTTGTTTAATAGATTGGGGTAAGAAAAGAAAATGTGTTTTATTTAGTTTAATTTTATCATTAGGAATAGCGGAAATGGTTTGGGGAGTGAATTTTTGGCCATTTGGTTATTTAAGTACAGGAGTAATTCTTTTAATTATTTATTTTCTTCTCTGGGATATTATTCAAAATTTTTTAAAAGGAGAGTTCACTTATAAACGCACTTACTTTACTTTTCTCTTGTTTACTTTTTTAATTGGAATTATACTTTATACTACTAAGTGGTTGCCGTTTTAATTTTTTAGATAATTTTTTATGCAATTAAAAAGTCATTATCCTTCTAAAACAATTTATATTATTGGAATTGAAGGTGCGGGAACTTCTGCTTTAGCACGTCTTTATGTAGATTTAGGTTATCAGGTATTAGGCTCTGATGAAGGAGATCATTTTTATAATGATGTTTTACAAGAGAAAAATATCAATGTTTTTTCTCATTATCAAGCCAAAAATTTACCTCTCAAGTTAGACTGGATAGTTTATTCAACTTCTATAAAAAAAGACAATCCTGAATATCAAGAAGCGCAGAAAAGAAAAATTAAAATGTTGAGTTATCCAGAAGCGGTAGCTAACTTATTTAATCAAAAATTAGGATTAGCTGTTTGTGGAACGCACGGAAAAACAACTACTACTGCTTTTTTAGCGCATATTTTTAAAACAGCTAATAAAAATCCGCAAGCTCTTGTAGGAAGTAAAGTTTTAAATTGGGGTAGTAATAGTTTAACGGGGAAGGGAGAATATTTTATATTTGAAGCTGATGAATATCAAAATAAATTAAAATATTATAATCCTTACGCTGTTATTTTAACTAGTTTAGATTGGGATCATCCTGATTTTTATCCTAATTTTGATATGTATCAACAGGTTTTTATTGACTTTATTAACAAGGTTTCTCTTACAGGTTGGGTAGTTTATAATAATGATGATAGTAATGTGATTGAAGTTATCAAAAAAAGTGTTTTAAAGAATAATTTGATTAGTTATGGTTTTCATTCAGAAAGTGATTATCAAATAATTAATAGAAAAGTAATTCAATCAGATGAAGAAAATAAATGGGGAGAATCTTTTCAAGTGATTAATTCTGAAAAAAATTGGAAAGCAGACTTTAAATTAAATTTAATTGGAAGACATAATATTTTAAATGCTACGAGTGCCATTGTTTTAGCTGTGAAATTAGGTATTAATATATCAGTTATTCAAAAAGCCTTAAGAGATTTTCAAGGAACGGTAAGACGATTTGAATATAAAGGTAATTATAAAAGAGCTATTATTATTGATGATTATGCTCATCATCCAGAGGAAATAAGGGCTACTATTAAAACTGCTCGTGAAATTTTTCCTCAAAAAAGTATCTATGTTTTTTTTCATCCGCATTCCTTTTCTCGCACGCAAGCCTTATTGGATGATTTTGCACAAAGTTTAAGTTTAGCTGATAAAATTTATATTTTAGATATTTATGGAAGTGTTAGAGAAAAAGAAGGAGAAGTTTCCTCTAATAATATAGTTAGTTTAATTAATAAATATCAAAAAGAAAAAGCTTATATGGTTGGTAATCTTACCATGGCGCAAAAAAAGTTAGAAGAAATAGCTTCTCCCTCTCAAGTTATTATAACTATGGGAGCAGGAGATGTTTGGAAAATTGTACCCCAAAATAGAAAAGGTAAGTTTAAAAATAATTTTTTTAAATATGTCAAAAAGTATTATCACTAATTCTTTTCAAGAAACACAAAAGCAAGGGGAGTTACTAGCTAAAGAATTAAAAGGAGGAGAAATAATTTGTTTAGAAGGAGAATTGGGAGCTGGAAAAACTACTTTTACACAAGGAATTTTAAAAGAGTTGCAAGTAAAAGGTCCTTATATTAGTCCTACTTTTTTAATTATGAAAAATTATCCTATTACAAAAAAACAAAAATTTAACATTTATCATATAGATGCTTACAGGGTAAAATCTCAAGACATTTTAAGTTTAGGTTGGAAAGAAATAAGTAAGGATAACAACAATATTTTGATTATAGAATGGCCAGAAAGAATTAAAGATATTTTGCCTCAAGAAGTTTTTTGGATAAAATTAAAATGGATAGATGATGAAAAAAGATTGATTCAATTTTTTTAGATTGTAAATTATATTTATATTATGGATTTTTTTCTTTTTACTACTAAAACAGCGATTAAAAACTTATTAGCTAATAAGCTACGTTCTTTTTTAACTATTTTGGGAATTATTATTGGTGTAGCCTCGGTAATTATTATTTTTGCTATTGGTCGTTCTGCGCAAGAACTTATTCTTGATCAAGTGAGAGGGATAGGTTCTAATTTAATAGCTATTATTCCTGGTGCTTCTGATGAAAAAGGGCCTCCTGCTCCAGCTATGGGAATTTCTATTACGACACTTAAATATGATGATCTGTTAGCTTTAAAAAGAAAAAGCAATGTGCCAGAGGTTGTAGATGGCGCTGGATATGTGATGGGAACTGTAACGGCAGAGTGGAGAAAGGAAAGTCTCAATGCTTCTTTAACAGGCACTACAGCTAGTTATTTAAATGTAGAAAATGCTCAATTAGCTTATGGTAAGTTTTTTCAACCTCAAGATGACACTAATTTTTCTAGAATAGCTGTGTTAGGTAGTCAGGTGGCTCAAGATCTTTTTGGTTATGATATCAATAATCAACAAATGAAAAATGTTTTAGGCAGAAAAATAAAAATAAATGGAAAAAAGTTTTTAGTAATCGGAATATTAGCTAAAAGAGGTTCTGTTGCCTTTGGTTTTTCTAGTCAAGATGATACGATTTTTATTCCTTTAAAAACGGCCCAAAAAATTATTTTAGGTATTAATCATCTGGGATTTATTAGATTAAGAATAAAAGATGAATCAATGATAGCAAGCGCTAAAGATCATATTAAAAAAACCTTACGTTTTTGTCATCATATAGATAATTCTAGCGATGATGATTTTAGTGTGCGTGATCAGACTTCTACTTTGGAAATGATAGGAACTATTACGGATGTTTTGAGGTATTTTTTATTAGCAGTGGGCAGTATTGCTTTATTGGTAGGAGGAGTGGGAATTATGAATATAATGCTTATTTCTGTTAATCAGAGAATTAGAGAGATAGGATTAAGAAAAGCTATTGGTGCTCGTAATTCTGATGTCATTATTCAATTTCTTTTAGAATCTGTTAGCATTGCTTTAGTAGGGGGAATACTTGGTATTATTTTAGGTCTGTTAACTGCCTTAATATTTTCTTTAGTTATTGAACATTTAGGTTATCATTGGCCATTTTTAATTTCTAACTGGTCTATTTTTATTGCTTTAATAGTTTCTTTTATGGTGGGAATTGTTTTTGGAGTTTATCCAGCGCGTAAAGCAGCGCAAATTAGTCCTATGGAAGCATTAAGATATGAATAAAATTTATGTTTTTAGCCATTAATTTAGCTTTAAAAAGTTTATATAGAAATAAAACGAGAACAATTCTCTCTCTTTTAGGAATTATTGTAGGTGTGATGTCTATAATTTTAATTTTATCTTTAGGAGAAGGGGTAAAGATATTTATTATCAATCAAATAAAATCCTTTGGAAGTGATATTATTGAAATAGAAGTTAAAACTCCTAAAACCAAAAAAATGTCTATAAAAAATATTTCAGGAATTGTCGGAGGAGCTCCAGTGACTACTTTAAAATTAAAAGACTTAGAAAAAGTAGCTCAGTTGGATAATTTAGGAAGTTGGTATGGTATGATAATGACACAAAAAATTACTAGTTATCATAATAAAAATAAACAGGCTATTATTTCTGGTGTGACTGCAGGAAAATTAGAAGCTGATCCTCAAATGAAAATTGAACGAGGAAGAATGTTTACGGAAAGAGAGGATAGAGGATTAGCTAATGTGGCTGTTTTAGGATATGAGATAAATAAATATTTTTTCCCTCATCAGGATGCTATTGGTCAAAAAATAAAAATAGGAGGAAAATCTTTTCGTATCGTGGGTGTTTTAAAAAAACGAGGAGTGACTGGTTTTTTGAATTTAGATAATAATATTTATATTCCTTTAAGAACCTTACAGAAAAAAATAATGGGAATAAACTACGTAATGTTTGCTATTTTTAAGGTAAAAAATATGCAACAATTAGATTTAACGGTTCAGAAGGTTATTACTATTTTAAGGCATCAGCATCATATTAAAGATCCTGATGACGATGATTTTTCAGTGAATACTGTGAAAGAAATGGAAAAAATTCTAGATAATGTTTTTGCAGTAATAAATATTTTATTGTTAGTGTTAGCCTCAGTCTCTTTAGTGGTAGGAGGAGTAGGGATTATGAATATAATGTATGTTTCTGTGGAGGAACGAACTCAAGAAATTGGATTACGAAAATCAATTGGAGCTACAAATAGCGATATTCTTCAACAATTCATAGGAGAATCAGTAGTGCTAACCCTTTTAGGCGCAATTGTTGGAGTTGCAATAAGTTTCATTGTAGCTATGTTAGCTACTTGGTTAGCGCAGAAAAATGGTTATTTGATTGAATTTTATTTAAGTATGAAGGGCATTTTATTAGCTGTAGGATTTTCTTTATTGGTGGGTTTACTCTTTGGTTATTATCCTGCCCGTCAAGCTTCTAAATTGATGCCAGCTCAAGCCTTGAAAAAAGAAGAATAGTTAGTAAATTTTTTAAGAAATAAAAAGAATCTTTTGTCAATATTGCATTATTTGTTGATAATACTATATTAAGTTATAATAAGCATAAAAGAAAATAATTCATAATTGAAAAAATATGTCACTAAAAAAAATATTGAAAAAAATTTCTTTTAATATGGTCTTAATATTTATTTTAGGATTATTACTAGGGATTTTTTTTAAAACACAAGCTTTGCGCACAATAACAATTGGATTTGATGATAGAAAAGTTGTGGGAGGAAAACATCAATATGACTTACAGAATATGATAAACAAAGAGAGAGCGAAAGAAAAAGAAATTTTAAAAAAACAGGAGGAGCAAATGAAAAAATTAGAAGAATCTCAAAAAAATGTTAATTCAGAGAATAGATAAGAAACTAAAGAAGAGAATAATAAGGAGAAAAAAGAATAAAATAAATATAATAAAAAATTAAAATATAAATAATTATAAAAATAATTCAATAAATATTAATTTAAAAAACTATGATGGAAGAAAATCAATATAATGAAGATAAAAGTTTTTCTTCAGAAGAAAATAAATCGGAAAAAACAAGAGAAGAAAAAAATAAATCTTTAAATCAAAAAAGATCTCAAGCAGAAAAAATAAAAAATTTAATTTCAATTATAATTCTTCTTACAGGATTGTTTATAGGAAGCCTTTTTGTGGATGTTAGTCAACTTATTCAAGGGGGAGGTGTTTCTCAAAAAATACTTAACAATAAAGATGTTTTTGAATTGAACGGTAAAACCTGGGTAGCTTATACAGATCCGATTATAAAATTAAAAGTAATTAATGATGACAAATGTGAGAACTGTAAACCAGATCAAATTTTATTAAGCTTACGTAAAGTTATTCCAACTATTTTATTGGAAAAGGTGAATTATGATTCTGACAAGGGAAAGGAATTAATAAAGAAATTTAATATTAAAACTCTTCCTGCTTTTGTATTTGATTCTAAAGTCAAAGACACTGATTTTTATTTACAGGCTAAACCAGTAATGGACGAAAAAGATAACTGGATATTTTTAAATGGAAGCAAAGCAGGTATTCCAGCTGGGAAATATATCAATTCTCCTAAGGTAGAAGATAAAAATATTGTGGCTGGCAAAAAAGATGCTCAAATTACTTTAGTAGAATTTTCTGATTTTCAATGTCCTTATTGCAAAGTTTTGCATCCAGTAATTGAAAAAATATTACAGGATGATAAATATAAGGATAAAGTTAACTTAGCTTTTAAATATTTTCCTTTAGAAAATATTCATCCAATGGCTATGAAAGCAGCTTTAGCCGCTAGTTGTGCACAAGAGCAAGGAAAATTTATGCCTTTTGCAGATAAATTATTTGAAAATCAGAAGGAATGGACTCAAAAAAACGGGGAATATAAATTTAAAGTTTATGCGCGTCAGGTAGGATTGGATGTAAATAAATTCAATCAATGTTATAAGGACAAAAAACACGAAAAAGAAATAAAAGCTGATATGGAAGAAGCTAAGAACATTGGTATCAGTGGAACCCCAACCTTATTCATAGGAGATACTTATCAAGGTGGAGGAGTTGACGAAGAATCAATTAAAAAAACCTTGGATAAGAAATTGGAAAATAAATAAATATTTTTACAATAAAACTAAAAAAGCTACTCTAATCAATTAGATAGCTTTTTTAATTTTTGGATTATGATACAATAATTAATTATTTTTCTTGCTATTTTTAAAAAAATAAGTTAGTATTATTTAAATTAAAAGTTCTTTCAGATTTAAAAACAAAAAGGAGGATGAGATGAATTCAATAAAAGAAGCGAATTGGTTTGACAAGATTGTAGCTATGAGTATTTTTACTTTTTTTATTTTTCCTGTTTTATTATTAATTTTATTTTTTGCTTTTTTAATAAATTTAATATTTATTTTGTTTTTAAAAAATAAATATTCTTTTTGTCCTTACTGTGGACAAGTAATTAAAAAAGAAAAAAATAAGTTATTAGTTTGTTCTCAGTGTGAATGGGAGGAAAAAAACTCTTTTTCTTTTGTTGATGTTATGAAAGAATAGATATATTATTTATAACTCAAACAACACTTCATTTTTATTCTGAAGTGTTTTTTATTTTTTTGTTTTTAAAATAATATTAAATAAAAGTATTTTACATTGAAAAAAGATTAGATAATTGTTATATTTAAATAAATAATTAAATAATATATTTATGTTTGAAAAGGCATTAGAATTTTCTAAACCAAAAGCGGGAAAATTAGTGGAACATTTAGAAAAAGAACAAGATGCTATTATAGCTTGTTTGAATTGTTTGGATGAAGAAAAAAAGATTCTTCAACAATTTGAAAAAAAGCAAGCATTATTTTTAGATTATGAATTATCTCAGGAAGAAATGAAATTAAGAAATATTTTAGGGAAAGAAAAATATTTTTTAATTTCTCCAGTAGATCAATCTGATAAATATTCAAGAGATTTTAATGTTTGTTATGGTTTAGTTGTGGTAGGAAGAGAGAAGGATTCTAATAAAAATATTTCTTTTATGACGCATCAAGTTCCTTCTTCTTTATATGATGAAGAAGTGCAACAAGAAATAGAAAGTAAAATAAAAGAAATTCAAACTAGAAGCCAAAAAGGAAGTGTGGATGCTGTTATTTTTGGAGGAGCTACAAATTATTCTGAAGATAAAGAATTTAGAAATATGTTAGAAAAAGATTATAAAAAAGATATAAAATATTTCAGCGATTTTCTCAAAGAGCAGTTGAGTTTTTCTCCTATTGTAATTAGTCATCAAAATCAGATTATGTCAGAAAGAAAAGATGAAGGAGAATTATATCAACATATTTATTTTGACAATTCAAAAAGAAAATTATATATTTTTAAATCTCAAAATAGTTTAGATTTTAATAAAAAACCATATCGTTTTTAAAATATATGAAAGGAATAATTTTAGCCGGAGGAAATGCCACTCGCCTTTATCCTAATACAGCGCAAATTTCTAAACAATTATTGCCAGTTTATAAAGCGCCAATGATTTTTTATCCTTTAAATATTTTAATTAGGGCCAGTATAAAAGAAATTTTAATTATAGTTTCCCCAGAACATAGTGGAAAATTTATTAATCTTTTGGATCCACTTTTTCATAGTTATGGTATTAAAATTTTTTCTAAAATACAAGAAAAACCAAGAGGAATTTCAGAAGCTTTTATTTTGGCTGAACCTTTTATTAACAATGAAAATGTAACGTTAATATTAGGTGATAATATTTTTCAAGATGTTAATACTCTTGTAGGAAATATTAAAAATTTTCAAGAAGGCGCTCATATTTTTTTAAAAAAAGTTTCGCAACCTCAACGTTTTGGGGTAGCTGAAATAAAAAAAGGAATAATTTACAATATCAAAGAAAAACCACGCAGGCCAAAAAGCAATTGGGCTATTACAGGAGCTTATATTTATGACAATCAAGTGGTTAATTTGGCTAAGAAATTAAAACCATCTACTAGAGGAGAATTAGAAATAACTGATTTGCATAATTTTTATTTAAAACAAAAACAATTAAGATATAGCTATTTAAAAGGATCTTGGCTAGATGCAGGAACGATGGATTCTTATCTAGATGCTTGTTTGATTGCGCGTCGTAAAAAATTATACGATAAATTTGATCCAATTATTTTGAAAGCAATTAAAAAAGGAGAAGAGCGGTTTAAAAAACAAGCGCAAAAGATGTTAGAATAATTTTTATAAAGTAGTATCTTTTGAAGATGAAGGCAAGGGACAAGAATTATCCTTCATATTCATAATCAAAGCTTTTAATTTATAAGGATTAGGAACTTTACGGAAGTGAAAACGATTTTTTGTTCCAGCTGTTTGAATATAAACATTGCCAAAGTTTAAAACAGTAGGAATTAAACCTTCTACTTCTGTGGTAACATCTTGAATGTTAGAAAACTTTAATTCACTTACTTGACGGATAAAAAGTCCTCGTTGTTCAATATTGACAATGCGTTCACTAGTTATAATCCAAACATCAAAATAATAATCAATCCAAATAATAAAAGCTGTTGTCCAAATAAGCAGAGCAAAAAGACTTTGTAAGAAAGGAATGATATAAGGATTATTATTGGAATTCCAAAAAGTAAATATTATTTCTGAATTGTTCAATTGTAAAAAAAAGGGAAAACTAACAACTAAAACAATTCCAAAAATGATAAATATATATTGTTGCAAGATATTAAACCAGTGACGACGCACAATCTTAATAATGTGTTCTTGGTTATGTTGTCCTTCAAAATGAAAATTTTTTAGCAAATTATACATCTTTTTTGTTTACTTTAGGTTTATAATAGCATAAAATTAAAAAAGAATAAACTTTAAAATAAATTTATGTATATTCCAAAATGGAAAACAGAAAAAAAGTTAAAAGATAATGATAAACAAA
Organism: Candidatus Moraniibacteriota bacterium; assembly: GCA_026985555.1. Classification (GTDB taxonomy): domain Bacteria; phylum Patescibacteriota; class Minisyncoccia; order Moranbacterales; family UBA9337; genus JALSQF01. The sequence goes on along the minus strand of JALSQF010000010.1, from coordinate 240,522 downwards.
AAATAGTTGGAATAGATGAAGCAGGAAGAGGTCCTTTAGCTGGACCAGTGGTGGCTAGCGCAGTTATGTTAAAAGAAAAAATTAGTTTTCAGGAAAAATATCTGGATGAATATCATAATTTAATTAGGGATTCTAAAACACTGAGTGTCCTACAAAGAAAAAAAGCTTTTCAATTTATTCAAAAAAATTTTTTTGTTGGCGTGGGTATTATTAGTCAAAAAACTATTGACAGAATTAATATTTTAGAAGCTACTTATCTGGCTATGAAAAGTGCCTTAACTCAATTAAAAAGGCAAATGCAAAAATGCGAAGTGTTGATTTTAGTTGATGGCAATCAGATAATTCCTAATCTCTCTTTAAAACAAAAGGCCATTAAAAATGGAGATAAAAAAATAAAGTCTATTGCAGCTGCTTCTATTGTAGCTAAGGTTACTAGAGATAAAATAATGCAAAAATATGCCTTACAATATCCTCAATATAATTTTGATAAACATAAAGGTTATGGAACTAAATTGCATTTAGAAGCGCTTCAAAAATATGGACCTACTCCTTTACATCGTTATTCTTTTCGTCCAATCAAAAAAATAAAAAAGGCAAGCAAGTATAAATAGATTAAAAATTAAATTATTGCTATAATAGTTTATATTAACTTTTTGATATTTTTTATCTTACTTATATAAAATATGAACAAAACACATACCTTAATTATTTCTGATCTTCATTTAGGTTCTAAGGTTAGTCGCGCTCAAACATTGTCCAAGTTTTTAAAAAATTTTGAATTTAAAAAATTAATTTTATTAGGAGATGTTTTTGAGAGTTTAAATTTTAATACTTTAAATAAAAATGACTGGGAATTACTAATGTATTTTAGTGAGCTAGCTAAAAAGAGAAAAGTGCGTTGGATAGTGGGTAATCATGACAAGGGATTAACTGATTTTTTTTCTAGCTTAACTAATATTAAGATTTATAATCAATATGTATGGAATTATGCTGGAATAAAATATTTAGCTATTCATGGGCATCAGTTTGATAGTTTTTTGATTCATAATCCAGTCTTAGGTATTATGGCTAATAAAATTTATAAATTTATTCAAATGATTGATTTTGCAGATAAAAGAATTAGCCGTTTTATTAAACAAAAAAGTAAAGGATGGCTAAAAGTATCTAATCAGGTGGCAGAAGGGGCCATGTTATATGGTAAAGTTAAAGGAGCTGATGTAGTTTTTTGTGGTCATACGCATAAATCTATGCAAATTATAAAAAAGAATATTCAATATTATAATTCCGGTTGTTGGACAGATATACCATCTACTTATATTACTGTGGACAAATTAAATATTCAAATACATAAGTATTATAATTAAATTTTCCATATCAAATTTATATAAAAATTATCTTAATAAAAAATTATGCTAAAAAATATTTTCTTTATTTTTTTTAAAAAGCAATTTAGTTTTTATTTAAATATTTTATTGATATTTTTTGTTTTTTTGCAATATATTTTAATACAAAACGTTAATGCTCAAAGCGATGATAATTTTCAAATCTATAAACAAGAAAAAATACAACAATTTATTGCTGAGATAAATATACTTCCCAATAGCGATGTAGCTATAACAGAAAAAATCACTTATGATTTTGGCAATAATCAAAAACATGGAATATACAGATTTATTCCGATTAAATATAAAGACAAAAAGGGTGTTCGTAGTAGTATTAAAATAAAAAATATAAAAGTCACATTAGACCAAAAACAAGTTCCTTACAAAATTAGTAAGAATAACAAAAATATAACAATTAAAATTGGAGATAAAAATAAATTAATTAGCGGTAAACACACCTATCAAATCTCTTATCTAGTTAGCAGAGTGATTAATTTTTTTCCTGAACAAGATGAATTTTATTGGAATGTTACAGGTGATAAATGGAATGTTGATATTCAAAAAACAAAAGTTAATATTAAAGCACCAAAAATCAAAAAAGTTAAATCATTTGTGGGAATTTATGGTTCTAAACAAGAATGTCAATTAACTAACCAAACTTCACAACAAGCAGAATTTGATTGTCCAAAAATGAAAGCAGGGGAAGGAGTAACAATAGCTATTGCTGTGAATAAAGGTATATTAAAAGAGCCAAGTATTTCTCAGAAAATAGGCTACTTTTTAGCTGATAATTATATAATATTTCTTCCAATAGTTGTTTTTATTCTGATGTTTATTCAGTGGTGGAAAAAGGGTCGTGATCCTAAAGGACGAGGAGTAATTGTTCCTTACTATGATGTTCCTGATGATTTGAGCGTAGGAGAAGTTTCTTTTTTAATCAACGAAAAGTTGCCCAATAATGATTTATCAGCTATGATTATTCAGTTAGCTATTAAAGGATATCTTAAAATTAAACAAACTCAAAAGGGAAAATTATTTCGTAAAAGTAAGTATGTTTTTTATAAATTAGATTCTAATAAACAACAAAAACCATTAACTTCGGAAGAAAAAATCTTATTAGATAAATTATTTTCTTTGGGTAGCAACAATCAAGTTAGTTCAGGGCAATTAGCCTATAATTTTTATAAATATATTCCAGAAATAAAAAAAGAAATAGTAAAAAGCGTTTTAAAAAAACAATATTTTTCAGAAGATCCTACTAAAGTTTTTAAATTTTGGTTTAAAATAAGTGGTTTAATTGCTTTTATATCTTATTTTGCTATTATGTTTTTTGGTTTTTTAACTTTTTATTCTTTGTTGGTTAGTTCTATAATTGTTTTTCTTTTTGCTTTTTTTATGCCTAAATATACCCAAAAAGGTATTGAAACTAAAGAAAAATTAGATGGTTTTAAGCTTTATTTAAAGACGGCTGAAAAAGATAGGATTAAATTTCATAATGCTCCAGAAAAAAAGCCGGAAATTTTTGAAAAATTTTTACCTTACGCTATGGTTTTTGGAGTAGAAAAAGAATGGGCTCAGCAATTTGAAGATATTTACAATCAAGCGACTGATTGGTATGAAAGTGTAGGCAATAAAGCATTTAGTTCTGTGGCTTTAGTAAACAACTTAAATAGTTTTAGTTCTATGGCCAATTCTACTTTAAGTGTTTCTCCTTCCTCTGCTAGTTCAGGAGGGTCTGGTTTTTCTGGTGGAGGATCAGGTGGTGGTTTTGGTGGCGGAGGAGGAGGGAGCTGGTAGATTTTTTAAGACATTAAAAATATTTTATATAGATAATTTGATAATAAAGAATAAGCAATCCAGAAATTAGACAGCTAAAATAACAATAACTTAATATTCATTAAAAAAATCTTTCTGGCTATTTAAATATCCATTTAAATGGATATTTAAATAGCCAGAAAGATTGAGTGATAGTATTTTAAAGAAAAAAGTAGATTTTAAAAATTAAATTTTATAGATACCTTTCTATTTTTGGAAAATTAAATTAATATTCAGTTCAATGGAAGTGCTTACAGATAGTTATTCCGTATAGTTATTTGATTTTAAAAGAAAAAAGAGTTATAAAAGAATTATTATTTATTAAAAAATATTTTATGAAAATAGGAATTGTTGGTTTACCTAATGTAGGAAAATCTACTTTATTTAAAGCTCTTACAAGAAATAATGTGGATATAAATAATTATCCATTTTGCACAATTGAACCTAATGTGGGAATAGTAGAGGTGCCTGATCAACGATTAGAAAAATTAAGTCAATTATCTCAAAGTAAAAAAACTATTCCAGCGGTAGTAGAATTTGTTGATATTGCTGGTTTAGTTAAAGGTGCTTCAAAAGGAGAAGGATTAGGGAATAAATTTTTAGCTAACGTTAGAGAAGTAGATGCTGTTATTGAGGTGGTGCGTGCTTTTGAAAATCCTAATATTACTCATGTGCATAACAAGGTTAATCCTGTTTATGATATAGATATTATCAATACAGAATTAATACTAGCTGATTTGGAAACATTAGAAAAAAGAAAAGAAAAATTAAATAAAGATATTAAAAAAGGAAATCAAGAAGCTATACAAAAAAAAGAAATTCTAGAACAAATAAAAAATTTTCTAGAGAAGGAGGAAATGATTGAGGCTAAAAAAATTAAAGGTGACAAGGAATTAGTTAAAAAAGTTTTTCAAGAAATTTCTCTTTTAACAGCAAAACCATTTTTATATGTTTTTAATGTTTCTGATTTAGATAAAAAGTTAGATGATAAATTAGAAAAATTACCTCATTTAAAATTAGATATTAAAATAGAAGAGGAGCTTAATGAAGTAACCGCAAAAGAAAAAGAAGAGTTGGGACTAGAAAGTAAATTGAATAAATTAATTCAAGAAGCTTATCGTTTGTTAAATTTAATTACTTTTTTTACGACCGGAGAAAAGGAAACAAGAGCTTGGACGATTCATCAAGGTAGTTTAGCACCTCAGGCAGGTTCAGCTATTCATACAGATTTTGAAAAAAAATTTATTAACGCTGATGTAATTTTTTGGAAAAAATTATTAGAAGCGGGATCTTGGTTGCAAGCTAAAGAAAAAGGAATGATACAAACCGTAGGAAAAGATTATTTGGTGCGAGATGGAGATGTGATAGAGTTTAGAATATAGAAAATATATATACTTTATTTAAAATTATTGGTTTCGTTTAATTTACCTGGTCCATTAGGATTATATCCATTTTGAACTTCGTGGCCATCAGAGTATCCGTCTCCATCTGTATCTGGATTATGGGGATCAGTTCCATAGAGTTTTTCTATATTATCAGGAAGTTGATCGTTATCAGAATCTAGAGCAGAGCTCGCTTCTTCTTTATTAATATTCATTTGTTTAAGCATTTCTTTTTGAAATTTTTCTACCACTTCTTTTATGCCTATATAGGATTGAGGTTTATCTATTTTAATTAAATTATCTTTATTAAAATTCTTGAATTCAATTTCAAAATTAATTTTTGCTACAGGAGGAACAGCTTTATCACCAGCTTCTTTTATTCCAAAGCTAACTTTGATTTTATAAGGAAGAAGATCTTTTTTTGTTATCCAAACTTCTTCTTTCCAATCTACTAAAGAATTAAAATCCTTATTTAATTCTTCTATTTTCTTATCAGAAAGAGGATGTTCTTCTATTATTTTACTGGCTTCATTAAGAAAGTTAATCCAATTTTTTTTATTGAGGGTGAGTTGGTAATGGTAAACTTTTATATTATTAATTTTCTCACTAGGGAGTTTTTTTGAGACTTGAAAAAGAGTAGAATTTTGTATTAATTTTCCTATTTCCTGTTCTTTTCGTTTGCTTAAATTAAAATTTTCTTCTTTAATTATTTTTAAACTTTCATTTTTATTATTGCCTGTGCTATCTAATAAAGATAATTCTTTTATTAAATCATTTAAATCTTTTTCGGTAACTTTAATCCATTGATTATTGAAAAAAGATAAATAATTTTGCATTCCGAGAATAGCAGGAATGTTTACATAGAAAAAGGTAGCTTGAGGAAAACCTCTTATTTCTAAATTTAATTCTAAAGGAGTTTCTTCAATGATATTATCTATATTAATTTTAATTTTTTTAGCAATGTTTTGATCATTTTTGTTTTTATAAGCTCCACTAAACTGAAGAGAAAAATTATTTTTTTGAGGAGAATTATAATTAGTGGCTAAAATATTTTTTTGATTAGATTTAAATTTAAAAAAAGAAAAGTCTTGTGAGTTGCTAGGTAAGGCATAAATATCTTTTTTTAATTCTAAGCTGATTTTTCCCATATATTCTCCAGAAGTAGTAGATAAATAATTTTGAGTAGTTTTTTGGATGATCTTTTCAGGAGCGTGAGCATAATAATAGGCGCCTGTTCCACCACCAATTAGAAAAAGAAGAACAATAAGAAAAATACTAATTAAGATTAATTTTTTATTTGATTTATTAGAAGGAAGAAAATGATTAGATGAATTATTGAAGTTAAGATTTTTTTTGTTATAAGGAATAGAAGGAATATTTTTAGGATAGTCTGTAGTGTTAGAGTTTGTTATTTTTTTAAAATTATTTTCTTCTGGGGAATTATCATTAATATTATGTTCAGCATTATTAAGATTGTTGTTGTTATTATTTTCCATATTTTTTTATTTTTGTTTTTTAGTTGTAAATAATTATAAACAATTATAATTACATTAATAATAATAAACTTTTTTCTAAAAATCAATTTTTTTAAGTTAATTATTTCTTAAATATTTTTCTAAAAAGATTCTTATGTCTTGAGGTGGGGGAACTTGAAAAAAATATTTTTTATTGAATAATTGAAACTTTAAGCTAGATGCATGTAAGAGATGACGGGAAGTAGTTGGAAAGGTTTTGAATGTTTTTAGTTTATATAATTTATCTCCTACGAGAGGATGGCCTAAATAATGCAGATGAACACGAATCTGGTGGGTTCTACCAGTGAAAGGTTTTAATTCTAACCAAGAAAAATTACTGGTTGTTTTTAATACTTTATAGTAAGTAAGAGCAGAACGTATTCTTGTTTTAGTTTTTTTTGTAGCGATAGTTTGCTTTTTATAATTAAAAGAACGAGCCAGAGGAAGATTGACAATTCCTTTTTTATTTTTCATTTTTCCGTAGACAACAGCTTGATAAGTTTTTTCTATTTGATGTTTTTGAAAAAGTGTTTTTAGTTCTTGAAAAATTTGCGGTTGTTTTGCTACTATAAGTAGACCAGATGTTTCTTTGTCTAGACGATGAACTATACCAGGTCTTTCAGGATCATCTCCAACATTTTTTAGATTAGGAAAATGAGCCAGTAAAGCATTAGCTAAAGTATTGCTTCTTTCGTGTTTATCAGGGTGAATTTGTAAACGAGCTGGTTTGTTGATGATGAGGATGTTTTTATCTTGAAAAACTATATTTAATTTAATTTTAGAATTGGGTAAAACACTTGTTTTTTCTTTGATCCATCGCGAAATTTTTTCTTTTTGGAGAGTAATTTTATCAGAAGAAGAGACTATATAATGAGGTTTTACCTTTTTATTGTTAACTAAAATCCAACCTTTTAGAATTATTTTTGTCCATTCAGAACGAGAAAGTGAGAAACTAAAAATTGATTGATTTTTTTCAAAAAGAAATTTATCTAAACGTTGTTTTTTATTCTGAGTTACTTTAATTAACATCAAGATTATGTTTTAGTTAAAATAATCTTATCAAAGAAAAATTAGATTGTTAAGAGGAAATACTTTTTAGCACTCACTCTTGACGAGTGCTAAAAAAATGTTTATAATGAAAACAGCTAAGAAAATTCAAATTTAATCTTTATATGAATGAGAGACAAGAAAAAGTTTTATTAGCTACAATTAAAGAATATTCTCAAACAGCTGTTCCAGTGGGATCTAAAATATTAGTGAATAAATATAAAATTTTAGCTAGTCCAGCTACCGTGCGCAATGATTTGGCTTGGTTAGAAAAAAATGGTTATTTGTATCAACCACACATAAGTGCAGGGAGAATCCCAACGGATAAAGGTTATCGTTATTATGTAGAAAAGGTATCGCAACCAGAAGGATTAAGTTTGAGTGAGCAAAAAAGATTACAGAAAGAATTATTAAAACTTAAATCCCAAAATGTTCGCCTAACTAGAACAGCAGCTAAATTGTTAGCTAATTTTAGTGATAGTTTAGCAGTTTCGGGAATACTAGACAAAAAGGAATTTACAGATTTTGGATTAAAAGAATTATTAGAAGAGCCAGAATTTCAAGAATTAGACAAAGTTTGTCAATTGGTAGAGGTTTTAGATTATGTAGATGAAATGTTTGATAAAATTATTCAAAATATTAAAACAGATGAAACAAAGATTTTTATTGGCAAAGAGAATCCTATCAATAAAATTGAAAATTATTCTATGATAGTTTCACCTTATAGATTAAGGAGTGGAGAAAAAGGAATTCTAGCTCTTATTGGAACTAAAAGAATGCAATATGTAAAAAACAAATCTTTAATAGATTATGTAAAGAAAATGCTTAATAAAATGTAGTATTAAATATTATTAAAAATAATTGTTATGAAAACAGAGAAAAAAAAGAAGAAAAAAACAATAAATAAAAAAGAGATTAAAAAAGAAAATGATTATAAAAAATTATCTGAGGAATATCTGTTAGGATGGAAAAGATGTAAAGCGGATTTTGAAAATTATAAAAAAAGAAAAGAAGCCGAGAAAAAAAATGATTTAAATTATGCTAAAGAAAGTTTTATTTTACAAATATTGCCAGTTTTAGATAATTTTAGCGCTTCTACAGAACATATTCCTCAAGAAGCTCAAGATAATAGCTGGGTAGAAGGTATCATGTATATAAAAAAACAATTAGAAGATATATTAAGAGAAAATGGCCTAGAAGAGATTAGTTTAAAAGAGGGAGATATTTTTGATGAGAATATTTGTGAAGCTATTGAAAGCGAGAATGTTTCAAAAAAAACTAAAGATAAAAAAGAAAAGGAAAAACAGGTTTTGAAAATAAAAAAAGTTTTAGTTAAGGGTTATCGTATGGGTGATAGAGTAATAAGACCAGCGAAAGTAATAGTTTATTAATGTTTAATTAAAAAATAAATAAAAAGAAAGGAGGTGATAAATATGAGTAGAAACTTAATTCAATGGACTCCTTTAGGAGAATTAGATAGATTTTTTGAAGATGAGGTATGGAGTGGAGCAGACTTTTCTTTGCCAATGGATGTTTATGAAAAAGGTAATGATGTGGTAATAGAAGTTCCTTTAGCGGGTGTTGATCCAGAAAAAGTAGATATAACAGTAAAAGATAATATTCTTACTGTGGCAGGTAAGGTTGATGAGAAAAAGGAAATAAAAAAGGAAAATTATTATCGTAAAGAAGTAAAAAAAGGAAATTTCTCTCGTTCTGTATCATTACCTGTTAATGTTAAAGAAGATGAGGCTGAAGCTACTTATGAAAAAGGAGTTCTAAAAATTACTTTGCCAAAAGTAGAAGAAGCTAAACCTAAAAAGATAAGTATTAAATCTAATGATTAGTCATTGTTAAGGTTACCTAATATTTTATATTAGGTAACCAAAAAGAATGATTAAATAACATTAGTAAATAATTAATAAAATAATTTAAAATAATTTATTTTCTCATAATTAGTTGATTTAACTAATTATGAGAAAAACAAAAAAATATGGGAAAAATTTTAGGAATTGATTTAGGAACCACTAACAGTGCTATGGCAGTAGTTGAAGGTGGTCAACCAGAAATTGTGGAAAATAAAGAAGGAGGAAGAACCACTCCTTCTATGGTGGCTGTTAATAAAAATGGAGAACGATTAGTAGGTTTATTGGCTAAAAGACAAGCGGTTACTAATCCAGAAAATACTATTTTTTCTGTAAAACGTTTAATTGGTAGAACATATGACGATCCAGAAGTTCAAAGAGATATTAAATTGTTTCCGTTTAAAATTGTAAAAGGTGATAAAGGAGAAGTAAAGGTAGTTATGGGTGGAAAAGAATATACGCCTCGTGAAATATCAGCTATGGTTTTGCAAAAACTAAAAACAGATGCTGAGGAAAAATTAGGCACCAAAATTACTGAAGCGGTAATTACTGTTCCAGCTTATTTTGACGATTCACAACGAAAAGCTACTAAAGAAGCGGGAGAAATAGCCGGTTTAGATGTAAAAAGAATTATTAATGAACCAACAGCGGCAGCTTTAGCTTATGGTTTTAATAAAAAGAAAGATGAAAAAATAGCGGTGTATGATTTAGGGGGAGGAACTTTTGATATTTCTATATTAGAAGTAGGAGATGATACAGTAGAAGTGAAATCTACTAATGGAGATACTCATTTAGGAGGAGATGATTTTGATCAAGTGATTATTCAATGGATTATTGATGAATTTAAAAAGCAAGAAGGGATTGATTTAAGTAAAGATAATTTAGCTTTACAAAGAATTAAGGAAGCTGCTGAGAAAGCAAAAATTGAGTTATCTACTGCTCAAGAAACGGAAATTAATCAACCCTTTATTACTAGTGACGCTAGCGGGCCTAAACATTTGGTAATGACACTAACTCGTTCTAAGTTAGAAGAATTAGTAAATGATTTAGTGGAGAGAACTATGGAACCTGTAAAGAAAGCATTAGAAGATGCTAAATTAACAGCTAAAGATATTAACGAAGTTATTTTAGTAGGAGGTATGACCAGAATGCCTTTAGTTCAAAAGAAAGTGGAAGAATTTTTTGGCAAAAAACCCAATGCTTCTGTTAATCCTGATGAAGTGGTAGCGCTAGGTGCAGCTATTCAAGGAGGAGTTTTAGCTGGAGATGTTAAAGATGTTTTATTGTTAGATGTAACTCCTTTAACTTTAGGAATTGAAACAATGGGTGGAGTTATGACACCTTTGATTCCACGTAATACTACTATTCCTGCTACTAAATCACAGATTTTTTCTACAGCAGCTGATAATCAAACCAGTGTAGATATTCATGTGTTACAAGGTGAAAGGCAGATGGCAGCGGACAATAAAAGTTTAGGAAGATTTATTTTAGATGGCATACCACCCGCTCCTCGTGGAGTGCCACAGATAGAAGTAACTTTTGATATTGATGCTAATGGGATTTTAAATGTTACTGCTAAAGATAAAGCTAGTGGAAAATCACAATCTATTAGAATAGAAGCTTCTACAGGTATTAGTGAAGAAGAGATAGAAAGAATGAAAAAGGAAGCCGAAGAGCATGCTGAAGAAGACAAAAAGAAAAAAGAATTAGTAGAAGCTAGAAACACAGCAGATACTTTGATATTTACCACTGAAAAAGCTTTAAAGGATGCGGGAGATAAGATAAGTGTTGAAAAGAAAAAACCAGTAGAAGAAAAAATAGAAGCTTTAAAAAATATTCTTAAAGATGAGAAAGCAGAAATAGATATGATTAAAAAGGCAACAGAAGAGCTTTCTCAAGAAGCGCAGAAAATAGGAGAGGAGTTGTATAAAGCGGCTAATCAAAAAGAGTCTTCTCAGAATCAAGACAATGAAAAGGATCAAAATTCTAAAAATAAAGAAAATGAAAAAGGCGTAAAAGATGCTGAAGTGGAAGAAGATAAAGATAATGATAATAAAGATAATGAAAATCAGGACAATCAAAAATAAACAATACTGTCTGTTTTTGAAAAAAATAATTAAAAACAACGCTTTAAAGCGTTGTTTTTAATTATTTTAAAAAAGTAATACATAATTATAACTTAATACCTTTTCTATTAACCTACGAAATTTTTAGAAAAAATTGGTATCTAGGATTATTAACTTCTTATTTTATAGCCTTTTCTTTTACTGCCATTAATTTTTCTCGGATTGCTTTTAGAGCTATTTTACTTCCGGTTGTTTTAGTTTTTTCTTTTTATTTTTTATTTTTAGGATGGCATTATTTACATAAACATTTCTCCAAAAACAATAAATCTAAGAAATTTACTGCTCATTTAATATTTTTTACAAGTGGATTAATTTTTGGCATAGGTTTACATTCTTATATAGCTTTTCGTATTGCACCTGCTATTTTGATAGTCCAGGTTTAGAAATGGGTGGAACAGGATGGTGTGTGGAATAAATTTGAATTCTAAATTTATGGAAAAAAAGTATTATTTTAAAATTACTAAAAATTAGATAAAAAATAATTTTAAAAAGTATCTAAGTAAAATAAAATATTGATTTAGAAGAGTAATTTTAGAAACAAGAGCTATAAAAAGATAAGAAATAAAGAATCAACAAAGTAACCATTGACTATTTTGTGGTTTTAGTATAAACTGAAAAAGTTAAAAAATAATAGTTGAAAAACAACTAGATTAGCTAGTTTTTTCTAATATTTTCAAAATTATGTTAACTAAACTTATTCAATTTAATTTAAACCAAAGAAAAAAAGAAATGGCTGATTTTAGAGCAGGAGACTGGGTTAAAGTTCACAGAAAAATAAAGGAGGGAAAAAAAGAAAGAATTCAGATTTTTGAAGGAATGATAATTGCCATAAAAGGAAAACAAAGTTCTTCTCCTATGATAACTGTGAGGAAGGTTTCTAATGGAGTAGGAGTAGAAATAATTGTTCCTATTTATTCTCCAGTTATAGAAAAAATAGAACTGATAAAAAGAGCAAAAGTAAGAAGAGCAAAGCTTTACTATGTTAGACAAAAAACAGCTAAATCTTTAAGATTTAAATTTACCGATTTTCAAGCAAAAAAATCAGAAAAACTAGCAACTAAGAAACAGAGCGTAGATAAAGAAAATAAGATTGAAAAAAATAAATCTAAAGAAAACAAAAAAGAAACTCAAAAAGAAATAAATCAAAAAGATAAAGATCTTAAAAATAAAAATACAGAAAGCGAAGAGAAAGAAAAAAATAATCAAGAAAATAAATAATTTATTTAATAGAGTTTTAGTTAAAAAATAGAAATAATAAACTACAAGCTAAAAGCCGCAGTGCTGGAACTGGTAGACAGGCTAGCTTGAGGGGCTAGTGTCCATTGAGGGCGTGTGGGTTCAAATCCCACCTGTGGCACTAGTTTACGTTTAAGGACGATTAGCTCAGCTGGTTAGAGCGCTTCTCTTACAAAGAAGAGGTCACTGGTTCGAATCCAGTATCGTCCACCATATTAGATTTTGCAAATTTTTAGATGTGGATTGTCTTATTTGCTCGCCGCGCCTTGCGGCGCGGCTCGCTAGGAATTTAACGGTAAAATCATATGGTGGTACAAAATCAAAGCAACCTTTTTTGAGCGAAACGTCAGAGGAGTTTCGCTCAAAAAAGGTTAGCGCATTTTCAATTATTGTCCACAACTATAAACAAGTCTTTTTTAGTTTTTATTTTTTTAGAATGTAAATGTAACAAATTTTTTTCTGAGTTTTTTGGCAAAATTAAAACCTTTTGAGTTATAATTATTTTTAGATATTTTTTTGAATAATATAACAGTATTATTAGTAATTAGTAAATTTTTTATCAATTTAATTATTGCCAATTAATAAAGAATTTGTAGAGTAAAATAAATTGAAAGACTTTACAAAAAATTAAAAATCTAATAGTCTTTATGCAGGAGAAATTGTTGATTCTTTCAAAAAGTTTTTTAAAAATAAAATAACCAATAATAAATAATAAAGGAGGGGTTATGACGAAAATTCAAGCAATCCTTTTTTCTTATATTTGGTTGCCAATTTTTTGGTTTCTTATAAAAAGTCAGCCAAATATTTACAAGAAAAATGAAATTAATTCGGTATCTCCCTTTTTAATTTTATTCTTTTATTTTAACAATTATATGATAGATGCTATGGTAGCAATTTTTGTAACAATTATTCCTTTATTATTTTTGTTCGCTTTTTGGGTGGAAGATATGCAAAAAATAAATTGTTTTATCTTAACAATAATTTATTTTTTGTGGTTAATAGTTTTATTTTCCTTTAAGACTTTTCTTTTAAAAATGGCAATATTTTTAAAAGAAGAAATTATGCATTAAATCCTTCTGGCTATTTAAATATCCATTTAAATAGCCAGAAATTTTTTTATAAAAATTTTGAATTAATAGAAAAAATTGTTATAATTAATACAATTAAAAAATTAGGGACCGTAGCTCAGTGGTAGAGCAGGCGGCTCATAACCGCTTGGTCGTAGGTTCGAATCCTGCCGGTCCCACATTAAAGTATAAAAGCTATTTTATCTTAAAATAGAGTGGCTAATATTAAAATTAGCCACTTTTTGATATTTTTGTTAGAATAGTTTTATAAAATAAAAATCAATATTATATTAATAATGAAAGAAAATATTTGGCCAAAAGTTTATATCATTATTTTAAATTATAACGGAAAGAAAGTTTTAAATAATTGTCTAAAAAGTGTTTTTCGTTTGGATTATCCTAATTTTGAAGTAGTTGTTGTAGATAACGCATCTAATGATGGTTCCTTTGAAAAGGCTAAAATGAATTTTTCTAAAGTTCATTTTATTCAATCTAGTCAAAATATTGGCTTTGCTAGGGGAAATAATTTAGGAATTCGTTGGGCCTTAGAAAAAATGGCGGATTATGTTTGGTTATTAAATAACGATACATTAATTAAAAGAAATACTTTGAAAGAGATGATTAAAATAGCAGAAAAAGAAAAAAAATATGGAGTATTCAGTCCTTTAATTAAAGATAAAAATAATAAAATATGGTTTTCGGGAGGGAAAATTAATTGGTGGAAAATGAAGGTAGAGCACAATCAAGAAAATCATTTGGAAAATATTTTATCGCAAAAAAAAATAATTTCAACAGAGTTTATTACAGGTTGCGCTATGTTAATTAAGAAAGAAGTTTTTAGAAAAATAGGTATATTAAATGAAAATTATTTTTTATATTATGAGGATGCTGATTTTTCATGGAAAGCGCAGAAAGCTGGATTTTTGTTGGGAATAATTCCAAATTCTCAGATACAACATCTAGAACAGAGTAATGAAATCAATGAGCAAAAAATTTATTGGTTAGTAAAATCTGGTTTGTATTTCTTTTTTCAAAATGCTTCTTGGTATCATAAGATATATTTAAAAATGTATTTTGAATTAAGAAAGTGGTATAATAGTAGAAAAATAAGAAATAATTCTTCAGATAAAATAACGCCAAAGATTATCCAAGCTTTCAATGATTTTTCAAGAAATAATTAAAAATTAAAATATAATGCAACAAGAAAAATTTTGGAAACAAGAGACTAAACAAAAAGAGATGTTTTTAAATGATTTAGAAACTTATATTCCTCAAATAGAAATAGAATTAAAAAAAATTCTAAAGGAAAAGATCAATTTTGAACTGACAAATGGAATTAAAACAGAAGAATTTTTAAGAGAAGATTTGGCTTTTGATCTAGAAAATTTAAAACAGGCAGAAAATAGTAAGTTTTTGGAGTTTGAAAATTTGGATGAAAACGAAATTTTAGAAAAACTTAAAAACAAATCTCTAGATGATTTAATTGATTTGCAGATAGACGTTAGCTTAACTAAAAAAATATTAGCTGAAATAGAATTTCTAAAACTATGCAATCAAAAAGTTAATTCTAATATACAAGAAGTTTATTTTGATCTAGATGAAACCTTAGTATCTCATGTTAATAATTATAATAAGCCACGACAAAGTATTGATTTTATAAGACCAGCAGCTAGAATTATTTTAGAAAAATTAAAAGAAAAAGGAATAAAAATTGGTATTTTAACTACTAGAGAAAAAAAATATATTCCTCAAGAAATAAAAAAATTTGTAAATGCTAAAATTATAGATAGAAACAGCGGTATAGAATATAAAGAAAAGTGTTTCCAAAAATATGGATCAGAAAAAACTCCTTACGATGATAAAGCTTGTTTTGCTAAACTAGCCAAACCTAATTTAATGATTGTAGATGATGCTCCTTATGCTAAAGAATATAAAAATTGTGTTTTTGTATCTGATGAAGCTAAATTTTTATTATAACTATTTCTTTTTTAATTTGAGATGATATACTTATTTTAGATAAATATTTGATACTAATTATATTATAAAGATGAAGTAAAAATAAATAACAATGAATAATTCTTTAGAAAAAATAAATTATTCTTATCAAGAAAGTAAAAAAGAGAAAAGGGAAAAAATTAAAGATGATATTTTAGATAAAGTGCAAGCTTATATAAATTTTTTAAATCAAACAGAAATATCTAGAGGAATTATAAAAAAACAAGGATATGATTATGTAACTATAGAAAATATTGTAGAAAATGATTTAATAAATTTAGCAGAAAAGGTAAATATTTTAGTAAGTAAGGAAGAATTAGATTTGATAGAAAATAATAGTTTAGTAGATATTGTAGGTAATTCTACCATGATGGAACTAGGTTTGGTGATGAGTCAAATTAAAAAATTACGTCAAAATGTAAGAGAGTATTATTTAGAAGGAAAAAAACAAAGAGATGAGTATAAAGAAAAGAGAAATAAAATTTTAGAAAATTTAAAAAGTTATCTGAACAAATTAAATAATTCTTTAGAAAAAATGTCTTATTATATTCAAACTATTTGTGATAACGAAAAACAATTAATAGATGAAGTAACACGACAGCATGGCTTTTTAGAAAACTTTTCTGATTATTTTAAAGAATATCCTAGAGGTGCAACTAAATTAATTTATTTCAAGTTTTTTAATGAATGGCAAGAAGGAAGAATTAAAGCTGATAATTTAGAAGCAGAATTAAAAAAATTAGATGATAAATATATTGACAAAGAAAAAGTAAAAAAATTTTTTAACTGAAAACAAAAAGTAATCTATAAAATCTAATTTTTAATAAAAAATAATTAAATTATATTTATTTGAAATATGAATAATGAAGATCTGATGAAAAAAATTGTTAGTTGGTCAAAAAGAAGGGGTTTTGTTTTTCCTTCTAGTGAAATTTATGGAGGTTTTAGCGCAGTTTATGATTATGGTCCCTATGGGGTGGAATTAGCCAATAATATTAAAAAAAATTGGTGGAAAAGAATGGTGCAAGAAAATGAAAATATTGTCGGATTAGATACTTCCATTTTTATGCATCCTAAAGTTTGGGAAGCCTCTGGTCATGTAGATGGTTTTAGTGATCCACTGGCTGAATGCAAACAATGCCATACACGTATAAGGGCAGATCATCTTTTGGAGGATGCAGGTATATTTGCTGATGAAAAAATGACAGAGGAAGAAATTAATCAACTACTTGATGAAAATAAGGATAAGATTAAATGTCCAAAATGTGGAAATAAAGGAAACTTCTCAAAAGTAAAGAAATTTAACCTTTTAGTTAAGTCTAATTTAGGCAATTTTACAGGAGAATGGGAAAAAGATTCTGTTTATCTTAGGGGAGAAACTTGCCAAGGAATTTATATTAATTTTAAAAATGTTTTAGATAGCACTCGGCAAAAAATTCCTTTTGGTATTGCTCAAATTGGAAAAGCTTTTCGTAATGAAATAACTGCCAGACAATTTATTTTTCGGAAAAGAGAATTTGAACAAATGGAAATGCAATATTTTATTCATTCTGAAATGGCTAAAAAAAATTATAAAAAATGGAGAGAAAAACGTTGGCAATATTATTTAGATTTAGGTATTCAGGAAAAAAACTTAAAATGGCATCAACATGAAAATCTAGTTTTTTATGCTCAAGAAGCTTGGGATATTGAATATAATTTTCCTTTTGGTTTTAAAGAATTAGAAGGTATTCATTATAGAACTGATTATGATTTAAAACAACATAGCCAATTTTCAGGTAAAGATTTATCTTATTATGATCCTCAAAAGAACGAAAAATATATTCCTCATGTTATAGAGACATCTGTAGGAGTGGATAGAACATTTTTGGCGGTCATTACAGATGCTTTTAAGGAAGAAGATTTAGGAGATGGAAAAAAAAGATTGGTAGTAAAATTTTCTAAGTCATTAGCTCCTATTAAAATAGCTATTTTCCCTCTTTTAAAAAATAAACCAGAATTAGTTCAAAAGGCGCGTGCAATCTACAATAAGTTAAAGTCTAAGTTTATGTGTGAATTTGATGATAATGGTAATATTGGAAAAAGATACAGAAGGCAAGATGAGATTGGAACACCCTATTGTGTTACAGTTGATTTTGATACCTTAAAAAACGATACTGTTACTCTTCGTGATCGTGATACAATGCAACAAGAAAGAATATCTATAGATCAATTAGATGATTTTTTTCAAAAAGAATTTAGTGATTAAAATATGTAAAAATATATTCTAATCTAAACCATCAATTTTTCTAAAGTTGTTAATAAAACTTTGAAACTTTCTTATTTTTCTCTTTTAATAAATAATTTAGGATTGACACATTTTATATTGCACTGAAGTTGTTTTATGCCGTTGTAAATTAAATGTCTTTCGCATTGATTTAATTTTTTTTCACAAGCTTTTTTAGAATAATGAAAATATTGATAATTTATTTTATAACCTAGAAAATGAAGCAAAAACCATGCAAGGGTCAATATGCCTGTTAGCCAAATAATTAGTTTTATTAATTTAAACATAGGTTTTTATTTAAAACGAAATTAAAACACTAATGCCCAATACCTTTATAAATAATTTTTTTTCTTTTTATTTCTTCCTTATTTAAACAATTTTTTCCATCAATAATAACCTTGATTTTATAACGTTGAAAATCTTTTGCTTCTATTGATTTAAATTCTTTATGATCCGTTACCAAAAGAATAGCCTCTGATTTACGCAAAAGTTCTTTGAGGTTTTTAACGTCGGATAGTTGAGGAAAATAAGGATCAAAAGTTAACACCTTTGCTTTTTGTTTTTTAAGTAAGTCAATAATTTTAAAGGCAGGAGTTTCTCTTAAATCATCCACATTGGCTTTATAAGATAATCCCAAGATTCCAATTTTAGTTCCATTTAAAGGTTTTTTAATTTCATTCAGAGAATTTTGCATTAATTCCACGGTATATTCGGGCATAGAATTATTAATTTCTCTAGCTGTTTTTAGAAATTTATGATTAAAACCAGCTTGTTTGGCGCGTTCAATTAAGTAATAAGGATCTACAGGTATACAATGTCCACCTACTCCACAACTAGGCCAATGGGGCATAAAAGCAAAGGGTTTAGTAGAAGCGCCTTGAATAACATCAACTATATCAATATTTAATTTGTCAAATGATTTAGCTAACTCATTAACAAAGGCAATATTAATATCACGAAAAGAATTTTCAATAATTTTAACAGCTTCTGCTTCACGAATAGATTTCATGGGATAAATTTCTGCGTCAATAATATCTTTATAGAAATTAAGAGTTTTTTGTAAACCTCTTTTAGTAAAAGATCCAACTACACGGTTGATATTAGTTACATTCCAGCGGCTATCTCCTGGATTAATACGTTCTGGACAATGAGATAATTCATAATCCCGACCTACTTTATAACCAGCTTCTCTAAAAATTGGTTCTACTACTTCTTCTGAAACGCCGGGATTAATAGTAGATTCTATAACTATTAATGGTTTATTTTTTGAATTAAGATGATGAGTAATAGTTTCTACTGCTTTTCTGACGGGTTTTAAATCAGGATAAAAATTTTTATCTACAGGAGTAGGAACGCAAATTAAAATAATGTCTGCTTTTTTTAAAACACTAGATCTACAGGTAGCTTTAATTTTAGCTTGATGAATATTTTTAATTAAAAATTTTTCTTGAATAGGTGATTGATTTTTTTTAATTTTCTTTATTTTCTGTTTGTCATTATCTAATCCATAAACTTCATATCCTTTTAAGGAAGCTTGAACAGCTAAAGGTAACCCCACATAACCTAAGCCAATAACGGCTACTTTTTCTTTTTTCATTATTTTTTTCATTTTCATTTTTTAATAGTTTTTATTAGAATAGTTATTAATTTCAACTTTACTAGAAAAATATTTATTTGGCAAATAAATATTAGTATTATTTTGTTGATTTGCATAATCAATAAATATTTTACATATATCTTTAAAAATAAAGAGCAAGCTAAAAAACTATTTGAAAAGGAAAATTTCCTAAGTCTAATTTTTTAGATTTTATAAAAGTTGAGTTTTAGTGAATCTAGTTAAAATTTAATTTCATAGGAATATTTATAAATCGTTTACATATACAACTAGTTAACAAAATTATTTAAATATGTTATAATATTTTTTGTAACTAATTAAAAATAAAATTATGAATACTCAAACTAAAAATGAAATTTATCAATGTGAAATTTGTGGAAATCAAGTAGAAGTAACTAATGTTGGAGGAGGAGAATTAATTTGTTGTGGAGAGCCAATGGTTTTAAAAAAAGCTTTTCAAGAAGAAGCTCAAGAAGGCAAGGAAAAACATTTGCCTGTGGTTACAAAAGAAGGAGATATATTAAAAATTGAAATTGGAAGTCAGTGGCATCCTATGGAAGAGGATCATTTCATTGAATGGGTAGAAGTAATTTCTGGTAATACCTTGCATCGTAAATATTTAAAACCAGGAATGGATCCCGTGGTTAATTTTGTTTGTAGAGAAGAAAATGCTCTTGTAAGAATTTATTGTAATAAACATGGTCTCTGGCAAACAGAGTTATAAAAAATTATTGACTTTTATTTTAAAACAAACTACTATAACAGTAGTTTGTTTAATATCGCGGGGTGGAGCAGTCTGGCAGCTCGGGTGGCTCATAACCACCAGGTCGTGGGTTCAAATCCCACCCCCGCAACAAGTTTTTTGATGAAAAATAATAAGCCGAGGTAGCTCAGTGGTAGAGCAAAGGACTGAAAATCCTTGTGTCGGCAGTTCGATTCTGCCTCTCGGCACGGTTTTTGTTTTTTTATGTTTTTTTACTGGGGGCGTAGCTCAGCTGGTTAGAGCGTCTGCCTGTCACGCAGAAGGCCGAGGGTTCGAGTCCCTTCGTCCCCGCATTATTTTTTAAACTGCTTAAGATGAAGCAGTTTTTTTATTATAAAAATATTTGTAGAAGGTTTATAAGTTTTGTAAATTTTTATTCTTTGTTATAAAATAAAATCATTATTGCAAAAGAAGATTTTTTGGTTTTTTATATAAATATTCTTTATAGCATAATTAAATTAAAATAAAAAATTAATATGAAGAAATCAAAAGTAATAGTTTTTTTGTTTGCGTTTTTTTTAATCATTTCTGTTTTATGGTTTAAAAAATATTATAAACTAGATTATGATCCTCATAAATCAAGTCAAATACAATCAAAAAAAGAAGAAAAAACAAAAAATGAAAATAATACAGATAGTTTAAGACAAGAAGGTAAGAATTTAGCAGAGAAGAACAAACAAACAGAAAAGGAAGTAAAAACTGAAAATAATAAAGATATAAAGAAAGAACAGAATACAAACAACAGAGAAGAAAAGAAAAAATCAGTAGAAACGACTTGGTGGCACCCTAAACCAGGACTTAGTTGGCAATGGCAACTGGATGGAAAATTAGATATTAGTGTTTCTGCTCAAGTTTTTGATATAGATCTTTTTGACAATTCAGCTCAAGTTATTAAAGCATTACATCAACAAGGTAAAAAAGTTATTTGTTATTTTAGCGCTGGTAGCTATGAAAACTGGAGACCAGATAAAAATAAATTCTCTCAAAATGTTTTAGGTAAGAAAATGGATGGTTGGGCAGGGGAACGCTGGCTAGATATTAGGAAAATAAATTTGTTATCTAATGTAATAATTGAAAGATTGGATTTAGCTAAGAAAAAGCATTGTGATGCGGTAGAGCCGGATAATGTTGATGGTTATGATAATAAAACAGGATTTTCTTTAAATTATAATGATCAACTGCATTATAATCGTTGGTTGTCTCAAGAAGCGCATAAAAAGGGACTAGCTATTGGATTAAAAAATGATTTAGAACAAGTTAATGATTTAGTAAATTATTTTGATTTTGCTATTAACGAACAATGTTTTGAATATAAAGAATGTAATAAGTTGATTCCGTTTATACAAAAAAATAAAGCTGTTTTTGGAGTAGAGTATAGTGGTAATTCTAAAAAGTTCTGTAAAAAAGCTAATCAGATGAGGTTTAGTTGGTTAAAGAAAAAAGAAGATTTAAAAAGTTGGAGAATTTCTTGCAGATAGTTTATAAAAAATAATTTTTTCTTTATTTTATTTAAATAATTTACTCTTATAAATTAAAATTTAAAAATTTTATTTAACAAAACAAATAAAGAAAAATTTTTAAGGTACGCGATTAAAAAATGTAGAGAAAATTTTTCTGTTTCAGTTTTCTCTTAACCAGAGAAAAAAAGATTCTTAATTTATTTAAAAATGCAAAAATTATAAATTGGCGGAAGCGGAGGGATTCGAACCCCCGGAGCCGTTGCCGACTCACTTGCTCTCCAAGCAAGCCCTTTCAACCACTCAGGCACGCTTCCTAATATTTATAAACTTTTATTACTCTAACAAAAAGAATATAAAATGTCTAGCTAAAAACTGATTGAAATAAAATTTTGTAGAATATAACAAATATGTTATCATATATTTATTACTCTTTATAAAAAAATATTTTAAAGATAAAAATTAAAGACAATGAATAAAGAAAAAGAAATTGACGAAAAAGAAATTTATCGTTTAAATTTAAAAAAGAAAGGCGCAAAAACTTTATTGCATTGGCAAGGTCCAGAATATGAAAATTATGCTAAAGATTATCGCTGGTATTTAATAGCTTCTATTTTGTTATCTTTAATAGTGTTTTATGCTGTTTGGAATGATAGTCCTTTGATGGCTATAGTTTTTATTTTGATTGGTATGGTGGGTTATATTTATTTAGAAAAACCACCTAGAATATTAAATTTTCGTATTACTCCAAGTGGCATAGTGGCAGGTAATGAGTTGTATCTTTTTGAGGAAGCTGAATCATTTTGGATTTTTTATGATCCTCCGCATAGAAGAATTATTAGTCTAAAAATGAAAAATCGTTTTATTCCTTACGTTCATTTTCCTCTTCATCAAGTTGATCCAGTTGATGTGCATAAGATATTGGTTAAATTTTTACCACAAAAAAAACAAAAACCTAGCTTAGTTGATGTATTAGAAAGACTCTTGCATATTTAGTGAAAATAATTTACGCTAGTAATGTTTTGCCCTCGTCGTTCAACGGATAGGACGCAAGTTTGCGGAACTTGTAATTGAGGTTCGATTCCTCACGAGGGCACTTGTTTTAAAAGTTCTTTTTTAAATTTAAAAATTAAAGGAGGTTTTTAAATGAGAATTGCGGAAAAAAAAGTAGAAATGATCAATTGTTATTTAACTGCTAGTGAAATCAATAATCCAGTAGGCAAAAAAATAATTTTTCAAAAAAGAGGAATGAAAGGAGCGACAGCAGGGAAAATAGAAGGAGTATGTGTTCGTATAAAAGAATCACAGCAATTGCATCTTATTCTGAGTAATGGTTGTTCAGTGGGAGAAGGGACAGCTGTTATTGCAGTAGAAATAGGATGTTATTTTTCAAAAAATTTTTAAAACAGGAAAATTAACGGGATATTTTTATCCCGTTTTATTTTTTAATTTAAGTAAAGAATTTAGTTGCTGAATTTTTAGAAAAATTAATAATTAAAAAACATTGATTAAATTGATAAAAGTATATATGATGGATTAATCATAAAATTAAAAATAGAAAGTTCTTTATAAAATTGTTTTAAAAACATAAGGAAACAACAAGGAGGAAAGAAATGGAAAAAATTTTGATTTGTAAATGTGGAGAAATTCTTTGTGAAAAATGTGAAATGAACAAAAAATGTCCCTATAAAAATGATCTGGATTTTCACTTAAGAATCTTGAAGGAAAAAATGTTAAAAGAAATTGATGTGGATTTCGTTATTAGAAATATAAATAAACAGGTAAGTTTATTTAATCAAATAAGCTATTGGAAAAATACAAAATTATTAAGTGAAGCTAATATTTATGAACCTTTGCGTTATTATTTTTTGAAAGAAAAAGGTTCTTTTCCCAATGAGGAAGTGCGCAAAAAAATAGAATTTCTTTTAGGTATAATTACACAAAAAATTATTTTATTTCTGAATAATCAATGTTCTGATGAGGATTGCCCTCAGTGTTTTTTATTAAAACATTGCCCTAATGAATAAATAATTTATTTAGCCACAATTTATTTTATTTTAAATTGTGGCTTTTTTAATTTAAGCTTAATTAATATCTAATTAAATCTAATTAAATGTTTTAATTTCAACTTTATCTAAAGATTCTTGGATAAGATCTTGTAAGTTTAATTTATTTTCAATATTTTGAATAGTTTTTAAGTGAGCTTTAGTAGCGGGATGTTTAGGAACGAAACGAGAACAAAGATCTTCATGGGGAAGTATAGATATTTCGTAAGTTCCTATTTTTTGAGCAATTTTAATTATTTCTTCTTTATCCATTCCAATTAAAGGGCGTAACATTATTAAATCAGATGCTTGATTAGTAACGGCTAAATTTTCTAAAGTTTGAGAAGCTACTTGTCCTACAGATTCTCCAGTATAAAGTGCTAAATATTTTTTTTCTCGTGCTATTTGAGAAGTGATTCTATGCATAAGACGACGATAGAGAAGTAAACGAAACTTTTCGGGAGAATTTTCTGCAATGTATTTTTGAATTTTTCCTAAAGGAAAAAGGAAAAGTTTATTTTGATTTTGAAATTTAGAAAGAATTTTGGCTAGTTGAATAACTTTTTGAATGGAGTCAGGTTTGGTGTAGGGGAGAGCGTGAAAGTGAATATAATCAGTATGCACTCCGCGTTTCAAAGCATAATAACTTGCTACGGGGGAATCAATGCCGCCAGAAAGTAAAGCTAAAGCTTTTCCACTGCTACCCACGGGTAATCCTTTTATTCCTTTTATTTTTTGAAGATAAACAAAAGAATTTTTGTCATTAATTTCTATAAAGCATTCTAAATCAGGATTTTTTAAGCGAACTTGAGGTTTTTTTCCTTTCTCAATTATTTTTTGAAAAATGAAAGCACCCACTTGTTGATTAATTTTTTCCGAAGTAAGAAAAAATTTTTTATTAGATCGTTGAGTAGTTATACGAAAAGTATTAAATCGTTTTCTTTTTATTAGTTTCCAACATTGATAAGAAATATTTTCTATATCTAGACTAGCTTTTTCTACCCAAGAAAAATTAGTTATACCGAAAATATTTTGTAAGATTTGATTAATTTTTTCTTTTTCTTCATTTTTTAAACTGGTGATTGATAAAAAAATTCTCCCTGAAATTCTCTCTATTGTAAAATCAACTGAGATTTTTTCTTTTAATTTTTTCTTAATATTTTCTACTAAAATTTTTTCAAACCAATGGCGATTTTTTCCTTTTAAAGCTATTTCTGAATAACGAATAATTAAAAAACTCATATAATTTATAATTATTTATTTTTTTAAAAATATCAAAAATATTCAAAATAAACAAGTAAAATAATTTAATAAGAAATAGAATGTGGTTTTTTTATTATTTTTTGTTTCAATTTTTCTTAATTTTTTAAATGAATAAAATTTTTTCAAATTATTTATATTATATTGTTTTTGTTGACAAAGTAAATTTATTTTTATAAGATAAATAATTAAGTACTTTATCTCGTTTTCCTGAGATCTTAAACTACCTTAGATCTCAAAATATTTTTAAAGTGGAAGATTTAAGAAAAAAATAATCAGAGAAATGAACACGTTATTTTGTTTTTAAAACAAAATAACGTGTTTTAATTTGGAAAGTATATATTTTAAAATTATTAATGACCCCTTTAATGACCCCTTTAATGTGGTCGTTAAGAATAGAGTTTAAATGAAAAATAATAGAAGATAATATTATATAAAGTAAACAATTAGATAAATAACAAGATATAGAAAAATATTCAGATATTTTTCTGAGATTTTTTAATTATCTAGCAATCCTCCCCATTCAACAGCGGTAAAACCTTTTCTTTGTGGAGTTTCAATCTGTGGTTTTTCTAATTTAATTTTTTGTGAAAGAGGTTTAAAGTAAAAGTTTAATCTTATGAGAGTAGTTGGTTGGGGGTTAATAGTTAGTTTCATATTTTTATCTAAAAATTCTTTTTCAAGAAGTTTAATTTCATAATAATTGGTCTTGGTTAATTGTTTAGTCCAATATTCTTTAAATTGAGCAGTTTCTTTTTGGTTTAATCCCAAAAGAGGCAAGTTTTCATCAAACCATTGATTTAAATCAGAATATTTTACTATCCAACCATTTTGAGGTAGTTCAAGTTTATTTAAATGAGCTTCATAAAATAAATAATCATACTTATTGTTAATTAATCCGTTAGGTTGCGCTAAGACCTTCCATCCCAATAAATAATTAGGTTTAGCCTTAGTAATAAAACCATTTATATTTAAATGAATTTCAATCTGCGATTTTTTTTCTGGATAAAGATAAATAGCTGGTTTTTTTACACCGGGAGGAAAGATGGAAGAATTAGAAGTAACACAAATTTGATTAATAGTGTTGATTAAATCTCCAGCGCAATTATATTTTTTAATTGATTTATCAGATAAACCATCAAGGGCGAGTTGTTTAGCTTCTAATGCGGTATTAGTAACACAAGTAGCTTGTTTGGATTTAATTTTATCTAAGTTATTTAAAATTTGAGGACAAGTTTTAGCAAGAGATCCGACGATTGATTTTGTTTGAGGTTTATCTTTTTTGATTTTTTTTAAATCAATAATTTGAAACGCAATTTGGTATTGATTATTAAGAGGCTGAACTTTAATTTCGCTTTTTTCAATTAGTGAAAGAGATTTTATTTTTTCAGTAATAACCATTTTAGCAGAATGCTTGTTAGATAGTTGTTGATATAAACATTCGTAATTTTCATCGCAATTGACGACTTCTTGTTTTTTAGGTGGTGTATTTTGAGGTTTTGATGCGCAACCAGCCAAAATAATTATTCCTAAAAAAAGCGCGAGAAAAGTAATTTTTTTCATAATTTATAAATTAAAATTATTATTTGTTATTTTTTTATTTATTTAATCTAAAAAAATGTGAGTTCTAAAACTAATTTTTTTTATAAATATTTTTACTTTTGAAATAGTTTATAATTTTTTTAGCTTTACTTTTTGAAATCCAAACTTGCAAAAAAAGAGCCAGTTGTTTATTGGTATGAATTATTGTTAAACCTATCCCATAATCCAAAGATCTTTTTCTTTATAACCACTAATATCACTATAGCTTAATTTCATTTCTTTGGGTATATTTTTATAAGCTCCCATAGATATAATCTTGATATACTTCAATTTTACCAAATGGCCAGCTAGCTTGGAAAGATTTCATAAAGCTTCTGCCAATATGAATTCCTCCCATAGCTTCAATTATTGGTTTTTGAATTGATTTTTTATAATCACTCATTTTTGTATTTTCAGTTAATTTTTTATTATTATATTATACATATAGTATAGAATGATAATAAAAATGTCTAGCTATAAGAAAGACAACGAGAAATGGATTAATAATCTCATCTGAGAAAATTAAATAAAAAATTGTAGTGTAAACTTTTTGAAATAATAATAAAAAAATTATATTGATACGTGCTATAAATTGACACAGTAATTAGTAAATATGAACAAATTCTAACTGTTTTCTTATAACCATATAAGGAAACAGTTATATGTAAATTATAGTATTTGTTTTTTTCTCTTTATTTTATTATATGGTTATAAGGAAACAGCAAATATGAAAATAAAATTGAAATAGAAACAAAAATAGTTTTTTCGTTTTGTTATCTTAAAATTTTTTATGAATCAAACAAACCACTGAACATGACAGCATATAAACAAAAATGAATGAAACTATAAAACTGGCAAAAACAAGAATGTCATTTAAAATAAATGTGCCAGACAAAATACTTGCTAATGAAATCATAAATCCAAAAATTATTGAGTATCTACCTGATGCTACCATACTAACTATATTTGGATTTATTTCAATTTTAATATACGGAATTAGGTAGATAATGATAAATAAAATCAAAAATATAATAATTTTCCATTTTGTCGGTTTAAAAAAATCTTTTATTTTCATACTTTTGTTTATTAGCTGTTTTTTTAATATTTAAAAAATTTTTGTTTTACAGTTATTATTAAGCTTGCCAAAAAATAACACCATACTATTTCAACAATAAAAATAATTGAAGTAGAAAACCAATATGTGTCTATTAGATTTAATTTTAACAATATAAATAAAACCATATTCGGTATTACATTTACTATTAAATTAATTAGATCTATTATTTTATACCACCGAGGTAATTCAATAAATGTAGTTAGGGAATAAGTGAGTAAACAGAAAGAAAGTGTGGTCAGCAAAGCATTCTTTTTTTCTTTTTTGGCAAACGAGAAAAATAATTATTAGAGATAAAATGATTGCTATTAGAATAGATAGCAAAGGAATATTTACATGTATTGTTTTATATTGTTAATGATTAATTTTTTAAAAAATTTTAAATATTAAAATGTAATTGCAACGCTTAATTTTGGTCAAATTTAAAGAATCAAAAAGCTATTTGTTATTTCTTTTTTCTTGTTTCTCAATTTTTTCTTTAAAATAACAAAATATAACTGCAGAAATGAATGTCGCTAGGCTTATTAAATACCAAAAAACACTAAAATTTCCTATTGCGAATTGAATAAGAACCCATGGTTTGACTAATACATTTGAAGTGTGCTTGTAATAGAAAAAATAATTAATAATAATACTTATAATAGGTGGAGCAAATAACGTGGTTAGGAAAGCGCTTATTTGTTTTTTTTGACAAAAGAGCTGAAAAATTTTTTCATACAGAACAACTGCTATCAACAGGATTAATGTAGGAATAATTATATTATCCATTACTTTTTATTATTAGTAATTAAATTATTATAATATTTATTTCGCAAATACTCTAAAATTTATAATTTTGTTGCTATCCAAGATATAGATTTTATCATTGAAGGCGTGGTGGCAATTTTAATTATGTGTTTGATTTTAACTTCTATGACATAAACCCTGTCTTCATAGGAAGGAAAATTAACATAACTGCGTGTAAAAATGACAAATTTGCCATCAGGTGACTATATCATTAGATCGGCTTGCGTGGGATTGGTTAAAAAATCAGAAATACTTTTTAATTCTTTTTTAATATCAAAAAAAGTTCTTTATTAGTTCCGTCTGTTTTAATAGTATAATATTTTCCTCCTTTTGCATAATAAGTTTCATATTCACCACCATTGAGTTGTTTTGGCCAAGATACTTTATTGCCTTCATATTTTCTATATAGAATTAGACTATCAGGAGACCAGGAAGGATAATCACCTTTAGTTATTTTTTGAAACTTATTCTCTTTTATATTTATTGTGCAAATAAATTCGTCCTTTGAAGTAAAAACGATTTTATTGCTATCGGGAGACCAAGAAAAAGTTGTATATTCGGCTGTTTTTTCCGTGACTGTTGTGATGTTACTATTCTTCAAATTTATAATATGAATCTCCACTTTTTATCTGATAGGCTATTTAGAAAAGCTATTTTATTGCCATCAGGAGACCAAAGAATATTTTTTATGCCACTGCTTTTTGCAATTTCCTTTTGATAATTACCGTCCAACGAACTTAGAATCACACAACTTTGTATTCGTATTGTCCCTTTTTCTTCACAATCAGCAACAAATGCTATTTTGGTTCCATCGGGTGATAAAGAGGGATGTGTTTCAGAAGAATATTTATTAGATTTTTGATTTAATATAGATCTTGATTTTCCGTTTATTGAAAGGTTGTATAAGTTAGTTCCATTACTATAAACTAGTTTCCACCCTTCCGCTTTTTCTAACCTTATTATTTCTTTCTTTAAACCGTAATTGTTTTTATGATTAAATAAATCTACTCTAAAAATAGAAGAGGTTATTACAATGAAAAGACTGATACATATTATTGTACAATATCTAATTAACTTTTTCTGGCTAAATAATAAATTGCGGATTAGAAAAGCGATAAAAAGGCCCAATGCAAACGCAGAAGCTAAACTTATTATGGCAATAAAAGGCGCCCAGCCAAAATCCCTAGTATTTAAAGTTGCTTTGTATTGAATAAAGGCAAAAAGAATAGAAAGCAATATAGCCAGAAAAATACTGCCAATATTATAAATCAATAGATATTTTCTATTAGCATTAGTTGGTGTTTTTTTGAAAAACAACCAAAGAAATATAAAAAACAAAAAAAGAAGAAAAGGGATTAAAATAATCATAACTTGATACTTTATTAATTATAGTTTTAATTATAACTATTGTAGCACTTTATTAGTTATTTTTTAAAATCTAAATTTTTCTCCAATTAATTAAATATATTTAGTATTATCTGGTGCTACAGTTGAGTTTTAAGAAACTAATTTAAAAACTTAGCACAACTATTTATACAGTGGTCATCGTGTAAAACTTGACAAAAATATAATAACTTGTTACTATTTAATGTTATGGTTTTTAAATTAACTTATTTTAAAAGTATTTTAAATTTAAAAATTAAAAAAGATATTATTTAATAAATATGAGTAATAAAGATAAGTATAATAAAAAAGTAATTGATATTAAGAAAAATAAGAAAGGAAAGCAAACCATTCCTTTGTCTTTTTTTTCTCAAGCAGTAGATGATTTGTTAGAAGTTTTTCCTAAACGTTCACAAGATATTATTAGAGAACGTTTTGGAATAAACGCGAAATATCCTCAGACATTAGCTGAAATAGGAAAAAAAAATAATATAACTAGAGAACGAGTAAGACAAATTATTCAAAATATTTTACGACAAATTATTGAGAAAAATAGAGGAGAAAAAATAGCTAGAGTAAAGAAGGTTTATCAAATATTAAGATTTACACTTTCTCAAAATAGTGGTATAATAAGACAAAAAGATTTACTGAAAGAAATATTTACTGAAAATGAAAGAGAAAGAGGGAAAAATGTTTTTGATTTGCTTTTAAGTTGTTCTACGGACATTATTCCATTGAAAAATCATAAGGTAGAAAAAGATACTTTAATTGAATCTAGTTTTGATTTTTCTCTTTGGGAATATGTAGAAAATTCTTTAGTAAAGTTTTTTAAAGCTGAAAGAACCGTAGTATCTTATGAGAAAATATTATTAAACAATAAAAGATTATTAGAAAAAAATAATTTAAATAATCAAAAAATATTTAATTTTTTAAAAGTTTCTCGTAGAATAAAGCAAAATGTTTTTGGTGACTGGGGTTTGTATAATTGGGAAGAAGTTAATCCTAAAAATATAAGACAAAAGGCTTATCTAGTTTTAAAAAAGAACAATAACCCTAGCCATTTTAAAGAAATAGCTAATTTAATTGATAAAAGTGGTTTAAATAAAAATAAAGGAAAAAGTCATCCTCAAACAGTACATAATGAATTAATTAAAGATAAAAGGTTTGTTTTAATAGGAAGGGGAATTTATGCATTAACGGAATGGGGATATAAAGAAGGAACAGTAAAAGATATTATAGAAGATGTGTTAAAAAAAACTAATCAACCTCTTTCTCGTGAAGAAATTATAAAAAAAGTTTTAAGCCAAAAGCAAGTTAAAGTTAGTACCATTAATATTAATTTAAGCAATTATTTTAATACAAAAAATAAACAAGGTTATTATCTATTAAGAAGAAAAGCAATAAAACAATAAGAATATAAGAAGAAATTAAGTGAAATTAATTTAAAGTTTAAAGAATAAAAATAAAATAAATGAATTTTTGGGGAGATATTGTTGGATCATTATCAATAATACTTCAAATTTTTGAAAAAATTTGGTTTGTTGTTTTACCAGTGGGTCTTTATTCTGCTTTTAAACCAATGTGGATGAACTTTGCTCAAGATGAATTTTATGGAACATTGGAATATATTTTGTTAGAAATAATCCCTCCTGCTGATATAGAAAAAAGCCCTCGCCCAATGGAAGCATTATACAATGGAATTCATGCTACAGCTATAACACACAATGCTTTTGATGAATTAGCTTTGGGGAAATTTAATCCTAGTTTTAGTTTGGAAATCGTGGGAGACAGTGGAATAGCACATTTTTATATTCGTACTCCTAAAAATTTTCGTAATTTAATAGAATCTAATATTTATGCTCATTATCCAAGCGCAGAAATTAGAGAAGTAAATGATTATGTAAAAGATGTTCCTAAAACTATTCCAGATAAAGAGTGGGACATTTGGGGAACAGAAATGGAATTAGTTAAGCCAGATCCTTATCCTATAGTTACTTATCGTTATTTTGAAGAAGATATAACCGGAACAATGATTGATCCTTTAGCTTCTATAATTGAGGGTATTAGTAAATTAGAATATGGACAAAAAATTTGGTTTCAAATTATTATTGCTCCAGAAAAAGAAACTTGGAGTAATACAGGACGTGAATTGGTAGAGGAAATTACAGGAAGAAAAACTAAACCTAAAAATACTTTAACTCAGCTAAAAGAAGATTTATCTGATATTGTAAAAGGAATTTTTACAGGTATATTGTCTCCGGAAAAAATAGAAGAAATGTCTAGCAAAAAAGAAGCAAAAGATGATGTTCCTTTAGAATTTAAAATGACACCGGGAGAAAAAGAAGTTGTTAAAGCAGTAGAAAGTATGATAGGAAAAAATGTTTTTAAGACTAAAATGAGATTTGTTTATGTAGGAAAAAAAGAAAATTTTGACAAAAGTAATGTAACTAATTTTATGGGAGCGTTAAAGCAATTTCAGGATCAAAATTTAAATGGCTTTAAGCCCAACGATGAATCAAAAACTTATGCTAATTATTTAATGAAGGAACAAAGAATGTTATATCGTCAAAGAAGAATTTTTAATCGTTATCGTAGTAGGAGCAATCAACGTTATAGTGTTAGATTTATATTAAACACTGAAGAATTAGCCACGCTTTTTCATTTTCCAGATATGTCAGTGGTGGCACCTTCTTTGCGTAAGGTGGAGAGTAAAAAAGGAGGCGCTCCAGTTAATCTTCCCGTTTCGTAACTTAATTTATAATGAAAGTTTTAATCACTATTTTTTAACTTTTCAAATTTTAAATTTATGAGTGAAATTAATTTTTTTGCTAAAACTAATTTTCGCAATCAAGAAGTAACCTTTGGAATTAAAACCGATGATAGAAGAAGGCATATTTATGCGATTGGGAAAACGGGAATGGGAAAAACTAATCTTTTAGAAAATATGATAATTCAAGATATTCATAATGGAAAAGGGGCTTGTTACATTGATCCTCATGGTGATACGGCAGAAAAATTAATTAAAGCTATTCCGTCACATAGAATTAATGATGTTATTTATTTTAATCCTGCTGATCAGGATTATCCTATTGCTTTTAACGTGATGGAAAAAGTTGATCCTAAATATAGGCATCTAGTAGCTTCAGGATTAGTAGGTGTTTTTAAAAAAATTTGGGCTGATTCATGGGGACCACGTTTGGAATATATATTACGTAATGCTATTTTAGCTCTGTTGGAATATCCTGGTTCTACATTATTAGGTGTAACGCGTATTTTAACAGATAAAAAATATCGTCAAAGAGTAATTGAAAAAGTGAAAGATCCGGTGGTGAAAGCTTTTTGGGTGGATGAATTTAGTAAATGGAATGAACGAGTATTGCAAGAAGTGATTTCACCTATTCAAAACAAAGTAGGACAATTTATTTCTAGTTCTTTAATTAGAAATATAGTTGGTCAAACAAAGTCTTCTTTTGATGTAAGAAAAGCTATGGATAGTGAAAAAATATTAATTATGAATTTATCTAAAGGCAGAATAGGGGAAGACGCGAGTGCTTTATTAGGAGCAATGATGATTACTAAAATTCAATTAGCAGCGATGGGACGAGTTGATATTGAAGAAGATGAGCGAAAAGATTTTTATCTTTATGTAGATGAATTTCAAAATTTCGCTACTGAATCATTTGCAGGAATTTTATCAGAGGCACGCAAATATAGATTGAATTTGATTTTAGCTAATCAATACATTTCTCAATTAGATGAGACCGTGAGGGATTCTATTTTTGGAAATGCTGGAACAATTATTTCTTTTCGTGTGGGTGCTAGCGATGCTGAATTTCTTGAAAAAGAATTTGCTCCAGTTTTTACTGAAAACGATCTAGTTAATTTGCCTAAATATCATATTTATTTAAAGTTAAT
The DNA here is from genome assembly GCA_026985555.1 of Candidatus Moraniibacteriota bacterium. Taxonomy (GTDB): domain Bacteria; phylum Patescibacteriota; class Minisyncoccia; order Moranbacterales; family UBA9337; genus JALSQF01. Next base: position 206,911 of record JALSQF010000010.1, on the reverse strand, counting down.
GATAGATGGAATAGCAGGAGATGCCTTTTCTGCTGTAACCTTGCCACCGGTAGATTTAACCAAAACAGAAGGAAATGAAGAAAAAATTATTAGAATTTCACGTGAACGTTATGCCAGTAGTAAAGATGAAGTGGAAGATAAAATTGCTCGTTGGAGTGGAGTTTTAAATAAGCAAAAAAAAGATAAGCAATTATCTAATAAAAATCATCAAAAAGCACAAGAACAAAACGTAGTTTCACAGAAAGAAAAAAAGGATAAGAATGACGAAGACAATACTACTCAGAATAAAAAAAATATAAAGTCAAAAGAAAATTTAAAGAATAAACAACAAAAAGTAGCAAAAAATACTTCTCAAAAAGATAATTTACAACAAGACAATGATAAGAAAGAAAAATATCCCGCAGTATGTGATTCTTGTGGTATTAAAATTGAAGTTCCTTTTAAGCCTGATGGAAAACGGCCTACTTTTTGTAAAGATTGTTTAAAAGAATATCAAAGAGAGCTAACTTATAAAAAAAATATTCAAAAAAAGAAACGGGAACAACAGGAATCTGAAAAGAAATTTAATAGCCAGCCATCTGATTTAAAAAAGAAAAAGGAAGTAGAAATGCAAGTATATACTTCAAAAGATAAACCGATTTCGCTTAATCAAATTCAACATATTGCCCCCAAAAGTATTAAAAAAAAGAAAAAATTATCTTTAGATACAAATAAAATTAGAAATCTTATTAAACAAGTAAAGGAAAATAATTAAAATTAGTTATTTCTGATTTTTTATAAAACATTATATTTATATTAGAGAAAAAGCCATAACATATTTTTTAATTCTTATTTATTTTTTTCTGCTTCTAAAGCGGCTTCTTCTTTTTTTATAGCGCGATCTATTATTTTCTTTTTTACGTATAAATTCATCAAAGAAAATACTATCATACTAGCAAAAACTATTCCCATTGTATTTAAAAAAAATAAAAGAAATGATCCAGAAATAACATTCCAATCTAAATGAGCCATGCCTATGCCAGTAACAGCAATAGGCGGAATAAGAGCTACAGAAATAGCTACGCCTGGAAGAGTTTCACTTAATTGTGGTTTAATTCTAGCAAAAGAAGCAGCTAATCCTGCTACAAAAGCAATACTTGCATAAATTAAACTTGGTTTTGTACGAGCAATTATAGAAGCAGTTTCGTGATAGTTAGAGTTAAAGTTAAAAAGCCAAGTAACTAATGTAGCAGAAATAATTCCAAAAATGACAGATTTTAAAATTGTATAGAAAGATCTAGAAATTAAGCGATAATCAGCAATAACAATACCGAGAGATAAACTTAAGACAGGGGAAAGAATGGGAGCAACTAGCATACTGCCAATAATGACGGCCGTATCGTCAATTAATAGACCAAAACTAGCCATCAACACAGAAAGAATAACCATTAAGAAAAAATCTTGCCGAGGAGAACTATCAGCAATAAGATCTTTAATGGATTCGCTTTTGTCACGTTCTTTAAGATTGTTGAATAAATGTAATGTCATATTTTTATTTTATTATTTTTATTAAATAGTGTATAATTCAATAGTAATTATTAAAATTATATATCAAAATTAAAAAATATGCTAGAAAAAAGACAAACTAAGAGATTAGCTATAATTATAATTTATATTTTTATCTTTTCTTTAATAGCTTCTTTGTTTTATTGGATTTTTCGTCCTAGCCCAACTTGTCATGATGGAAAAAAGAATCAAGGAGAAGAGGAAATTGACTGTGGAGGACCATGCAAAGCTTGTCCAGTTGTTATTAAAGCAAAGGATTTAGAGATTGAAAAGCAGAGATTTATTAATAGTAGTCCAAAAATGTATGATGTAGCTATTAAAATAAAAAATCCTAATGAACAATACGGAGCAAAAAGTTTTCGTTATAATGTAAAACTTTTAGATGCAAATAATAAAGTGTTAGTCTCTCGTTCAGGTTATAGTTTTATTTTACCTAGAGAGGAAAAATATTTAATAGAAACTAATTTAAAGATAAAAAACGATTATTTACCTCATAAAATGAAAGTAACTTTTGAAAACTATGATTGGAAAGAATTTACTCAATATAATGAAAAACCACAATTAAATGTTTATCAAAAACGTTATGAAAAAGTAAATTCTCCAGAAGTTTTTGGAGCAGTGTATGGTCTAGTAAAAAACGATAGTCCTTTTGATTTTAATTCTGTGATAGTTAAAGTGGTTTTAAAAAATAAAGCAGGAGATATATTAGCAGTTAATAGTACTCAAATGAATACGTTGACTGCTGGAGAAGAACGTGATTTTCGTTTAATTTGGCCCAGAAGTTTTCCTGGTAATGTTTTTAAGATTGAAGTAGAACCAGAAGCCAATGTATATGATTCATTAAATTTTACTAAAAAATATTTACCTCATCAAAAATTCCAAAATTATGAAAATGAAAATTGGAATTGACGCACGTTTTTATGGCGCAAAAAACAAAGGGTTAGGACGTTATACAGAAAAATTGATACAGGAATTAGAGAAAATAGATAAAAAAAATCACTATTTTATTTTTTTAAGAAAAGATAATTATTCAGATTATCATCCAAGTAATAAAAATTTTCAAAAAGTATTAGCTGATTTTCCTTGGTATTCTTTAAAAGAACAAATTTTTTTTCCTAGATTGCTCTATAAATTACAATGTGATCTAGTTCATTTTCTTCATTTTAATGTGCCATTAATGTATAAAAGATCATTTATAGTCACTATTCATGATTTAACTTTGTTTCATTTTCCTACTCATAAAAATTCTACTCACAATTGGCTTTGGTATAAGATAAAATACAAAACTTATCATTGGATGATGAAGAAAATTATTCAGAAAGCGCAAAAAATTATAACTATTTCTAATTTTACTGCTAATGATATTAAAAAATATTTTGGTAATAAAATAGCTGGTAAAATAAAAGTTATTTATGAAGCTCCTTCTATTTTTATAAAAAAGGAAAAATTTAGTTATCTTAAAAAAAAATATGCAATAAAAATACCTTATTTGCTTTATGTGGGTAATGCTTATCCGCATAAGAACTTAGAAAGATTAGTAGATGCTTTTCAAATTTTTAAAAAACAATTTCCTCAATATTCGCTAGTATTAGTTGGAAAAAATGATTTTTTTTATCAGCGGTTAAAAAAGTATATTAAGTTAAAAAAAATAGATTCAATTATAATAGTTGATACACTTACGGATAAGGAACTAAAGACGATTTATCAAAAAGCAGACTTGTTTATTTTCCCGTCTTTATATGAAGGTTTCGGATTGCCACCCCTAGAAGCTATGGCCGAAAATTTACCCGTAATTTCTTCTCAGCATGGTTGTATGCAAGAAATATTAGGGGAAAGTGTTGTATATTTTAATGGAAAGGATGTTGACAATATGGTTGAAGTAATGATTAATGTAATAAAAAATGTTAAATTAAGGAATAAGCTAAAAGAAAAAGGCAAAGAACAAATTAAAAAATACAACTGGAAAAAAACAGCGTTAGATACTTTTAAGGTTTATTCCGGTTTTAAAAAAAATGAAAAATAATTTTCTTATTTAAGAATAATGAAAAGAAAAAAATATAAAATATTAGATATTCAATCTTCTTCCCGACATTATTCTGATAGAATTAAAGCAAAAGAAAGGAAGGAAAAAGTTATTAAGAAAGAAACTTCAAGGGAAAAGTTTTTTTTAAAACTAAAATTGTCTTCAAGTAAAAAGATGGATATTGTTAAAACTTCTTCTAAAAAAAATAATTCCAAAAAAACTTTAGAAAAATATTCAAAAGAAAAACAAAAAAAAATTATTAGTCATAAAACAAAGAAAAATTTTCAAAAAAAATTCTTAAATTCAGAAAAATTAAAGCAAACGCATTCTTATCAAAAAAATATTTTGGCATTAAAATTTTTAAAACAACTAGTAAACAGATTGAAGATCTTTATGAAACTAAGAAAAAAAATGGTATTTTTCTTAATCTTTTTAGTTATATTATCAGGAAGTTTTTTTTATTATAAAAAAATGAAGAAAATTCAAGGAAGGGTTTTAGGCATAAGTGATCATGCTTATCAGGAAACAAAAATAGCTTTAGAAGATATAAAAAGAAAAAACTTTATTTCTTCTAGTGAAAAATTAGAGGAATCTGCAAAAGAATTTGAATTAGCTAGTCAGGAGTTAGAAAAATTAGGAAAGCCAATTTTGGCTATTTCTGCTTATCTTCCTTATTTTTCTCGTCTTTCTTCTGGTTATAATTTGTTACAAGCAGGCAAAGAATTAGCTACAGCAGGAAAAGAAATATCTAGTTATTTACAAGAACTTAATCAATTAAATGAAAATAATGATTTTAAAAATTTTTCTTGGTTAAGTTTTTTTCAAAAGACAGAAAAACAAATAAAAAATGCTAATCAACACTTGGAGAAAGCTAATCAACGCTTAAAGAAAGTAGAAATTAGTGATTTGCCTAATGAAAAACAAGTAACTTTAATTAAAATAAAAAGACAAATAAAAATAGCTCAGAAAACAACTGATTTCTTTGTGAATAATAGTTATATATTAGAAGATCTATTAGGAAAAAATGGGCCACGTAAATATTTATTTCTTTTTCAAAACAATCAAGAAATTAGAGCCACAGGAGGTTTTATTGGCAGTTATGGTTTATTAAATGTAAAAAATGGAAAGATAGAAAAATTTTTTATTGAAGGAATTTTTAATCCAGATGGTCAACTTAAAGATAATATAATTCCTCCTCGTCCTATTCAAAAAATCAGTAAAGCTTGGAGTTTACATGATAGTAATTGGTGGCCAGATTTTCCTAAGTCAGCAGAAAAAGCGATGGTATTTTATGAAAAAACTGGAGGGCCAACTGTAGATGGAGTAATTGCTATTACGCCTGATGTTTTAAAAAAACTTTTAAAAATAACTGGTCCAATTTATTTATCTCAATATGATATTTATATTAGCAATGATAATTTTTTAAAAATGCTTCAAACTGAAGTTGAAATTGGATATGATAAAAATGAAAATCGTCCTAAAAAAATTTTAGGAACCTTATCTCAAATTATTTTAAAAAAGATATTTCAAGCAGAGAATATGAAAGAGACGATAAAGATTATTCCGGTTTTATTAGAATCTCTAAAAGAAAAAGATATTTTAATTTATTCTAAAAATAATGATTTAGAAAAAATAATTATTTCTCAAGGATGGGGAGGAAAAATTAAAGAAACTCAGAAAGATTATTTAAATGTAATAAATAGTAATATTAATGGTTACAAAACAGATGGCGTTATAAAACAAAAAATAAAACAGATGGTTTCTGTCCGATCAGATGGATCAATAATAAATGATTTATTTATTATTAGGGAACATCAGGGTAAAAACAGTTTTTATGAATGGTGGAATAAGGTGAATGCTGATTATTTGAGAGTATATATTCCTTTAGGGTCAAAATTAATTTTAGCAGAAGGACAAACTAAAGAAAAATTACCTTCTTTAAAATATGATTCTAGAAAATTTAAAATTGATAAAGATGTTTTGAATGAAGAAAAAAACATAAAAAGGGATAAAAAAAGTGGTACTTATGTTTATGAAGATAGCGGGAAAACTGTTTTGGCTAACTGGGTTTATGTTAGTCCAGGGGAAAAAGTGACTGTGCATTATAAATATCAGTTACCTTTTTATGTAAACTTAACCGATAAAAATAATTATTATTCTCTTTTAGTTCAAAAACAAGCTGGAATTCAAAGTGATTTTAGCTTTCAACTTAAATATCCTTTAGAATGGAAATTAAAATGGAAATCAATGCAGCTTAAATCTAGTCAAAATAAACTTGACTGGCGGACTGTTTTAAATCAAGATAATTTTATTAGTTGTTTATGGGAAGAAAATTAGTTAATGAAAAAATATGTTATTAAAAATTCTTTTGTTTTTTCTTTTCTTCTTACCTTTTCAGTGGGCGCTTAATCCATTGGAAGGAGTTGATTTAATTTGGGGAAGATTGTTGGTTTTGTTTTTGCTTCTTTTTTGGTTAATTCAATCTTTACTCAAAAAGAAAATTTTTTTACGTTGGGATAAACAATTTTTTTTCTTTTTTTCTTTTATTATAAGTATTTTTCTTTCTTTATTTTTTACTAGTAATTTGAGTTGGAGCTGGAGAAAAATTTTTTTTCTTTTTTCTTGGATACCTCTTTATTTTATTATAAATCATTTGGTTATTTTTGATAAAAAAAATAATGAAAAAATTTTAAAAGCTATTGTTTTAGGAAGTGGATTAAGCGCAATGATTGGAATAGGTCAGTTTTTTATGCAGTTTTTGTTAGGTTTAGATAAATGGCTAATTTTTTGGAGAAAAATAAGCGTTTTTTTTCTAGGAAAAAATTTTGGTGAAAGTGTTTTAGAGTATTCTAGCTGGTTAGTTAATATAAAAGGAGAAACTATTTTTCGCGCTATTGCTTTTTTTCCTGATCCACATATTGCTGGTTTTTATTGGGAGATGACATTTTTTTTAGCTGGTGTTCTTTTTCTAACAACTCATAAAAAAATTTATGGAGGAATAACTTTAATGATTTTTTTAGCTTTAATCTTAACTTTTTCTCGCGGAGCTTATTTTGGTTTTTTAGGTAGTTTATTTTTATTTTTTTTAATTAATGTTTTAAAAATAAAAAAAGATTATTATAAAAACTTATTTTTCCAAAAAAAGAAACCCTGGCTTTCTTTTTTGGCTATTGTTTTGATTTTGTTGTTAATATCTCCTTTAAATCATAGATTGATTAGCTCCTTTAATCTTAGTGAAGGATCTAATGCAGAACGTCTTTATAATTGGCAACAAGCCATAAAAATTATTAAAAATTATGGTGGATGGGGAGTAGGAATAGGAAATTATTCTTTAAGCGTAAAACCCTCAGCTAGTTATAGAGAACCTATTTATGCGCATAATCTTTACTTTGATATTTGGTCAGAGTTGGGAATAATTGGTATTATCTCTTGGACAGGTATTATAATAAGTTCTTTTTTAATCAATTATAATAAATTTTTTAAAAATAATAACTTAATAGCATTAGGTGTTTTATTGTCTTTAGTAGCTTTTAGTTTTCACTCTTTTTTTGAAACTGCTTTATACTCTGTTCACATTTTTCCTTTATTGCTAGTTTTACTAGCAATAAGTTAAAAACATACAACTAGATTAATCCACAATAAATAACTCCTGGGATTTTCTTTTTAAAATAAAATTCAGAATGTTTAATTTTATTCAATTCTTCAGCGATTTTTTTAAACTGAATTTGCCAATGTTTATTGTCGTGGTTTATTGGAAAAGCAATAAATAAAACGGCTTTGTTTTTATAATTTCTTGACTTCAATTTTTTAATATCCTTTATAACTCCTTGCACATTTTTTGTTGTGGGTCGGGTTTTATTTTTTACATTTTCATAACGAATATTTGTATTAATTGTTTTGAGTTCAATGGCCCAATTTTTAAAAGTAATATCAATTCTATCTTTTTCAGGAATTATATCATTAAAATAATTAAAATATTTGGGTGAGGATAAAATATTGCATAATTCTACTTTTAACCAACCTTCAAATTTGGCTCTTTCTTTTGCGAAAATAGACAAACCTTGATTATTCTCTAATTTTAGTTTAATTTCTCTGAATAATAGTTCTGCAAACTTTTCAAAATTTATCACAAACATTAAGTTTTTAAAATTATATAATATATAAAATAAAACTTTTTTATAAATTAAAATTCTTATAGTTTTTATAGTAAATATTTTGGTAATTTATTAAATTATTTCAGTATTATATCCTAATTGCTTAAGCTTTTTTTCTATCAATGATATTAATTCTTGTTTTTTGATTGCTATTTTTTCAATTTTTAAAACTCACTCTTGATCATTATCTTCTTGCGCAATATTTTTAGCTTCTTTTAAGGCTATATCAAATTTATTGCCATTAATTTTAAGAATACCATTTTCTTCAATAACCATATTACTAGGCCAAATAGGTTCACCCTGAGGTCCTTTTTCTTCATCAATGTTTTTACCTAGTAACTGATTAATTTCTGGATCATAATCAAGTTTTTTATAAATTAACATAATATCATCCTTTTTTCTAATTCTGAAACACTATTTATTTTTTCTTCAATGTTCATAATTTTGTTATTAAATTAATTATAATTATAATAATGTATTCAATTAACTAATTATATTTTAACTTACTTTTATTTTATTTGCCAATTAACGAAAAAAAGCGAATTTGGAAAAAGGCGATCCGAGTCTTTTCCGCATACTTGGTATTAGGCGAGGGTGAGTGTAATGCAGCGGAGCGAAAGTGCAGCGTTCCCGCAACGTTTTCTTTTAAATTATTTTTCGCGGTCGTGGGCTTGATATAAATGCCGTTAAATGCTATATTATGGTATCAATAGTTGAGAAATTGTCTTTTAACTAAAAGATTAGTTTCTCGCTATTGTGAGGAGCTGATCTTTTACAAAACTTTGAAGGAGGTCTTATGAAAGGGATAACAGTTTTTTTCGTTAAAAGGATTATGGCAAGTAAAGATGGGGTGATAGTTGGCCTGATAGCTATAATAATCACGTTAATGTGGATTGTTGAGCTTCTCTTTGCTTATATTGGAGTAAAACAGGTAATACAGATGGTGGTACACACTATACAGTAGAAGAGGTCCGGTTCAAATTCAAAAGCAGAGCGTTGGCTTTACAGCTGACGCCTTTTTTCTTATGAGCAAAAAATAATTTGAAAGAAAATGTAGCCTAACTGGTTATTATGCGAAGTAAATTTCGTGATAAATACGGAAATTTGACAAAATGCGAATAATTGATAAGATAAAAACAAACAAATTTAAGTTTAAAATTATTCTTTTTTTGTCTAATTTTATTGTATATGAAAAATATTATTTTACAAGCAGAAAATTTATTAAAATTACGAAATTATTCTCCAAAAACAAGAAAATCTTACTTATTTTATATTAGACAATATTTAAATTTTATAAAAAATAAAAACTTTAAAAATAAGCAAGAAGCGGTGGAAAAATTTTTATTAGAAAAATTCCCTAATAAAAAATCACCACAAACTACTAATTTAGCTCTTAATGCCGTAAAATTTTTATATGAAAAAGTTTTAAAAGACAATACTGGGGTTAACCTAAAATTCGCCAAAAGAAGTAAAAAATTGCCGGTGGTTTTAAGTAGAAAAGAAATCAACCATATTTTAGAAAACATTACCAATCAAAAATATAAGTTAGCAATAGCTTTGGCCTACGCAGGAGGATTAAGAATTAGTGAAATTCAGAATTTAAAAATCAAAGACATTGATTTAGAGGAATTGACTATTCATATTAAAAATGCTAAAGGTAAAAAAGATAGGATTACAGTTTTTCCAGAAAAATTAAAAACAAATTTTCAGAATTTATTAGCCGGAAGGAAAAACGATGACTTTATCTTTAGCTCTGGTCGCGGTGGAAAATTAACAACTCGTTCTTTTCAGGTAGTTTTTAAAAAAGCATTACAGAAAGCTAAAATAAAAAAACCGGCTACTTTTCATTCTCTCAGACATTCATTTGCTACTCATTTATTAGAAAACGGAACAGATGTAAGGTATGTGCAAAAATTACTTGGTCATGCTAACATAAGAACTACTCAAGTTTATACACAAATAACCAATCCAAAGTTAAAGAATATTAAGAGTCCATTATAATTTTTGTAATATTTTAGAATATTTTAATTAGATAATTTAAGTAGTTTAAGTAAAAAATAAAAAAGAGATAAGGAAATAAACTTGATTAATGATATAGTAAATATTTATGAAAAATATCAGAAACTTTTGTATTATTGCCCATATTGATCACGGGAAATCCACTTTATCGGATCGTCTTTTAGAATTGACAGGGACGGTAACTAAACGAGAAATGAAAGAGCAACTGTTAGATACTATGGATTTAGAAAGGGAAAGGGGAATTACTATCAAATTACAGCCAGTACAAATGAAATATTCTTTGAATAATCAAGAATACATTCTAAATTTAATTGATACTCCTGGACACGTTGATTTTGCTTACGAAGTCTCGCGTTCTTTAGCAGCAGTGGAAGGAGCAATTTTATTAGTGGATGCTACCCAAGGAGTGCAAGCGCAAACTATTTCTAATTTATACTTAGCTATTGAACAAGGATTAGAAATTATTCCTGTAGTAAATAAAATTGATTTACCTAATGCTAATGTAGAAAAAGTGAAGAAAGAAATTGTGCATATTTTAGGTTGTGATAAAAATGATATTTTAGAAGTGAGTGGTAAAACTGGAGAAGGTGTACACAGTCTTTTAAAAGAAATTGTAAAAAAAGTTCCAATGCCTCAAGGCGATATAAATAAGCAGTTACGGGCTTTAATTTTTGACAGTGTCTATGATTCTTATAAAGGAGTATTAGCTTATGTGAGAATTGTTGATGGTGAGATTAGTAAAACAGATGATTTATATATGTTAATGACAAAAGGAGAAAGTAATGTGGTAGAATTAGGTTATTTTGCGCCTCAATATGTTTCTTGTGATAAATTATCAGCGGGAGATATTGGTTATATTGCCACTGGTTTTAAAAGTGTTAAGGATTGTAAAGTAGGTGATACAGTTACCATTGCCAATCAACAAAATATTGATTTAGTTAAGCCATTGCCAGGATATACAGAAGTTCAACCAATGGTTTATGCTAGTTTTTATCCGGCAGATGGAGGGGACTATAATTTAATGCGAGATGCCTTAGATAAATTGACTTTAAATGACGGAGCCTTTACTTTTGAACCAGAAAGTAATCAAGCGTTAGGAAGAGGTTTTCGTTGTGGTTTTTTAGGATTATTACATTTAGAAATTATTCAGGCTCGTTTAGACAGAGAATTTAATATTATGCCAATCATCACTACACCAAGTGTTGTTTATAAGCTTCACAAAAAAAATTCTGACAAAATTATAAATATTTATTCTCCAACAGAACTACCTGATCCATCTCAAATTGAAAGCATTGAAGAACCTTATGTAAAATTAGAGATCATTACACCTTCCAATTATTTGGGAAGTGTAATGGAATTGATGGGTAATACTAGGGCAGAGTATAAAACCACAGAATATATTGATGCGGAAAGAGTGCAGTTAACTTTTGAAGCTCCTTTAATGGATATAATTGTTGATTTTTATGATCAGCTTAAAAGTGTTTCTTCAGGATATGCTTCTATGAATTATGAATTAGCAAATTATAGGGTTAGTGATTTGGTAAAATTGGATATTTTAGTAGCAGGTGAAAGAGTGGAGGCTTTTTCCAGAGTGGTTCCTAGAGATAAAGCACAAAAAGAGGGTAAATTTATTGTAGAAAAACTAAAAAAAATTTTACCACGCCAAAACTTTGCTGTGGCTATTCAAGCGGCTATTGGTGGAAAAATAATAGCGCGATCAACTTTAAGTGCTTTTCGTAAAGATGTTACTGCTAAATTATATGGAGGAGATGTTACTAGAAAAAGAAAATTATTAGAAAAACAGAAAAAAGGAAAGAAGAAAATGAAAAATATAGGTAAAGTATCCATTCCATCTAAAGCTTTTTTGGAAATTTTAACAAAATAAATATTGAACAGTTAGAATAAAATTATTGTTCTTTTTAAATTTAAATAATTTATTCAAAAAATAAAAAGGAGGAAATAACATGAATGAATTTAGTCAAGTTTTTTTTATTCCATCCAAGGCAGTTTTTTTAGGAAGAAGGCGTTTGGACAAAGAATGGGTACAGGTGAAATACTTAGGTTTAAGTAATTTTTCTTTATCTAAACCTAACTATGATATTGCAAATAATCAAGTTTTTTCCAATAGTTGTGGAAAAATGGTAAATATTTTAGATGCCTTGAAAATAGAATTTCTAGATGCTAAATTGCCCATTTCTATTCACAATTTGGCTTATATTTTAATGTTAGATTATCGGCAAGGAAGAATGCCTTCGTTTAAAAAAATTTATATTTCTGTTTGTTTGGAAGAAAGTTTAAGATTAAAAATAAAAATAAAGATTTTGGGAAGAATGGTGTCTAGGAGAAAGAAATGGTGTCGGATTGATTTTGATGGAAAAAAGATTAAAAGAAATATTTTTTTTACCGATACCCAAGTAGAACAAAAAAAACTTTTAGAAGAATATGAGGAAATTTTTTTTAATTCAGCTAGCGTGAAAATGGTAGGACCACAATCTATGGAATTAGTAGAAAAAATAATTGCTCATTTTTATTTTTGTTGCAGTGTTTAATATTTAAAATTCACAATTTTCCACGTTTTAAAGCCCAGAGATAATATCAAAGGGCTTTTTAAAAAAACTATTTAAAAAAATAAATTTTTTAAATAGTTTGATCTGTTATATTATTATTATTATTGTATAATAAATATTAGTAATTGGTATTTTTTAAAAACAAAAAATATGAAAGGAAAAATATTAAAATTAGTTATTGTATTGTTGATTTTGCTTTTAGGTTTTTCTTTTTGGAAAAATAATGAAGTATTATCAGCAGAAGGAGATGTTTGGTTATCTCCAAACGAGATTAGCTTAGATGGAGGAGATGACTTTAATCTAGAAGTGCATATTGATACTGGTTCTAAAAATTTGGGTGCTTTTAATATGTTTTTTGATTTTGATCCTAATAAAATTGAGGTTAATTTAACGCAAGGAAATGTAGAAACTGATAATAAAAAAGGATTAAGTAAAGGATTAGATGCTCAAAATTATACAATGATGTTAAACGCCGGAGATGTTAGTAATGGACATTTTAGATTTGCTGGAATGGCAGCGAGCAATTATCTTCATGGTGGTGATAAACATTTAGTTACTTTACATCTTAAAGTAAAAGATAATGCTAGTTCAGGATCTACGTCAGTTTCTTTAAGAATAAACGAGCTTTCAGATGAATTAGGTAATGCTTTATCATTAGGATCAACTAGTGGAGCAAATATAATAATAACTGCTAATGATAATTCACATATTAGTATTTTTAGTAAAATTTTTAAAAATGTAGGAAAAATTGTTTTCAAACAATCAAGACAAAAGATAAAATTAGAGCGGAAAAAAACTAACTATATTAAAAAAAGGAATATTTCTTTTCAAGGAAAAGATAAAAATTTAATTGGAGGCAGGGTAGAATTGTATGTTAATGGTAAAAAAAAGAAAGAAGTAAAAGTTAGATCTAAATACAAAGGCAAATGGAAAATTAAATTTAAAGCTAAAAAAGGATCATTTAAAAAATACAAATTGAAATTTTATGATTACTATGGAAGAGAGATTAAGTCAAAGAAATATAAAATCAGAATAGATACTCAAGATCCTGTTATACGAATTCCCACATTTTTAAGTAAAAGAAGAGGAGATATAGTTTACTGGACAGTTCAAGATAATTACAAACTAAAAAAAACTTATTTATATTTCAATGGTAAAAAATATAAATATAAAGTTAAATCTCCTAAAAAAGCTGAAGTTAGAAGGCAAGAATTTGTTATTCCGTTAAATATAAATCCAGGATTATATAAAATGAAAATAAAATCTTATGATAAAGCTGGTAACAAAACTATTAAATATGTGGTGATTAGAGTTTGGTAGTTTTAATTGTATATATTGAAAAATAAAATGAGAAAAACTAAATTAGTGAAAAAAGAAAAAATAATATCCAGTATACATAAATTAAGATACAATTTTATTATTTTAATATCATTTATCATTAATGATTATTTCAGTTTTTTCAGATACAGTTTTAGCAGAACCAATCATTTCTAACATTGATAATATTTTTATTGACGGAAACAATATAACTATTTATGGAAGTGGTTTTGGTGTGAAAGAAAACCCGAGACCTCTTATTTCAAGTTATGACGACGGGATTAACAGTTTTTCCAATATGCCTGTGGGCCAAAACCCGAGTGGAAACTGGACAAGCACTGGTGATGGGACTAGCCCAATTCCAATTTCTGATTCTCCTTCTCTTAGGAGAAATGGCCATAGCACTTCTAAAAAAGTGGATTGCTTAAATTCGTATCCACCATATTACGGTTTAGTTTATTTTACACCTCCTAATACTTCAAGATTATATATCTCATGGTGGCATTATAGGGATGATACAGAGTGGCATATCTTAGATGGTTCTGGAAATAATAATAAGTTTTTTAGATATTACTGGGGAACAGGAAATCCTGTTGGTTCGCCTGTTTTGTCTGTAGTAGATCAAGGTGAAGGAGATGGGATAGTTGATTCGGTACATTTTAGTGCTTCTGACAACTGCAGAGCCCTTTCTTATAACCCTGATTCATGGTCACTGGATTATGCAGGAGGTGATGCATACAAAGACTCTTACTATTATGCAAGCATATCTTCTAACCATGATTTTATACCTCATCTGCAACAATGGGATCATCATGAATTATATTTAATCTTCTCTTCTAGCGGCGACTCTCTGGATGCAAAGGCATATTATTGGTTTAATGGAAAAGAGATGTTTAGAGCATCTAATTTTAGCGATAGTGATTTTGGAGAAACGACAGATGGAATAAGAGTGCTTGTTTTTGGGCATGTTTCAGGAGCAATAGACTCGCCTTCTCACGAATATTTAGATAATGTTTATATAGATAATACTCTTGCGCACATAATCATTTCTAATAAATCTAGTTTAACATATCCTGACATGCTTAATTTTACTCACAATGAAATACAAGTTCCGATATCCTGGTCAGACAACTCAATAACATTTACAGCAAATCAAGGCTCTTTTAACTCGGGAGACTAAGCTTATCTCTATATTATAAATTATAAATGAAAACGGAGAAATCAATGAAAACGGTTATCCAATAACTATTGGACAATCATCTGATGTGATGTTAATTTTAAGATATAGTTTAGGATTGGATATGAGTGGGACGGGATGGTGTGTGGAATAATGTTTAAATAAAGAAATAAATTTTAAAAAATTTATTTCTTAAATTATTTAAATAAATATTTAATTTTATTTTAAAAATAAAATTTGACAAAAAGATAGAAGCTAGATAAACTAAAATAAATATAATTATTAAATTTCTTATTTATATTTTTTTATGAAAGTAGTTTTGATTAAAGATGTAAAAGGATTGGGAAAAAAGAACGAAATAAAAGAGGTGGCCGATGGTTATGGACGTAATTTTTTATTGCCTCAAAAATTAGCTCAAGTAGCTACTTTAAAAATAATTGATAATTTAAAAAAGGAGCAAAAGCAAAAAGAAACTAGGCAAATTCAAGAAGAAGAAAAGAGAAAGAAATTAATAGACAAATTGAAAGGAGTCAATTTGGAAATTAAAGTTCCTGCAGAAAAAGAAAAACTTTTTGGTTCCATAGATAAAAAGAAAATCAAACAATTATTATTAGAAAAAAAACAAATTGAAATTGAGGAAAAGTATATTCAAATTAGTAAGCCAATAAAAGAAATAGGGGAGTTTGATGTCTGGATAGATTTAGGTAAGAATTTAAAAGCAAAAATTCACTTAACCATTAAAAAATAATTTTTTTATTTTAATGATAATGGTTAAATTCCTTTAGTTTTATAATTAACAATTTTTTAAAAATAAAATCGTCAGGGGTGCGATTTTTTTTGTGAAAATATTATGAAGAAAAAAAAGAGTAAATATATATTTGTTTTAGGGGGAGTAATGAGTGGAATTGGGAAGGGAATAGCTTCTTCTTCTATTGGAACTATTTTGAAATCAAGAGGTTATGAAGTGACGGCTATTAAAATTGATCCTTATGTTAATGTTGATGCGGGGACAATGAATCCCACTGAACATGGAGAAGTTTTTGTTTTAGAAAGCGGATTGGAAACAGATCAAGATATGGGAAACTATGAACGTTTTATGGGAATTACTTTACCTAAAGGAAACTATATGACGACGGGAAGCGTTTATCAAAGAGTTATTCAACGAGAAAGAAATTTAGAATACAAAGGAAAATGTGTGCAGGTTATTCCTCATGTTACTGACGAGATAATTAAAACAATTCGTAAGGCAGGAGAAAGTAATGGTGCTCAGATAGTAATAACAGAAATAGGAGGAACTATAGGAGATTATGAAAATTTACTTTTTATGGAAGCCGCTAGGCAAATGAAATTAAAAAACCCAGAAGATGTTTTATTTGTAGTAATTAGTTATGTTCCTTTTCCTAATAAAATTGGAGAAATGAAAACTAAACCAACTCAACAAGCTATTCGTCAATTAAATTCTAGTGGTATCAATCCTAATATTATTATTGCTCGTAGTGAAATTCCTTTAGATAAAATTAGAAAAGAAAAGTTAGCATTATTTTGCAATGTGGACAAAAATGATGTTATTTCTGCTCCAGATGTAGAATCAATTTATGAAGTTCCTCTTAACTTTGAAAAAGATGATTTAAGTAAAAGAATATTAAAAAAACTAAATTTATCAATTAAAAATCAGAATTTAACAGATTGGGAAAAATTGGTTAAAAAAATTCATCGTTTAAAAAATAGTTTAAGAATAGGAATTGTAGGGAAATATTTTGAAACAGGAGATTTTATTTTAGCTGATTCTTATATTAGTGTTATTGAAGCTATTAAACATGCTGGTTATAAAAATGGGATAAAGACAGAAATTGAATGGATTAATAGTGAGGATTTTGAAAAAGATAATAAAAAGTTAAAGGAATTAAAAAACTATGCGGGAATTATTGTTCCCGGCGGATTTGGTTCACGAGGAATTGAAGGAAAAATTAAAGTAATTGAATATGTTAGAAAAAATAAAATTCCTTTTTTAGGACTTTGTTATGGAATGCAATTAATGGTAGTAGAATATGCTAGGCATCAATTAGGATTCAAAGATGCGCATACTACGGAAATTAATCCACAAACGAAATATCCAGTAATTGATATTTTGCCAGAACAAAAAGAAAAGTTAAAGAAAAAAAATTATGGAGGAAGTATGCGTTTAGGTGTTTATCCAGCTATTTTAGAAAAAAATACTTTAGCTAGAAAAGCTTATCAAAAGAAAGAAATTAAAGAACGACATCGTCATCGTTATGAGGTTAATCCAAATTATATAAAAGAATTAGAAAAGGCCGGTTTAATATTTTCTGGACGTTCTCCTCAAGGAGATTTAATGGAAATCGCAGAATTACCACAAAAAAAACATCCTTTCTTTTTAGCTACTCAGTTTCATCCTGAATTCACTTCATCACCTTTAAAAGGACATCCTTTGTTTAATGCTTTTATTAAAACAGCCAAAGAGTTGCAATTAAAATAAGTAAAAATTTTTTAAAATAAAAAATTTTAAAAAATAGTTTATAACTTATAAATAAAGCAGGTTATTACCTGCTTTATTTATAATGTTTAATTGTATGAAAAGATAAGAATTATATTTATTTATTTATTTATTTTGTTTCTTCCACGCTAACAAATCTTCTTTTTACAATTTTTCCAGTAAAAGCTTTTACTTTACGAAAACTAAATTTTACAATTCCATTTTTAAGAGCATAAAGAGTGTCATCTGCTCCTTGTTTAACATTTTTTCCAGCGTGAAATTTTGTTCCTCGTTGACGAACGATAATATTTCCTGCTTTAGCTTTTTCTGAACCAAAAATTTTTACGCCTAAACGTTTTGAAATGGAATCGCGTCCTAGTTGAGTAGACCCTCCTGCTTTACGATGTGCCATATGTGAAAAACAAAACATTAAAAGTTAATAAAAATAACTTTTAATATTGCTAAATTATTTATTATGGTTTATAAGTGAAAGTATAACAGAAAAGAGAAATAAGTCAATATTGATAAAATTAAAATGTTTAAGTATCCCATTAGGTTTTTTTATTTTCTAAAAAAATTTTTTATAAAAAATGAAAGTAAATTAGTTGTTTTATTAGCTACCATTCTTATTGCTGGATTTTCTTTTGAGTGGGGAGTTCTACAAGGTCAAAAGTGGCAATCTAAACCATTAGTAATTGAAAAAGAAAAAATAATAAAAAATAATGATAATTCAGATAAAAAAATTTTTTTGGAAAATGAAAACAAAACAAAAAATAATTTAAATCAGCTTAATCAAGAAATAAAAAATAATAGTTTAGAAAATAATAAAAAATGTGTTTTTGTAGGTAGCAAAAATTCTAATAAGTATCATTATTCTTTTTGTCGTTGGGCTAAAAAAATTAAACCAGAAAATCGCATTTGTTTTTCTAGTATTAAAGAAGCTCAAGAAAAAGGTTATGTTCCAGCTAGTTGTATTAAAAAAAAGAAAAGATAAACTATATTTAAATATATAAACTAGTAAAATATCAAATTATTTTTGTTTAAAATTTTAATAGGAAATAAGTAGTACCCCTGCTAGGAATCGAACCTAGATATCCGGCTTAGAAGGCCGGTGTTCTATCCATTGAACTACAGGGGCCTGGGGCGACTAGAGGGAATCGAACCCTCATACCCGGTGCCACAAACCGGTGTTCTACCACTGAACTATAGCCGCCATATTTTATTTATAATTTTTTATAAGATATATTAAAATATATCTTTGGTACCCTCTGCAGGACTTGAACCTGCGACCTTCTGGTCCGAAGCCAGACGCTCTAATCCAACTGAGCTAAGAGGGCAAAACTAATTGCTATATTAACAAAAACTAAAAAAGTAGTCAATAAATTACAGTATTAAATAAGTATTATTACAAACTACAAAAGATTATTTAAAAGTCTTTAATATGCTAGAAGCTTTTTTATCTTTTTGAAATTTAAGTTTTAAATTAGTTTCAAATTTATCTTTTTGTTTGCATTCTTCAAGTCAAGATTTATAAATAATAATTCTATATCTTGTAATATTTTTTCTGTATACATAAAATTAGTATTTGATTGATCTGTTTCATAGCTAAGTTTATTATAAAAATCAATAAGACTACTTATAAAACTATCTATTTTATCAGAAGGAAATAATTTAAATTTTTTATTGGAAGTGTTAATGTTTTTATGAGCAAAAATTTCATTTCTGATTTTCTTAAGATTTTTCTATTATCTTTTTATTTTCACTATATCTTTTGAATCTCCTCAAAAACTTATCAAAAATAAGTTTTAATTTACCTGAAATTCCTTCTCTTGTTTTAGCGTAATTAATAAACGATTCAGCCAACCTTTCTTCTGCTTCTTCAAATGTTTTAACTTTAAAATGTCTTTTCGCAGAAATCAAAACTTCTTTATGTTCATCCATTGTGGTCATTACATCTATAAACTTATGAACCACTTCGTGATAATAAGTGTCTTTTGGATCAGCCTGTCCATCTAATATTTTAATCATTCCATCAGAATAAACACCTAAAGCTTTTTGTCCTTCCGGAGTAAGTATTTGCTTTGTGATTTTTATATTTTCATCACCAAAAATCCTTTTATTCAATCCTTTTATTTTTTCTAATTGTCTTTCTGTTAATTTCTTCCCTGCTATTTCCTCGTCTGTTTTCCTAGCCTTATTTATTCCTCTTGTTTCTCTGATGTATTTTTCAACATCTTTATCTTCCTTTTCAGTCCATTTAATTTTTTTGCCAACAATAAAACCACTTTCTTCAGTGGCTCTTTCTGAAGTAATACTTTTTTTACTCTTCTTTAATCCTTGATTTGCTCCGCGTCCCGAAGCCACTTGAGATTGGCTTTTTCCGCTTCTGGAGTTCTTTCCAGTTTGTTTAATTCCTCTACTCTTTTTTCGTATTCTTCGTCGCTTATTCTCAAGCTCTGCCAAAACTTTTCTTCTTGTTTTTTTGCTGAGTTTGACATTTTTTAATTTCTTTATTAATTCATCTCTATTATACACTATTTTATTCAATTTATCAAGTATTATTTTTTTATTTTTCTCAAATGGCATATACTTTGCTTCTGTTTTTGTCCATACATTTCTTGTATCTTTTAGATAAACACTAACACCATGTTTCAATAAATATTTAATGGTTTTTAACGCTCCTATATGTTTATCAACGAAAACATCTAAAGACACACCTCTTCCACTCTTAAGTTTTCTTTTTTGAACATATTTCTAAGTATCATATGAGGAAATTGATTCTAATAAATTAATTCTAAAATAATTTATCATTTTTTTTATTTCATTCTTTTTTAGATTAGACATAATATATAATTGAAAAAATATTTTTTTGAAATAACAATACAAAGCATTAAAGAATTTTTTAATACTTTGTAGATTAGTTTTAAAAAAGTTGACAAAAATTATTTTTTTAATTCCTCAATAATTTTAGCAAATATTTGAGGATTTTCTATGGCTAATTGAGAAAGAATTTTACGATCAATTTCATTCTTTTTCTCCTTTTGTAACTTAATTAGTTCACTGTAGCGTATATCAAATTGACGTACTGCGTTATTCAATCGCTTAATCCATAAACGACGCATTACTCTTTTTTTGGTACGACGATCTCTATAGGCATATTTACCAGCTTTTAAAAGTGCTTCTTTGGCTGCTCTATAATGGGACTTTCTTCTCCATTTATATCCTTTAGCAGCTTTAATAACTTTTTTTCTTCTTTTAGAAGCAATGGTTCCTCTTTTAACTCTAGACATATATTTAAATTTATAGATTTATTTTAATTAAATTAGGATAAATTAAGCAGTGGCCTTCAAAACATTTTTTTCATCACCCTTAAAAAGTCTAACATCTTTTCTTTTTTTACGTTTAAGATTGCCAGTTTGTTTACTATTATAATGGTTTTGCTTAGTATAGCGACGTAAGACTTTCTTGCTTTTGGTAACGCGAATTTTTTTAATTAAAGCTTTCTTAGTTTTTTGTTTAGGCATATAATTGAAATAATAAAAAAATATAATTTAATTAGCTGAAATTATAATATTAAAACCTCCTGGAAATTTTTTTATTTCCTCTTCTACTTTAGTAGGAATTTCAATTTTGTCAATGAATTGTTTTAAGTTTTCTTTGGCTAGGTCTTGATGAGCGCGTTCTCTTCCTTTTAAACGTAATTCTATTTTTACCTTGTGTCCCTTAAGTAAAAATTTTTCTGCTTGTTTTAATTTAAAATTAAAATCATGCTCCCCTGTTCTTAATCCGAGACGTATTCCCTTTGTTTCTATCTTTTTTTGTTTAGAGTTACGATTTTGTTGTTTTGTTTGTAAGTATTGAAATTTTCCATAATCAATAATTTTACAAACAGGTGGATTGGAACGAGGTGAAACTTCCACTAAATCTAAACCTTTTTCTTGAGCTAATGCGATTGCTTCAGTAGTATTCATTTCCCCAATTTTTTCTTTATCAGCAACAACTAAAACACGTGGGGCCTTAATTTGTTCATTAACTTTATAGCGGATAACTACTTTTTTCTTTGGTTTAGGTCTATATCTTCTTCTCATATATTTTAGAAATATAAAAATTTTAGAATAAATAATAGTGTGGAGCTGGTGGGAATTGCACCCACGTCCAGAATTGAATTTTAAAAATTTTCTACAAGCTTAGTTAATTTTAACTTTTCGCTTTAAAAATTAAAAAATTAACAAAATTTTTTAAAGCTAGTTTCTTTAAGCTTTCACTAATAATTCAAGAAACAAAAAATTATTAGCTAATCTAGTGAGTTGACACCGTTAACTACTTACTAGATTATCTGTAGTTACGATGGCTATCGCAATTTAGGCGTTAGCAGTAGCAAAAGCAGGACTAAAAGCACGAGCTATAGTTGCTTTTGCTTTTGATAAAAAGTTTGCACTTATTTTATCTTGCTTTTTGAATTTAACGACTTAAAAAGCTATTTGTCGGCTTGCTAATTTTTAAAAAACAACCTGTCGAAGCTATACAGCCCCTTTGTTTCATCTAGGCTAATATCTTTTTAGAATTCTATTTTTCTTTCGTTGAGATTCTTTCTTTTTAATGTTTTCACGTTTATCATATTCCTTTTTTCCTTGAGCAACAGCAAACTCCAATTTAATTAGCCTTTTCTTAGTATAAACACGAAGAGGAACTAATGTCAAGCCTTTAGTTTTGACTTTTCCAATCAAAGTTTTTATTTCATTTTTTTTTAAAAGTAATTTACGAGGTTGAGTTGGTTCATAATTATTAATTTTACCAGAAAATTTATAAGGAGCGATATAAGCATTGGTTAAATATAGTTCATTTTTTTTTAAGGTTACAAAACTTTCTTTTAAACTAATATGACCAGTTTTAATAGATTTAACTTCTGGTCCAGTTAATACCAAACCAGCTTCATATTTTTCTAATATTTTATAGTCAAAAGAAGCTCTTTTGTTGATAGCTAAAATAGGCATATTTTTTTATTAACTTTATTTTAACAGTCTTTTTTTAGATAGTCTAGAATTAATCTTTTAAATTTAAAAATTTAAATTTATATTGTCAAAATTAATTTTAAAAATTTGATTTTCAAAAATTATTTTTTTGTTTATAGATAGTGTTATTTTTATACACAATTATAACTTATGTATCTTTACAAAATTGGAAAAATAGTTTATAATTATTAAATCTTAAACATTAATTAATATTTTCTAAATTATATTTTTATATAATTTAAAAAATTTTCAAATATATGCCAAATTTTGATGGAACCGGTCCTCGTGGAGAAGGACCAAGAACAGGAAGAGGAATGGGAAGTTGCGGTGGAGGCAGAGGACAGGGACAGGGACGAGGATTAGGAAGAGGTAGAGGACAGGGACGAGGATTAGGAAGAGGATTAGGTTTAGGTAGAAATCTTAATGACAATTCTCAAAAAGAGGATTAATTGTAACAAAAAACAGAGTGTTTCACTCTGTTTTCTGTATTTGAAATATAAAAAAATAATTATAAAATTAATATAATGGATATTGAAAAAAATTTTTTAAATAAAAGCAATATTTTTGCAGTGGTGGGAGTAAGCAAAAACAAAGACAAATATGGTTATAAAGTTTTTTTTGATTTACTTAAAAAAGGTTATAAGGTTTATCCTGTTCATCCACAAGAAGGATTAGTTAATGGATATTTACGTTATAAAGACCTAATTTCTTTACCAGAAAAACCAGACGTTGTTTCTGTGGTTGTTCCGCCTCAAGTAGCTCTAGAGATAACTAAAGAATGTTATAATTTGGGAATAAAAAAAATTTGGTTTCAACCTGGATCCGAAAGTAACGAAGCTTTGAATTTTTGCAAAAATCACAATATAAAAACTTTAAGTGGAGTTTGTATAATGAAAAGTTAAGTATGATTGTTTGGTGGTATGTAAATTTATTAAATGTAAATTTTTTCTAAATTTTAAATTACATAATGAATCAATTAACTGAAATTAGAAATTTTTTAAGAAAAAATTCAAATGAAAAAGCTAAAGAAAGTTGGAGAAAGTTTGTTCCTACTTCAGAAAAAGTTTATGGTGTGTATTTAGCGGAAATTAATAAAGTTGTTTCTAAATATACTTTTGGTGAATTTGAGTTGGTTAAAGAATTATGAAAAAGCGGTTATTTAGAAGAAAGGATTTTAGCTGTAAAAATCTTAGGTAAAATTTGCAGGAAAGATCCAGAAGTAACTTTGAAACTTGTAAAGAAATTTGTAAAAGATATCGTAGATTGGGCTGTATGTGATACATTAGCAACTCAAGGAATTAGGCCAATAACAAAAATAAAACAAAAAGAAATTTTTGAGTTATCTAAAAAATTAGTAAAATCAAAAAATTTATGGGAAAGAAGATTTGGAATCGTTTTGTTGATTAATTTTAAAAAAGAGAAACATTGGAAAAAAGAAATTGAAGCAATTATAAAGCCGCTAGAGAATGATAAGGAATATTATGTTAAGAAAGCAATAGATTGGATAAAAAGAAGTTTAAAATAATGTTGTCTTGTAATTTTTCATTTTCTTTTGTTTATTTGCTTCGGATTAGTTAGTTATAATTAAATAACTTTTATGAAATTTTGATCTAAATTGTTTATAGTAATTAAACATTGAGTGATTCCTTTAATTTATTTCTTAAAAAATAATATTTAATCTATTTTATTTTTTCAAACTTATAGAATTTAATTTTTTGCTATTTTTTCACTTTTAAATTTAAAGATATTTTAAAAAGTGTTATTATGTTATATTATAATTACAAAATGTTATTTAATTATCTTTAAAGTAAAGAAAAATATTTAATTTAATATGAATGAAAGAGAAGTATTTAAAAATGATTCTAATGAAAAACTAGAGAAAAAGCTAAATAATAATATAGAATTTTTGACAACCTTACAGAAAAAAGAATATGTTTTTGAGGAAAATAGAAAAGAAACGGTTATTCAAAAAGCTAGAGAAATTATAGAAATTTTAAACCAAATAGGTGAAAAACGTAAAATTGAAGATTTAAAATCAATAAAATTTCCGAAAAAATTAAAAAAGAAATTAATCAAAAAAACAGGTGGATGCTTAGCTTGTGGCCAAGGAGAAATGGCTTCTGGTTCTAGACATCAGAACCCCATAGAATTACATCATATTATTCCGAAAATGTATGGAGGAGATGATGATAAAAAGAATGCTTTAGTTGTTTGCAAGAAATGTCATTTAGATATGCATAATTAATTTAATTTAAATTAAAATAAATGTTTTCTGAACCTGAAAGAATAAATGTGGAAAAAGAAAATAATAAAAATAAATGTGAAGTTTGCGGAAAATCCAGTGAAAAAAATATTTGCATTGAATGTCAAAAAACGATTTTGAAAGTTTCTAAAACGGAAGCAAATCAAAGAAGGCCAAAATTATCAAAGGTAGTTAAGAAAAAATTTTGGAAAATAAAAGGAAATGAAAAAAAATGTGAAAATTGCGGACTAGAATTAAAAACTGGTGGTAGTAAAATTGCAATTCATCCTTTTAGAAAAGCAGACTGGAACGGAACTGTAGAGGATTTAAAAGCATTATGTCCTTTATGTTTAGGTAAAGAAGCTCAAAAGCGTGATAAAATTTTTAAGTTAGCTAAAGCATTAAATAATAACAATAAATTTTTAAAAATGAAATAAAAACCATCTTAATTTTAGCGTATTGATAGTTAATATGTTTTATTTGATTTATTCAAAAAAATGTTTTTTAAAATAAATGAAAAAATATTATTTTTTTTCACTTTTTGATTAAAAAGATTATTAAAGATTAAAAGATTAAATTTATAGCTGGTTTAAAAATAAAAAGTAATTTTTTGTGATACGACAGTTGCCCGGGAGGGATTCGAACCCCCGAATGCTAGGACCAAAACCTAGTGCCTTACCACTTGGCCACCGGGCAATAAATATGAATTTTATCTTTGATTTATTATTTATGAATAAAATTGAAAATTAATTTAGTTTACTACTTCTCCTCCTAAAACATCTAAAACATCATTGAGAATCTTCTCATCATCGGAATTATTATAATCATTTTTTTTCTTTTCTTTTGTTGATTTTGAAAAAATAGGAACTTGTTTTTTTTCATAAGAACTATTTTTAACATTTTCATTTTCTATAACAATATTAGCTTCTTGAAAAGTGAGCACCTTATATTTTAAAGGAACAGAAAAAATTTTAACAAAAATTTTTTCTAGTGTCAATTGATATTCTTTAGAATTTAATTTATCTTTATGTAAATCAAAACGAGTAGCTAAAAACAAAATATCATTTTCTAATTTATGTATTTGACAGGTAGATAAAAGCATCGGAAGGGAGTTGTTAAGTGGTTGAGAATTGCTTAATACTTCTGGCCATTTGTTTTTTATTTGAGAAAGATTAATAGCTAGTTTTTTGTTTAATCTTTGTTGTTTTTTATTTTGCTTTTTAGGTTTCTTTTCTTTGTGTTTAATTGTTGATATACTTATTGATGACTTATTTTTATTTTTTTTTAGAGATAAAGTGGTTGATTTTAACACTTGTTTTTCTTTTTGTTGCTTTTGATTATAATTTGGGCGAGAATCATTTTTTTTAATTTCAATATTTTTAATAATAGCCAATTCTAAGGGTAATTGAGGAAGGAAAGATGATTTTATTTTAAGCCGAGCTTCATTTAAATTTTCAATTATTTTTCTTACAAATTGAACATCTGTTTGTGTAGCAAGTTTTATTATAGTTTCTTTTTTTTCTGGAGAAAAATTAAACTTTGTATCTAAAATATTTTTATCAAAATGAGCTAACATTATGTAACGTAAAAAATTTATTAATGATTTAATAAATATTTCCAAATCTATCCCTTCTTTGGTTATTTGAGTGATAATTTGAAGTGAATCTTTTATATTTTTTTCTACGATCTTTTTAGCCATCTTATCTACAATTTGTTGGCGAACAGTTCCTAACAATTGTGTTACGTCTTGCAAGGAAACTTCTTTTTTGTTAGTAGCTAAAATTTGAGACAAAATTGATTCTGCATCACGCATTCCTCCTTCCGCAGAGAGCGCAATTAATTCTAATGCTTCTTGATTTATATTTATTTTCTCTTGTTTAGCTATAGATCTTAATTTTTTAGTTATATCTTCTATAGACAAAGGGCGGAATTCAAAAAGCTGGCAACGAGAGATAATTGTTTTGGGAACTTTGTGTAGTTCCGTTGTAGCTAAAATAAAAATAACATGAGAAGGAGGTTCTTCTAATGTTTTTAATAAAGCATTAAAGGCTCCCTGAGAAAGCATATGAACTTCATCAATTATATAAATTTTATATTTTCCTAAAGAGGGAGGAAGATAAATTGTTTCTTTAAGTTCCCGAATATTATCTACACTTGTATGAGAAGCAGCGTCAATTTCTATAATATCTAAAGATTGTCCTTCTTGAATATCTAAACAAGAGGAGCATTTTAAACATGGTTCTACCTCATTATCTTTTCTTTTTAAGCAATTAGTTGTTTTAGCTAATAATCTAGCTACGGTAGTTTTTCCTGTTCCACGTGGTCCTGTAAAGAGATAAGCATGAGCTAATTTTTTATACCGAAGGGCTCCTTGAAGTGTTTGAATAATAGCTTTTTGCCCTAAAACATCAGAAAATTTTTGAGGGCGATATTTTCTATAAAGAGTTGGTTTCATAAAGTTTAATTAATATAGTTGATAAATCATTATAATATAAATATTGATATAATTCAAAGATATTAAAATTTTCTAGTTAAAACTTTAAAATATAAAAATGATTTTGATAACCATCGGAAAATTCTATTAATTGCAAATTAGGATTAATACTTTTAATTTTTTGAATAATTTTTTCTTCCCGATTACCTTTGTCGGTAAAAATAATATTTATTTTTTCATTTTTTAATTTTTTCAATAATTGTGGTGTTTCAATTTTCTCTTGAAAATCATTTGGATGGATATAAATAATATTTCTTTGGTAGTTAAAAAGTTTAATGGGAATTCTTTGCATATTTCCTGAAATAAAAATTATAGATTGATCAGAGGGGATAGTTTTTACATAATTAGCAATCTCAATTAAATTTGTTTCAAAGGCGTGTTGTTGATGGGGATTATTAGCATAAAAATAATGATATTTGATAATGTTGCTTATGCTAATACTAATTAAAATAATACCAATAATTGAATAAATTATTTGACGAAAAACAAATTGAAAATTCTTAGCTTTATTAAAAATATAAATAAAAGGAATAGCACTAAAAATGTAAACTACTGGTAGAGCTCCGATAGCGCGTAAAGCATGAGGATTTCCTTCAGCGGTGAGAAATTCTGGCATTAGCATAAAGAAAAACCAGGCTTGCAAAAAAGCGTATAGATATAATTTTTCATCACGAATTTTTTTTTGAAAACGAAGGTAGAATAAATGAAAAAATTTAAAAAAAGTATAAAAAAATCCTATTAAGAAAAATATTCCCAAAAAGGGATTAAGAATAGGAAAAGGAGGATAATTATGTCTCCAATTTTGATCTCCCCAAAAAGAATATTTAAAAATACTTAAAAAGAAACTGCGTTCTAAAGTTTTCCAGAGATGTCCATGGTTAAGTTCTGGTGAAAAAACAGAAACTGAGGCAGAGCGTGATTCTAAATATTCTGGATGATGATAAAAAGTAATTAATAGGGGAGAAGCACTAATAAAAGATCCTATAATAAAAGTAATTAAATAGAACCAATATTTTTTCCAAAAATGTTTTTCAGTAATAAAAAGAAAAATTAAGAAAACTATCAAAATAGCAGGTGCAATACGAAAAGCTATATAAGAATGTAAACCTATGCCAAAAATTAATCCACTTGTAAAAAATATTAAATGAGCAGTAAATTTCTTAGATTTATTGTTTTTGGAGAAATGTTTATGTAAATAATGCCATCCTAAAAATAAAAAATAAAAAGAAAAAACTAAAACAACCGGAAGTAAAATAGCTCTAAAAGCAATCCGAGAAAAATTAATGGCAGTAAAAGAAAAGGCTATAAAATAAGAAGTTAATAATCCTAGATACCAATTTTTTCTAAAAATTTCGTAGGTTAATAGAAATGTTCCTAAGATTAGTAAAGTTCCTAATATTATGGAAGGAAACTTAAGTCCTAAAACAGAGATATTCCACAAACGGAAAGAAAGAGCAATTAAATTTATAAACAATCCTTCTCTTCCATTATTATCAGTGTAAAAAGTTTTGTAATTTCTATTTAAATTAGCTTTTAAAGCATCTATACCATTAACAGCTTCATCTGGATAAATTCCACTAGGAACTTTTTCAATTTGATAAAAACGAACTAAAAAACCTGTTAAAAGAATAAAAAATAGAATGATTAAATAAAAAAAATTTAAAAATTTATTTGACATAAAAATTTTTTATGTTAACTTAAAACATTAGTTATTTAACAATATAAATATATTGTAGCACAAAAAAGTGAGAATGATTAGTTTATTAAATATTTTTAGATAGAAATTAAGGAGGGGAAAATGAAAAAAAATGACAACAATAAAGGTAGGGTTATTTACGATGATTTTCTGATATTAAACAGAATTTATAGTGTTTCTGGGGAATCTTTGTTTATTGTTTATGCTAATATGGATAATCCATATTTTGTTTGGAATGTTTTTCTGATGGATGACAATATAATTACATCAGAAAAAATAGAAGTTTTAACGAACGTTTCTTTTTTAATTTCAAAAAGTAATTCTTTTTTCAAAATAAAGATATATCAACAAAAAAAAGAAAATGGAGAAATAAAAATAAAAATAGTAAGTATATAAAAAAATAAAATTAAAAAACAGGAGGAGAAAGAAATGGGACAAATTATATTTTTTAGCGATTTTAAAAAAATAATGGAGAAGTCTCTTTGGTTTGGAGATTTCAAAAAAAATAACCCAACGGGATTAAATGAAGTAATTATTAAAGACCTTTATAAATATTTTTCTACTAACACAGGTGGGATTAGCCTAGATTTAGCCTGTGTTTTAGCCGGAGAAGGGGGGAGAATAATTTTTAATATAGGAGTTCTTTCTGAAATAAAAAATCAGAGAGAACGGGAAGAAAAAGATTTTAGATGTAAGTTAAATGCTACACTTGCTTCTGCGGCAGGAAATTTATAGAAAACGATCAGCGTTTATTGTTATATGTTTAAACATATAACAATAAACGCTTTTTTTATTTGTGTTTGAATTTTTTATTAGTTTAATTTTAATTTTTGTCTTATTTCTAAAAATATTTTTTCTTTTCTTTTTTCTCCGTTAATTATGAAAGTATTTGCAAAGTTAAGGTTTTGAAAAAAAAGATTGTAATAAATTTCTTTATTTTGTAAATAATTTATACCTTGTTGAGGTTGACGAGAGCGTTTCATAATAATTAAAGGATCTACTTTTAAATAAAAATTAAAAAAGGGAACGGAAAAAGAAAAAATATTTTTTTGTTTTCTTAAAAAATTTTTTTCTTTTTTTAAGTAAGCTATATTAATCCAATTATCTGTGAAAAAACGATCAGATAAAATATAATCATATTGTAAAAGCTTTAATTTTTTAAGTAGTAATTTAAATCTTAAAATATCTAAATAAAAAATCATTTGACGTAACCAAATTTGCCAATTTTTGCTCTGAGTGATGCCTTTATCTCTTTTTTTGTTTTTGTGATGTTTCCAAAATAAAATTTTGTTACTCAGAGAATAATCTAGAGCATGAAGGTAAAAAACCTTTTTTTGATGGTTTTCTAAATAATTTTTTAAAAGTTTAATTTGAGTTGATTTACCTGATCCATCTAGACCAGAAATAGAAATTATTTGCATTTATTTAATACATTAATACTGCTACAGGTTGCATTTTAATTACTGTTTTTACAATTTGATTAGCTTCCATTCCTGTAATAACTTCTTCTACGTCTTTATAATAAGAGCTATCTTGCAAAACAACTCCTTTAGACTGAGCATTATATAGACGGACATGTTGTTTTTTCATTTTTTCGAAAAGTTCTTTTTTGTTTTTAGCTCCTTTAGCTTGAGTTCGTCTTCCGGTTCCGTGAGAAGCAGAAAAAAAAGAAGTTTCATTATAATCAGTTCCAACTCCCAGATAAGCCGGAGTACTCATAGAGGAAGGTATAAAAACTGGTTCTCCAGTTTGAGAAAAGAGAGGATGTTTTTTTTGCATTCTTTGGGGACCAAAAGCTCTTGTGGTGCCATTGCGATGAATCCAAACTTCTTTTCCAAAATGATTTTCTTTAATATTAGAGATATGAGGCATGTCATAAAGTAAATCTAAATTAGCTGAACGTTTTAACATTTTTTTTATAGCTAAATCTAAATGATGTGTGAGAATAGTTCTATTGATAAATCCAAAATTTCCGGAAGCTTGATGAGCTGTTAAAAATAATCTTCCTTCTAAACTTTCTTCTTTATAAGCCCAAAAATTTGTTTTATTTTGATATTTTTTAATTTGAAGAGCTAATTTTTTGTAGATATTTTTATAGCGACTACTAAAAGTAAATAATTTTCCTAATTCTAACATTATTTTTTGAGAAAAATGTTCTTTCATTTTAGGTGTATACATATAAGAAGCATATTGTCCTAATAATCCAGATCCAGTATGCATTAAAAATATACACTGATCTTTTTCTAGATTGAATTTACTAGCGATTTCATTATTTTTAATTTCAGTAATTTTCATTAAATCTAAAAAATGATTGCCAGCTGCGCCTAAAATTCCTGATCTATATTTAGCAATCCAAAGAAAAAGTTTAGGTATAGCATTAAAAAGATCTTGATCGGTTATACTTTTTTGTGTAACTAAATTTCCTTGTTCAAAAGTATTTTCTATTTCATTTTTTATAGCTGGTTTAAATTTTTCAATCCAAGGACGAGATCCATATTTAGCAATATCTAAAACCATACGATAAGAGAGTTTTGTTCCAATATATTTTTTAGTAGGAATAACTTTTACTAGTTCTTGAAATAGGTTATCAATATCTTTTTCTTTTAAATTTTTTGTATTAAAATCAGTTCTTAAGAATCGCATTCCACAATTAGGAGCTGTATCATTAATTTGAGGAAAAATATAATTTTCACTAGCGACAATTGTTCCTGTGGGATTTTTGCGTCCTTTTTTAGGATGAACATCACTCATAGCGGCTATATGGTGAAAAAGCCTGTTGTCTTGAGCTAGTATTTCTAATTGTTGAAAAGTTTCTTTATTAGGTAAAAGATTATCAGAAGTATGAAAAAACACAGGAACTCTCATTTTTTCTGATTGAAATTTCTGAAGATGAGGATTTATTTTGATTATATTTGTTGACATAATATGTTTTATTTTAATTTTCTTATTGTCGTTTTCTAATTATAAAATAAAAAAAATTATTGTCTAGTTAATATTATTTTAGCAAGAAAGAAAAAATTTTTTAAAATAAACTAGAGTAAGAAGTAAAAATAATTATAATATATTAATAAATAAAATATAGTTGACAATTATAAAAAACAATTTATAATTATATTATGAAAATGAGAGAAAGATGAAGTCGCATTTTTTATTCTCATTTTTGTTAATTAATCAGTAAATCAAGTAAAAAGTTATGTCAGAACAAACACAAGATAAAGAGTTTGTTGAGCAAATAGTAAAAATGCTCGTAGATCATCCTGAAGACGTAAAAGTTGAAAGGAAAATTGACGAAATGGGTGTCCTTATCACCTTGGATGTTAATCCAAAAGATATGGGAATGGTTATTGGGCGTGAAGGCGCTACAGCTAAAGCGTTAAGAACTCTTCTAAGAGTAATTGGAGCGCGTAACAATGCTCGTGTTAATTTGAAAATTAATGAACCAGAAGGTTCTGAAAGATCTTCACGTAGAGATAACAAAGAAAGTGCAACTAGTTCTACAACAGAAGAAAAAAAGAGTATTGACGAAGTTGTAGAAGATATTAATAAAATGTAATCAATTATCTTTTTATAAAGACAAAACAATAAAAAAACAGCTTTGAAAGCTGTTTTTTTATTGTGGATAAAAAGTGTTGACAAAAGATAGCTTGGTGGTGTAAAATGATAGTGTGGTGTTAAGAAGTGGGGATAAGTGGATTTCAAAATAAGTTTTTAGTTTATGTTCATAGGAGAATATCAGCATTCTATTGATACTAAAAAAAGATTGGCTGTGCCAAGTAAATTTCGTGGTGAACTAGGAAATAGAGTTGTAATTACTAGAGGATTAGATAAATGTTTATTTCTTTATCCGCTAAGAACTTGGGAAAAATTAGCTGAAAAATTTGGAGCAATGCCTATGGGAGAATCAGGAACAAGAAGTTTTGTAAGATTAATGTTAGCCGGAGCAACAGATGTAGAAATTGATAAACAAGGAAGAATTTTAATTCCTGATTATTTAAAAGAATATGCCGGATTAAAAAAAGATGTTAGTGTGGCTGGTTTATATAATCGTTTAGAAATTTGGGATGAAAAAAGATGGACTCAGTATAAGTCTAAAGCTGAAAAAAACACAGATAGCATTGCAGAACAATTAGGAAAATTAGGTGTTTACTAATTAAATTATACGAGGGGTAGCATTAAAAATGATTCATAAGCCAGTTTTATTAAAAGAAATAATTCAAAAATTAAAAATAAATAAAAATGCCATAGTAGTAGATGCTACATTAGGAGGAGGATCTTATAGTAAAGTTATTTTAAATAAAATAGGACCAAAGGGAAAATTAATAGCTATAGATAAAGACATCTTAGCTATTGATAATTTTAAGAAAAAAATCAAAAAACAGAGAAACGTATTTTTATTTCAAGATAGTTTTAGTAATTTAGATAAAATATTAGCTAGTTTAACAATTAAAAAAGTAAATAATATAGTAGCTGATTTAGGAGTATCATCCGATCAATTAGAAAGTAAAGAAAGAGGTTTTAGTTATAAGTATGAAGATGCACCCTTAGATATGAGAATGAATTACTCTCAAAAATTAACTGCTGAACAGGTAATAAATTCTTATACAGAAACACAATTAAAAAAAATATTTTGGGAATATGGAAATGAATATTTTAGCCGAAATATTGCAAAAAATATTGTCAGAACTCGCCAAAAGAAAAAAATAAAAACAGTAGGAGATTTAATGCTGATTATTCAAAAATCAATTCCTCAAAAAAATCAACAAAAAAATTTTAGAATTCATTGGGCTACGAGAACTTTTCAAGCTCTTCGCATAGAAGTTAATCATGAATTGGAAGATTTAAAAAAATTTTTAGAAATATCCATTGATAGATTAAAAAAAGGAGGAAGGTTAGGTGTTGTAAGTTTTCATTCTGGAGAAGATAAGTTAGTTAAAAAAATATTTCAGGAAAATGCAAGGGGATGTATTTGTCCTGAAAATTTTCCCGTTTGTCGTTGCGGGCATACGTCAAAAGTAAAAATTATTAATTCAAAGCCGATTGTTTCTTCTGAAAAAGAAGTTGAGAATAATTTTCGTGCCCGCAGCGCCAAATTAAGATTAGTAGAAAAAATTTAAAAATTTTTATATAAAAAAATGAAAAGATTAAAAAAAAGAAATATTTTAAGTATAAAATCATTGATAATGATGTTTTTTGTCTTCTCAGGAGCATTTTATCTTTACGTAATTAACGCTACTGCTATTCAGGGATACAAAATAAGAGAAAAGGAAAATAAAATCACTAATTTGCAAAAAGAAAACGAAACATTAGAAATTAAAAAAGCGGAACTAACTTCTCTTTACAGAATTGAAGAAGAGGTTAAGAATAAAGGAATGGAAAAAATAGAAGAAATTGTTTATTTAAACGACAAGAAAGCAATTGCTTACAGAAAATAATATTTTTATAATTTATTTTTAATCAATTATTTTATGCTAATGATGAAAAATAAATTTTTGCTTTTATGTCAATTATAAATAAACGTCAAAAGAAAAATGTTAAAGGAAGAATTTATTTTTTAGCTTTTTTATTTTTTTTAATAACCGGTTTTATTTTAAGTAGGTTATATTTTTTACAAGTTTTAAGTTATCAAACTTATCATGCTTTAGCACAAAATCAATATCAGGTTTTTCAAGAATTATTGCCAAATAGAGGAAAAATATTTTTAAAAGATAAGGATAAACTCTATCCATTAGCTATTAATAGAGAGTATAAAATGGTTTATTTGGTGCCAAGAGAAATTGAAGATGAAGACAAGGTGATTTTTATGCTTAGTTCCATTTTAAATCTAAAAAAAGAAACTATTAAAAATAAAATTTCTGATAAAAATAGTTTCTTTAAAATATGCAAGCATCGTTTAAATTCAGATGAAATAGAAAAAATAAAACGAGCTAAATTAAAAGGTGTCCATTTAATGAATGAAAATTTTCGTTATTACCCAGGTCAACAATTAGCTTCGCAGGTAGTTGGTTATGTTGGAAATAAAGGAGATAAAACTCAAGTAGGATGTTATGGATTAGAAGCTTATTGGGAAAAGGAATTAAAGGGAAAACCAGGCTCTCTTTTTCAAGAAAAAGACGCTGCGGGACGTTGGATTTCTTTAAGTGATAGAAAAATTAAAAAAGCAGAAAATGGTGTAAATTTAATTACTACTATAGAAAGGACTATTCAATATGAAACTGAAAAAGTACTTCAGGAATCTATAGAAAAATATCAAGCAGATAAGGGAACAGCTATTGTAGTAGATGTGCGAACGGGTAAAATTTTAGCTTTAGCTAATTTTCCTAATTTTAATCCCAATCAATATAATCAGGTTACAGATATGAAACTTTTTCTTAATCCAGCTGTTAGTGAGGCTTATGAAGCAGGATCAGTTTTTAAAAGTATTACTTTAGCCATAGGTTTAGATACAAAAAAAATCAGCCCACAGACTACTTATATAGACACTGGATCAGTTTTTAAATCAGGGTATACTATTAAAAATTCTGACGAAAAATCTCATGGTAAACAAACTATGACAGAAGTACTAGAGAAATCTCTTAATACAGGTTCAATTTTCGTAGAAAAATTAATAGGCAACAAAACTTTTTTAGAATATCTTAAAGATTTTGGTTTTGGAAAAAAAACAGGAATAGAACTTCCAGGAGAATTGAAAGGAAATTTGAACAATTTAAATTATTTAAAAAGAGACATTAATTTTTATACCGCTTCTTTTGGTCAAGGAATAGCTATAACTCCTCTTCAATTAATTATGGCTTATGCTACTTTAGCAAATCATGGAAAACTGATGAAACCTCAAATTATTGATAAGATTATTTATCCTAATGGAAAAATAGAAATAATACAACCGGAATTTAGAAAACAAGTGATTACTGATGAAACTTCAAGATTAATTAGTGAGATGTTAAGAAAAGTAGTAACCAATGGACATGGAAAAAGAGCCGATGTGGCAGGTTATTTAGTAGGAGGAAAGACGGGAACAGCCCAAATAGCTAAAAAGAATGATAAAGGATATAAAGAGGATGCTTTTATTGGTACTTTTGTTGGATATGCTCCCACAAATGATCCGCGTTTCGCTGTTTTAGTTAAGATAGATAATCCCAAGAATGTGCAATGGGCTGAATCTAGCGCGGCGCCTACCTTTTCTAAAATAATGGAATTTGTATTAAAATATTATAAAGTAAAACCTAGTTTAAAATATGATAAACAATAATATAGTTATTAATAAATTTAATTAATATATGCGATTAGCATTGGAAAAAATATTAAAATTTATGGCAAAAACAATTTTAAGACGTTATCGTCCTAAAAT
This sequence comes from Candidatus Moraniibacteriota bacterium, assembly GCA_026985555.1. Classification (GTDB taxonomy): domain Bacteria; phylum Patescibacteriota; class Minisyncoccia; order Moranbacterales; family UBA9337; genus JALSQF01. The sequence continues at coordinate 170,826 of JALSQF010000010.1, read as the reverse complement.
TGTTGGTATCACTGGTTCTGTGGGTAAGACTTCTACGAAAGAGGCTGTTTTTAATGTTTTAAATTCTTTTTTTTCTGTCTGGAAGAGTCATAAAAATTTTAATAATGAAATAGGTGTTCCCTTAAGTATTTTAGGGATAAAAAATAATATTTCCTGGTATAATTTTCCATTTATATTTTTTAAATGGTTAGTTATGTTATTGTGGTGGCCTTATCCCAGTGTGTTAATTTTAGAAATGGCAGTAGATCGTCCCAATGATATGGATTACTTACTTAAATTTATTTCTATAGACGTTGGAATTTTAACTAATATTTCTTTAAGTCATATAAAGTTTTTTAAAAATCAAAAACAACTTATTAAAGAAAAGTATAAATTAATCAATAGTGTTATTAAAAATCAAGGTTGTATAATTATTAATATTGATGATAAATTAATTAGAGAAAATTTTAATAAAATCAAGGAAAAAAATCTTAATATTAATGAAAAATTAAAAGAAGAAAAAAATATTTTTACCTATGGTTTTTCCTCAGAAGCTAAAGTAAGAGCTACCGATATTCATTTAGATACAGATACAGAAAACTATAAAATTAATGGAATTTCTTTTAAATTAAATTATCAAAACAAAATTATTCCTCTTCGTTTAAAAAATATTATTGCTACCCATCAGATTTATTTTGTTCTAGCTGGTATAAGTGCGGGGCTTTCTTTTAAATTAAATTTAATGGATATAATTAAAAATATAGAAAAATTTTCTCCTCCTAAGAGAAGAATGAAACTTAAAAAAGGTATAAAAAATATATATATTCTAGACGATAGTTATAATGCTTCTCCGATTTCAATGTTGGCTGGATTAGAAACTTTACAAAATTTACCTAGTCGTAGAAGAGTAGCTATTTTAGGAGATATGTTGGAATTAGGTAAAATTTCTCTTCAAGAACATAGAAAAGTAATTCAGAAAGCAATGGATTTAAATATAGATTTAATTGTTTTAGTGGGTAAAAAAATGAGGAAATCTTTTGAAAACTTGCCTTCATCTATTGTTGTTTTAGAATGGAAAAAGAGAGTGCTTTTTTTTGATGATGTAGAAAAATTAGAAGATAAAATTGGAGAGATTATTCAATCTCAAGATTTGGTTCTAATTAAAGGTTCGCACGCTATTAAATTAGATAAAATAGTTAATTTATTAGCTGTGGATAAATAATAGAATTTAAGTTGACACTTAAAAGATGGATTTTATAATTAATATAGAAAAATATTGAAAATAATTATTTTTTTAAACAATTAACTTATAAATGAAATTTGTATAGCTAATATCCAGTATTATTTATAAGTTAGTTCTTTAAATAAAAATAAAAACAAAAATAAAAAAGGAGGAAAAGAAAATGGACACTAATTATCGTTTCCATAGGGATTGGGATAGTATTTTAGCCCACTATCTTAATCCAATTAGATTAAGATGTTTAGCATTAAAATTTCCTCCTCAGTCTTGGAGGAGGAAAGTGGTGTTAACATTAGGTAAATGGTATAATAATTTTTATTGGACGGTAGCCAAGAAAGGAATGGCTACCAGAGTATTATTATGCACTTTATCTATAAAAATTATTTTTTTACCTATAAAATAGGAGATGAGTTATGGAAAAGAAAAATGGAGATTATCCTTGCCGGTGGTAATAATTTTTACTATACTATTACCATCGGCTTTATTATTTAAGAATTAAAAATGATTTTAAAGATAATATTAAAAAGAAACAGCGAAAAAGTTAAATTGATTTTGGAAAAAAATGCTAACATTATTGAAGAGTTATTATGTTGCAAATTAAATAATTTAAATCAGGATTTATTAAAACATTTAGATATTATACTTAAAAAAAACCACTTCAAATTAAGAGATATTACTGAAGTAAAATTAATTTCTGATTTAGAAGCTCATTTTACTGCTAATAAAATTGCTCAAGCAATAGTAAATGCATTAAATTTTAGTAGAAAAATGTTAAACAATAAGTAGTTTAATTATAGATGTTATTTTTTATTTGTTGATAAAGAATTTTAAAATCATACAGAACGAAATTTGACAACGCAGTTTGGGGAAAAGATTTAAAAGGGACATAGTTTTTTGAATAAACAAAAAAAATCAGTCAATTTTTAGATTTTAAAATATAGAATTTATGTCAAAACAAGAAAAATTTGGATCAATTTTTCCTAATGAACCTAATAACAAATCTGAACAAAATCAGGATGGATATTCTCCTCAAGAGAAAGAAATAGTTGAAAATATAGAAAAAGGGGCTCAAGGATGGAGAAATATCAAACAAGCCCAAGAAATTGCTGAAAATATTAATGATTCATATTATAAATCCCAAGCCCTCTCCCGCATCGCCCAAGCCCAAGCCCAGGCCGGAGACATAGAAGGAGCTAAAGAAACTTTTCAACAAGCCCAAGAAATTGCTGAAAATATTAATGATTCATATTATAAATCCCAAGCCCTCTCCCGCATCGCCCAAGCCCAAGCCCAGGCCGGAGACATAGAAGGAGCTAAAGAGACTGCCGAAAATATTAATAATTCAGATGAGAGGTCCCAAGCCCTCTCCCGCATCGCCCAAGCCCAAGCCCAGGTCGGAAACATAGAGGGAGCTAAAGAGACTGCCGAAAATATTAATGATTCACTTTTGAAATCCCAAGCCCTCTCCCGCATCGCCCAAGCCCAAGTCCAGGTCGGAGACATAGAAGGAACTAAAGAGACTGCCGAAAATATTAATAATTCAGATGAGAGGTCCCGAGCCCTCTCCCGCATCGCCCAAGCCCAAGCCCAGGCCGGAGACATAGAAGGAGCTAAAGAGACTTTTCAACAAGCTAAAGAGACTGCCGAAAACATTAATGAATCACTTTTGAAATCACGAGTCCTCTCCCGCATCGCCCAAGCCCAAGCCCAGGCCGGAAACATAGAAGGAGCTAAAGAGACTTTTCAACAAGCTAAAGAGACTGCCGAAAATATTAATGATTCATTTTTGAAATCACGAGCCCTCTCCCGCATCGCCCAAGCCCAAGCCCAGGTCGGAAACATAGAAGGAGCTAAAGAAACTTTTCAACAAGCTAAAGAGACTGCCGAAAATATTAATAATTCACTTTTAGAGCCCCAAGCCCTCTCCCGCATCGCCCAAGCCCAAGCCCAGGCCGGAAACATAGAAGGAGCTAAAGAGACTTTTCAACAAGCTAAAGAGACTGCCGAAAATATTAATGATTCACTTTTGAAATCCCAAGCCCTCTCCCGCATCGCCCAAGCCCAAGCCCAGGTCGGCTCTGAGTTAATTAATCAATCAGTAGAATTCAACAAAAACTTAACTTTGGCCCAAAAACAATCCTTGCTTCAAAAAGTTATTTCTTTAGATGATAAGGAATTTGCAAAAGCATTAGGAGCTATAATCACAGAAGAAGAAAGAGAACAATTAAGTCAAGAATTTGGCGAAAGAGTTAAAGATTTAATGATAGCCGGTTATGTTGATGTACGAAAATCTTCAGAAGACTGGGAAAAGGAATTAACCAAAGAATACTCACAGAGATTAAGAAAAATTACAAACATTGTTGATGAAGAAAAACAAGAAAAATACACCAATAGATTGATAAATGAGATATTGCGCGATTTAGATAATGATCAATCAGTGCAAGCTGTTTTAGAAGTAGCCCGTTCTTTACCAGCGAACCATAAATTATTGCCAAGAATAATAAAAACTTTGTGCGAAATTGACAACACTAAAGCCTCTGACTTAGCAGTTCAATTTTGTGGCCAAGAAGAATTGCCTGATAGGATTGTTTGGTACACAATCCACAAATTAATTGAACAAAAATACTTGTCTGCTTCCTTAGGCGAATATCTGAAGGACAAAAATACTCAAGATAAAAAGTTGCTAAAGACCATAAGAAAAACAATCAGTGAATTGCGTTTAAATCCAGACAAAGAGGTTTTGGAATACATCTTAGAACGAGAATACAAAGACGAGCAAACAGGAGAAGATATCCAGGATATAGACAAAAGAATAAAACTTATTAAAGAAAAAAAAGAACAGTTTGAGAGTATCTCAGATAGGTTTGAGTTGGTTGAAAAGCTACACCAAGACAAAGACTCAGCCATTCTTTACTATATTCTAAACGGGGGCAAAACCAGATTTAGTTTGGTTAATAGCTACAACAGTGAAAAATTTGCTACTATCTTAAAAGTAATCAATGAGGGATTAGGAGAAATAAGTAGTGAGGTCTTAGAAGAATATCAAGAATTATTAAAAAACAATACTAACTATTCCCAGGCAGAAGTAGAGAAAATAACCGAAAATTTAATTCAAGGAAGATGGATCTTTGAAGGAATAGAGGCTAAAGATAAAAATGGACAAGTCTTAGAGAAACAGCCAAAGCAAGTTCAACAAATAAGAATAGATGTATCTGACTCTGCTAAATTAGAAGCATTGGAAAACAAAGCCAAAGGCACTTTTGGCAAGAATCAGTTAGGTTTAGTTTTAAAGGTGTCGTTTTACACTAAGTATTTAGAAGAAAAAGGAGACAATGAATTATTGCAAGAAATAAATTCCTTATCAGGCCTTACCGATACAGAAAGTATAGCAGAAGAAATTGAAGAAAAATATCCTGGTTTTTTAGATAAAGTAGAAGAAGCTTTAAGCAAAAATTGGAAAAAATTAGGAGATAAAAAGGTTTTGGAAACATCACTCCTAGCGGTTTTAAGGGAAGATGAAAACAAAGTTGACTTAAAGAAACTGTTAAAAAGTTTAGAGCAACAAAGAAAATCATTAAAGTATTCTTTAAACCAAAAGTTTAAGTCATTGATAAAAAATAACAAAGGTGATAAAGAAAAACTACTGCAAGAAAAAAGAAGCATCTTAGAGCGGTTAGAAGCTAAAGATCCAGCTAAATTGTTTGGGTATATTGTTGGGGAAACAATTGGAGAAGACAACTTAACAGATATTGGAGAAAAAATTTTAACTGAATGGGAAAGCCATTTGCAAGAGATTTTTATGGACTATGAAAAAATAGACAAAAGCAAAAACAAAGACATAAGACAAAAAAGCCAAACAATAACTTTAAGGTATTTGGACAAAAAAGAAGATTTAATCGCTTGTTTGCGTTTTGCTGACAGTGCCCAGTGTTGTTTTACTTCTTCTCAATACAGAATAGAAGGGCATAACATCGGCAATGCAGAATGGATTGCCAGGATCTGGAAAGACCCATTAAGTTATGTTTATCAAATAGAAAAAACCGGGCCAAACTCTGAAAAAAGAGAGGCTGTTGGATTTGTCTTTGGATTTTTTGGCGACCAAAAGGGCGAATTGGTCACTATGTTAAATGGAGTATATATGCAAAACAAAACCAATACTGGCGCAGAAAGCATCTTAAAGGCTAGTGAAGACAGCTTGTCAAGACCAATACAAGCAAGCAGGCAGATAGTGGCTTCAAGGTATGGCGGAACAATCAATTTGCCCAAAGGATATGTTAATGGCTTAGGCGAGGTCAAAAGATTAAGAGCGCTTAATGGCCAGGACACTGATGAACCTGAAGAGAAAATATATGATGATTTAGGAACAGTAGTTAACCAAAAAGCAGAAGTTGACAACGCAGTTTGGGGAAAAGATTTAAAAGGGACATAGTTTTTTGAATAAACAAAAAAAATCAGTCAATTTTTAGATTTTAAAATATAGAATTTATGTTAGAACAAGAAAAATTTGGATCAATTTTTCCTAACAAACTTAAATAGTCAATAGTATAATTTTTAGTATCATTTTGGATAATTTGATGTGAATAGTTGACAAACAAAAAAATATATGATAAGTTAAAAATGATATGAAATTTAAGCCCAAAGGGCTTTTTTTAGACTAGAAAATATATTATTATATTATGTGGCAAAAAATAATTCAATTTGTACGTGAAGCAAAAGAGGAGTTAAAAAAGGTTAATTGGCCGACTAAGAAGCAAACTACCAACTATACCATAGCTGTTATTGTTATTAGTATAGCAGTGGCAATTTTTTTGGGAATTTTAGATTATATATTTAGCGGATTAATTAAAATGATTGTTTTTAAATAATTTTTTGTTTAATTTAATTATATGGCAAAACAAACTCAACATCATGGAAGAGCCTGGTATGTTCTTCATACGTATTCTGGGTACGAAGAAAATGTAATGAAAAACTTAAAACAAAGAATTGAATCTATGGATATGCAGGATTTAATTTTTGATGTAATCATTCCTAAAGAAAAGAAAATCAAAATAAAAGGAGGAAAGAGGGTTGTAGTAGAAGAGAGAATTTATCCTGGTTATGTTTTGGTAGATATGATAGTAACTGATGCTTCTTGGTATGTTGTACGTAATACTCCTAACGTAACTGGTTTTATAGGATTAGGAACTACTCCGACACCCGTTGATCCAAAAGAAATAGAAATGCTTAAAAAACGAATGGGAGTATCAGAACCAAAATATAAAATTGATATTAAAGAGAATGAAATGGTTAAAATTATTGATGGTCCTTTTAAAGATTTTGATGGAAAAGTGCAAAAAATAGATGAAGAAAAAGGAAAATTAAAAGTATTAGTTTCTATTTTTGGAAGAGAAACTCCCGTAGAATTAGATTTTTTACAAGTTAAAAAGATATAAATAATAAAGAATTTTTCTAAAATTTAAATTAAAAAATATGGCAGAAGTTAAAACAATTATTAAATTGCAGATACCCGCAGGGAAAGCTAATCCTGCTCCTCCTGTGGGACCAGCTTTAGGTCAACACGGAATAAATATTCAAGATTTTTGTAATCAGTTTAATGAAGCTACCAAAGATAAGGGAGGAGATATAATTCCTGTGGAAATTACTGTTTTTGAAGATCGCTCTTTTAAATTTATAATGAAAACTCCACCTGCGGCGGAATTATTAAAAAAAGCAGCTGGTATTAAAAAGGGATCTGGTAATCCTTTGACAGATAAGGTAGGTAAAGTTACTAAACAACAAATAAAAGAAATAGCTGAAACAAAAAAAGAGGATTTAAATGCTGATGATATAAATGCGGCTATGAAAATTATTGAAGGAACGGCTCGTAATATGGGTATACAGGTAGAAAACTAGTAGGTAAAAAATAATTTTTTAATACGTGGGAGATAATATGTTATTTTAATGAATATATTATCAGAGACCACTTTAATTATAAAATATGAAAAAAGGTAAAAAATATCGCAACATAGTAAAAAAAATAAGAGAAAAAAATAGTTACTCAATAAAAGAAGCGCTTGATTTTATTGTTACTCATCCTTTAGCAAATTTTGATGAATCAGTAGAAGTTCACATTAAATTAGGAATAGATGCAACAAAAGGAGATCAACAAGTTAGAGGAAGCGTGGTGTTTCCTAACGGAACTGGTAAAAGTAAAAAAATAGCAGTTATTACTCTTGAACAACAAAATGAGGTCAAAAAAGCAGGAGCAGATATAGTAAGCGGAGAAGAACTTATTGAGGAAATAAAAAAAGGAAAAATAGACTTTGATGTTTTAATAGCTTCTCCTGAAATGATGCCTAAGTTAGCTAGTGTAGCTAAAATTTTAGGTCCACGTGGTTTAATGCCTAACCCTAAAACAGGAACAGTTACAAATAAAATAAGAGAAGCAATAAGTGAACTTAAGAAAGGAAAAGAAGAATTTAAAAATGATAAAACAGGAAATGTGCACCAAATTATTGGTAAGATTTCTTTCGGAGCAGATAAATTAAAAGAAAATTACGAAGTTTTTATAAAAGCGTTAGAAAAAGTGAAACCAAAAACATTAAAAAATAAGTATATTCTAGGAATATCTTTATGTTCCACAATGGGACCAAGTTTGAAAATAAAATTATAATGTTAATACTTATGATTGTCTTGACAGAATATATAAATATGTTATTATTTGTTTTAGAATAAAAAATAAGTTATTAAATTAAATAAACTGATTATTACTTTTTTACATAAATAAGGGTGAATGTTTCTCTTTATTGTCATAAATAATTAAATATTTTAAATTAATCTCATTAAATTTTTGTCTTCAAGAAATTTATCAAGACAAGAAAAAATGAGAAGTGTTTTTATGCTTAAAGGTAAAAAAACTTTAAAAATTAAAAGAAGTTTTAGTCAATCTTCTTCTCTTTCAAAAAGAAAGTTTTTTAAAAAACGTTTAATGATTTCTCTTCCTAATTTAATTGAAGCTCAAACTAATTCTTATCAGTGGTTATTAGATGTGGGGATTCAGGAGCTATTAGATGAAATAAATCCAATTCAAGGTTTTTCCAGAAAAGATATGGAAATAACTATAAGTGATTATTATCTAGATGAACCAAAATATGATGAAAGAACAGCTAAAAATAAAAATATTTCTTATGAAGCGCCATTAAGAACTAAAGCTACTTTATTAATTAAATCAACCGGAGAAGTAAGAGAACAGGAAATTTATTTAGGAGATTTGCCTCTCATGACAGAAAGAGGAACTTTTATTGTTAACGGAGTAGAAAGAGTAGTGGTTAGTCAGTTAATTAGAAGTCCTGGAGTTTTCTTTACTAGTAGTTATCAAAAAGGAAAAAAAGTTTTTGGTGCTAAAATTATTCCTAATAGAGGAGCTTGGTTAGAGATTGATACTGATGCAAGTGGAGTAATTTGGGTAAAAATTGATAGGAAGAGAAAAATAGCAATAACTTCTTTATTAAGAGCTTTTGGATTTGGAACAGATAAAGAAATTAAAGAATTGTTTTCGGATGTTGATACTGGAGATATTAATTATATCAACAATACACTTGAGAAAGATTTAGCTAAAACACAAGGAGAAGGTTATAAAGAAGTTTATCGTAGAATTCGTCCTGGAGATATGGCAACAGAGGAAAACGCAAAACAAATGATAGATGCAATGTTTTTTAATTTTGAACGTTATGATTTTGGTAAAGTGGGACGTTATCGCCTTAATCAACGTTTGAATTTAGATGTGCCTAATACAGAAGAAAATAGAACGTTGAGAACAGAAGACCTTGTTTTGATAGTAAAAGAAATTATTAAAATGAATAATGATCCTTTAGCACAGGCAGATGATATTGATCATTTAGGCAATAGAAGAGTTAGGGGAGTAGGAGAATTAGTCCAAAATAAATTAAGAATAGGTTTTACAAGAATGGTAAGAAATATTAAAGATAGAATGAGTACTTGTGATATAGAAACAGTAGTTCCTGGACAATTGATTAATTCTCGTCCCGTAGCAGCTGCTATAAAAGAATTTTTTTCTAGTTCTCAGCTTTCTCAATTTATGGATCAAATAAATCCATTAGCAGAATTAGAACATAAACGAAGACTTTCTGCTATGGGCCCTGGAGGATTAGCTAGAGAAAGAGCAGGGTTTGAAGTGCGTGATGTTCATCATTCTCACTATGGAAGAATTTGCCCTGTTCAAACTCCAGAAGGTCCTAATATTGGTTTAGTGGGACACATGGCAACTTATGCTAGAATCAATGATTATGGATTTTTAGAAACTCCTTATCTAAAATTAATTAAGGAAATGGAAAACAGTGATAGTAATTTAATAGGAAGAATTTTAAATGAAGACATTAAGGGTATTGCTAAAAAAAATGAAAAAATTACTAAAGAAATATTTCAGAAAATTAAGAGCAGTAAACAAAAGAAAAAAATAAAAATAAAACCATATGTTAGCAACGAGATAGAATTCATTAATGCTACTGTGGAAGATAGAAAAAATATTGCTCATGCAGGAGTTAAAATAGATGACAATTCTAATTTAATAGAAGATGTGGTAGAAGCTAGAGTAAAAGGTTATCCTGAAATGATTGAATCTTCTCAGTTAGATTATATAGATGTTTCTGCTAAACAATGTATATCTGTTGCAACTTCTTTAATTCCTTTTTTAGAGCATGATGATGCAAACCGAGCTTTAATGGGTTCTAATATGCAACGGCAAGCAGTTTCTTGTATTATTCCTGATTCTCCAGTGGTAGGAACAGGTATTGAAGATAAAGCGGCAGCTGATTCTGGTCAAGTAGTAATTGCCAAAGAAAGTGGGAAGGTTATAGCTGTGGATGCCGATCATATAGTAGTTGAAGAGAAAAAAACTTCTCATAAAAACAAGAAACAGAAAAGAGAATATATTTTACAGACATTTGCTAAATCTAATGCTTTTTCTAGTATGAATCAAGTTCCAAGAGTGAAAAAAGGAGAAGTTATTAAAAAAGGGCAAATGCTTGCTGATGGAGCCTCTACGGATCATGGAGAATTAGCTTTAGGTCAAAATGTTTTAGTGGCATTTGTTCCTTGGCAAGGTTATAATTTTGAAGATGCTATAATTTTATCCGAAAGATTGTTACGAGAAGATAAATATAGCTCTATCCATATTGAGGATTTTTCTATTGATGTAAGAGATACTAAGTTAGGCCCAGAGGTTGTTACCAGGGATATACCTAATATTGGTGAAGAACGTTTAAAGAATCTTGATGAAGAAGGAATTATTCGTATTGGAGCAGAAGTTTCTTCAGGAGATATTTTAGTAGGAAAAATTACTCCTAAAGGAGAAAGTGATTTAACTGCTGAAGAAAGGTTATTGAGAGCTATCTTCGGAGAAAAATCAAGAGATGTAAAAGATTCATCTTTATATTTACCTCATGGTGAACATGGAAAAGTAGTAGATATAAAAATTTTTTCAAGAGAACAAGGAGATCGTTTACCTACTGGTGTAATTAAACAAATTCAAGTATCCATTGCACAATTAAGAAAAATTTCTGTGGGAGATAAATTAGCAGGAAGACATGGAAATAAAGGTGTAATTTCTAGAATTGCTCCGATAGAAGATATGCCTTATTTACCAGACGGAACTCCTGTAGATGTTATATTAAATCCATTGGGAGTGGCCAGTCGTATGAATATTGGACAGATATTAGAAACTCATTTGGGATGGGCTGCTAGTCAATTAGGATATAAGGTGGCTAGTCCTGCGTTAGATGGTGTTAGTGAGGAAGATATTAAAGCTGAATTAAAAAAGGCAGGTTTACCTGAAAATGGAAAAATAAGATTAGTAGATGCTCGTACAGGTGAATATTTTGATAATGAATCTACGGTGGGTGTTATGTATGTTATGAAACTTAATCACTTAGTTGAGGATAAGATACATATGCGATCTATAGGGCCTTATTCATTAATTACACAACAACCATTAGGAGGTAAAGCACAGTTTGGGGGACAACGTTTTGGTGAAATGGAAGTTTGGGCTCTAGAAGGATATGGAGCAGCGTATGCTTTACAAGAAATGTTAACTATTAAATCTGATGATGTTATGGGACGTTCTAAGGCTTATGAATCAATTATCAAAGGAGAAGCTATTCATAGTCCTAATTTACCAGCATCATTCCATGTTTTAGTGAATGAATTAAAAGGTTTATGTTTAAATGTGGAATTATTGGGAGTTAAATCTAATAAGGTTCAAAATAAATAAAGCTGAGAGAAAATTAGTATAAATAAAAAAACTATATTAAAAAGTAATTAATTAATTTTTTTTACTTAAAAACTATTCTTATTTTTTAAGTAAAATATATTTCTGAAGCTATGGAAAACATAACCAAAATAAGTGATTTTAATAGTATAAAGCTAAAACTAGCTAGTCCTGATGATATTTTAAGATGGTCTCATGGAGAAGTAACTAAGCCAGAAACTATTAATTATCGCACACAACGTTATGAAAAAGATGGTCTTTTTTGTGAAAAAATATTTGGTCCATCTAAAGATTATGAATGTTATTGTGGAAAATATAAAAGAATTAGATATAAAGGTATAGTTTGTGATCGTTGTGGAGTAGAGGTAACTAGATCTAGTGTTCGTAGAGAAAGAATGGGCCATATTAAATTAGCTGTTCCCGTTTCTCATATTTGGTTTTTAAGAGGCATTCCTTCTAGACTAGGTTTAGCCTTAGGTATTTCTCCACAAAATGTAGAAAAAGTAGTTTATTTTTCTGCCTACTTAGTAACTAAAATAGATGAAGAAGCAAGACAAAAAGCATTAGAAGAATTAAAAAGAGAATATAAAATTAAGAAAAAAGAATTAGAAAAAAATGGAAATATTAAGGAAGAAACAGAAAAAATTAAACAGGTCTATCAAAATTCAAGAGATGAATTGAAAAACTTAAAATTATTTCAAGTTCTCTCAGAAATAGAATACTTTAATTTATCTAGTCGTTTTGGTCAGGTCTTTAGCGCAGGAATAGGAGCAGAAGCTATCAGGAAGATTTTAGAAGAAATGGATATAAAAAAAGAGATAGATAATATTAAAAAAAATTTGGAAGAAAAAAACGTAGATCAAAAGAAACTAATAAAAAGGCTGAAATTGATGCAAGGAATGAGAAAGGCAAAGTTAAAATTAGAATGGATGTTGCCAACAGTTATTCCAGTTATTCCTCCAGATCTGCGTCCCATGGTAGCTCTAGATGGAGGGCGTTTTGCTACTTCAGATTTAAATGATCTTTATCGTAGAATTATAAATCGTAATAATCGTTTGAAAAAACTAATTGAGTTGGGTGCTCCAGAAGTTATTACTCGTAATGAAAAAAGAATGTTGCAAGAAGCAGTGGATTCATTATTTGATAATAGTGCTCGTCGTGGGCAAGCTTCTGTAGCTGCTTCCACTGGTCAACGTCGGCCGTTACGTTCTCTAGCTGATTCATTAAAAGGTAAGCAAGGTCGTTTTCGTCAAAATTTATTAGGTAAAAGAGTAGATTATTCTGGTAGAAGTGTTATTGTGGTAGGTCCTCAATTAGAGATGCACCAGGCTGGTTTACCTAAAAAAATGGCATTAGAATTATTTAAACCTTTTATTATTAATAAATTAATTGAAAGAGAATACGCTCACAATGTTAGAACAGCAGGAAGAATTATAGATGGCGAAGCAGAAGAAGCTTATGAAATACTAGATGAAATTATTGAAGAGCACTATGTATTATTAAATAGAGCTCCTACTTTACATCGTCTTTCTATTCAAGCTTTTCAACCGATTTTAATTGAAGGAAAAGCTATTCAAATTCATCCAATGGTTTGTGCTGCTTTTAACGCTGATTTTGATGGAGATCAAATGGCGGTGCATGTTCCTCTTACCGATAAAGCAAGAGAGGAGAGTGCACAAATAATGCTCTCTCGTAATAATCTTTTAAAACCAGCCAGTGGTGATCCTATCGCAATTCCTTCTCAAGATATTGTTTTAGGTGTTTATTATTTAACTCACATAAAAAAAGGATTGAAGGGAGAAGGAAAATATTTTTCATCGCAGGAAGAAGCTATTTTAGCTTTTGAAAATGGTTCTATAAAGATTAATACTGAAATTAATTTTTTACTAGAGAAAAAAATTATAAAAACATCCGTAGGAAGAATATTATTAAACGATATTCTTCCACAAGAAATAAGTTTCATAAACAAAGAATTAACTAAAAAAGAATTAAAAACTTTAGTAGCTGAATTATTAGAGAAAGTAGGGCAAGAAAGAACAGCAGATTATATTGATAAAATTAAAAATTTAGGATTTAAAATGTCTACCCAATCTGGTATTAGTTGGGGAATGGATGATTTGGTTGTTCCTCAAGAAAAAAGTAAAATTATACAAGAAGCGGAGAATAAGGTAGAAGAAATTATTAAACAATATGAAATGGGACTTCTTACCGCTGAAGAAAAACGAAATAAGGTAATTGAAATTTGGAGTGAAGCTAAGGATATTATCACTGAAAGCGTTAGAAAATCTTTAGATAAAGAAGGTCCAGTTTATGCTATGGTATATTCTAAAGCTAGAGGAAGTGAATCTGTAGTTGTGCAAATGACAGGTATGAAAGGATTAATGGCGGGACCAACAGGAGAGACTTTAGAGCTACCTGTAAAAAGTTCTTTCAAGGAAGGTTTTAATGTTTTGGAATATTTTATGTCTACTCATGGAACGCGTAAAGGTATGGCAGATACTGCTTTAAGAACTGCTACAGCTGGTTATTTAACTCGTCGTTTAGTAGATGTGGCTCAAGATGTTATTATTAAGGAAGAAGATTGTGGTGACAAGGAAGGAACTTATATTTATAGAGAAGATTCAGATAGAATTGGTCAAAGTTTTGCAGAAAGAGTAGAGGGACGTTTTGTTACGGAAACATTAAAAAATCCAAAAACAGGAAAAATTATTGCGAAAAAAGGAGATTTGATTTCTAAAGAACAAGCTTTAGCTATAGATGAAGCTAAGATAGAAAAAGTTAAGATCCGTACAGGAGTCACTTGCAAAGCGAAAAAAGGATTATGTCAAAAATGTTATGGTGTTGATTTGGGAAGAGGAGGATTAGTGGAAATTGGTCAGGCGGTGGGGGTAGTAGCTGCTCAAGCAATTGGAGAACCAGGGACCCAATTAACTATGCGTACTTTTCACATTGGTGGTGTAGCAGGAACGGATATTACTCAAGGTTTACCAAGAGTAGAAGAAATATTTGAAGCTCGTCCACCAAAGGGAGAAGCACTTATATCAGATGTAAAAGGTAAGGTCCAAAAAATTAGTTCAGACTCAGATAAAACATTGTCTATAGAAATTAAAACAGATGATAAAAAATCAGGAATAAAAAAATATTCTGTTCCTAGTAATGCTACTTTATTAGTAAAAGAAGGGGATTTAGTAGCTAAAGGTACTCCTTTAATAGAGGGTCATATTGATATAAAAAAGATTTATAAACTTCAAGGTAAGGAGAAAGTACATCGTTATATTGTGCGTGAAATTCAAGAAATTTACGCTTCTCAAGGAGAAGGAATTAATGATAAACATATAGAAATTATTATTCGTCAAATGTTGAGTAGGATTAGAATAACTGATCCAGGGGATACATATTTATTGCCAGACGATATTGTAGAAAAAGAACGTTTTATAGAAGCTAATCAGGAAGTAACAAAAGAAGGAGGAAAAAAAGCTCAAGGAGAAGAAATGGTATTGGGAATTACACGCGTAGCTCTTTCTACAGATTCATTTTTAAGTGCTGCTTCTTTTCAAGAAACTACCAGAGTTTTAATTAATGCGGCTGTCACAGGAAAAGAGGATAAATTAAGAGGATTAAAAGAAAATGTTATAATTGGACGTTTGATACCAGCCGGAACTGGTTTTCGTCACTAGAATAAATATAAAATTTTCAAAACTATGAATCTTATAGTTGGATTAGGTAATCCGGGAAAGGATTATGTTAATACTCGGCATAATGCTGGTTTTTTGTTGCTAGATTTTTTAAATGAAAAATGGAAAGGAAAGAGCTTTAGATTGGAATCAAAATTAAAAAGTAAAATTAGTATCATTAAAGATAATTCTAAAAATGTTCTCTTACTAAAACCTCAAACCTATATGAATTTGTCGGGAAAAGCAGTTAAAAAAGTAATGGATTATTATAAAATTATTTCTCAAAACATAATAGTTATTTACGATGATTTGGATTTAGAAATAGGAATGTATAAAATTACTCAAAAACCTTTTAAGGGCGGACATAAAGGAGTTAGAAGTATAGTTGATTATATAGATGAAGATAAATTTATAAGAATTAGAATAGGAATAGAAAAACAAGGAGGAAGAAAAAATAGGAATAATATTAGTGGAGAAAAATTTGTTTTAAGTAAATTTTCTTCTGATGAAAAGAAAGTGCTTTATGTAGCTTTTAATAAAATATTTTTAGAACTAAATAAGTATTTTATTAATTAAAAAATAATATGGTTTAAGCTAAATAAAAAATTTGGAAAACAATTAACCAAAAAATTAAAAGAAAAAACAAAAAAAACAACCAAGATACTTGAAAGAGAAAAACACTTCCTAAAAATAAGAATAAAATTATATAGCCTAATAAAAATAAATGTTTCTTTTGTTTTTGAGGTGTATAATTTATTTTATTTTTTAAAAAATAAGAATTTAAATAATTTAAAATAAGCAATAAGAAAGATGAAAAAAGCAATATTTTTGAAAGATTAATTTGTTCAAGGGCATTGTTTAAAAATAAATATTTTATAAAAACAAAAATGCTAGCGATAATTATTACCCATTTTGTTAAAAAATAGAGTGATTTAGAGACAAGAAAAAGAAAGGAGGAGGTGATAGTTATTTGTCGCATAGAATTTATTATTTAAAAGAAATTATGTGAAAACGAAACATAATATGATGAATAAGTGTAACTATAGAGTAACGGATATTATGATATGTAGGGCTATAAAAAAAGCTAATTTCCATTTGATTAAATTTTTTATAATTTAAATTTTTATTTTCAAAGCGGTAATAATTTTCTGAAAAGTTATTAATTTTTTTTAAATTGGTATGGCAAGTATACTTATGAGGTGTCCACATCCTTTTTTTAGGTTTACAAGTGACATATGTTTGTAGACTCTTCTCTTGAACAGGAACAGCATTTTCTTTTAATGCAGAAATTTTTAGTGACGATCCAGTTAATAAATAACGTTTACCATTTTCAATATAATAAAATTTATGTGTATCTGTTGTCCAAAAAACTGTTCCATCAGGATGAGGATCTTTTATTCTATAAAGAGAAATTGTTTTTATTTGACTAAGATTTTGATTAAATTTATTAGCTGGGATAACATTTCTCCATTGAAAATTATGAGCTTCAAAGGTGGATGGATTATCAATGGCAAATTTTTTATTATGAACAATAAGATAAACTGTTTTATTATCAGCGACTAATTTTAAAAGATCTTCTTTTTTTAAATCATTTTTTTCTCCCATTAATGGATAAGTCATAGCTTCATAGGTTTTATAGATATAAAAGGGAGGAAGAAACTTATTATTTTTTTTATTACTAATAAGACTTATAGAAACTTGTGAAAACTTTTCAGTTAAAGGTAGAAAAAAATCAAGATTATCTGCAGAATTTTTTTGAAGGATAGAATATTTTTTATTAGAATTAAAATCAAATTGATATTTTTTAACGGAAAAAAGAATATGATAACTTAAAAAAAGAAACCAAAAAATCAAAATAAAAATTATCAAAATTTTTATTTTAAAATAATCTTTTTCTTTATATTTATAATTAGCTATTTTTTTGAAACTCATATTACTTTATTTTTAGGATGATCCCTTCTTCTCTGATAAAAATTTTTTTCAAAAAAGGGGAATTAGAATTTTTAGAGTGATCTAGGCTAGAATATTTATAATATTGATAAATACTTAAATTATAGGAAGGTAAATTTTTTTTCCAGAATTTAACTTTATCTTTCGGTGTCATAATATAAATATGAGAAAAATTATTGTGATTAATTACATTATAATCATTAGGATTAAAAAAATAAACCGTTTGTAAATTATAAATTAAATTTAAAGGCCCAGTTGGCATTAACCATCCATTTCCAAAAGACAAACGATCTATTAAAATTAAATCATCGGATTGAAAATGAGGAGCTATAAGAGAGAGATTTTTCCAGTTTTGTTTTAAAGAAGTGATATAAATATTTTTTAAAGTATAAATATTTACTATGAATAAAATTAATAAAATCATTTTTCCTAAATGTAAATTTTTGTATTTTCTTTCCAAAAAAAATAATCCTAAAAAAGAATAAAGCATAGATAAAGGAAATACGCCCCAAATTAAGCGTCTTAAACACCAGGGACAGTTAGAAGAAATGTGAGGATTTATTAAATAGTAAAATAAAGGTGCAACAATAATAACAGGAATAAATAATATTTTATTTTGAATAATTAATTGCTTAGTTATTTTATTTTGTACAATGAAAATTATCAGAAAGATAAAAGCTATAAGAATAAACAATAGTATGCCATAATGAAAATATATATTTAAAAATTTCCAAAAAGAAACTTCGGTAAAATGAAAAGAAGAAGACTTTTTAAATAATGCTTTCAAAATATTTTTGTAGTAAGCCCAATTTTTTATAAAAGTAAAAATTCCGACGATGAAAATAAAAATTGCATAAAAGAACAGAAACATTTTATAAAATTGTTTTTTCTTTTTTTCTTTTTTTGAAAAAAGAAAAATGATTATGAAACTCAAGAAAAACAAGATTATTCCTTCAATGCGAGTAAAAATTAAAAGACCAAAACTTAAATTTGCTATTAAAAATGATTCAATTTTTTTCTGAGAAATAAATTTTAACAATTGCCAAATTCCTAGCCAGAGTAATGCCCAAGTCATATTTTCTGTTAAGGTAAATCTAGCAAACCATAAAACAGGAAAAGAAAAGAGTAAAAAAAATAAAGGTAACCAATTCCAAAAAGTATTTTTTTGAGAATAGGCTATACTTTTAAGTAAAAGACGATAGGTTTTAAGAAAAGAAAAAATAAAAATTAAACTTAAAATAAAATTAGCTAAAGCTAATCCTTCTAAATTAAAAATAGTATAAAAACCAGCTAACCAACTAGTATAAACCAAGGGAAACTGTGTAACTAATTTTTCATCGCTAGTATAGTAGAATCCAGGAAAATTCAAAGCTGATGTAGTTGTTATCCAATAGCAATACTGGTTTTTTATATGAAGATGTCTGAAAAGATAATTGTTGTTTTTTGCTAGGCAATGTTCTAGTTTTTTAGGCAAGGAAGAAGTTTTATATAGTTGGTTACTTAGTGGAGTAGAAAATTTTATTTGATGATTTTGGCTTAATCTTATGGCGGCTTCGCTGATTGATCCTTCATCGCGTCCTGAAAATAAAGTAGGAGGAAAAGAAAGCAAATAAAAAAGAAACAATAGAAACAAAATTAAAATTATTAAGTTGTATTTATTAAGTTTATTTTTTTGAAATTTTCTTTTTTGGGTATGAAAAAACAATTTAATAAGAAAAATAAAAAATAGTGAAAAAAAATTTAAATAAACAAAAATTTTATAAAAAACATTTCCTAGAGTTAAAAAAAATAAGAGCCAGCTAGTCCAAAGAAAAACTAATAAAAACCAGGTAGAAAGATTTAATTTAATTAAATATCTAAACATTTTTTGATAAATTTTAAAAAGAAAAACTTATAATCTGATTATCATCGGTTAATAAATAGCCTTTATAATTTTTATCTTTTTGTTGCTCTTTTAAAAAATAAATAAAATGAGTTTTTTTAAAAAGAGAATTTTGGTAAGTTTCAATAATATTTTTCTGAGGATTAATTTTTAAAAGAACACCTTCTGTTTTATCATGTATATAAAAATCATTTTTTTCTGTAATGTAAAATTGATGTGTGTTAGTAATATTATGATATTTTGTTAAGTTCAAGTTTTTTTCTGTTTTTCCATGACTTAATTTTTTTATTTGATTATTTTGATAAAGCAAATAAATTTCTCCATTGATAAAAATAGAAGTTACATTATTTAAATCTATTTTTTCCTTAAGCCAGTCTATCTTATCTCCAAATCCTCCTTCTGCGCGAGGATAGCGATAAATTTGTTGATGTTGAGAATCCACTAAATAAAGATAGGTTAAATAAGTTCCTAAGGCGTTAATTTTAGCATTCTCAGGTATTTTAATCTGGGGAGTTTTTATTTTATAAGAAACGGGGCTAAAACTAAAAAGTTTGTTTTTATTAGTAAGTAAAAATATTAAATTCAAATCAGGCATAAAGGTGGCTTGATAAATTTTTTCGTTATTTTTTAAATCAAAATTATACTCCTTTTCCTTTTTTTGAGTCAATTCATTAATTAAAATTATTTTATTTTTAGTAACAACAAATAAGTTGTTTTTATAAGGCAATAAGAAAAGACTTTCTGTTGGAAGATGAGTATATATTATTTTTTCCATTAAAGAATATTTGTTTTTGTTGTCATGCTTATTTTCATTATCACTTGGAATATTTGTGGTAAATTCGCCGGCGATTTTTTCAGAAGAATGATTATGTTTTTTTGAAAGAAAACGATTTAATAATAGAGGGTAAAAGATAATAAAAAGTAATAAAGCCAAAGCTAAAGATTTTTGTTTTAAATTAAAATGAAGAAAGATTTTTTTTAAACGTGAAAAATTTGGCCAAAAGGGTAATTGGCGAATTAAGAAGAAAAATTTTTTTAATTTATATTTTCCCTTTCTTAAAAAAGTAGAAAAATTTTTTAAATAACCTAGATAATATGAAACACTTCTATCATTGTCTAATTTGTTAAGTGTTCTACTAAGATTAAAATTTTCTCTTTCAGAAATAATAAATTTATTTTCATTATGATTAACAACATTATTTTTTTCTTTTTTTATTTCTTTTGTTTTTATTTTTTTGATAGCAGTAAAAAGATTGAAGTATATATTATTAAATAATATCTTAGATTTTTCATAAAAATAAACGATAATTTTTTTACTTTTATTTTTTATATGTATTCTTTCAAAAGAAATTTTTTTTAAAGTTATATTTTTTTTTGTTGTTTTTAAAAATTTATTTATTTTGTTTAAATATTCTTTTCTAGCTTTTATTTTTAAATTAAAAAAAGGCTTTTTTTTCAAAGAAGATTTTTTATTCTTAGTATGATTTTTTCCTTGAATATAAATGTGTCCAGTTTTTTTATCAATATAATCTTGTTGTTTATCTTTTTTAGAGGCTTTCTTTTTCTCCTTTTTTAAATTAGGAGAAGAAACTTTTTCTTCAAAGGTTTTACTGCTAAAAGCATTGATAGGAGTTATTCTTTTTTTACTTTTTTTTATTTTTTTTACTATTTCTTTCTTTTTTACAAAATCTAAAATCAAAGAAACATTTCCCATTAGTTCATTAACCAAAGCTGTTTTTAGAAAACGATTAAATTTTTGAGAAGATAAAAATCGTGCTTTCTTTTCAATTTCTTTTAAAGAAAGAAATTGAAAAATATCTTCCGTGGTTAAAATTAGTTTATCCTTGTCTTTCAGTTTTCCCGAAGAAATATCAGAGAACATCTTTAATGGATGTAAAGACTCTTTTTTTTCGTTGTAACTAATTTCGCTTAAACTTTGATCACGAAATAGAAGAATTTTGGCTGATCCTAAAGTACTAAAGAATAAATTATTTTTTTCTAAACTGGCAAGAGCTATATTAGTTTTACCTAGCCAGTCAAGATTATTATGTTTAGCTAATTCAGAAAAAGCTAAATTAAGTTTATTTAATGTAGCTTCAAAACTTTTTTCTGGAGAGCGTTTAGGATTAATAAAATATTCTTTTTTGGCTACGGATACCAAAAAATTAACGATATAAGCAACACTATCATTAGCGCTTTTAATTTCAAAAATTCCTACTAATTTTCCTAATTTTTTCTGATTAATATTAGTTGGTTCAAAATTAAGCAATTCTAAATATGGTTTTAGTTTTTTGTCATTAATTACTAAAATTTCTTTAATTTGAGAAGAATATTTTATTTTATAATGTTTTCTTCGTTTAGATTGCGCCATAACAAAATTTTAGCATAAAAATAAGCTATTTGCTAGAAATAAATTTTTTTCTTTTGAATTAACTTTTTTTTTAATTTTTAAAAAGATTTTTCCAGAAGAAAAAATCTTTTTGTTGAATTTCTCCTAGAATATAAAGAAGCATAAAATAAATAAAGATTAAAATCAAGCTAGAAAAAATGAAGATTAAATTTTGTTGAGGAAAGAAATGAACTAATAAGAATATTCCTAAACCACCTAAAAATGATCTTATTAAAGTTAACCAAGGAAAATTAATTTTAAAGTAGTAATAAAGCAAAAATAAAATTAATATAGTACTTATTAAAGAAGAAAAATTAGTAGCCCAAGCAGCGCCTTTAAGTTTCCAAAAGGGTATTAAATAATAACTTAAAGAAGCATTAAGAATAGCTCCTCCCAAAGCCAAATACATTGGAATTTTTACCTTTCCCGCTCCGTTAAAAATAGCACTAATAACATAAAAAAAAGTTAAAAATCCTACTCCCCAAACCAAAATTGACAT
The DNA here is from genome assembly GCA_026985555.1 of Candidatus Moraniibacteriota bacterium. Lineage (GTDB taxonomy): Bacteria > Patescibacteriota > Minisyncoccia > Moranbacterales > UBA9337 > JALSQF01. The sequence continues at coordinate 148,949 of JALSQF010000010.1, read as the reverse complement.
AATGGGGGCAGAGGCATTAAATTTGTTTCCATAAAAAATTTGAATAATAGGAGAAGCAAAAGAACGCATTAGTATAATTGAAGGAAGAAGAAAAATAATTAAAAGACGCAAAGTAGTGTAAATAGTTCTTTTTGTTTCTTTGTTTAAATTAAGAGAAGTAGAACGAGAGATGGTAGGAAGAAGGACAATAGTTAAGGCATAGAAAAGATAGTAAGGAATTCGTCCTACAGTTATAGCTCCATTATAAATACCGGTTAGAGAATTGCTATGAAGCAATCCCTTAACCATGTATAAATCAATAGATATCATAATTTCATAAAACAAAGTGAAAAGAACAAAAGGCCAAGCATAATTAAAAAGTTGTTTGTAAAAATTTTTTACTTTTTTTTGAGAGAGATTTTTATCTAGTTTATCTTTTTTTATATTTTTTAATATTTTTGGAGAAAGCCAAAAATAATCAATAATTAAAGCTATTAAAAATACACTTAAAGGAGCAAAAACATAACCAATAATAGCGCCTTTAACTTTCCAAATCCAAGCTAACCATAAAATAAAAATTATTTTAAAAAGAGAACGAATAGTTTTTAAAATAGCTTGAAGATTAAATTTATGAAGGCCGGTGAAATAATAAAAATAAAAAGAAGCGCTAGCAAAAGCAGGTATGATTAAAACAGATATTTTAAAAAGAGGAACAAGTTGAGAATCGTTCAGTATATTAGCAATAAAAGGAATAGAAAAATAAAAAACAATAGTTACTAAACCAATAATTATGAATTGAAGATAAGCAGTTTCTTTTTTTATTTGAAAAATTTTTTCTGGCTCCTTTTCAAAAAATTCACTCAGATATTTACTCATAGCAGTAGGAATTCCATTGCCAATAAGAATGATTATCATTGTGGTTAAGGTAATAACCAAGCCGTATTGTCCATAACCAGCTGGACCTAAAATGCGACCTACGCCAGAATGAATAATGTAACCAGAAAGATTAAAGATTATTTCTGAAATAGTTAACCAAAAAACGGATTTAATTAAGAAATTTTTATTCATTGGGATTGTTTTTTTTGTAAATTCTTATTATATATAATTTATAATTATAACATAAACTATAAACAATATCTTGTAAATTTAAAATATTAGGTTTATTATATTTAAACAAAACCAAATTAAAATGATTAATAAGTATAAGTTATGAATTATCAGAAAACTATTTTTAAAAACAATTTTCGTTTAATTAGTATTCCCATGAAAGACACACAGACAGTAACAGTTATGATAGGAGTAGGAGTAGGATCACGTTATGAGGAAGAAAAAGAAGCGGGTTTGTCTCATTTTATTGAGCATATGCTTTTTAAAGGAACTAAAAAAAGGCCTAATACTTTAGCTATAGCAGAAACTATTGATGCTGTAGGAGGTGAATTCAATGCTTTTACAGGTAAAACCAGCACGGTTTATTATGCTAAAGTTGATGCGCAACACTGGAAAATAGCGCTAGATGTAATAAGTGATATGTATTTAAATTCTCAATTTAAGAGAAGTGAAATTGAACGAGAAAAAGGAACTATTCTACAAGAACTGAATATGTATGAAGATATTCCTATGCGTAACATTGAAGATATTTGGGAAAAATTATTGTATGGAAAATATAAATTAGGTAGAGAAATTATTGGTTACAAAAAAACTATTCGTAAATTTAAGCGAAAAGATTTTATTAATTATTTTAAACGTTTTTATATACCTAATGATACCGTTTTAGTTGTAGCCGGTAATGTTTCTTCGCAATTAATTTTATCTCAAACTAAAAAATATTTTACTAACTTATCTTCTCAAAAAAAACCAGTTATAGAAAAAATTAAAGAAAAACAAACTAAACCTCAAATAAAAATAAGATTTAAAAAAACAGATCAAACTCATTTTATTTTAGGAGCAAGAGCTTATAATCTTTTTCATCCTGATCGTTATGTGCTGAATCTCTTAGCCACAATTTTAGGAGGAGGAATGAGTAGTCGTTTATTTATTCAAGTAAGAGAAAGAAAAGGATTAGCTTACTATGTTAAAGCCAGTGTAGATGCTTATCAAGATGTCGGATATTTAGCCATATCTGCTGGAGTGGAGCATAAAAATCTACAACAAGCTATAAAAATTATTATTCAAGAATTGAATAAAATTAAAAAAAGAAAGATTACTGAAAAGGAATTAGCTAAAGCTAAAAACTATATCAAAGGAAAAATGATAATGAAATTAGAATCTTCAGATGAAATAGCTAGTTTTGTAATGAATCAAGAATTATTAATGAATAAAATTGAAAAACCTCAAGAAATTTTTCAAAAAATAGAAGCGGTTACAACTGAAGACATTAAAAGAGTAGCTCAAGATGTTTTTACTTCTAATAAAATGAATTTAGCTATTATCGGTCCACATAAGAGTGCTAGCGAGAATAAAATAAAAAAAGAACTTTTTTTGTGATATAATTTATGTAATAATTTATTTTTTCTGTGATAAGTGGTAAGTTATTATAAATCATGTAAAAACTATATTGTTTTTATTATTTTTTTATAAGTTCTTATGATTCAAGCGAAAAAAATTATAGGGCATCAAAAGCAGATTAATTTCTTAAAAAAAATTATTAAGAATGATTTAACTAATCAAGCCTATTTATTTAGTGGTCCAGAAAAAGTAGGAAAGTTTACTATAGCTCAAGAATGGGCTAAGGCAATAATATTAAATCAAAAATTTTTAGCTCAAAAAATTTCTTCGCAAAAAATTATTAGCGATTTACTTATATTAAAACCAACATCATTAGAAAAGAAACAAAAGAAAATAGAGCAAAAAATCGGAGTAGATGAAATAAGAGAAATATTGAAAGAACTTACTTTCTATCCCAGTCAGGGAAAATATAGAGTTTTAATTATTGATCAAGCTCATCTTCTTACTATCCAAGCACAAAATGCTTTGTTGAAAACAATAGAGGAGCCTAATAATACGTCTTTTATTATTTTAGTTACACATCAAGAAAAAAAGATTTTGGCTACGATTAAATCACGTTGTCAAATAATTAATTTTTCTTTGGTATCTACGCAAGAAATGTTACAGAATAATTATGAAAAGGAAATAGTTTATTTCTCTATGGGAAGACCAGGTATAGCGCAAGAAATTAAAAGTAGTCAAATCAAACGAGCTAAATATCAAAATTTTTTAGTTGACTTAAAAAATATTTTTTCTGCTAATTTTTCTATTAATCAACGTTTTGATTTAGCTGAGAAATTAGCTAAAAACGAAATAAAAACGAAAGAAATGCTAGATTTTTGGATCTGGATTTTATGGCTAAAAGCTCACAAAGAAAAATCACTGCTAAAAAAATATTTTTTTTACACTAAAATTACTCAGCTAAATTCTTTATTGGAAAAAATTAGTAATAGCCATGCGAATCTTCGTTTGCAATTAGAAAATTTATTTTTAAATTTTAGCAAATAAGAATTATTTTTTCAAAAAACAACTAAAAGAAAAAATAAAAAAAGTAATCTTTTTAGTATTGACAAAAAAGAAAAAATAATTTATAACTTAGAAAACCTTATTAAATTAGTTTTTTAAAAAATCAAAAAAAAATCAAAAGGAGGTTTGTTATGAAAAAAATCAGTTTTGTATTTATTTGTATTTGCGGAATTATTTTTTCTTTCTCTGTCCCTGCTAAAGCAGGAACAGCAGGCAAACTCAATACTCTCATTATCTTGGAGAGTATAGGGCTAGCGGATAGGGCAGGGATAATAGATATGAGGGGTATCACTCGTTCTATTTTCCCTGTGTATCCGGCACCGGCATATTCTACAATGCCGGTAGTGCCAGTGCAACAAGCACCGGTGCAAAAGCAAATTTTGCAGCCGGTGAATTGCGAGGATAGCTATCGCTATCCTACTTCGGAGGAGAGAAACGCTTGTCGGCAAGGACAAGCGGAAAGGATCCGTAGAATCAAACAAGAAAGAATTCGGAGGGCCCGCGAAGAAGGTTATGCGGGCTATACGAGATATTAAAAAACTAAGAAAAACTAAGAGCAGTATCCATTAAGGATGTCTGCTCTTTTTCAATAAAATAATTAATTCTATTTTTTATATATTTAACAAATAAAATGATTAAGATTATCTCTTCTGGCTATTTAAATATCCATTTAAATGGATATTTAAATAGCCAGAAAGAAAGAGATGATTTTTTTTAAAAATAATTCTAAAATTTTTTTAATTGTATATAAATTTTAACTTCGGTTATTTGTTTTTTGGCGCGCTAAAACTATTCCCCAAACACTCTGAGCTTGAGCTTTTTTTAATATTTTAGTAGCTTCATTCAAGGTGGAGCCTGTAGTAACTACATCATCTATTAACCAGATTTTTTTATTTTTGATAAAATGAGGAGATACATTTTTTTCTAATTGAAAAATGCCTTCAATATTTTTTTCTCTTTGAAGATAATTATGAAGAGATGCTTGAGGTTTGTTAAAACGAATTCTTTTTAAAACATTTTTTATTGGAATAGAATAATGAGGTAATAAATTTTGGCTTAGAAATTGGGCTAACAAAAAAGATTGATTAAATCCTCGCCAACGTTGGCGATATTTATGTAAGGGAATAGGAATAATTAAATCAGGTAAAGAAATTTCATAAAAATGAACAGCCTTTAATAAAAATTTTCCCAAAGGAAAGGATAAATCCTGGATAAAACGATACTTATATAAATGAATAGCAGTTTGTAATAGTTCATTATGATAATATCCTGCTACAAATAATCCATCTAAACGATTTTTTCGTTTGCAACTAAAACAAGTTTCTCCATGCGGAGTAATGTTTCTTTGACAATAGGGACAGGTTTGTTCTTGTTGTAAGTTTAATTTAGAGAAACAGGTAGAACAAATCCATTCTTTTTCTTTTTCACAACCAATACATTTTATGGGAAAAAGAGTATCTAAAATAAAATCAGAAATTTTTTTAAACAATTTAGTATAGTTTAATCAATTTATTTTTTATTTTATAACACTTGTTCATATTTTGTAAATTGCTATAATGTTATTTATGGAAGATTATAAAATAAAATCAATTATAGAAAGTCTACTTTTAGCTAGTGGTGATCCGTTGGAATTGAAAAAAATTTCAAAAATAATAAAAGAACCACTGGAAAAAATAGAAAAAAATGTAGAAGCATTGATAGAAAAATATAATCAAGAAAATGGAGGTTTGCAAATAATTGAACAAAATCAAAGAATTCAATTAGTTAGTAACCCTGATAATTTTGTTTATTTAAAAAAATTAATCAAGGTGGATACAGAAAGTCAACTTACTTCTGCAGCTCAAGAAACTTTAGCTATTGTTGCTTACAGAGGTCCTTTATCAAGAGCGGAAATAGATTTAATTAGAGGAGTTAACTCTAGTTTTATTTTGCGTAATTTAATGGTGCGAGGATTAGTAGAAAGAGTTTCTAGAAAAAATAAGATTAGAGGTTATTTATATCAAGTAACTTTAGGTTTTTTAAAGCAAATGGGAATAAGTAAGATAGAGGATTTACCTGATTATGAAAAATTAAGAAAAAATAAAAAGGTGAAAAATATATTAAAATTTAAAAATAAAGAAGAGTAAAAAATAAATAAAATGATTATTTTGAAAAAAAAGAAGTATTTTATTATAGGGATAGTATTATTAGTAAGTATTTTTGGTTTGTGGATATGGAAAACAGACGGACAATATAATTATAATAATCAGAAAAAAAAAGTAAAAGGAGTTGAAACAAAAACAATAGCTTCTAAAAACAATAAAAATTTTATTAAAACAAATAAAAACTTTTTTCCCATAGCTATTTCTTCCATAAATTATATTCCTTTTAAGAAAAAAAATTTTCAAGAATTAAAAATTCCTTCTGCGCATGCCGGAGCTATTATAGATGTAGATTCGGGTAAAATTCTTTGGGAAAAAAATGGATCTCAAAGAAGACAAATTGCTTCACTAACCAAAATTATGACAGCCATAGTGGTTATTAATAAAATTTCTCATTTAGAGAAAGAAGTAGTTACTATTGGCGATGAAATATATATAGAGGGAACAAAAATAGGTTGTCCTCGTTCGGGTTATTGCAATAGTCCTCGTCTAAAAAAAGGAGAAAAAATATATGCTCTTGATTTATTAAAAGCTATGTTAATGAATAGTGCTAATGATGCAGCTACAGCTTTAGGAAAACATATAGGTGGATCTATTGAAGGATTTGCTCTTCTAATGAATCAAAAAGTAGAAGAATTAGGATTAAAAAATACTCATTTTTGCACTCCTTCAGGATTAGAAATAGACGGAAAAGAAAAAGAAGGATATTCTTCAGCAATTGATTTAGCGCGTATAGCTAGTTATTCTATGAAGTATCCTCTTATTTGGAATATATTTCGGATTCCGAACGCTGAAATTTATTCTGTAGATAAAAAATTTTCTCACAAAATTTTCAATACAGATCGTCTTTTAAATCAAATGGCAGGGTGTTTAGGAGGAAAAACCGGATTCACTCCTTTAGCGGGACGTTCTTTAATGGTGGGAGCGATAGATAGAACCAATAAACATCGTATTATATTGGTGCTTTTAGACGATCCTTATCGTTGGCAAGATATTCAAAGTATGGCAGAATGGACATGGAATAATTATGAATGGAAATAATATATAGACAAAAATAAAATTTTGGTTTTTAAAATATAGTAAAAGTAAAAAATAATTTTTAATTATTTTAGGTAAGTTTTTTAAAAAAAGAAAAAAGGAGGCAAATATGACTTTTCAGTGTGGCTGTTTGAGCGATTTTGGAAAAGCTAAATAAAAAATTAAAATTAAAAATTGGAGAATTTAAAAATATAAATTCTTTATCGCAAGCAGATTTTATAATTTGGTTAAATGACGTCTGCTTGTTTCTAAAAGAAAATAAAGAAAAAAATTTTTCTTTCTTTCGTCATATAGAAGGTTTACAATCTGTTTTAAAAGAGATAAATTGGTTATTTTTTTATGAAAATTTTTGGCGAAAAAAGATAGAAAATATTTTTCTTGAAAAAGAATATCAAAAAAGAGGATATTCTTGGAAAATGGCAAGTAACAGGACGGAAATTTTTTTTAATTGTATGGTTAAAATTCTAAAAAATTCAAATTAAGTTTAGAAAATCAAAGAGGTTTATTCAAAAAGTGAATCTCTTTTTCTTTTTTTATTGTTTATATGTTAAAATTAAATTTATGGAAAAAACTTATCAAGGTATAATTTTAGCTAAAAAGAACATTGGAGAAGCGGATCGTTTGTATTTTATTTACACTTTAGAAGAGGGATTGGTTAAAGCTGTGGGTAGAGGAACGCGGAAAACTAAAGCTAAATTAAGCGCTGGTTTAGAAAATTTTAATTTAATACAAATAACTATAGCTAAAAATAGAGGAATGGGAAATATAGTTGGTGTAACGATAGAAAAAAATTTTTCTCTTTTAAAAACAAATTTTTATTCTTTGAAATTAGTTTTTCAAGCAAGTCAGTTATTTAGAGAATGGGTAGTTAGCAAAGAAGAAGATCAAAAAATTTTTTATCTTTGGAAGAATTTTTTAGGAATAATCAATCAAACTAAAGATAAAGAAAAAAAATCTAATCTAATTTATTTAGGATTTATTTTTCAAATATTAGATTTATTAGGCTATCGTTTAGAAGTAAGACGTTGCGTAATTTGTAGAAATAAATTAAAAAATAATCAGAACTATTTTTCTGCTCAAAAGGGAGGTATAATTTGTTCTAATTGTTATCCTGATGTTTTTAATAAAATTAAGATAAGTAATAATAGCATTAAATTAATTAGAATATTTTTTTCTAATAAATTAGAAACATTGTTGAAATTAAGGATAAATAAAGATGATATAGAGGAGTTAGAAAAAATTTTAAATTTTTTTATAAAATGGATTTGAGTAAAAAATTAGTTTATATAAGTTTATTTTTGATGCCAGTTTATTTGATTAGATTTAACTTTGGATTAGTTAGGTTTAATTTATTAGATATTTTAATTAGTTTAACAATTATAATTTGGCTAAAAGAAAAAGGATTTAAAGAGATAAAAGATTATTTTAAAAATATTAATAAAATTTATCTTTCTTTAATTTTATTATTATTGTTGAGTGTGTTATTTTCTATTTATTTTAATGGTAATAAAATGATTGGTTGGGGAATGTTAAAGAGCTATTTTTTATTACCAATTCTGTTTGCTTTTGTTGTGAAAGATGTTTTTTATGACAACGAAAAAAATGAAAAAATATTGTATGTAATATTTTCTTCAGGATTAGGGGTAGCTATAATTAGTCTATTTTATAAGTTAGCAGGAAAGGTTACTTACGATAATAGACTGGAAGCTTTTTTTAATTCTCCCAATTATTTAGCTATGTATTTAGCGCCTTCTATAATTATAAATTTCAGTTTATTATTTCAAAAAAATATTTGGTATAAAATCACTTTCTTTTTTTTAGTTATCATTTTATATTGGACTACTTCTTATGGAGCTTGGTTGGCTATGGGAGGAACATTAATCTTTATTGATTATGAAAAAAACAGGAAAAAATTTAAATCTTGGTTCCAGTGGATTGAAAAAAGTTTATTATTGAAAATTCTTTTAATTTTTTTGTTGATAGTTGTTGTTTTGCAAAATAATAATTCTAAATGGCAAAATTTATGGAATTGGTCAGAAAGATCTTCTGAAAATTCGCGTTTAATAATTTGGCGTTCAGCAGTAAAAATTGTTCAAGATAACTGGATATGGGGGGTTGGTCCAGGAAACTTTCAAGAACAATATTTAATGTATCAAAAATATTTTCCTCCTTACTTAGAGTGGGCTGTTCCTCAGCCACATAATTTGTGGTTAGCTTTTTGGTTACAAACAGGATTGTTGGGATTATTATCTTTTCTGGGGTTGATTTTTTATTTTTATAAAAAATCTTTTTATTTTTTAAAAAAAACTAAAACAAGAGAAAAAGAAATCATTATTACTTTTATGGCTTTGTTGTTGTATTGGTTAGGGCATGGAATAGTGGATACCACTTTTTGGAAAAATGATCTAGCTTTAATGTTTTGGAGTGTTTTGAGTTTAGTTTTTTAAATTTTTTACTTGACAAAAAAATAGTAAGCTTTATTATTTAAAATAAGATTGAAAGTTTTTAATTTTGTATAAATGCCAAATCAAACAAGAAAAAATTATTTTTGGTTATTTCTATTTTCTTTATTCTATAAAGGAAACTAGTTTGATTTGGCAAAAAAAATAATTTTCAAAAAACTGGTTTCCGCCAGTTTTTTTTAAATGTTCTTTAAAAGTTAAATAAAAAATAAAAAAAAAGGAGGTTTTATGATGTGGGATTTGCTTTCTCTACAAAAAATGAATGAAAAAAATAATGAATTTCCACAAACTTGTCTTTGTTGTGGAGGAAAATCATTTATGATTTTTTCAAAACATTTTGAATGTTTAAATTGTGGGCAAATTGTAGATAAAAAAAAAGGAATAGTTATGTTTTCAGGGAAAATAAAAAATAAAAAATAAAAAAAGGAGGCAACTATGAAGAAAAAGTTGTATGCAGGATTAAATCCACAAGATTTTTGTTGCGGAATAGTCTTGCAGAAAAAAAGAGAAGTTTGGGAATGTGGTCAATGTGGAAGAATATATGTTTTTGATCACACAGGGCAAAGATTTTTATTGCCATCAATTAAGAAAAAGCGGAAACTTAGCCAGCAGGAGGAGATGCTAGCTATTTCTGTCTAAATTTTTTATTTAAAAACTGAGACTGTTTGTATAAAATAAATTTAATTACAAACAGTCTTTTTTATTTGAAATATAATCAAAAGGATGTTAGAATAAAAATAATTAAAGAAAAATTATGCGTATAGGTATTGATGCTAGAACAATTTTAAATCCAGAGAAAGGTGATGCCATAGGAGTGGGTCATTATACTTATCAACTTATTCGTCATCTTTTAGAGATTGATCATAAAAATGAGTATGTTTTATTTTTTGATTTTAGAGTGAGAGAGAAGGATGTGCGTAAGTTTAGAAAAAAAGGAGTAAAAATTAAATTTTATCCTTTTTCTGACTATAGTAAATATATGCCAGGAATTTATAACGAGTTGCTTACTTTAGCTACTTTAAAAAAAGAAAAATTAGATATATTGCATTCTACTTCTCCTCAGAGTCGTATTCCTAGTTCTTATGCAGGGAAGTTAGTTGTAACTTTTCATGATTTAGCTCCTTATAAAATACCGGAATGTTTTCCTCGTTGGAAAAAAATTAAAGAAAAAACTAACGATAGGTTAATGGCGAAAAAGGCTGATAAAATTATTGCTGTATCTCAATCAATAAAAAATGATTTAGAAAGTATTTGGAATTTAGGAAATAAAGCCAAAATCATTTATAGTGGTTTAGATGAAAGATTTTTTGAAAAACCTGATTTAGATTATAAAAAAATTGTAGCCCGTTTAGGTATTACCAAAAAATATATTTTATTTTTAGGCACTTTGGAACCAAGCAAAAATATTACTAGATTATTACAGGCCTTTGCTCAATTTAAAAAGAAGTGGTTGCAAAAAAGAAAAATAAAAAATTCTCATAAATTTGATTTTCAATTGGTTTTAGCAGGCAAAAGAGGTTGGTTAGGTAAAGAGTATCGTCACATAGCTAGAGATTTAGGCATACATAAAGATGTTGTTTTTCCAGGATATATTATAGGAGATGAATTAGTTCCTTTATTTAAAGAAGCAGAATTATTTATAATGCCTTCTTTATATGAAGGTTTTGGTATGACTGTTTTAGAAGCTTTGGCTACAGAAACTCCTAGTATTATATCTGACGTATCTTCTCTTCCAGAAATTGCTCATAACGTAGCTTATTTTATTAATCCATTAGATGTTTCTCAAATGACAGAGTTAATGCTAAATATGATAGAAGATGAAAATTTTAGAAATAAATATTTAAAAAAGGGAAAAGAAAGAGCTTTATATTTTAATTGGAAAAAAACTGCTAAGGAAACTTTAGAATTGTATAAAAAACTTTAAAAATACAATAATGTTTTTAAAGATTTGTAAAATTATTTTAAATAAGTTAAAATTATAATAATTATAATTATTAATTAATATAATTATTTATTTTTTATTTTTAAAGATAAAGGTAAATAATTAAAAAATAATATGAGTTTAGGAATTATTATTTTAATTATTCTCATCGGATTAGTTGTGTGGTTAATTCTGATTTACAATGGTTTAATTCGTCTAAAAAATAGAGTAGATGAAGCTTGGAGTGATATAGATGTTCAATTAAAAAGAAGATATGATTTAATTCCTAATTTAGTAAACACAGTGAAGGGGTATGCTAAGCATGAGAAAGAAACATTAGAAAAAGTTATTAGCGCTAGAAACATTGCGATGAATGCTCAAAAAAGTGGTGATGCTAAAGCACAAGCAGAAGCAGAAAATATGTTATCTTCTACCTTAAAATCAATTTTTGCTTTGTCTGAAAGCTATCCAGATTTAAAAGCTAATCAAAATTTCTTAGAGTTACAAAAAGAATTAACCGATACAGAAAATAAAATTCAAGCAGCAAGACGTTTTTATAACGGCAATGTAAGAGACTTTAATACAAAAATTGAAATATTTCCTAATAATCTTATTGCAGGAATATTACATTTTCAAAAAAGAGAATTTTTTGAGGCTGATACCAAAGAAAAAGAAAATGTTAAGGTGGAATTTTAATTGTTAATCTATTTAGTAACACTAAGCCATGCTGAAATAAAATATAAACATAGTTCAATAGTTTATTTAAAAAAACTTTAAAAATAGCAAATAAAAATAAAATAAAACTAAATAAAGTATGTTTAAAATTCAAGAAAATGTTCCATTAGCTTCTTATACTACCTTAAAGGTTGGAGGTTCAGCTAGATATTTTGTGGAAATTAATCATCAAAGTGATTTAAAAAAAGTTTTAATGTTAGCTAAGAAAAAAGAGTGGAATGTCTTTGTGTTAGCTGGAGGATCTAATGTTTTGATTAGCGATCAGGGTTTTAATGGATTAGTGATTAAGTTAAATACGCAAAGGACGAAGATAATTACAGAATCTCAGAAAAAAATTATAATAGAAGTTGATGCAGGTGTTAGCTTAAATGAATTAGTTAACTTAGCTTATCAACGAGGCTGGAGTGGGTTGGAATGGGCCATAGGAATTCCAGGCACACTAGGAGGAGCAGTTTATAATAATGCTGGCGCTTTTAGTAAAACCATAGGAGAATTGGTTATAAAAGTAAAAGTATTACGTAAACAAAACAATCTTCAATTAGGAAGTTTTCAAGTTTTTTCTGATGTAATTAAAATGTCTGCTCATAAATGTAAGTTTAGTTATCGTTCTAGTATATTTAAAGAAGAAAAAAAATGGATTCTCCTATCTGCCATATTAAATTTAAAGATAGGAGAAAAAAATATTATTGAAAAAAAACAAAAAGAGTATCTTAAAAAACGTCAAGACAAACAGCCGAATGGCTTTAGTGCGGGTAGTTTTTTTAAAAATCCTAGAGTTGATAACAAAAAATTAATATTACAATTTGAAAAAGAAAAAGGAATAAAAAGTATTGATCAAAAAATTCCAGCTGGTTGGTTCATAGAGAAATTGGGAATTAAAGGGAAAAAAATTGGCGGAGCACAAATTAGCGAAAAACATGCTAATTTTTTAATAAATACAGGTAATGCTACCGCAGAAGATTTTATTATTTTAGCAGGGATTATTAAACAGAAGGTTAGAAATCATTTTGGAGTTCAATTAAAAGAAGAAGTTGAAATGATTGGATTTTAGCTTTTGAATAATTAATTTATCTTTTAATAATAATAAAACCATTTTTTGATTAAATGGTTTTATTCTTAGTGAATAATATCTAAAATAAGATGAGAAATAGAAAAAAACAATTATTGACAGAAGGTTCAATTTTAAAATCACTTTTTAATCTAGCTTTGCCGATTATAGGAGCTAATATTCTACAAACAGTTTATCAATTAACTGATACTTTTTGGGTAGGTAGATTGGGAACTAAAGCAGTAGCAGCTGTTTCTCTTAGTTTTCCTCTCCTTTTTTTAGTTATTTCTTTAGCAGGAGGTTTAACTGTAGCGGGAACTATATTAGTATCTCAATATAAAGGTGAAGAGAATCAAAAGATAATTGATTATATTGCTACTCAGTCCATAATAATCATTTTCATTGTGTCTTTACTTTTTGCAATTTTAGGTTATATTTTTTCTCCATTTCTAATCCATTTATTAAAAGTTGAAAAAGACGTTTTTTTAGATGCACTTAAATATCTCAGAATATCTTTCTTAACAGTTGTTTTTATATTTATTTTTATGACCTTTCAGTCACTAATGAGAGCTATAGGAGAAGTAAAAATCCCTATGTTTATTATTCTTGTGAGTGTTTCAATAAATTTTGTTTTAGATCCTTTATTTATTTTAGGCAATCATTTTATGAGAGGTTTTGGTGTAGCTGGTGCAGCAATAGCTACTTTTCTAACTCAATTTTTAGCCAGTATAATTAGCATAATGTTATTATTAAAAGGAAAGTATCAAATTAAAATAAATTTTAAAAAAATACGTTTTGATAAACTACTAATAAAGAAAATGTTACAAATAGGAATTCCGTCTTCTATAGAACAATCTACTAAAGCATTAGGTATGGTAATAATAACTTTTTTAGTAGCAAAATTTGGAACCATAGCTTTAGCTAGTTATGGAATTGGATCTAGAATTTTAAGTTTCATAATAATTCCTTCTTTGGGATTGTCTATGGAACTTCTACATTAGTGGGACAAAACATAGGTGCAAAAAAAACAAAAAGAGCAGAAAAAATTACAAAAATAAGCATTACAGTAAGTTTTATAATGCTAACTATTATCGGAATAATAACTTTTCTTTTAGCCAATAAACTTTCTACTCTTTTTATTCCCAACGATAAAACAGCTATCCAAGCTAGCGCTTTATTTATTAAAATTATTGCGTTATCGTTTGGTTTTATTGGAATACAAATGTCTTTGAGCGGTTTATTTAGAGGATCTGGAAACACTTTAGATTCAATGTTTCTATCTCTTTTTTCTTTGTGGATTTTAAAGATACCTCTAGCTTATTTTTTATCTCAATATCTTTTTTCTTCAGAAATAGGGATTTGGTTAGCCTTTCCTTTAACTAACATTATAGTTGCAATGGTTGGATTATTTTGGTTTAAGAGAGGAGGGTGGAAAAATAAAAAACTAACAAAGGAAATCAATTTTTCAAAAAGAATCTTAGAGGAGACATTGATAGAAGATATCAAATAATTTTATTTATGTGTTATAATTAATATAATTAACATAATTAATATAAAAAACTATGAATATTCGTTATTTTTATAAAAATGTTTCTATTGATGACAAAACAAAAAGTTATATAGAAAAACGTTTGAGTAAATTAAATAAATTTCTTAAAAATATTTTAAAATCAGAAGTTGAAATAGAGAAAAATAAAAAAGGACTTTTTCGTGTAGAGGTAATGATTAAAGTTCCTAAACATTTATACAGGTCAGAACAAATTTCTAAAACCATTGAAAGCGCTACTGATATTGTAGTGGATGAATTAAAAATTCAAATTAGAAGAAGAAAAGAAAAAATTTGGACAAAAGTTGTTAGAAAAGCGCGATCAATAAAAAAACGTTTTTCTGTCAATAAAAATGCTCGTTTTTAGCTTATTCTAATGAAAGAAAGTTTTCTACAATCAAGGGAATGGTTAAATTTCCAAAAATCTTATGGAAAAACAACGTTAGATTTGTCAAAAAACAAATCTTTTTCAGCTAAAATAATAAAAGAGCCTTTACCTTTAGTGGGAAATTATTTTTATTTACCACGTGGTCCAGAAATAAAAAACAAAAATGATATTAAAAACGTATTGGAATTAATAATTAAAAAGGCAACTGATTTTGGAGTTAATTGGGTTAGGATAGAACCTCCTAGCAAAGAGATTATAAGACTTATTCAATCTAGTATCGTTAATCTTTCTCTAAAAAAAGCGCCTATTGATATTCAACCTGTTCAAAACCTATGGATAAATATTAATTTAGAGCCAAAAGAAATTTTATCTTTAATGAAACCTAAAACGCGTTATAATATTCGTTTAGCTCAAAGAAAAAAAGTTTCTGTTATTAAATTATCGGATTTTCATTTTAATCAAAGGCAAAAATTATTGCATCAATTTTGGCAATTAATAAAAAAAACTTCTCAACGTCAAAGAATAAAACCATATCCTTTAGATTATTACCAAAAAATGTTACAGAGTTTACCAACATATATGATTGATTTATATTTAGCTCAATATCAAGATAAAATTATTGCTGGTGCTATAGTGATTTTTTATAGACAACAAGCCATTTATTTACACGGAGCTTTTGATGATAATTTTCGTCAATTAATGGGACCTTTCGCATTACATTGGAAAATTATTCAAGATGCCCACAAAAAAAATAAAAAATGGTATGATTTAGGAGGAGTAAAAATAAAAAAGGATAACAATAATTTAGTAGCTATAGAAAGTAATTGGAAAGGAATTACACGTTTTAAATTAGGTTTTAGTAAAATTCCAAAGCTAGTAGAATATCCAGGAACTTATGATATTGTTTTGAAAAAATATCCTTATTTTTTATATAGATTTTTAAGAAAAATTAAACAATCAATTTAATGAAGAAAAAACTTTATATATGCCTTGTCTAGCAACTTTAAGTGTGGTTAAATCAGAAACAAATAGTTGGAAATTTGTTTTTTCTCAGATGTTATTTACTTTTTCAATATCTTGGGTTTTGTCTTTTATTGTCTATCAAATAGGTAAATTAATTATTTAAATTTTTAAAAATTATATGAAAAGATTTAAAGCTCTAAAAAATAGAATCAAAACACGTGAAATAATGGTAGGTGAGATTGGAATTGGCAAAAATAATCCCATTCGTGTTCAAACTATGACCAATACGGATACTTTAGATATTAAAGCAACTGCTCAACAAATTTGGAAATGTGTTCAAGCAGGAGCAGAATTAGTGAGGATTACAACTCCTACACCAAAACACGCCAAAGCATTGCAAGCAATTAGACAATATTTAAAAAAGCAATATCATTGCAAGGTTCCATTAATTGCTGATGTTCATTTTTTACCCTCGGCAGCTTTAGAAGCGTTAAAATGGGCTGATAAAGTTCGGTTAAATCCAGGAAATTTTTTAGATAAAAAATTAGAAAATATAGAAATAAAGACAAGCAAAGAGTATCAAAAAATTTTAAAAAGAATTGAAAAGGAGTTGCAAGGATTTATTCAACAAGCAAAAAAAATTAAAAAACCTATTAGAATAGGAACTAATCATGGCTCACTTTCAAAAAGAATTTTAAATAAATACGGAAACACTACACGAGGTATGGTGGAAGGAACTATGGAATATTTACGTATTTTTCAAAAATATCATTATAATCAAATAGTCGTAGCTCTGAAGGCATCAGATCCATTAATAATGATAGAAGCTAATCGTAAATTAGTTTTTCAAATGAAAAAAGAAGGAATGGATTATCCTATTCATTTAGGAGTAACAGAGGCTGGAAGTGGCGAAGCTGGACGTGCTAAATCAGTGTTAGGAATAGGAACGCTTTTATTAGAAGGAATAGGGGACACTTTAAGAGTTTCTTTAACAGAATCTCCAGAGAAAGAAATTCCAGTAGCTTATGATATTTTGCAAGCTACGCGCCGTCGTATTACTCAGGCAGAATTTATATCTTGTCCTGGTTGCGGAAGAACATTGTTTGATATAGAAAAAGTAAGTGAGAAAATAAAAACCAAATTTTCCTATTTAAAAGGAGTTACTATTGCAGTTATGGGATGTATTGTTAATGGTCCCGGTGAAATGGCTGGTGCTGATTTTGGATATGTAGGTAGCGCTCCGGGTAAAATAGATTTATATTATAAAGAAAAATTAGTTAAAAAAAATATTCCTCAAGAGAAGGCCTTAAAAGTTCTAGAAGAATTAATTCAAGAAAGACTGAAAAATTAGAATAAAATATTGTAAAATAGAAATAAAATGCTATAATAAAATCAATTATTAGATTGGTTTACAATAATAACAAAAATGAAAATAAACTTTAAAAACAAGAAACAATTCTTCAATAATCACTTGATGATAATTGTTTTTTTAGTTTTTATTTTTTTAGGAGTGTTTTTGGTTGTTTTTTTATTAAACATAGTAAACGCTTATAATGTAGATGATTTTGATAATCTAAATTTAGAAGATTATGAATCACAAGATGATTTTCAAGCGCCAGAAGAAGATGAAGAATTTAAAAATAAATTTGATCAAGATATGCAAAATACACGTACTATTCAAAATAATAACGAAGATTTGATATCAGATGAAAGCGAGGATAGTAATGAAAATAGAGATGACAACAACAACAATAATAATAGAAACGAAAATGATGAAATACAACAAATAATCAATGAAAGTAAAATATTAAGTCCTAATAATGGAATTATAATATCTGATAAAATTTTTGAAATAAAAGTTAAAGCTAAAGAAGTAAGTAAAATAGAGGCTTATGCTAGAAAAATAGGTTCTAGTAAAAAAATTTATTTAGGAAAGTTTGCTTATGAAGACAAAAATATTTGGGTTTTAAAGATTAATGTGGCTAAAAATTTTCCTAATGGTCAATACAAAGTAATAATAGATGCAAAAAATAAATTTGGAGAATATAATGTAGGAACTATATTTATTAATATTAATTATACTACTTTTAATTCTAATATTATAAAAAATACTAATAATATTAAAAATACTGAAAAAGATAATAGTACTAAAGATAAAATATCTCAAAAAAAATCAAAGAAACAAAAACACTTATCTAATAAAGATAATTTTAATAAGAACAGTTCCTACTTTTCTTCCTATCAAAATCAAAAAAAATCTATAATTAATTCTGGCGTTGATGCAGATGGAGATGGACTTTACAATAAAGAAGAAATTAGAAGAGGAACAGATCCTTTTAATCCAGATACCGATGGAGACGGATTTTTAGATGGCGATGAAGTAAAAAATGGATATAATCCACTCAAGGCTTCCGACAAAAAAAAGGGAGATAAAATGATATTTCAAGATCCTAGAAAACAAGGACAGGAAAAAGAGAATTTTAAAATTAAAAAAGTAAAATTAAAAAAGAAAAAAGCTAACGATAACTTATCTAAAAAAACAGAAGAAAAAATATATTTAAGTGGAACAGCTCTTCCTAATACTTTTGTTAATATTTATATTTATAGTGAAAATCCAATTATTGTAACCGTAAGAACGGATAGTCAAGGAAATTGGTCTTATGATTTAGATAAAAATTTAGCTAACGGAAAACACGAAGCTTTTGTTGTTTTAACAGATAATACTGGAAAAATAACAGCTAAAAGTAAACCGTTTTATTTTATAAAAACTGCTCAAGCTATTACTGTGGGACAAGAAAAAACGCCTCCTGTTCAGCCACTTTCTCCCATACAAGAAAGTCAGAAAAAGAGTATTATTTACTTAATTTTAATCATTGTAGCTTTTTCCGTTTCGGCTTTAGGATTAATTGGTTTTTCTATTTCTCATAATAAACAAAATTAATATTAATCTATAAATATTTGAATAATGTGGAGCTTAATTTATAAAGGAGTAAATTTTATTAAAAAAAATCCTACTATAATTTACTCTTTCTTTTTAATAATTGTTGTTTCCGCTATTATCTTTTTTAATACTTATTATTCAGTTATTAAATTTCAAAAAAATAATGATACATTATTGCATAGCAAAGCCATTTTAGCTGAAGACATTTTTAATTTATCTATTGCGGATGAAATTAATAATGAAAACAAAATACAATCTCTTATAGAAAAGATTAAAGATAAAGATGATGAAATTTTAGAAATTAACATTTTAAAACCAAAAGAAAATAAAGATGAATTTAAAATAATAGCATCTACAGATAAAAGTAAAATTAATAAGAGTGTGGCTAATGATATTATCTTTATTGCTTGGCAACATCCACAAGAAGGCATCGCTTATTTAATGTCAGATCATTCTTTGGGTCGTTTTTGGGAAATTTCTAAAACAATTCAATCTAATGGAAAAAAAGAAGGAATTGTAACTTTTGATATGTCATTATCAGATAGTGATAAATTAATTAATCAGACCATAAAACGAATGTATTGGGTGTCAATAGCATCATTATTAATAGTTTTGCTTTTAGTTGTTAATCATACGCGTTTATTTAAATATGCGGTAAGGGTAACGAAACTTGAGGAGGTAGATAAAATGAAAGATGATTTTATTTCTATGGCTAGTCATGAATTGAAAATGCCACTAACTATAATTAATGGATATGCAGAACTATTAAAAGATTCCTTAGAAAAAAAATCATCGGAAAAAAATACTTCAGAATTTAAAGAAAGATTAAAGCATCTCAAAAATATAAAGATAGCCTCTAAAAGATTGCGTGAACTAGTAGAAGATATTTTAGATGTTTCTCGTATAGAACAAGGAAAACTAAAGATTAATTTAGAAAAAGTGAATTTATCAGAAATATTAAACGAAGTTATGGAACAATTCCAAATAGATGCTTCTAAAAAGAAAATCAGTTTAAAACTTAAGAATAATTTAAATAATGAATTATGGATTAAAGCTGATGAAGCCAGAGTAAAACAAATTTTAGTCAATTTAGTAGGAAATGCTATTAAATATACTCCTCAAGGAAGTGTTACTGTAAAAACAGAAATAGATAAAGATTTTATTAAAATAGTGGTTAAAGATACTGGTATTGGTATGTCTGCTCAAGAGATGAAAAATCTTTTTAAAAAATTCTATAGGATTAAAAATAAAAAAACTGAAGCAATTAATGGAACGGGGTTAGGTTTGTGGATTTCCAAAGAATTAGCTTTAAAAATGAAAGGAGATTTAACAGTAGAAAGTATGAGTGGAGTAGGATCTCAATTTATATTAACACTACCTAAATTTAAAGAATAATTTCAATGAATACAAAACAAAAAATAGCAGTTTTTGATATTGATGGAACTATTTTTCGTAAAAATTTGCATTTTGAGTTAATCAATGAATTGGTTTGGATGAAGGTTTTTCCTCGTTATGTAAGAAAAAAGTTAATTGATTTATATACTGATTGGTTAGAGCATAAGGGAACTTATGAAAGTTATAGAATGGAATTGGTAAAACTTTATAATCAACACATTAAAGGTAAAAAACCTCAAGAAATTAAAAGAGCTAGTCAGATTGTGGTGCCTTTTCATAAAAATAGAACTTATATATATGCCGATAGTTTAATTAATAAATTACGTAAAAAAAATTATCATATTATTGCTATTTCTGGATCTCCTATTGAAATTGTAGAAGAGTTTAACAAATTACATATGGGTTTAGATAAAGTTTTTGGAACAGTTTATGAGACGGATAAGCAAGGATTTTATACTGGAAAAGAAAAATTTACTCCAGTTAAAAATAAAGGATTTTTATTAAAACAATACATTATTGAACATAATCTAACATTAGAAAACTCTTTTGGAATAGGTGATACTGAATCTGATCTTTCTTTTTTAGAATTAGTATCTCATCCAATTGCATTTAATCCTAATTTTAATTTAAAACAAATTGCTGAAAAGAAAGGCTGGACAATTAAAGTGGAAAAGAAAGATGTAATTTATGATGTAACTTGTAAAATTAAATAATTTATGAAAATATGAAAATAGGAGTATTTACTAATAATTATTTACCTAATATTTACGGAGTAACTACTTCTATTGAAAGTTTTCGTTTTGAATTAGAAAAACGTGGACATCAAGTTTTTATTTTTGCTCCCTTTTTTAAGGGATATCAAGATATTAATTCTAATGTTTTTCGTTATCCTTCTTTAGATTTGCAATATAAAATTAGGTTTCCTTTGCCAATTCCTTATTCTCGTAAAATATCAAAAATTATACAAAAAATAGATTTAGACATTATTCATTCCCAACATCCAAACTTATTGGGAAATGCGGCTTATTATTGGAGTAAAAAAAAGAAAATCCCTTTAGTTTTTACTTGGCATACACTTTATGATCATTATATTAATTTTGTTCCTATAATTCCGGCTAAATTGGCAAGCAAATGGATAATTAAAAAGGCGGTTAATTACGCAAATAAAACCGATCAAATAATTGTTCCCACTAATTCTGTAAAAAAGATTATTCAAAAATGGGGAGTTTTTTCAAAAAAAACTATAGAAATTTTACCTACAGGTATTAATGAAAATAACTTTAAAAATTTTAATAAAGAAAAAATTAGAAATAAATATGGATTTAAAAAAAATGATGTAGTGCTATTATTAGTTAGTCGTTTAACAGAAGAGAAAAATGTAGAATTCATTTTTCAATCATTACAGCCATTATTAGAAACCAATAATAATATAAAATTTTTAGTAGTAGGAGAAGGTTATTTAAAAAAATATTTAGAAAATAAATATGCTAAATTTAATAAAAATCAAATCATTTTTAGTGGCTTAATTAATAAAAAAGAGATTAAAAATTATTATGCTGCAGGAGATATTTTTGTTTATGCTTCCGAAAGTGAAACTCAAGGACTAATTATTATAGAGGCTCTTTATATGCAACTTCCTGTAGTAGCTCTAAATGCCTCAGGTGTTACAGATGTTTTATCAAATTCTCAAGCGGGAATATTAACAAAAAAAAATAAAGATGAATTTCGTCAAGCAGTTCAATATTTTATTAATAACAAAAAAGAAAGGATTTTAAAGGGGCAAAAAGGAAAGGAGCTGGTATTAGAAAAATATACTGCTTCAATTACTAGTGAAAAACTAGAGAATATTTATCAAAAAAATATTCAAAAATATTATCATAGTATAAAATAATAATTGTTTTTATTTTATAAATAAATTTGCTTTTTCTTCTTTTTGTGCTATGCTATCTTATGAAAAGAATAAAAAAAATAGAGTTATGTCAGAAGTTTTAGAAAAATTATTTGGATCTAAAGTGCGTTTAAGATTGTTACGTTTTTTTTTGTTAAATTCTCAAAATGAATATACTTTTAATGAAATTGTCAATAAAAATAAAATAAATAAAAAAGAATCTCGTTCTGAACTAAATAATTTGGTAAAAATTAAATTTCTCAAAAGCCATCGTAAGGGTAGGTTTAAATATTATAAGATCAATTTACAATTTTCTTTTTATCCTGAATTAGAAAGTTTATTGGTTAAATCTAATATTTTTCCACAATCTAAAAGTTTAGGAAAAATAAAAAATATTGGCAATGTCAAACTAGCTATTATAAGTGGTATTTTTTTAAACTATCCAAAAAGTAGAGCCGATCTTTTAATTGTGGCTGATAATGTTAGCAGAAGAAAATTAAACAATGTTATTGCTAATTTAGAAGCAGAAATAGGTAAAGAAATTGGTTATATGCTTTTATCTACAGAAGAGCTTAACTATAGATTAAATATGCTAGATCGTTTTTTGTTTGACTTCTTAAAAGGTCCCCATGAAGAAGTTATTAATAGATTACCTAAATTAAAAAGAGTTATTGCTGGAATTAAAAAATAATATCTTATGCCGATTTCAAATATTTATTTAGCAATAAAAAGGTTTTTAGTTAAAATAAAACTTTTTTTTCTTTTTTGGAAAAATTCTTTTTGGAAAAATTTAATTAATAAGATATTATTTTCTTCAGCTTTATTTTTAAATTTAATAATTTGGATTCTACCGCTATTTTTTTGGAAAACGGAACGTTACCAAATTATTTTGCATTATAATGCCTATTTTGGGGTGGATTTATTTGGAGACTGGAAACAAACTTTTTTAATAGCCATAATTAGTTTTATTTTTATTGTAATTAATACTTATTTAAGTAATTATTTATATCAAAAAGAAGAATATTTAGGTAGTAATATTTTATTATTAATAAGTATTTTTATTCAATTAATTTCATTGTTAAGTCTAGCTAGTTTATTAGTAGTAAATTATTAAAGTATGTCTTTCTATTTTCCTAATCCTAAAACTAAAGAAAAAAATCAAAAAAAAATACAACGTTTTTTAGAGATTATTCCAGGAACATTAACTTGGTTAACATTACTTGGTCTTCCGATTCTTTCTTTTTTTGTTCCAGTGTGGGTTTCTATTTTTATAATTGCTTTTGATATATATTGGATTTATAGGACATTTTTTATTTCTTATTATTCAGTAAAAGGATTTTTACGATTGCAAGAAGGCAAACAAATTAATTGGCAGAAACGTTGTGAAAAAATTAATAATTTAGAAAAATATTTAATAGAAGAGAAAAAAGATGAAAAATTATTAAAAGAGAAAATAAAGACAACAGCTTTCTGGAAAAGAAAAAAAAGAAAAAAACTAAAAAGAGAATTAAAAATAATCCAAAAACATATTCAAGAATTAAAAAGAATGAAAGAAAATAATGTGAAAGTTTGGAATTGGAAAGAAATTATTCATGTTGTTCTTTTGCCAACGGCAGGGGAAAGTGCAGAAATTATAGAACCAGCCTTGCAATCTATAGCTAACTCTGTTTTTCCTAATAAACAGATCATTATTCTTTTAGCTACCGAAGAAAGAGAACCAGAAGAACATAGATTGAAAAAAGCTAATTATTTAAAAAATAAATTTGAAGGAGTTTTTCAAGATTTTTTAGTGACAGTTCATAAAGTAAAAGCAGGAGAAATGAAGTGTAAAGCTTCTAATGCAACTTATGCGGCTAAAAAACTACAGAAATATTTAGATACAAAAAAAATTGATTATAAACGAGTTATTTTTTCTAATTTTGATTGTGATAGTGTTTGCCATCCGCAATATTTTTCTGCCTTAACTTATAAATATATTACCAACCCCAAGAGATTACAAAGAGCTTACCAACCTATCCCTGTTTATCATAATAATTTATGGGACACCAATGCTTTTGTTAGAGTAATCGTTACCAGTTCTACTTTTTGGCATATTTATCAAAGCACACGGAAAGAAATGGTAACCTTTTCTTCTCATAGCGAACCTTTTGATACCTTGGTAAAAGTTGGATTTTGGCCGGTTAATATGATTAGTGAAGATTCTATTATTTACTGGAAAGGTTTTTCTTATTTTCATGGTGATTATGCAGTAGAACCAATATATTTACCTATTTCACTGGATGCTGTTTTAGCTGAAACTTATTGGAAAACTATTAAAAATCAATATTTGCAAAAAAGACGTTGGGCCTATGGAATTGAAAATTTTCCAGTAATAATGAGAGCCATCTTACCTGATAAAAAAATTTCTTTTTATAAAAAGATTAAAGTAGCTTTTGAAATGTTAGAAGGTCATCATTCGTGGGCTACAGCACCTTTTATCTTGGCTTTTTTAGGATGGCTACCTTTAATTTTGGGTGGAGAAAAATTTAATCAAAGTGTTTTAGCTCATAATCTTCCTTTTATTACACGTTATTTAATGACATTAGCTATGGCAGGGCTTTTGGTTTCAATGTCTTTAAGTTTTCTTTTGATGCCAGAACGGCCGGCTAAATATTCTCGCCGAAAGTATATCTATATGCTTCTGCAGTGGTTATTAGTTCCAATTATTGCGCCTACTTTAGGAGCTATTCCAGCTCTAGATTCACAAACAAGAATTTTAATTAAAAAATATTTCGGGGAATTTTGGGTAACAGAAAAAGTAAGAAAACAATGAGAAAAAAAATAAAAATTGCTTTTAAAAAATCGTTGCAAAGTTATAAGGAATCACTACCAATTTTAGTGGCAACATTACTTTTATTAAATTTAGTAGAAGTTTTTTGGAGTGGTAAATATGAACAACTTTTTACAGGAAACTACTTTAAAGATACAATTATAGGAGCTTTATTTGGCAGTTTTTCCTTTGGAATTCCTTTAACTAGTTATATTATTGGAGGAGAGTTACAAAAAGAAGGTATAAGTTTATTAGCTATTACTGCTTTTATAATGACTTGGAGCACAGTAGGGATTGTAATGCTTCCTTGGGAAATAGTTAATTTGGGTAAACGTTTTGCTATTGTGCGCAATATAATTAATTTTATCCTAGCAATAATTATTTCCATTGTAACAGTTTATTTGGTTAATTTTTTAAAATAAATTATGAAAAAAAATAATTTTAAACGTAACCTTTTTCTTTTAGGTGTAGTATTATTGTATATTTTTTTGAGTTTTTGGTATCCTGAACTAATTAAAAAAAGTATTGGAAAAACATGGCAAATGCTTTATAGAATAATTCCTTTATTAGGATTAGTTTTAATTTTTATGACATTAACTAATTTATATATTACATCAGGAAAAGTAGAAAAACATCTAGGGAAAAAATCTGGTTGGAAAGGTTGGGCATATGCCTCAATGGCCGGAGTAATTATCTCTGGTCCCGCTTATTTACTTTTTCCTTTATTGAAAGAATTGAAAAAATCAGGGGCAAAAAATAGCTTAATTGCAGTTTTTCTTTATACTCGCAATGTTAAAATACCTTTTTTACCGATTTTAATTTATTATTTTGGTATATCTTATGCTTTCTTTTTAACCTTTTTTATTTTTCTTTCCTCTTTTATTAATGGAGCTTTAGTAGGATGGTTTTCCCAAGACGAATAATTATTAAACATATTGAAGATGAAAAAAATAATAGTTTTTGGAACTTTTGATGTTTTCCATAGAGGACATAGTTATTTTTTAAAAGAAGCAAAAAAACAAGGTGATTATTTAATTGTAGTAATTGCGCGGGATAAAACGGTAAAAAAACTAAAAAAAGAAAAACCTTGGAACGATGAGAAAGAAAGATTTAATTTAGTTAAAAATAGTTTATTAGCTGATGAAGTGGTTTTAGGAAACTTGAAAGATAAATATAAAATAATCAAAGAGAAAAAGCCTGATATAATAGTTTTAGGATATGATCAAAAATTTTTTGTAAATAAATTACAAAAAAAATTAAAGGAATTTAAATTATTAAAAACTAAAATTATTCGTCTAAAAAGTTTTTTCCCTCAAAAATATAAATCATCAATAATTAAAAAATCAAAACTAAAATTGAAACAAAAATAATTTATTTTTTTATTTTTTTAATTTATCTGGTCTATAATTAGGGCAGTTTTTATTAGAACAACGTTCAGGAATAGTTTTAGTTCCTTTCATCATAAGAGATCCGCATAGAGGACACTTTTTTCCAGTAGGCTTAGCTTTGATAGTATATTTGCACTGAGGATAATTAGAGCAAGCGTAAAATTTTCCATAACGTCCATTTTTTTCAATTAATTCTCCCTTTTTGCAAAGAGGACATTTTATACCGGTGGACTTCTTTTTTTCTTCTTGAGGATCTTTTTTGATATATTTGCATTGAGGATAATTAGAGCAGGCAATGAATTTTCCATAACGTCCCTCACGTTCTATTAAGGGACTTCCGCATTCAGGACAAATTTCTCCTGTTTCTTTAGGTTCTTCAATTATTTTTCCCTCCACAGTGCGCATTCCTTTGCATTCTGGAAATTTAGCGCAGCTTAAAAATTTTCCATTTTTTCCTAATTTAATTATCATAGGCCCTTTACAGAGAGGGCATTTAAATTTAGCATCAGCAGGACCCAAATTAGTAATTTTAGGTATTTTCTCTTTTCGTTTAATGTCTTGATTAAAATGTTGATAAAAATTATCTAAAACTTCAGTATATTTCATTTTCCCTTTCGCAATTTCATCTAATTGATTTTCTAGTTTAGCTGTAAAAGAATCACTGATATATTTAGTAAAGTTTTTTTCTAAAAAAGTGCTGACAATTTCTCCCATTTCTGTTGGTTTTAAAGATCTGCCTTCTTTTTCTGTATATCCTCTGGTATGTAAAGTGCGAATGATAGAAGCATAAGTAGAAGGTCGTCCAATTCCACGTTTTTCTAATTCCTTTACTAATCCTGCCTCTGAATAACGGGGAGGGGGAGTAGTTTCTTTTTCTTCTTGATTTATTTTCAATAATTTTAATTTTTCATTTTTATCTACTGGTGGAATTTTTTCCTCTATTTTTTTAAAAGAAGAATTTAAAATAAACCAACCATCAAAAACTATATGAGAACCATTAACAAAAAAATAGGGAATTTTATCTTTTTTTTCTCCCACGTTTACTTTAATTTTTGATTGTTGTATTTGAGCAGGAGACATTTGAGAAGCTACAGCTCTTTGCCAAATTAGTTGATAAAGTTTTTTTTCTGTTTTATTTTTTCCAAGATTTTTTAAATTAAAATTAGAAGGACGAATAGCTTCGTGTGCTTCTTGAGCATTTTTAGAGCGATTTTTAAATTGTTTTAAGTCTAAATATTTTTCTCCAAATTCTTTTTTGATTAAAGAACCAATTTGTTTTTGAGCTTTATGACTTAAAGTAACACTATCCGTGCGCATGTAAGTAATATAACCAGCTTCATAAAGTTTTTGAGCATAAAACATAGTTTGAGAAGGAGATAATCCTAACTGAGAGCTAGCGCTTTGTTGGAGAGTGGAAGTAGTAAAAGGAGGATAGGGATTTTTCTTTACTTGACGATGTGTAATATTATCTACTATCCATTTTTTTTGAGGGGCTAATTTTAAAATATGATTTAATTCTTTTTTATCTTTAATTTCTTTTGAGCAACTTAAAACAAAAGGAAGTGAACTTTTGTTTTTAAAAGATTTAACTTTAGCAGTAAGTACCCAATATTTTTCTGGACGAAAAGCGCGAATGGCTCTTTCTCGTTCTACTAAAATTCTTAAAGCTGGTGATTGAACTCTGCCAGCACTTAATCCATAGCGAACTTTTTTCCAAATTAAGCCAGATAAATCATATCCAAAAAGACGATCTAACACTCTACGCGCTTCCTGCGCCTTAACTAATTTTTTATCAATAGAGCGAGGATGATTTAAGGCTTGTTTAATTGCTTCAGGAGTAATTTCATGAAAAACAATTCTTTGTAATCGTTTTTTATCTTTTATTTTTAATATTTGAGCAATGTGCCAAGCAATAGCTTCTCCTTCTCTATCTGGATCAGTAGCTAGATAAATAATTTTAGCTTTTTGAGATATTTTTTTTAAATTATCAATAACATCCTTTTTGTTTTCAATAACTATGTAGTGAGGACGATAATTATTTTCTATCTCTATAGCTTTTTTATTGTTTTTAGGTAAATCACGAATATGTCCTACCGAAGAAGTCACTTGATAATCTGATCCTAAATATTTTTTAATAGTTTTTGTTTTTGAAGGAGATTCAACGATTAAAAGTTTCATAAATAATTTTTTAGTGTGCCACGGGTGGGACTCGAACCCACACGGGAATAATCCCAAGAGATTTTAAGTCTCTCGTGTCTACCAATTCCACCACCGCGGCAATATCAAATTTAAATATCAAAAATTATACAATAACTATTTTACAAATTAAATTAAAAAACTTCAAGAGGTCCGAGGCGGAATTGAACCGCCGTCCAGGGTTTTGCAGACCCTTGCCTAACCACTCGGCCATCGGACCTAAGTTTTTTCTTTAAATAACTAGTTTGCATAATAACAAAATAATTTTTTGTGGTCAACTTTTCTGTTTATTCTAAATGAATTTGTTCTCCCATTTTTTGAAGAGCTGATTTTAAAAGAGGATATTTTTTTAAAGAAGAATCTTTTTTTAATAATTTTTCTGCTTCTTCACGGGCTAAACTAATCATTTTTAGATTATTAATTCCTTCCATAGCTACATCAGGTAAGCCAGATTGTTTTTGTCCTAAAAATTGACCAGGACCACGTAGCTCTAAATCTTTTTCAGCAATTTTAAAACCATCATTATATTTTTCCATAATTTTTAAACGAGAAGAGACTTGAGGAGAAAAAAGAAAACAATAAGATTGATATTTTCCTCTTCCTATGCGACCACGAAATTGATGTAATTGAGATAATCCGAAACGATGAGCATCTTCAATAATCATTATAGTAGCATTAGGAACATCTATGCCCACTTCAACAACAGAAGTAGAAACTAAAATTTGGTATTGATTTTCCTTAAATTTTTTCATTATTTCTTCCTTTTCTTTTGGTTTGAGTTTTCCGTGCAATAATCCTATATTCAAATCAGGAAAAACCTTTTCTGTTAAACGTTTATGTTCCTGAATAACTGCTTTAGTTTTTTGCAAAAGAGAAGATTCTTCTACTAAAGGAAGGATAATAAAAGCTTGACGTCCTTTTTTTATTTTTGAGCGAATAAATTGATATATTTTATTTCTATTTTCATTGGGAACAATTTTGGTAATTATTTTTCTTCTTTTTGAAGGCAATTCATCTAATACAGAAACCGCTAAATTGCCAAAAAAAGCCATTGTTAAAGTACGTGGTATAGGTGTAGCTGTCATAGTTAAAAAATGAATGCCATTTGAAAAAGTGCTGTGTTTTTTTTGCAGATAAGCTCTTTGTTCAACACCAAAACGATGCTGTTCATCAATGATCACAAGAGACAGGTTTTTAAAAGAAACATCTTTTTGTAAAAGTGCGTGAGTACCTATAATCATATTGATAGTTCCTTTTTTTATTTGTTGCAATAATTGATAACGAGTGCCCTGAGAAAAACTTCTAATTTCTTTTTCTTGATAATAATAAACTTGTTTGTAACTATTAGTAATCAAGGCTATATTAAATAGAAATTTTTGAAAAAAATTCTGAAAACTTTGAAAATGTTGATAAGCTAAAACTTCTGTCGGAGCCATTATAGCTACTTGATGATGGTTAATTAATACGGGCAAAGAAGCCATTGCCGCTACTAAGGTTTTTCCTGCTCCCACATCTCCATTTAATAAACGATTCATAGGAACATTTTGAGAAAGATCTTTAAAAATTTCTTGCACAGCTTTTTCTTGCGCTTGTGTAGGTGAAAAAGATAAGGAATGAAGAAATTTTTTATAAAAAGATTTTTTTAAAATAAAAGCAGAAGCTTTTTTTTGAGAAAGAAAAAAGCGGGATTGTAATGATTTAATTTGAAGTAAAAATATTTCTTCAAAAGCAAAACGTTTTTGCGCAATTTTTATTTGATCTATATTTTGAGGAAAATGAATAAATTTTAAAGCTTTACCTCTTTCTGGTAAATTAAATTTTTGGATAATTTCCAAAGGAATAATTTCTGGCAAATTAATACCTTTTTTAAATATTGTTTCAATTTGCCAACGAATCCAACGTGAAGTCAAATTTTCTGTAGTAGGATAAACAGGAACTAAACGAGCGGTGTGCGTGGGACGGCGTTGACTTAATTCCCAATCAGGAGCAGAAAAATACAATTCATTTTTTTGGTTAAGATATATTTTTCCACTTAAACGAATATTTTTTCCGGTTTGTAAACTATTTTTTAAAAAAGGCTGATTAAACCAAATAGCTTTTATAGTATCACCATTTTTATCTTCAATAAGAGTTTCTGTTATTAACATTCTTTTTTTCCAAGTGCGTTGGGTGTGAGCTTGAATAATTTTACCTTCAATAGATGTTTTTTCTCCTTTCTCTATATCCCGAATGTTTTTTATTTGAGAGAAATCTTCGTAACGAGAAGGAAAATGAAAAAGTAAATCTAACCAAGTGTTAATTTTTAAACGCTCTAAAGCTTTAATTTGATTAGCTTTAATTCTAGGTATTTTTTTTATAGAAGTATTGAGATTAATCATGTTTGTAGTATAGTTTATTTTCTTGACTTATTCAATTTAAGAAGGTTATACTCGTATTAGTAATAAACATATTATATAAGTTATTTAAAAAACATAAACTTAACAAAGGAGGGAAAAATGAAAAAAATCTTTCTAGCAATGATTGTGAGCGTTTTTGTTTTAGCAGGTGTTGTTGTGGATCCAGGTTTAACTTGGGGTTGTTCAAAGAAATGTTGCCAGGCCAACTATTTAAAAAAATATCTAATATTACCTGGAGAAAGAAAAATTGTTCATTTAAAAAAGTTTCAATTAGAGGTAGACAATACAGCTGCATCAATTATTTTTTATGGAGGAGGAAAAATAATCTATCATGAAATGGAAATTCCTGTTGAGTCTACTCGTCGCCAAATTTGGTTAATCAATAAAGAAAATGGTTATAGAGTAGAATTTTACAATTCTAAGGGAAGTATTGTAATTTTTGTTAATGACTTTTTAATTAATAAATAAATATTTTTACTAAGCGGGGAAATTTCTCCGCTTTTCTTAATCAATGTATAATTAATTATATAGAAATACTAATTATATGAGAACCTTAAAGTCTCTATTAGAAAAAAAAGTGATAAAACCAAAAAAGAATTTAGATGAAAAAACTATTTTTTTTCTATGGCAAAAAATAATAGAAAGAGAGTATGGAAAACAAGGAGTTAAAAATATTAAATTCAGTTTTTACAAAAATAAAACTCTTTACATTGCTATAAAAAATTCCAATTGGAGAAATGAAATTTGGATGAAAAAAAGTTTTCTTTGTGAAGAACTTAATAAGAAAATAGGTCAACCAGAAGTCAAAAAAATTGTGGTAAAAAATAATTAATTTTTTATGAAAATAAAAATTTTTTTACTAATAATAAGTGTTTTTAGTTTTTTTCAGAAAGCACAAGCGCAAAAAAATTATCCTGTTAGATTTAATGAAATACTAGCTAATCCTTCTGGAAAAGAGAGTGAAAATGAATTTATAGAAATTTATAATTCATCTCACAAGAAAATAAATCTAAGCAATTGGATTATTAAATATACTCGTTATTATTTTTATAAAGGAAAGAAAAGATCCTTACTGAAGGTAAGCACCATTAAAGAAAGCGATAAATATATTATTTTACCTCAAAAATTTTTAATTTTAAAAAGAAAGGATACTCATTGCGCAAATAGGAAAGAGTTTGTTTCTCAAAAATTTGATAAATATATTTGTGGTAGGTTTAATCTTTATAATTCTGGAGAAATTAAAATAGAATTACTTAATCCTCAAAAAAAGTTAGTTTCTACAATTAATTATGGTGTGGAATCATCTTTTCAGAGATGGCTAGAAAACGTTTCTTTTAATTATTTTTCTAATGGTTGGCAATGGAGCCAATATGCTACAAAAAACAAAAAAAACAAAAAGGATTCTACTTTAAATTTAAAGTTTACAATTCCTAAAGAGGCTTATTTAAATATTTACACCTTTTTTAAACTGAAAATCAAACCTTTTTCTCAAAAAAGAATTAAGAAAATAATTTGGGATTTTGGAGATGGACACAGAAGTTATAAATTGAATACCTCACATAAATATGAATCTCAAGGAAAATATAAGGTTAAATTAACTATTTTTGACGGAAGCCATATTATAAAAAAATTTTTTCATCTCAAAGTTAAAAAATTTCCTCATTATAAGATAAAAATTATTAAAATTGTGCCTAATCCTTCTGGAAAAGATAAAAATAAAGAATATCTCGTTATTTATAATAAATCTAAAAAAAATTTGAATCTCAAAGGTTGGAGTATAGCTACTGGCTCTAAAAGTAATCACTTAATTAATCATCCTATTTTTAAAAAATTTAAAGTAGCTTCTCATCAGAGTAAGCATTTAACAGGAAAATATTCTCATTTTATTTTAGCTAATAAAAAAACTACTATTGAATTGCGTTATCCAGACGGAGGATTAGCTTACAAGATTCGCTATAAATATAAGAACGGAAAAAAGAATATTCCCGATGATGCTATTTATTTTAAAAGAAAAGGAAGTGCTTGGAAATGGAAGATAAAAAAGAAAAAAGAAAAGAAAACTTTATTAGAAACTTCAAAGAATAAAAAGAATAAAAGTATTGTAAACAATTATCAAAATACTTTTTTTACAAATACTTCTTTATCCAACCAAAAAAATGATAGAGAGAAAACATTAAATAAGCATAGTTTAACTCTTCAAAAAGAAAGTTTAAGAGCAAAAGAAAATCAAAAGAAAAAATTAATTCAAAATAAAATAGAAATAAAAACTCCTAGTAATTATGATAATTATAATTTTTTAGAATTAAATAATTCAAAAATTTTAAAAAATTCAATCAAATTAATTACACAAAACAAAACAAACAATAATTTCATAGAAAAAAGAAATTCTCAGTTTTATTTTAATCCTCAAATAAAAACTATTAATTATTGGAATGAATTTTTAATTAATTTGTTATACTTTTTAAGGAATTAAAAAAATAACCAATAAACATATTTTTGATATTCATTATTAAATGATATATAATGTAAATGTCAAAAACTAAAGATAAAATTATGTCAGGACATTCTAAATGGAGCACTATTCGTCATAAAAAAGCCCTACAAGATGCTAAAAGAGCTAATATTTTTACTAAGTTAGGACGTTTAATTTCGGTAAGCGCTAGAGAAGGGGGAGGAGACATAGAAACTAACTTTAAATTAAAAATGGCAGTAGAAAAAGCGCGTTCTTTTAATATGCCCAAAGAAAATATTGAACGAGCGATAAAAAAAGGAACCGGAGAATTAAATGATGGAGAAAAAATTGAAGAAATAATTTATGAGGCTTATTATAATTTAAATGGTCAACAAGTAGCTCTTTTAATCAAAACAGCTACAGATAATCGCAACAGAACAGTGAGTGAAATACGACATTATTTGGAAAAAAACAAGGCTAAATTATTAGCCAAAGGATCTTTACGTTTTATATTTACACTAAAAGGATACTTACTAATTAATTTAAAAGAGCAAGAAAAAGAATCTGAAGAAATAGAATTGCTAGCCATTGACTATGGCGCAGAAGAAATAAAAAACGATAAAAAAGATAAATTGATAATAGTTACTAAAACTGCTGATTTGCCAAAGGTAAAAGAAGCCTTGGAAAAAAAAGGAGTAAAAATTACAGAAACAAAGCTAACCTTTTTACCGCAGCAAACAGTTAATTTAAAAGAAGAAGATTATAATCAGCTAGTAAATTTTATAGAAGAATTAGAAGCTAACGATGATGTTCAGGAAGTAATAACTAATGTTTTTAGAAATAACATATAATGTATATAAATTAATATTTTATAATCCTTTATTTTCACAAGATTAATTATTTTTGTAAAAATCAAAATAAAATTTTGATTTTTACAACCTAATAACTTTATGCAAAAATTTTATTTAATTTTACATCGTATTAGAAGCGCTTATAATGTTGGTTCTATGTTTAGAACGGCTGATGGGGTGGGAATAGATAAAATTTATTTAACTGGATTTACTCCTACTCCATCTTTAAAGCCTTATGTATTGCAAACCAAAGCAGAAAAAATGTTGGCTAAAACAGCCTTACAAGCTGATAAATATGTAGAATGGGAAAAATATCAAAATGTTTCTTTATTAATTCAAAAATTAAAAAAAGAAAATTTTCAAATTATAGCTTTAGAACAAGATAAAAAATCTATAGACTACAGAAAAATTTCTTTAAAAAATAAAGTAACTCTTATTGTTGGTAATGAACCGCGAGGAATAGATAAGCGTATATTAAAAAAATGTGATAATATTATAGAAATACCTATGTATGGAAAAAAGAAAAGCTTAAATGTGGCAGTAGCCTTAGGAATAGCTAGTTATAGATTAAAAGATAAAGGATAGTTTAATTTTTTAATGAATAAAAAAACATAATAGAAATACTTTTAAAAAATAAATAACAGACTAAAAAATATTTAGGAAAGAAAATTCTTAGGTTAATTTTAGAATTTCTAAAAAATTAATTTAAAGAAAATTAGGTTAAAAGTTTAGCAGAAATGCTTACAAAATATTTATTTTATAAATCAATTGATAAGTTTATTATTTTTTGTTAGAATAAAAGATGTAAAAAATATATATCCTAGACTTAAAAAATTTCAATATTAAATTTTAAACAAAAATAAAAAATATCACAAGTCAAAAATTATTTTTGTTTTGTGATAATAAATCAAATATGTCTTTAAAAAATTTTTTTAATCCTCAATCAGTAGCGATAGTGGGAGCTAGTGAAAAAGAAGGAAAAATAGGATATGTGATAACTAAAAATCTTTTAGATTTAGGCTATAAAAAAAAAGTTTTTTTAGTTAATCCTAAACATGAAAAAATATTAGAAAAAAAGTGTTTCAAAAAATTAGAAGATATTGAAGATGAAATAGATTTAGCTATTATTGTAATTCCAGCTAGGTTTGTAGTAGAAGTAATTAAATCTGCAAGAAAAAAAGTTAAGAACTTTATTATAATTTCGGCTGGATTTTCAGAAATTGGCTCTGAGGGAAAGGAACGTGCTAAACAACTAAAAAAAATAATTCAAAAAAATAATTTAAACATTCTAGGACCTAATTGTTTAGGATTTGTTAATCCAAAAATAAAATTAAATGCATCTTTTGCGGGAGGAATGCCTCCCGAAGGAAAAATTGCTTTAATATCGCAATCAGGAGCTTTAATGGTAGCCATTATGGATATGGCTCAATCAGAAAATTTAGGTTTTTCTAAAATTATTTCCATCGGCAATAAATTGCAACTAAATGAAATCAATTTATTAGAATATTTAAATAAAGATGAGGACACTGAAATAATTGCTTTTTATCTAGAAGGAATTAAGAAAGGAAAAAGTTTTTTGAATTTAGCGCAAAAAATTATAAAAAACAAACCCATAGTTATTTTAAAAAGCGGACGTAGCGAGAAAGCACAAAAAGCCATTTCTTTACATACAGGAGCTTTGGCAGGAAGTGATGATATTGTAAATGCAGCTTTTCAACAAGAAGGTATTTGGAGAGCAAAAACAATAGAAGAATTTATAAAAATTTTAAGCGCTGTAAATTTAAAAAACAAAATCAATGATAATAAAATAATAATTGTTACTAATGCAGGAGGGCCAGGTGTTTTAACAGCTGATGCTTTTTTAGGAAAACATATAGAATTAGCGGAAATTTCCTCAGAAACCAAACTTAAATTAAAAAAATTTTTACCCCAAGAATCATCTCTAGAAAACCCTATTGATTTACTGGGTGATGCATCTACGGAGCGTTATAAACAATCTTTAGAAATTTTAATTAAAGAGAAACCGGGAGCTATTTTGGCCGTACTTACTCCTCAAGATCAAACTCCTGTTTTAGAAATTGCCCAATTAATAATTGACTTCAACAAAGAATATGAAGTACCAATAATACCTATATTTATAGGAAAGGAAAAATTAATTGAAGCGCGTAAATTATTTCATAAAGAAAAAATACTTAATTTTACTTATCCTGATATAGCGGTAAAAATAGTTGATTATTACACAAAAAGAAAATCTAGAAATAATATAAGTGAAAGAGAAAAATTAATCAATTATTATAGACAAGAAAAAAATAAAATAATTTTAGGCAACGCAAAAAGAGAGAAACGTAAAGCGCTTTATTATGAAGAAGGAAAACGCATCTTAAATAGTTATGGTATAAAGGTAGCTAATTTCTATGAAAACATAGAAGCGGTTAAAAAATTTCCAGTCGTTGTTAAGGTTGACAGTCCTTATATTTTACATAAAACTGATAAAAAAGGAGTAATCCTTAATGTTAATAATTTTCTGGAATTAAAAAGAACTTTTAATAAATTAAAAAATAAATTTCCTCAAGAAAAAATTATTATTCAGCATCAAAGAAAAATTCAAGAAGAAATTATTTTAGGAATAAAGAGAGATGCCAGTTTTGGTAACATAGTGATAGTAGGATTAGGAGGTATTTACACGGAAATTTTAAAACAAGTAGAATTTTTTATTTCTCCAGTGAGTAAACAATTTATTAAGAAAAAACTAAAAACAGGAAGTTTAAAATTTCTGTTTAAAAAGACCAGGGGAAGAAAACCGTATGACATAAATGAATTAGCCCAAATAATAGAAAATTTTTCTATATTAGCTTTAGAACTAGAAGAGGAAATAGAACAAATGGATATTAACCCCTTGTTAATTTATAACAACAATCAAAAAGCTGTAGCAGTAGATGTAAAATTTTTATTAAAAGACTAGACAATATTTTTTATTTATTATATATTATCTGAGTAAGTATTTTTAATGTTTTTAAATGAGGGCATATAGCTCAGTTGGTTAGAGCGCAACACTGATAATGTTGAGGTCCCAGGTTCAAATCCTGGTATGCCCACTAGATAGAAAATTTTAATTAAACGGGCCGGTAGCTCATCTGGTAGAGCACCTCGTTTGCACCGAGGAGGTGGCGGGTTCAAGTCCTGTCCGGTCCACATCAAAAAATAGGTTTACTTTTTATTTAAGTAAACCTATTTTTTAAAAAACAGAAATAGCTAGTAAATAAGCGTTAGCGTAAGGGTATTGACAGGTTTTTTTATTGTGATAGAATACTATTGTATTATACAATATATAGTAGAAAAGTAACTTAACTATTAAAATATTTGTTTATGATTTGTCCCTATTGCGGTCATTTAGAAACAAAAGTAATTGATTCAAGAGATACTAATGATGGTAAAGCTATTCGTCGCAGAAGAGAATGTGAAAAATGTCAAAAAAGATTTAGCACTTATGAGGAACCAGAAATTATGAAACTAACAGTTATCAAAAAAGATGGAAGCAGAGAAGAGTTTCAAAAGGAAAAAATTAAAAAAGGAATAGCTAGAGCCCTAGAAAAACGACCCGTTAATGCAGAAAAACGAGAAAAATTATTAAGAGAAATTGAATATGAAATTTGTTCTTTAGGAAAAACAGAATTATCAACCAGAGAAATAGGAAGGATTATTTTAAAAAAATTACGTCAAATTGATGAAGTTGCTTATGTTCGTTTTGCCAGTGTTTATAAATCCTTTGGTAGCATAAAAGCTTTTCGTAAAGAACTTGAAAAGATGGAAAAGAAAAATGGATAAAAAATAATTTATTTCATGATTTTAATTAAATAAAAAATAAATAATAATAAAATTAAGAAGGGGAAAACAAAAATATGCCAAGACCAATAAAAAACAAAGTAAAAAAAGTTATCAAAAGAAGTGGAAGAATAGTCGCTTTTAAAAAAGAAAAAATTATTAAAGCGGTTCAAAAAGCACTTCAAGAAACTAAAGAAGGAGGAGAAAAAGAAGCTATTAAAGTAACTCGTAAAGTAATTCAATTACTTAACAAAAATCATCGTCAAGGTTATATACCAGAAATAGAAGAGATTCAAGACATAGTAGAACGTGTTTTAATGGTTTTAGATTTTGAAGAAACAGCTAAAGCGTATATTCTTTATCGTGATCAACATCGTAAAGTAAGAGAAACAGAAGATGCTTTAAAAGATGCTATTGATTTAGTTGATAAATATATTGGGGAAGCGGATTGGAGAACAAAAGAAAATTCTAATATGGGATATAGTTTACAAGGATTAAATAATTTTATTTCTTCTATTGTTAGCGCTAAATATTGGATGAATAGAGTTTACACAGAACGTATTAGAAAAGCGCACGAAGAAGGAGATCTCCATGTGCATGATTTACAAATGGTAGCTGCTTATTGTTGCGGTTGGGATCTTAAAGATTTACTTTTGAAAGGATTTGGCGGCGTTCCAGGCAAGGTTCATTCTGCTCCTCCTAAACATTTCCGAAGTGCTTTAGGACAAATGGTAAATTTTATATATACTCTTCAAGGAGAAGCTAATGGAGCACAAGCTTTTTCTAATTTTGATACTTTACTAGCTCCTTTTGTTCATTTTGATAAATTAAAATATAAAGAAGTAAAACAAGCTCTTCAAGAATTTGTATTTAATATGAATGTTCCTACTAGAGTAGGTTTCCAAACGCCATTTTCTAATATTACTTTAGATTTACAAGTTCCCTCTACTTTAAAAGACGAAGCTGTTATTATAGGAGGAATGCCCCAGCCTCATACTTATAGTGAATATCAAAAGGAAATGAATATGATTAATAAGGCTTTTGCAGAAGTTATGTCAGAAGGAGATGCACAAAAAAGAGTTTTCACTTTTCCTATTCCCACCTATAACATTACCAAAGATTTTAATTGGGACGATCCTGCTTTAAATCCTATTTGGGAAATGACAGCTAAATATGGAATGCCTTATTTTGCTAATTTTGTTAATTCTGATATGAGTCCTGATGATGCGCGTAGTATGTGTTGTCGTTTACGTTTAGATAATAGAGAATTAAGGAAGCGAGGAGGAGGATTATTTGGCGCTAATCCTATGACTGGTTCCATTGGCGTAGTTACTTTAAATATGCCACGCATAGGTTATTTATCAAAAAATAGAGAAGAGTTTCTTCAAAGGGTTGACTATTTAATGGAAGTGGCTAAAGAAAGCTTAGAATTAAAAAGAGTTTTTATTGAAAAGCTAACCGAAACAGGACTTTATCCTTATTCTAAACATTATTTAGGAGATATAAAAAGAAAACAAGGTAGCTATTGGGCTAATCATTTTTCTACCATTGGTTTAGTAGGTTTAAACGAAGGTCTACTTAATTTGTTAGGTAAAGATATCACTACTTATGAAGGAAATCGTTTTGCGCAACGTGTTCTCAAACATATGAGAAAGAAACTTTTAACTTATCAAAAAGAAACAGAACATCTCTATAATTTAGAAGCTACTCCTGCGGAAGGAACTACTTATCGTTTAGCTAAATTAGACAAAGAACGTTTTCCAGATATTATTTTTGCTAATGATCAAGCAGTGAAAGAAGAAAATGCTGAACCTTACTATACTAATTCTTCACAGTTGCCTGTTGGTTTTACTTCTGATATTTTTGAAGCTCTAGATCTACAAGATGACTTGCAGACAAAATACACAGGAGGAACAGTCTTGCATGGATTTTTAGGAGAAAAAATAAATGATATAGAAGTAGTAAAAAATTTAGTGAGAACTATTGCAACTAACTATGCTTTACCTTATTTTACCTTTACACCCACATTCAGTATTTGTCCCAAGCATGGTTATATTAAAGGGGAACATCATACCTGTCCTAAGTGTAAACTAGAATTATCTCAACAAAAAGTAAAGTTTGAAGTGGCTTAAAAACAAATTATCATCCTTTTAGGATGTTTATATATAATAAGTAATAAGTAATTAAAATTAAGTTGTATAATTCTTAAGTAAATTAAAATTAATAAAAAAACAAATAAGAATTATATAACTGAAAAATAAAATATGAAAACACAAAAATTAGTTTGCCATGATTGTGGTAAGACAATTAAAAAAGGGGAAAAATACGTGCGCTATACTAGCGCTGTTGAAGGAGAGGATGCTATAAAATGCAAAAGTTGTTATAAAGCTAATCCTGTTTTAGAAAATTATCAACCTTGCGATGTTTATTCTCGCGTAGTTGGTTTTCATACTCCAGTAAGACGTTGGAACAAAGGTAAAGCAGAAGAATGGAAAGATAGACAAACTTTTGTAGTAGAAACTCCCTCTTGTTCTACAGGAACTTGCTAAATATAGAAAAAACATAAAAATGGTCGTTAATTAAAAAGATAGACGACCATTTTTTATTTTTATAAATTTTATTTTTATAAAGAAATTTAAAAAAAACATTTTTAAGCTCAAAAACAAATAGTAAGCCAAAAAATTATTTAAGAATAAAATTTTTTAAGCTCAATTTTCAGAAAAAAGTAAGTTGAAAGTTTAGGAGGTTTTTACAAAAAAATCATTTTATCTAAAGGATTGACAATTATATTTAATTAAATACAATATAGGTAGATATCAATATTTTTATATTGAAAAACTTTAATCTAAGGACATGGAATTTTTAAAAAGATTTGAACAAAAAGAAAGATTAGAATATGGAGCTAATGTTGCAATGGAAATAGAATTAATACGCCATCCTGATAAAGATTATGAAACAGGTAATATTACCAACAAAGGAAAGCAACAATTTTTAGAAAAATTAGAAAATGAATACGATGATTCTTTTGATTTAGTAAAATTTTATTTAAGTCCACATAAACGTCCACAACAATTAAGGAAAGATATTCAAAATTTTTTAAAAGAAAAAAGAATAAAATCATCTATTAGAACTAAAGAAGAATTATTAGGAAGATGGTCTGAATTTTCTCCTCAAGCTAAAAAGGCGTTAATTGAAGAATTAAAAAAAAGAAATATTTTAACGCAGGATGATCTTGATAAAATTACAAAGGAAAAAAAGCAAATTGCTTACGAACCTGAAACTATAGATCTTGAACAAGTTGGTAATAGTCTTTTAATTGAACAATTTTTTGATAAAAAATGGCCAGATTCTCACTTAAAAGGCAAGGATTTTGGTCAAGAAATAGAAAAATTAATTGATCATTTTAGTAAGTTAGCATCTCGTTTAAAATCAAATAGTCGGGTAAAAATTGTTTTAATTGGTCATAGCGGAGTTATAGAATATTTTAATAAACTTATTTATCTCAAGAATCATCCAGAATTACAACCGGAAGAAGTTAATTTAAAGATGATTGGAGGACTTATTAAGCCATTAGAAGGTCCAAAAATAGAAATAAGATCTGATGAAAATGGAAAACAGACAATAAAATTATTTTTTAAAGGAAAAGAATTAATTATTAAAAAACAATAAAACTATGAAAAAATTACCTAAAATAATGTATGACCAAACACAATTTACGCCTATTTATTTTTTTGATAAAAAAGGCGCCTGGATTAACGACAAAGTCTACAAATTAATAGAAAATATTTCAGGATACGCACCAGATAAATGGTATTTATACACACAAAACAAACCAAATGCTTTTTGGTTTGGTGCATATGATAAAAGTGCGCTTCAAAAAGAAGCTGAAACTAGTCTAAAAAATTTTTCAGATAAAGTATTTTTTGACAATTTTCAAAAAAAAGCTGAAGAATTATTTCTTTTAACAAAACAAATTTCAGACAAATATTTTCAAGAAATTCATGGCAAAGAATTTGTTGCTATACTAACTAAAAAAACAAAAGTAATTAGTTTATTGAAGAATATCAAAAGGGTTTGCACTTTTGCAAATGGTTATTATTTTCTAACTCAACCTCAAAGATTAAATTTAATAGAAAAAAAATTAAATCAGTCTCCTAACAAAAACGAATTAAGTTTTATCGCTAGTATGGGAGAAAGTAGAACGCTTACTGCTGAAATTGAAAAAGATATTATTCTTTATGCTTATGACATAAAAAAGGCAAAATGCACAATAGATCAGTATAACAAGAAAAATCAAGCTAAGTTTAGGGCAATTAAGAACAAAATAGATAAATATGGATTTTTGAATTGGGGATTTTATGGTGGTGCGGTAATAAATTTAGATTATTTATTTAACAAAACTATTTCTTTGTTAAATGATCCTAATAAATTACAAAAAGAATATAAAAAAGTTATATCTACAGATAATGTTTTAAACAAAAGGAAACAAATACTTAAAAAAAATAAAAATATTTCTGAATATCAACTTGCCGATATTGCCGGTCGTTTATCAGTTCTTAGATTTGATATGAATACTTACATTTTATGTTTACTGAATTATATTAAAATTATAGTAGAAACATTAAGTAAATATTATCAAATACCTAGTGAAGATATAAATGCTTATGAATTTGAAGAGATTTTACAACTTATAAAACATGGTAAAAAAGTAAACAAAAAAACTTTAAATGAGAGACAAAAAGCTTATTTAAGAATATTTAGTAAAAATAACATAAAAACATTAATCGGCAAAAAGGCGTTACAAGAAATAAAAGATTTATTAAATAGTAGAAAAAAAGAAATTGAAGAAAAGCAATCAGTTAAAGGTATTATTACTTTTTTACCGAAAGATAAAAAAAATATAAGCGGTAAAGTATTTGTATTAAGTTCTTCATATGACGCAGATAGGCAGCTAAAAAAATTTAAGGATGGCGATATATTAGTTGCCGTTCAAACTCATCCTGGTTTAATTTCTATAATGAAAAGAGCTTTAGCGATCATTACAGATGAGGGAGGTATGACTTCTCACGCGGCAATAGTTAGTAGAGAATTTAAAATTCCTTGTGTTGTAGGTACAAGACTTGCTACAAAAATTTTTAAAACAGGAGATTCTGTAGAAATTGATTTTACAAAAGCAACAGTTAAAAAAACAAAATAAATTATGAGTAAAATTGTAAAATCTTTTAAAAATTTAACTAAGCATGATGTAGCAATTGCTGGAGGTAAGGGTGCTTCGCTTGGGGAAATGACAAGAGCTAAAATTCCTGTACCGCCAGGGTTTGTTGTTTTATCTTCAGCTTATGAAAAATTTTTAGAGGAAACTGATTTAGGAATAGAAATTGAAGCAGCTCTAAGTAAAGTAGATTATAAAAACATTGAAACGATAGAAAGAACATCAGAAAAAATTAGGGATTTAATTCATGATGCAAACTTTCCAACAGATATCGGAAATAAAATAAAAAATGAGTTTTTAAAGCTTAACACTCAATACGTTGCGGTTCGTTCTTCTGCCACCGCTGAAGATTCTTCAATTGCATCTTGGGCAGGAGAACTTGAAAGTTATTTAAATGTAACGGAAAAAAATCTTTTAGAATCAGTAAAAAAATGTTGGTCATCATTGTTTACACCAAGAGCAATTTTTTACAGATATGAAAAAAACTTGCATAAACAAAAAGTTTTTGTTTCTGTTGTAATTCAAACAATGATTCAATCTGAAATATCAGGAATTTGTTTTACTGTTCATCCTGTTACTGAAAATAGAAACCAAATGGTTATTGAAGCTGGATATGGTTTAGGAGAGGCAATTGTTGGTGGCAAAATAACTCCCGATACTTATATAATTCACAAGCATAAAAAAAGAAAAGGATTTAAAATTTTAGATAAGAATATTTCAAAACAAGAAAAAATGATAACAAAAATCAATGGTAAAACTAAGGACACTAAAGTTTTAAAAGCTAAACAAGAAAAACAAAAATTAACCGATAAACAAATTCTGGAACTTGCTGAAATTTGTCAAAGAATAGAAAAACACTACAACTATCCGCAAGATATTGAGTGGGCTCTTGAAAAAGGAAAATTTTATATTGTTCAATCAAGACCAATTACAACTTTATAGATTATAATTTTATCTATTATTTTTTAGTTTGTATTTATTGGTTAAATTTTATCAAATAGAAGTGTTTACGAGGTAAAACGCAGGAAAAATTCTTAAGAGTTTTCTATTTTTAATTTGAGTTTATTTTAATAAAGAATGGTATAATTGAGAATATTTTTGCTCTGCATTTTCTAAATTAAAGTTATTTTTGACATATTGCCGAGCTCGTTTTCCGATTTTTAATCTTTTTTCTGGATTTTTATAAAGATCTATAACAGCATTAGATAGTTGTTTAAAATTTCCGGCTTTTATTTGAACTGAATTTTTTTGATTAGAAAATTCTTGTAAAATAGGAATATCAGAAATAACTACCGGTTTTTCACAAGCCATAGCTTCTATAACTGCTAAGGGTATATCAAATTTTCCTTGCATATTTTGAACAGGGAAAAGACTAACATCAGCTAAATTATAAATATCAGACATAGTATAATTTCCATCATCGTGAAATGCTACTCTTTTTAATAAATTATTCTTTTGAAGAAATTGAATAACTTCTTTTTTCTTTTGCGCGTCTTGAGAATTTTTAACTCTGACTGCTAGAGATAATTTAGCTTGAGGAATTTTTTGACTTATTTCTAAAAAAGAACTTATTACATCATCTATAGCGTTTAAACGCACATATTCTCCTGTGAAATTAATGATGAAATCATTTTGAGAAAAATTATATTTTTTTAAAAGAAAAGAATTTTTAGAAGTTAATTTAAATTTTTTTAAATCAATACCGGGATAAATTTGAGTAACATTTTTAAATCCCATTTTTTTCAAACGTTTTAAGGCATAGTGAGAATAAGTTATTAGCCAATCAGCAAAAAGTATTTTTTTAAATTCTTTTTCTGAGTAAAGAT
Source organism: Candidatus Moraniibacteriota bacterium (assembly GCA_026985555.1). Taxonomy (GTDB): domain Bacteria; phylum Patescibacteriota; class Minisyncoccia; order Moranbacterales; family UBA9337; genus JALSQF01. The sequence goes on along the minus strand of JALSQF010000010.1, from coordinate 104,042 downwards.
CTTCTCGTAAGGTGGCTATGGTTTGAATAGTTCTAGGTTTATTTTTTTTAAAAGAAAGATTGAAAATAGTTTTTAATAAAAAAGTGTTCATTTTGGTTGGAGTAAAAAAAGAGTGCCAGAGATTAAATTTATTTTGAAGAATCGTTTTTAATAAAAATTGAAAAAGATATTTTTTTTGGCGCCAATTGAAATCGTTTTGTGAAGAAGTATAAATAGAATATTGTCTAATATTAGAAGAAAGATTAGTTAATTTTTTTTTAGTTAAAATGTTGATTTCAAAATTGGAATTTTTTAAAGCTATTTGTTGAGCTAAATTATAAGCAAAATTTTTACTGGCTTCATCCCAAGGAGGGGAAAGAGGACGAGTAATATATAAAATTTTTTTCTCTTTCATAATTTTAAAGTTAATTTTTTAAGTAAGAAAATCTTGACAATTTTTAATAATTACGCTAACTTACTAATGCATGCATCCTGTCAGGGTTCAGTAGTGATTGGGAAAAATATTTTAAATTCTCCGTTCCTAATTGCTGCTCCTCCGTTTCAGAGCGTTTTTCAATAGAGGAGCCACGTTCTTGGCAAGATGTTGAACGCGCTTAAAGGAGAATTGGCGGAGTGCCTGACAGGATTATTTTAAAAATTATTCCACGTTGAAAGTTTAAGCTTTCCCAAATTAACAATTTAATTTGGCCTTTCAGGAACGTGGTTTTTTTATTTGAGAATTTTATAAATTTCTTTTTCTTCTCCATTGTGTTGAACTTTAACAATTATTTTTCCTGAAAAATTATTTGAATTAATTTTTATTTCTTTATTTTCTTTGTTTTTAATAATCATATCTTCTTTTTTTACAAGCTGTTCATTTTTTAAAAGTAACCACTTAAAATTTTTATTGTCAGTATAGTTTTCTATTACAAAATTTAAATCTGGCTGTTGCGGATTTTGAAAATAAAGAAACCATTGATTTTTAATCTCTTCTTGTTTCTTCTCTTGATAAGCCAACCAAGAAAAACTACTTATAATAAAAAGGGTTAGGAAAAAGAAAATAACTTTTGGATACATAATTTACTTTAATTAAAATGGATTATATCTATAGATAGCAATTTCCTTTCCATCGTATACTTTCCAAAACTGATTAGAGTTTTCAAATTGAAATTTATCAAACTGAGGATTAATAATAATATATTTTATTTTTAAATCTTGATAACATTTTTGCGCTTCTTGAGAATTAGGTTCAGAAATCATCCACAAGGTGCAATGTTCTCTTGATTTAGTTTTATCTTGATAACGTTTAAAATAACCACGAGAAAGAGGATAATTATAGTCTTGATGAAAAAATATTTTCATCCAAGTATCAGCTACTAAATAATTATGATCCTTAACAATGTTTTCTTTTTTAACATCAATTTTTTTAGAAAGATATTGAGCAGTATGAAAAGTAGCTAAAGCCAGTTGATTTTTAGTATTCTTTGTTTTATTGATAATATCTATATTATCTTTAACTCCAGAAAAAATTAATATTCCTAAAATCAAATATCCCAAAAACGTAAACCAATAACTAACGCTCCGATCTTTCTTTTTTAAAAAGAAAAAAACAAAAGCTAAAGCGTTTAAAATAGCTACAGGAAAAATAAGATAAGTAATTAATCTTCCAGAAGGAATGTTAATGTATAGCCATTGAGGACGCCAGACCATCAAAAAAATACCTGATAACCAGCCAATAATTAAGGAAGCATTCAAAATAGGAAAACGACGAAAAAAAGTAAAGAAAGAAACTATAAAAAAACCACCTAAAAATAGAACGAAACGCATCCCACTTAATTGATATTTAATTTCGCTCCAAGTGTAACCTGCGCGAGTAGCTTTAGAAGGAGTTCCTACGGCAGTTTTGACGGCATGAATTTGTAAATAGGAAGGCAAATAAATAAAATAAATATAAGCTAAAGATAAAGTTAAAAAAAGAAAAACATAGGGATTGAAAAATAATTTGAAATATTCTTTTATTTTTTCTGTTTTTTTAGAAACAAACAAAAAATCATTCTCATCTTTTTTTAAATTAATTTTATTTTTAGTTAAAATTAACCATTCTTCTTCTGGTAAAATATAATAAACTAAATTAAAAATTACTAAAAGAGTAGCTAGGTTAATAAAAAACAATACTAGGGTTGGAAAATAAGAAACAAAACTAATATTAGAGATTAAATGAATGGCCACAAAAATCAAATGTTCTCCTATAATAAAATCGGCTATACGTTTTTTTTCTAAAAAATAGTGATTATTTTTTTCTAAAATAGCTAATTTTTGATAAGGAACAATATGCTTATTAGCTACGATTTGTGAAGACCAGTAAAGATGATGTCCTAAATCAGTAGCTGTAGGAAAAATTGTTTTTTCTAGATAAAGAACACGAATAGAAATAGTTAGAAAAAAAATGAGAATAATTAAGCTACTGGTAATAATTTTATGGTTTAAATAAGTTTTTCTTTTTTTTATTTTAGAAAAATTATAATATTGTTCTGAATTATTTTGATTCTTATCTTCTTTTTTTAAATTGTTAAAGGAAAGATTGTCTATGATATTAATTTGAAACCATTTTAAAGAAGGCCAAAAATTGATAATTAAATAGAATAACAAATTAGTTAATAAAATAAAAAGAACTATAAAAAGAAAAACAAAACTAGAAAGATGATGAATGTAAAATAATCCTAGAGTAGAAAAAAAACCTAAAATCAAGAATTTTTTACTTTTTTCTTGCAGGGCCCTTAAATAAAAATAGAGAGCAGTAGGTATAATTAAGTTTCCAATAACATTACCTATGACTCCTCCACTAACAAATTTTGTTTGGGGAGAAGAAAGTGCCCAAAGCGGACCCAATAAAAATAAAGTTAGAATAGCTACTAATGTTTTAGCCCGTTTAATTTTTATCTTGTTTTTATAAATATCTTTTTTTTCATTAATATCTTCCCATTCATCAACTAAATTAGCTCTCCGAGAAAACAACCAAGTTAAAAAAATAAAAGAACCGATAATTATTAGTATATTTTTTCCATCTAATAAAATATGTGTGTTTTTTGTGGCTAACAATAAAAAATTAACGACTATAATGCTGAGAGAAACTGACAAACTTACTCTTTCAAACAAATTAATCCTTTCTTTTTTAGGCTGATATTTTTTATTATTTTTGTTTTGAGATAAAAGAAAAATAGCATCTAACAAAAACCATCCAGGAAGAATCAAGACAACTAAAAGAGATAAATAAAATAATATTTGTTCGCTTAAAAAAGCCATTGGTTAATTAAAAGTGTTTTTAAAACTTATATCATTAATAATAAATAATTGTAATAACTCTTTTATTTTAACACAAAAAAATATTTAAAAAAATATAAAAAATTAAAATATTTAAATTATTCAAATATAAAATATTTTTAATTTTTATTAAGTACAAACTTTCAAGATACTAAAGAATTTAAAGCGGATAAATATTTTTGAGAGATTTCTTTCCAATGATAATTTTTATTAACATACTCTGAAGCACGTTGTCCAAATATTTCTCTAAAAGAATCATCTTTTAAAATAGCTTCTATTTTTTTTATCCAACGTTCTTTATTAGCGCTTTCTACCAAAAAACCATTTTTACCATTTTGAATAGCATCTTGTAGTCCTTCTATTTCAGAAGCAATAACTACCCTTTGAGCTGAACCAGCCTCTAAAACTACCAATCCAAATCCTTCCATATCTCCTGTTACTTGAATATTGGGTTGAACAAATAAATCTGCTGTATTATATAAAATTTTTCTTTCCTCATCATTAAATTGTGTAAATAATTTTACTTTATCTTGTAAATCGTTTTTCTTAATAACCTCTTTAATTTTTTCTTTTTCTTGTCCGTCACCAGCAATTAAATAGATAACGTCATTATCTAAATCAGGCATAACATTTTCAATAAACCATACCACTCCTTTACGTTTAGCTAATCTTCCTAAGGTTAAAATTATTTTTTTTCCACTTAAGTTTAAATTAGTAATACGATTAAGATCATTACGTGAATAATCTCCTTGAAATTTTTCTGTTACTACACCATTAGGTATAAAAATAAATTTTTCTTCTGGTATTCCTTTTTTTACTCCTTGACGAATAGTTTCTTTTCCCACCGCAATTAATTTATCTAATTTTGGTAAGAAAAATTTAACCCATAATTTTTGATAAAGAAAAAATGGATAAGTAATATCTAGTCCATGCACAATACTTACAACCGGTTTATGATAAACTTTTTTTATAATCCAACCCAGCAAAGCTAAAGTTCCGTCACCTAACAACAAAACATCATAAGAACGCATTAATTTTAAACTTTTAAATAAAGCTATTAAGAAAAAAATAGGAAAAAATTTTTTACCATAGGGATTAGCAATTGTTTTAACTGTGCTAATTTTACTTAACCATTGAGAAATTTCATAATTTTGATTTTCTATACCACCAATAGTGGGAGGATAAGCACGACTAATGAATAAAATTTTTAAGCTCTTGTTTTTTTGCATAAAAAGAATATAATAGTTTATTATAAATTTATACTAAATGCTTTTTATTTAAGCTGTCAATAGTTAAAATTATATAGTTTATGATAATCACATTAAGCGGATTACCTGGAGCAGGTAAAGGAACTGTTGGAAGAATGTTGGCTAAAAAATTAAACTATCAATATATTGCTGGCGGTGATATGTTTCGTAAAATTGCGCGTGATAAATATAAAATGACAATGGATGAATTTGATAAGTTTTTAACAAAAAATCCTGAAATAAAAGTAGATGAAGAAATTGATAATTTGCAAAAAAATTTAGGAAAAACTAAAAATAATTTTATTTTAGATTCCCGATTAGGTTGGTTTTTTATTCCTCATTCGTTTAAAATTTTATTAAAAGCTGATTTAGATGAAAGGGTACGAAGAATAACTAACGATAAGAGTGGACATAGAATTGCTTTTCGTCAGGGAACTTTTAGTGAAATAAAAAAACGCACCCAGGAAAGAGAAAAAAATCACCAAAAAAGAATTGAAAGATTATATGGCATCAAAAACATGGTTGACGATAATCATTTTGATTTAGTTGTAGACACAAATCAAATTTCCCCTCAAGAAGTTGTTGATATAATTTTAAACAATATTAGAAAATAATTTAAAACTTAAAATATATTTATTTTTTGTATTTTTCTTTTCTCATTAAATAAATCTGATCTTCTGTTAACTTACGATTAGTTTTAATCATATCAGCAATTAAAGCAAAAATTATAAATTGTAACCCTACCAAAAGCAAAGTGATACTTAATAAAAGATAATTTTTATAAGGAGTTATTTTGAAATTATTGAAATAATGATAAAAGAATATTCCCAAAATAAAAAAAGCAAAAAATAAAAGAATTATTCCTGGAATACCAAAAAATTTCATAGGTCGCACATCACGAATAGCTTTTAAAATAATTTTTCCACTATTATTAATATATCTATAAAGACTTTTTACTACTCTAGATTTCCTATTAGTAAAATAAGTAACTTTTACTGGAACCCATTTTACTTTTAAGTTTTTTCCTATGGCATCTATAATCACTTCTTGAGTATAGGTAAAATTTCCTGGAAGATTAAGGCGTAACATTGTTTCGCGTGAATAGGCGCGAAAACCACAAGTTAAATCGTTGATTTTATGATTAAGAAATTTACTAATAATCCAAGCAGCTAACCTATTCAATTTATCTTTTATCCAAGGTATATTTTTAGGCTTATGTTGCCCAAAACGATCAGCGCTCACTAAATCGGCTTCTCCTTTTAAAATAGGTTCTATTAATAAAGGAATATCGGATGAATTAAATTGTCCATCAGCATCCATATTAACCATTAAGTCGGCTTTATTTTCTAATGCTTTACAAACGGCTGTACGAAAAGTAATTCCAATTCCTCTATTTTTAGAATGGCTATAAATAAAATCAGCTCCAGATTCTTTAGCAATTTGAACCGTTTTATCCATAGAACCATCATCAATAACTTGAACAAAAACCTCATTAAATCCTTTTATTTTTCTAGGAATGTTTTTAATGGTTTCTCCAATATTTTCTGCTTCATTATAAGCAGGAAGATTGATAATTAATCGCATATTTTTAATATTATTTTTTTTAGTTTACTAATTTTTAATTTATTTGACAAGACAAGAAGCAAATTTTACAATAAGAAAAGAGTATTCTTTATTTTAGACTATTTATCCATGGGATTTTTTAATATTAACTTTGAAAAAATAAATCTTTCTAGAAGACTTAATCACAAAATAGAAAACAAAGAACAAAAAGAAAATCTAGAAAATATTTATGAAAATATTTTGCAACATTCTTTTTATGTGGATAAAGGACGAAATGGAATTATTACTAAAATAAATTTTAAAAGTGTTTCCCAAAAGGAACTAAAGATTTTATTTAATTTAAATAATGATTTTTTTGAAAAAACTAATACTACTCAGCAAGGAATAGCTTTAAAGCTATTAAAAATATATACACAAGGAGAAGGAAAAAAGGAATTTGAATTACAAAAAGAAGCTATAAAAATATTAAATACCAAATTAGGAGTAGCCAAAATTCCTCCTTTAATTGCTTTTAGAGAAATTATAATTACACACAATGAATTAAAAAGAAAATTAAAATATTGGGGAGTAAAACTTCCTCAAGTTAAATTTAAAAAAGAAATAGTAGATAAATATTTATTAGATCAAGAATACTATGATGAAATTGAATATTTAAAATTACCTTTAAATGTGCAAAGAAAAATAAAAATAGAAACTAATTTTTCTTTTCCTCAAGTAAAAATAGAAGTTTTAGCTATGAACTATATTAAAGGAGAAGATTTGGGAAAAATTTTACTTAAAGAAGTTCTTTTGAGACATAATCAATGCCATCTTTCTTTTAGTGAAATTAATGAGATGCATTTTGATAGATTAATGGAAAAAACAGAAAAGTTGTTAAACTTCAAAAAAATTGATTGGGAAAATTTTTATTCAGCTAATAGCCAGAAGCAACTTTTAATAAAACAGAAGCTACGTGAAGAAAATGCTCAAAAAATGATTCATTTTCTAAAAAAAACTAATTATCATTTTAATCCAGATTGGCTTAGAAAAATAAGAAGATCTATTCAGTTACTTCATAATCACAATATTTATCATCGCGATTTGCACGAAAGAAATATTATCATTGCTAATAATGGAGAAGTTTATATTATTGATTTTGGAAACGGAATTAAAGTTAATGATGAAGTTAAAAAAGAAGAAGATATTTATAAAAACAATGAAAAAAAGATACAATATATACGCGATGAAAAAATAATAAAACGTTATCAAGCATTATTATAATTTAATTATAAATATTATAAAATTAAAAAATGATAAGAAAATTATTATCTTTAGATTGGATACTAATGATGGCAAGCAGTTTATTAATAACAACGGGCTTACTTTCGCTCTATACTCTTTCTTTAAAAAGTGTTGCAGAAAATGGAGAAAATTATTTTTGGCGACAATTAATTTTTATATTTATAAGTTTAATAGTTCTTATCTTTTTATTTTATTTTAATTATCGTTCTTTATTGATTTATTCTACTTTTATTTATTTTTTTGTTTTATTTTTATTAATAATTGTTTTATTTTTTGGCCTTACAATTAAAGGAACCACCGGATGGTTAAATTTGGGTTTATTCAACTTACAACCAGTGGAGATAGCTAAAATAGGATTAATTATTTCTCTAGCTAGTTTTTTTTCTAGAAGTAAGATAAAAATCGGTGAAATGGGTAGGGTAATAGGATCTTTTTTTATATTTTTTAGCATAGCTATATTAGTTTTATTGCAACCAGATACTGGAAGCGCTTTAGTTTTATTTAGTATTTGGATAGGAATGCTTTTTTTGTCAGGAATAAATAAAAAATACATTATAGGATTATTAGTTATGTTAAGTATACTATCTATCATTAGCTGGTTTTTTTTAGCTGATTACCAAAAAGAACGCTTAACTAATCTTATCTATCCAGAAAACGATCCTCAGGGAAGTGGATATAACGTGATTCAGTCTATAATAGCCATTGGCTCTGGAGGAATAGTAGGTAAAGGTATTGGATCTGGATCTCAATCACAACTTAATTTTTTACCAGAGAAACATACTGATTTTATTTTTGCCGTTATATCAGAAGAAATGGGATTAATAGGAGCTATTTTCTTATTGATTTTTTATTTAATTTTAGGATACAGAATTAAAAAAATAGCCGAAAATTCTCCAGATAACTTTGGCTATTTTTTAAGCGGAGGAATTTTAATAATGTTCTTTTTTCAAATAATAATTAATATTGGAATGAATATGGGCATTCTTCCTGTTACAGGAATACCCTTACCTCTAGTAAGTTACGGAGGAAGTTCTTTAATTGTTTCTTTTGCTTCATTGGGCATACTTAATAGTATTTATACAAATAAAAAAACTAAGTTTGACTAATATAGAAAAATTAGAATATAAATATAATATTCAAAGATTATATTTATAAAATAAATAATCTATAATAAATAAAACTAAATCTGAAATCAATAATTATTTTTAGCAATTTATGTTGTGATGGAAACTCTAATTCTACCGATGCCATGTTGATTTTAAGATATAGTTTAGGATTAGATATGAGTGGAACAGGATGGTGTGTGAAATAAAAAATAAAATACATCATAACTATTTTAAAATAAACCTTAAATTCTAGGTTAAAAAATATTAAGAGATAAGTTTCATTCTTCTAAAAATATATGTAAAAAATTAAAATAAAAGTAAAATATAGTTTTATAAACTATATAAATTTAAGGCACATAAAACTAAAAAAACACTCTTTTAATACTATAAGTATTGACTAATTTTTAAAAATTAGTATACTAAACGGTTCTTTTAAATTTAAAAAGGAGGTTAAAAATGGATTTTAAAAACAAGCCAAAAAAGAGAAAGATAAATCTCTTTTACCGAGATTTAAATGCTACTATTAATTTAGAAAAAGAAAAAGATTTTTGGGAAATGTTTCTTTGTCTTTATTTTTTATTTCAAAAAGAAACAAGACAAGAACAAACAGAAAAAGACTTATTAGAAATAAATAACGATTATAAAAAATTTATAAGAATTTGTCGTAAATTTCAAAAAGAAGGAAAAACTTTGCAAGATGTTTTTAATTCTTTACCCAATAATAAATGGGTAAAAATCAAAAAAAAGATAGTCTATAAATTAATTTTAAAAAAAATTCCTTCTAATTCTAATAATCACTGTCACTAAAAAATACAAAGCTACTAATAATCAAACATTAAAATAAAAAGATTAGTAGCTTTTTTATTTAAAAATAAAAAGTTTAAAAAATTATTGCATACTTTTTTTAAATTGGTATTCCTCTATTACTTTACTTAAAAAAACTTCAATAGCTTGCCAATTATCACTTATGTCATCTTCCGTAACTTTATCTATATCTTCAGTATTTAAATGCATAATTAAAACTCCTTGCTTATTAGTGTCTTTACTTTTAGCTTGATTTCCATTTTTTAAATCAAAAGGTATTCTAATTTTATCATCATTACCAACACTAATTTCAAACCAACCATCTATACCATACTGATAATCTAAAGGAGATCCAATGGCGCTAAACCAATTTACCAAAATTTTTTTCTCTGAATATGTTTCTCTCAATTCATTTTCTAGTTGTTTAGTTATAAGTGAACCAAAAGATTTTTGTTCTTTATTTATGGGCTGATGCTCACTTACAAAAGCAAAAAGTTCTTCTTTTATTTTTTCTTTTAAACTAACAATTTGATTATGAGATTTGTTTTTATATTCTTTGAAAGGAAGACAAGGAACCATCTCTGTTGGTTTTATATCACACTTTCCCAATAAATATTCTCCGGCTTTATCTTCCAATATTTCACTATTTATAATATTTTTCATTTGCATTAAATAAGAACCATAACGCATTTTAAAATTAATATTCTCATCATTTCTTTTTGTTGAATCAAATGTTACTACACGAAATCTTTTCTTCATCTGCTTATTAGAACGACTATTATTCTTTTGCTCATCTTTTTGATTATTCTGCCTAGAAAGTGCCTCATTTGCTTTTTTAACCAACTCTTCATCTTTAGCACTCACAACTCTTTTAAGAATTATTTTTTTCTGAGGAACTGAAGAAAATTGATTTTCTAAATTTTCCATAATTTTTATTTCTTTTAAAAAATGTTATAATATTATTATAACTTAAATTTTAATATAATAAAATATGATTTACAACACTAAAGAAATTCTTCAAGAAGCTAAAAAAAATAAGTATGCAGTAGGCGCTTTTAATGTAATCAATATGGAAACCACGCAGGCCGTTTTAGAAGCAGCTAAGGAAATGCGTTCTCCTGTAATTATACAACTAACTGAAAAAACCATTGATTATGCTGGCGGTAAAAATATTTTTTCTTTAATTAAAAATTTAGCTAATTTTTACTATCCAGAAATTCCAGTAGCTATTCATTTAGATCATGGTAAAAATTTTGAAATAATCAAAAAAGCTATCGCTTTAGGTTTTCCATCGGTAATGTATGATGCATCAAGAAAATCTTTTCAAGACAACTTACAAGAAACAAAAGAAATTGCTCAATATTGTCATAAAAAAAATGTGAGCATTCAAGCAGAATTAGGTAATGTTCCTAATTATAGAGAGTTAGATATGCAAAATATAAATTGGGATGATTATATGACCAAACCAGAAGAAGCTGTTCAGTTTGTCCAAGAAACTAAAATAGATACTTTAGCAGTAGGAATTGGTAATGCACATAGTTTTACTCAAGAACGCCCTGAACCAGACTACAATCGTTTAGAAAAAATTAGCCAGTTGGTAGAAACTCCTCTTGTTTTACATGGAGCATCTGATTGGGAAGGGGAAAGAGTAAAAAAAGTAATTGATAAAGGAATATCTTGTTTTAATATTGATACAGCTTTAAGAGTAGCTTTTACTGATAGTTTAGTTTCTACATTAACCAAAAATTTGGAAAAAATTTCTTATGATTTAAGAAGAACTTTAGGAGAAGCTAGAAAAGCAGTCAAAGAAGAAGTAAAACATAAAATAAAATTGTTTGGAAGCGATAATAAAATCTAAATTATTTTAATTTAAAATAATTAAAAAACAAAGAAATGAAAATAAAAATAACTAAAAATTATTTTGATGGAAAAATTTCACCTGGCTTTATTTCTCTCTATACCAGTAAATCAATCATTCGTATTTCTGCTAGTTTATTGGGAATGTTTCTTCCAGTTTTTCTTTATCAATATTTTCAGGAAATTTTTTATTGGGTAATTCTTTATTATTTAGTTGGAAGTTTATTATATATACTTACAATTCCAGCTGGAGCAATTTTTATGAATCGTTTCGGTTTTAGAAGAGCTTTAAGATTAGGATCTCTTTTGGGAAGTTTTTATTATTTAATTCTTTATTTTGCTTCTGATATTAATCCTCATTTCTTTTTTATCTTTTCTTTAATCATTCTTACCTTCTACCGTCTCTTTCACTGGATACCCTATAGAGTAGATTTTGCTAAATTTACCGATGAAAAAAATCGTGCTAAGGAAGTAGGACTATTAAGCGCTACAGCCAATATTATAGGTATAGTTGCGCCTTTTATTGCTGGTATAATTTTAAGTAAATATGATTTTAATGCGCTTTTTTTATTGGTGGTAATTATCTATATTCTATCTCTTATTCCCTTAACTACCATTCCTCATACTCATGAAAAATTTAGTTGGAATTATTGGAAAACATGGAAAAAATTATTTCACAAAAAATATATCCAAGGCACCATTGCTAATGTAGCAGACGGAGCAGAAAATGCTATTGGCGTTGTCGTCTGGCCAATATTTATGTTTAATTTATTAAAAGGTAATTATCTAGAAATGGGTTTCGTAGCCGCTTTAATTACTGGAGTCACTATAATTCTTCAATTAACCGTTGGCAAATTAGCTGATAAAAAATCAGTAAAAAATAAATTTATAAAATATGGCAGTGTCTTTTATTCTTTAGGGTGGATTATTAAGATATTTATTGCCACTGCGTTTCAAATTTTTCTTGTGGATGCTTACCATAAACTTATGAAAATTTTTTTACGCATACCTTTTGATGCTTTAGTTTATGAGACAGCTGCGCACCAAGGACATTTTGTAGATGAATTTACTGTTATTCATGAAATGGCTTTACATATTGGAAAAATATTGATGTTGGTGGCAGTCGGAATAATTTATTATTATTTAGGAATAAATTGGACATTCTTATTGGCAGCTTTAGCGTCTATTTTATTTAATTTAGCTCGTTCCTATGAAAATAAAAATGTTTAATAATAATTTAATATAGATAAAATAATAAAAAACAATTAATAAATATGATTAAAAATAAAATTACAAAAGCCATAATGCCAGTAGCTGGTTTTGGAACAAGATTTTTGCCTGCTACAAAAGCGCAACCTAAAGAAATGTTACCCGTGGTAGATAAACCAGTTATCCAATACTTAGTAGAGGAAGCTGTAACCGCTGGAATTAAAGAGATAATTTTTGTAACTGGTAGAGGTAAAAGAGCCATTGAAGATCATTTTGATTCTTCTTTTGAATTAGAACATACGCTAGTAGAAAAACATAAAAAGGACCTATTAAAAGCAGTTAAAAATATTTCTCATTTAGCTAAATTTTCTTATGTTCGTCAGCCAAAACCACTAGGGGATGGCGACGCTATAATGAGAGCTCGTCATTTAGTTTATCCTCATGAAACAGTAGCTGTTTTATTTGGTGATGATTTAGTTGATAACAAAAAAAGGCCAGCTATTAAACAACTTATAGATGTTTATTATAAATATTCTGATCCAGTTATTGCTCTTATGTCCGTCCCTAAAAAAGAAGTACATCGTTTTGGAGTAATAAAAGGAATTAAAGTTGACAAACGCACTTATGAAATAAAAAAATTTGTAGAAAAGCCTTCTACTGATAAAGCGCCATCTAATTTAGTGGCTGTAGGTAAATATATTATTACTCCTGAAATATTTGATAAATTAGAAAAATCAAAAAATGATAAAGGAGAAATTCGTCTAGCAAATGCCTTCATTAGAATGTTAAAGGACAATAAACCTCTTTATGGCTATGAATTAGAAGGGCAACGTTATGATTGTGGTGATAAATTCGGATTTATTAAAGCTACTTTACAAATGGGATTAAAACATCCCGAAATCAAAAAAGATTTAATAAGTTATCTTAAAAAAATCACCAAAGATTTATAACCTAAAATAATAAATAATAATATATTATATAGCTATCATGTATTGGATTTATTTACTTATTTTTATTATCATTGTCTTTGTTCCTAGTTTAATTAACAAAAGTTATCTTTTTCTTACAGAAGAACAGCTAGAAGAAATTTTAATTTTTTTTCTCGGCTCTTTAGGATTTCTTTTGTTTATTTTTAAAGAGAAGAAATTAAGCCAAATAATAAAAGAAAAACTAAAAATACAAAGAAAAAGCAATTTAATTTCTCAAGATTTAACTAATTCCTATTCATACATTGGAGAAATGAATCGGAAGATGGAAATTCTAAAAGATATCTTTACAAAAATTAGTGATATAAGATATGGATATTACAACAAAAATAAGATTGAGGAAGTTAAAAAAGAGGTAGAGAAAATGATTTTGCATGCCATTGCTATTTTCTTAGGAAAACAACAAAAATTTTGCATCAAGTTAATCAATATGGAAGAAATGGTAACAGAAAAAAATTTAAAAAATTGTCGCTCTTTTAAAAATGTTACTGATAATATAGATAGGGAAGAGCTAAATACTTTTTTTCAAAAAAATAATATTACTACTAAAAAAAATTATTTGGAAATAAAAAATAAAATATTGATTCCATCTCATCAAAAAATAAATAATTATTCAGTCTTATTAATATTAAACAAAAATCAAATGAAATATTTAGACAATTTTGATATAATAGGACTTCTTTTAACTCAATTATTATTCATTACTAGAATTTAAATTAAATATATAAAATATAAATTATCTCTAAAAATAAATCAGTATTTAGTATTTAAAATTTAAAAAATATTTTTTGCAAAAAATATTTTATTTTTATTTTTGTTTTTTTATTTTCTATTTTCTATATAATAATAATTTTTTTTATTCTAATTAATTTTAATTAAAAATAAAACTTCACTTTTAATCTTTTAAATTTTTTTTAATTTTAAGAGTTTTAAAAAAGGGAATAGGGTAATATTTATATATATACAAATAAATATATAAATGGCTTGTTTATATTTTTACTTATTGCTTTCGTATATATTTATATATACATACATAGATACTTATATTATATGTGTCGCACAATGTAGATTGGACGACATTTACACAAATAAAATTACTTTTATTTTTTATCTTTTATTTGTTTTAAATATCTTTATTGTGATTATACATGTAACGTATATAAAAATTTTTTGTTTACTTGTTTTTTATTAGATTAAGTTTTGTTTTTTAATTTTATATATTTTTTATATTATAAAAAATATATAAAATTAAATTTAGTTATCATTTTGATATATATTAAATATTTATATTATATATTTATGTTTCTATATTTAATTTATTTCCTTTTTTGTTTTTTCTTTTTATTATTTCATTACAACATACTATTTGTTATATAATCATATACATATATGTATATGATTTATACAAGTATGTATATGGTTTATGTAATTTCATATATAAATATATATAAAAAAATTTATAATACTATACATATTACATATTATGATATAATATAATATTTAGTTTTAACTAAATAAATAAATTAATTAAAATTACAAAAAATATATTTATTTAAAATTTAAATTTGGGCGTATAGCTCAGCTGGTTAGAGCGCTTGCTCGACACGCAAGAGGTCTTCCGTTCAAGTCGGAATACGCCCACATCAAAAAATTCTTATCAATCACTAAAAAAATATTTTTTAGCAAATATATATCAAAAAATAATAATAAAAGGTTGTGCGACACAACCCTCTCTTTACTTAATAAAAAATAGACATTCTTAAATTTTTTATTTATATAAAATCATTTGATCTATTGATCTTTTTGAAATAGGAACTTTATATAATTTAGAAAGCAACGACATTGTAGAGCTTAAAAAAATGTTCGGTCCAAAATAAGGATCGTGAACTATATATCTTCCTTTTTTATCCTTATGATGAATTACGACATAATGACCCCCTTTGCGCCCTGCTCTAATATAAACTACCACTGGATTTTTCTTTTTTAAGTTTTTATCTATAGTTTTCCAGTTTATGTTTCCATGAAAATGTCCTACACCCTTATCCAAAGACAATCCGCCCCAAGTATTAGGCCATTTAATTAAATCCCAATCAAAAATGGATTGTTTACACATTAATCCTGGAGAAATACGATTACCATGATAAGTAAAGACCATGGAAATAGATGTAATAGCACATCCATAATTTTTCATCAAACTGTTAGAGTTACCTATAGTTTTATTTCCCCAACGAGAGTCTTTTTGTGAATAATACCAACGTAAAGAAGCTAAACCACTTTTTGGTTGCGGAAGATTAGCTTTCCATACATTAATATTAGCACTATTAGCATTAAATAACTCATCAATATCACCTAACAATTGCATTTTTTCTGCCTTTATTCTCTCTAGTTTTTTTTGATATCTAGCTTCTTCTCCTTTGGTTTGAATTAATAAATTGTTTTTCCGTTGTTTATTGCTTATCAAATAAAGATTTTTTTCTTCTAATTTCCTTTGCATCTCTATAACTTCTTTCTTTTTGTTAGTTAAAGATCTTTTTTTGTTTTCTAAATTATTTTTAAGAGACTTCAATGCTCCCAATAATTTTTTAATCTTATCTCCTGATTGTGTTAATCTATCTTTATTAGTTAGAAAACCAGCTACACCTTCATTACTTAAAATGGCAGGATACCAATCATGTTGAGCGTATTCATAATAAGAACGCACCATATAAGATAAAAGCTTTTTTTGTTCTTTAATTTTTTTTTGATTTTCTGTAATTCTTTTTTCTAAAACAGCAATCTTATCATTGAGTGTGATTATTTTTTCTTTTTGAGTGGTTATTTCTTCTTGTAATGATTTTATTTCATTATTTATATTTTGTAATTGTTGATAAAGTGTTGTTTTTTGATTGCGTTTAATATCTAAAATTTTTTGATAAATTCTAGCTTTTTCATTAAGCTTTTCAATTTTTTTTGTTTTACTTTCATATTCTTTTTGTTTTTGCTTACTCAATCCATTTGTATTATCTGTATAATTGGTAGTATCTTCAGCAAAAATATAATAAGGAGAAAAAAGAAAAAAGAATAAAATTATACTAACAGAAACAAATTTTAATAATTTTAACATTTTTATTTAGTTTTAGTTTTGTATATAATTAATCTAAATTTTTAAACAAATCCAATGCCCGATTAATTCTACTTAGTGTTTCTTTCTTTCCTAAGACCCAAGCCACTTCAAAGGGAGAAGGAGAATATTTTTGACCAGTTAAAACTGCTCTTAAGGGAAAAAGAAGCTCTCCTCTCTTCTCTTGAGCTGTTTTTAATAATTCTTTTTCAATATTAGCTCTTGTCCAGTTGTTTTTTGATATATTATATAATGTATTATAAGCTTTTTTAAGATTTTTTTGAATATCTTGATTAGTTTGCTTTTTCCAACGCATTTCATCAAAAGAAATTTTTATAGTCCCGCTTTCTTGAAAGAAAAATTTATTTTTTTCTCCTACATCAGTAAATTTTTCTAATCGTTCTTTTTCAACTTCTAAAACTTTTTTTAGATATTCTTCTTGATTTATAAATTTATTTTTTTCTTTCCACTCTTGAAAGAAATTCTTTTTTTCTAAAAAAGGCAAAGCTAATCCATAAAGTTTTTCCACGGACATTCTTTTTATGTGTTGGGCACTAATCCAGTTTAATCTATCTAAATCAAAAATTCCTCCTGATTTATTCATTTTTTTAATATCAAACTGCTCTATTAGTTCTTTTAAGGTAAAAATTTCTTGTTCTGTTTTAGGGTTCCAGCCCAATAAAGCAATAAAGTTAATTAACGCTTCAGCAGGATAACCCTGTTGTTTAAAATCTTGCACACTAACACTTCCCTCTCTTTTGGAAAGCTTTCGTTTATTTTTGTTCAAAATATTAGGCATATGGCAAAAATACGGCTGACTTTTCTCCCATCCTAAAGCTTGATAAAGTAATATATGTTTAGGTGTACTAGAAATCCATTCTGCTCCCCGAAAAACATGAGTTATTTTCATTAAATAATCATCCACCACAGAAGCGAGATGATAGGTGGGAAAACCATCTGATTTTAAAATAACTTGATCATCTAAAGTTTCATTTTTTACTTCTATTTTTCCATAAACTAAATCATTAAAACTAGTTTTTCCTGAAGGAATTTTAAAACGAACAACATATTTTTCTCCTTTTTGAATTTTTTCATCAATTTCTTTTTGAGTAAGATTAAGACATTTTCTATCGTAATGAGGAGCTTCTCCTTGAGCTAATTGTTCTTTTCTCATTTTTTCTAATCTTTGAGCAGAACAAAAACATCGGTAAGCTTTTCCTTCTTGAAGTAATTTTTCTACATATTTTTGATAAATTTTTAAACGTTGAGATTGAATATAAGGTCCAAACTTCCCCTTTTGAATAATTTCTCCCTTTTGATTTAAAAAAACCCCCTCATCAATTTTTATTCCAGACCATTCTAAGGAATGGATAATTCTTTTAATAGATCCCTTTACTAATCTTTTTTGATCGGTATCCTCTATTCTTAAAATAAATTTACCCTTATTTTGTTGGGCAAAAAGAAAATCAGTTAAAGCTGTTCTTAAACCTCCAATGTGAAGTTCACCTGTGGGAGAAGGAGCAAATCTTACTCTAATTTCTTTTTTCTTTTTTTCTAAATCTGACATAATATTTTCCTAAAAGAGTTTAAATATTAATTATCATAATACTATTTTTAATATTTTTCAATGTTTATAATGTTTTACACATAAACATAATTAGCAAAAAATTACAATTTTTCATATTTTTCAAACAATGTTATAATAATATAATCAATTAATAAATCCTTATGACTACTTTAGAAAAATTAGTTAATCAATTTTTAGAGCATTTAGAAATAGAAGTAAACCGTTCCCTTAAAACCATAGAAAATTATCATCATTATTTAAAACGTTTTTTAGATTTTACTCAAATTAGCCAACCAGAAGATATCACCCTAGAAAAAGTAAGACAATATCGTTTGTATTTAAATCGTTTTGAAGATGAAAAAGGAAAAAAACTAGAAAAATCTACTCAAAATTATCACATTATTGCTTTACGCAATTTTTTAAAATATCTGGCCGTTCGTGATATAAAAACTTTACCAGCAGAAAAAATAGAAGTAGGTAAAAATCCACAAAAAGAAATTGAATTTCTAACCAAAGATGAATTAGAAAAATTACTTCAATCTCCCGATGAAAACGGCTTTAAAGGTTTACGTGATAGAGCAATTTTAGAATTACTCTTCTCCACTGGTTTGCGTGTTTCCGAACTAGTTAATTTAAATCGCGATCAAATTAATTTAGATAAACAAGAGTTTAGTGTTAAAGGAAAAGGCGGGAAAATAAGACTAGTTTTCCTTTCGGAAACTGCCCGTCAAGCGCTTTTAAAATATTTGCAACAGCGGACTGATATAGATGAAGCTCTTTTTATTCGTCTAACTAAAAATAAAAAGGAAGATAATTTACGTTTAACATCTAGAAGTATACAAAGAATTGTTAAATATTACGCTACTAAAGCTGGTATCACTAAAGATGTTCATCCTCATACTTTAAGACATAGCTTTGCCACTGATCTTTTATCTAATGGTGCTGATATCAGAAGCGTGCAAAGTATGTTAGGCCATTCTTCTATTACCACTACTCAAATTTACACTCACATTACCAATCAGCAATTAAAAAAAATTCATCAAAAGTTTCATAACAAAAAAAACAAAAAACAAGAGAAACAAGAATAAAATTTTTGTAAAAATTATTTTTTAACTTTTAAATACTAAATACTGATTTTTAGAGATAATTGGAATAAAAAATTATAAGAACTAATTTGTCTTATAACAATCAGTTTTAATGTATTCATTGGTAGCGTTCATTATATTGGTTTGCACAGTGAAAAGATTAGATTGACTAATGAGTGGTTTCTTTTTGGCTGATTCCATTTTAACAAAACTGATATAATATTTGTATTTTCCGTTGATTTTAGTTTTATCTAAAAAACTGGCAATAGCATTATCTGGTTTAGTTGCCGTTGGTGTAACTAATTGAATAATTTTACTCTCCCCTTCTTTAATTATTCCAAAATCATTCACCTTTAAATAACCGCCTAAAGCCGAAAAACAAGAACGACCACCATTTTTATGTTCCTTGTCTCCATCGCAAATTTCAAAATCATATTGATGATTTTGAAATTCGTTAAAAGTTAACGCTTTTTTACCAACATTCTTAGCTTTCACTTCAAGTATGCTTTTTTCTTTGTCACAATTAATAACAGCGGGAGATTTAATTACAACCATTTCTAATTGAGGTAAGTTTTTTTGACTGACAGTTTTTTTCTGCTGATTATCTTGATGATTGTTTGTAAAAAATATCAAATAAAAAAAGGAGAAAGAGAAAACTAAAACCAAACTAACTATAGCCACTGGCAAACTAAACGAAAATCTTTTTAAAATAAAAATAAAAAAGAGCCAAATAATTAAGATAATAATTACAGCTGTAAAACTAGAAAATATAGACAAGAAAAAGGAAATAGCTAATAATAAATAAATTATTATCCAAAAAATTAAAGGTAAACTTGATTTTTTTTTATCCTTGTTTTTATTAGATTGATTAGGGGTAACTTTTTCTTCGTTCTTATTTTTTTTAACTTTTGATGAAAATTCTCCGGTATAATAATCTCCGGAGTTAATTCGCAACAAACCGATTTTTTGAAAAAATTCAATTATTTTTTGCATGGTTTTTATTTTTAAAATTATTTATTTATTTTTTCCAATCTTTAATAATTATTTTTTTATCTGCTTTTTCCACCACTAATTTTTGTTTATCTCTCCATTTTAATTCACGTATTAATTCAATGGGTAAAGTAAGAGCATAAGTTCCATTGCTTCGTTTAGATAGTTCACGGATATTTCTATCCTTTAATTTTCTTCTAGACATAGTTTTATTATTGCTTATTATTTAAAATTAAAAAATGACCCCTTTAATGACCCCTTTAATGTGGTCGTTTTTAAATTTATCTTTCAATTGCGTTAACTTTAATTAACTCTAACATAATTTAAGATTTTTACAAAATGTTTGGAAATTTTAATATAAAAAAGAAATCATTTTTCTATTTCCTCTTCTACCATTTTTTTGGCTTTTTCCAAAAGCTCTTTTAACTCTTTTTTAAGTTTAAAGCTCTCTTGTATTTTTTGAGAAATTTTTTGTTGGGTTTGATTGTCAATAATTGGTAAAACAATTTTTTCTAATTCATCTTTTGGTATTGCAGTAAGTATTGTTCCTTTACACCCTTTTTTCAACAGTTTTTGTATTGGATATAATTTCATTAAAACTAATAATGTCTCAGGATTTATTCTTTCAGAATTTACAACATAAAAACCTGTAGAACAAATTGAATTATCAAATTCTTCTTCAATTAAAGCACAAGAATTTAAAGAACCTTCAATAGAAGAAATAATTACATCTCCTTTATTTATAAGTCTTCTTGCTCTTGTAGGTAAATTTTTACCGAAATCTTCTTCAAAACTTTGAATATATCCATCATTTGAAATATCAGCTAATGCAACATATTTATATTTTACATAATCTTTTGATGTAAAATTTTTATCTTTTATATTTACTACTTCCCCAACTTTATCAAATCCCCCCTTATAACTTTTTATTTTCTCAATAATTTCTTCATATTTTGGCTGAAAATATTCTGCATCAAATCTTTTATCCTGTTCTATTTCTTTTTTTGTTGTGGTGAAAGTCAATTTATGTTTTGGTTTGAAATCTTTCAAATCCAATTCTTTAAGCAAAATCTGTTCTGCCTCTTTGTAAAGTTCTTTTGAAAGAGATTGTTTTTCATAAGCTTCTTTTACTATTTTTTCTATTTGGAGTTGGAAGGATTGAGGGAGAAGAGGAATTTTAAATTTTCTTAGTCTATCTAATGATAATTTTTCTTGAACTGTTCCTACTTTTTCTCTTTTTATTTGATTTTGACCATATTTAGATAACAAAAAAGAAAATATCACTTCTGATTTATATTTATTAAAATCTAAATTAGTTATTTTAGCTGCATTTTCTGTTAAATTGCATCTTTCTAAATTAAAATTTACAATACCAATAGCTCCAACAGAACCTACAATAGTTAACAATATATCATCTTTTTTAGTTTGATATTTTTTTAATTTTTCATGTAATTGTAAAGAAATTCTTGGTACATTTTCATATTCAACAAAATCATTTTTTATATCTTCTGCCCTAATATAAGGAACTCCTTTTTCTGAAAACTTTTCTCCTAATGGTAATCTTTTCCCCCCTTTAACATTTGAAATTTCATACAATAAGAAAAAGCCTTTATTTTCTAAATAAAAATCATCCTTCAAATACTCCGGTTTAAAATACTCAGCATCAAACCTTTTTGCTTGGATTATATTTTTTATGTTTATTATGCTTATTTGTGCCATAGTTAGTTTTGGTTAGATAAAGTATTTTCTAAAATATCATAATGTTCCTTAAAAGAACTTTTTATCATTTCTAACAAATATTTTACATTTTTCTTAGATTCTTGTATCAATGATGGGTGAAAACCACTACCTGTCAAATGTGATAAATCATTAAAAAACTTGTATATTGAGGTCTTTTTATTTTCATCAAAATTTATTTTCTGTAATTTTTGATACAAACTTTCTGAAGTAGGAATTCTAAATGTTAAAAATGTTTCCAAAACTTTTCTACCAATGTTTGGTATATTATAAACATCTTCTATATTACTTGGGTCTGAATTATTAAATTCATACAATACCTTAAACAAATATTCATATTCTGTAGTATATTTTTCAATAAAATGATCGATTTTATCTATATAAGCTATTCTTTTTGTATTCTCTTTTTCTTTAATCATTTTATTTTTAATTTGATAACAACTCCAATTTCTTCTTGAATTCTTAAACCAATTTAAAGTTAATTTAAAAAAATCAAAATTATGAGTAAAAATAAAGATTTGCTTTGCATCTTTAACAGCTTCTCTCATAAATGCAAAGGCTTGAAAAACAGAACTTGAATCAAAACTAGATACAGGATCATCTACAACTACAATTCCATTGTTTATATTAAAATCTTTATCTTGCAAATGAATTATAAAATAAACAAAAGCAATTGCTGTTTTTTCACCTTCACTCAAATTGCTTACAATCTCATTATTTCTTAATATTATAAATCCATCTTGCTCATCAGATACCTTAAATTTTATTTCATTTCTACCTAAAAATGTTTCTAAATACTTATTCAATTTATCAACTGATTTATGTAAATCAGATATTTTAGCCTTTGCCTCTAAAATTTCATTATTTAATTTTGAAAGCCCTATTGTTTCAATTGTTTCAATGTTTTTACCTTTATAAGTAAAACTACCACCATTATTAATGATAGTTATATTATTGTTTATTTCACTAATTTTACTTTCATTTTCTTTCACCTTATCCCATATCTCACTTAGATAATGGTTTTTTATTTTTTTAAATGCCTCATCTTTTTGCTCTTGTAAATTTTCTGTTTTATTATTATGCTTTTTTATTATTTCATTTAAATTTTTTAATGCTTCTTCAAATGAATTGTTAAAATAAAATGTAATTTTCATAGGTTCACTAGTCTTAAATTTTTTGTTTTGTAAATGTTTGATTAATTCTGAAATCTCATTTGATAAATTTATCCTTTCTTTATTAAAGGAACTTAATCTGCTTTCAAAATCATTATACAAGTCATCATATAATTCAACTTTCTTAGGTATGTTTAAATTATTTAATTCATTAAATTTATTATTTAAAAAATTTATTTTTTCATCAATAATTTGCTTTAATTTTTTATCTTCTTCATTAAAATAAAGCAAAAGTTTTTCTATTAAACCATTTGGTAAACTTTGACCACAAAATTCACAAGTTTTAGAATTGTGTTTTTTATGAATTTCAATACCTTTCTCAACCCAAGCAGAAATATCTGGATTATTTTTTAGTCTTGCTATTATAATAGAATTAACAGATTTTTTTAAAATGTTTTTTATTTCTTCTAAAATTTTGTCTTGCCTTAAAGTAAATACTATTTCATCAATCTTTTCTTTTTTCTTTTGTTCTTTTATCTTTTTATATTTTTCTAAATCTTCTTGTGACAATAGTTCTTTCTGAGCTAATTTTTCAAAATCATCTTTTGCATCATTTCTTCTATAATTTCTGACTGATGAACCAGATAAATTTTCACCTATAATTCTAGCAGTATTTGTAAAAATATTATTAATATCTTTTTCCTTTTGCTCTTTCACTCTTTCTAATTCTATTTTTATATTTTTTAATTTGATTTTTTCATCTTCCCAATTATCTATTTTTTCTTTTAATTCTTTACTTTCTTCACCCAATAAAAAAATAGGTTTTGTTTTTCCATTAGAAATATGTATATTTTCATCTATGTAATGCTGATTAAAAACTCTAACTTTTGTTGGAAAAATATCATTTTGTTTATAAATATCACCATTATTAGTTTCTATCTCATATCCCGCATCTTTAAAATATTTCGTAATATTTAAATTCAATGACTCAAAAATAGTAGTCAAAGTAGTTTTTCCTGATGCATTCCATCCATAAAATAAATTATATCTTTTAAATTCTAAAATAGATGAATTCCATCTAAATTCATTAAATATTCCAAGGTTTTTTATTTTTTTAATTTTTTTAATCATATCTCCTCCATTAAAAATAAATTATTTCCAAAAACTCAACCCTTCCTTCTTAGCCCACTTCTCAAACTCTTTTGCTATTTCTTCCAAATCATGATCTTGTATTAAATGCCCATGCTCGTCAAGCAACCTTTCTCCCGTTTCAGGATCTGTTTTGTAAACTTCTTGCCCTGAATTATCTTTTCCTGGTTTTTCGCTTACTGCCATAAAAACTTCATAATCTTCTTTATAAGGATTTAATGGACCTTTGTTTGGGTCATCATTCCATTTTTGCACAAACAAAACAGAAGTTTTTGTTCCTGTATGTGGTTTGAAAGTATTAACATGAAGTCCTATTACAGCAATAAGTCTTGCTTTACTCATTATATATTCTCTGACTCTTTCATCTGAAGTATTGTTAAATCTACCTTGTGGTAAAATTATTGCCATTCTACCACCAGGTTTTAGCATATTTAGATTTCTTTCTATAAATAAAATATCTCTACTAAGTTTTGATACTCTTTTTCCATTTTCTTTATATGCTATTTCATATTGAGCTAAAAGTCTATTATCTTTTATATCTCCCGCAAAAGGAGGATTAGTCAAAACTATATCAAAATTGAATTCTTTTGGTTCATCTCTATTTACTGCTAAATCAAGCAGCCTATAATACCCCTCGCCATATTTTCTCATCCACTCTCTATCTTTTATCTTTTCATTCCATCTTGTGAAATCAAGTGAGTTTAGATGAATTACATTTGTTTTTCCGTCTCCTGCAATCATATTTAGAGTTTTTGCTACTCTTACTGCTTTTTCATCAAAATCAATACCAAAAACTTTACTTGTATATTCTATTTGTTCAGGAGTTAACCTCTGATTTGAAAAATTATGAAAATTTGCTTTTCCTTGATTTTTAAGTTTATTCCAAACATTAAATAGTGTATGCACTGTAAAACCGCAACTGCCGGCTGCTGTATCTATTACATATTCATTTGGCTTCGGGTTTATCATATAAACAGCCATATCTATAACATTTCTTGGTGTGAAATATTGACCTTTATCACCTTTTGCTGATTTATTTACAAGATATTCAAATGCTTCATCAATTACTTGCAAATTTGAGTTAAAAAGTTTTACATTTTGTAAATAACCAACACAAATTTGTAAGTGATTTTCATCGGTAATTCTAAGAGGTTCTCCATCATCAAAAATACCCGGCCATTTTCTTTTTGCCTTTTCAAAAAGCTTATTTATCACTTCTTTTGTATGATGAGCATCTCCCCTACTTCTAAATTCAAGTTTTCTGTATCCTTCTACATTATTTTTGTTTTCTTTTAATAATCCTTGCAAAATTTCTTTATCTGTAAGCTCTGGCTTTTGTCTTTTTAGTCTAACAAAATCTCTTTCTATCTGAATTCTATCATCTGCACTTTGCATTTCATCATAAAGTTTTGTGAAAATCAGTTTAAAAACTTCTTCAAAAATATCTACACCTGCATTTGCCAAAACTTCATCTTCAAGCTCTAAAATCAAATCTTTTAAAGATTTTCTTTCATTTGCAAGCTTGTCTTTCACCATCAAATCAAGATAAGTGAAAATTTCTTGTTTTACATCTTCAATAGTTTCTTCATATTTTGGTAAATCTGAAAGTGGCTCAAAATAGTTTGGGTCAAGCCTTTCATATATATTTATTTCTTGACCATTAGTCCATACAGCAAGAGGTGCGCCTGTTGCATTTGTATATGATTTTAATTGCTCTTTGCCATCTTTGGCACTTGCTTTTTTAACTTCAACAATTATATAAGGACTTGTTTTATCTTTTTTATTCAAAATAACAATATCAGCTGATTTTTTCTCTCTTCCAAAAGTAACTGTATACTCTACTTGTAAAAGTTCTTTGGGATAATTATATTCTTTCAAAAGTTTATCAATCATTAGTTGTCTTACAATTTCTTCTGGTTTTACTTGGATTGATTTTTCTCTGACTAAACAATCAAAATAAAGTTTATTATTTTTTTCATAAATTCTTTTTTCTAGTTCATCTACACTTTCCTTACTAAAAACTGATAAATCATATTTGTCATTGGTTTTTATAAGTTTTTTTATTAATTGCATAATTTTAATTTAAATATGTTTAATTTTATACTACAACAAAAAAATCAACTCCACAATTAAGTTATAAATTACAACTCTCCCCAATTGTCTCCTTGACTAACATCTACAATTAAAGGCACTTTTAATTGATAAGCATTCTCCATTATTTTTTTGATTTTGGGAATATTTTTTTCTATTAAATTTTCTTTTATTTCTATAATTAATTCATCGTGAATTTGTAAAATTATATTAGCAGAAGAAATATTTTTTAAATAATTATCTACTTGCAACATAGCTATTTTCATAATATCAGCGGCTAATCCTTGTAAAGGCATATTAACAGCCATTCTTTCCGCGCTTGATCTAACTTGAAAATTAGGAGAATTTATTTCTGGAACATAACGTCTCCTTCCTGTTTCTGTTTCTACATAGCCATTTTTACGCGCTTCTTCTTTGATTTCTTTTATCATTTGGGCTACTTGAGGAAATTTCTTCATATATTCTTGTATGAACTTTTGCGCTTCTTCTTGAGATATATTAGCCGATTGAGCAAAACCATAAGTACTCATTCCGTAAATTATTCCAAAATTTAAGGCCTTAGCCGATCTCCGCATCGCTTGAGTTACTTGAGAAAGAGATATATGGTGAACTTCCGCGGCGGTAGCTTGATGAATATCTTTGCCTTCTTGAAAAAATTGAATTAGTTTTTTATCGCCACTTAAGTGAGCGGCTACTCTTAGCTCTATTTGAGAATAATCTAGAGATACTAATTTATAATTTTTTTCAGCCACAAAAGCTGTTCTAATCATTTTACCCAAAGCAGTTTTAATGGGAATATTTTGTAAATTAGGATTTTCTGAAGCTAGTCTGCCCGTAGCTGTAGTAGTTTGTTTAAAAGTTGTATGAATTCTACCGTCTTTTTCAATCAATTCTGGTAAAGTGTCTAAATAAGTTGTTTTTAGTTTAAATAATTCTCGGTATGTTTCTATTTTTTCTATTATTTTATGTTTCCCTTTTAATTTACTTAATTCTGAAATAGCCGTAGAAAATCCTGTTTTTGTCTTTTTAATATCATCCGTAGCTAATTTCAATTTTTCAAAAAGAATCACCCTTAATTGTTGAGGGGAATTTAGATTAAATTTTTCTCCGGCTAATTGATAAATTTGAGTTTTTAGTTTTTCTATTTTTTGAGAGATTTTTGCATTAATACCCTTTAAAACTAAAGGGTTAGTCTTAATTCCTTTCAATTCCATTTCGGCTAAAACAGAAATTAAAGGAATTTCTAAATTATAGAAAAGCTTTTCTAATTTATTTTTTTGATTACTTTTTATAGAATTCAATTCTTTACTTAATATTTTTTTTAGCTTCCAATAATTAATAACTTTTTGCGCTATTTTTTCTTCTTTGTTTTTAATATTGTTTTCAAAATTAAATCCTAATTGACCTTTTTCTTCTAAAATTTCTTCTCCTAGTTCCTCTAAAACTATCCTCTCCCATTCTATTTTCTTGCCTGAGTGTAATAAATAATAAGCAATTTCTAAATCAAAATAAATTCCTTTTAAAATAATTTTATTTTCTCTTTTTATTTTTTTATAAAGTTTTTTAAAATCAAAAGAAATTTTTTTATTTTCCGAATTTGCTAGCCATTTTTTAAAATTCTCTTCAGAATTTTTTTCATTTTTTAATAAAGAATCTTTAAAAATTGTTGCTCTACCAGTTTTCCAAGAGAAAGCCCAATAATTATCTTTTTGAAAAATCGCTACTTCTTTTTGAAGGTTTAATTCCTGAGTAAATTTTTTAAAATCATTTTCATCTTTTAAAATTTTATATTTAAAGTCACTTACTATTGAAGGATTATTTTCTGTATCCAAATTTAAAGAATTTTTATTTTTGTCAGGCAAGAAATTATTTAAACGTTTTAATAAACTGAAAAAATTTAATTCTTGAAAAATTTTAATTATCTTATTTTTATCAAAATCTTTTTTCCAAAGAAGTTTTTTTAATTCAATTTTTAATTTTAAATTAGTTTTAATAATCCCTAGCTGTTTAGATAATAAAGCTTGCGCTTTGTCTTTTTCTAGTTTTTCCTTTAAACTTCCCTTAATTTCATTTAAATGAGCAAAAACATTTTCTAAACTACCAAATTCCTTTAAAAGCTTAATGGCTGTTTTTTCTCCTACTCCCTTTACTCCTGGTATATTATCCGAAGCATCACCTCTTAATCCTTTATAATCTTTGAGTTGATCTGGTTCTAAAGAATATCTTTCTCTAACTTTTTCTTTATTATATAAAACTGCTTGACTAATACCTCGGCTCATTGTATACACTTTAATATTATCATCCACTAATTGCAAAGCATCTAAATCTCCAGTTACAATAATTACTTCTATATTTTTATTTTTTTGAGTTATCTTTTTGGCTATAGTTCCAATTACGTCATCCGCTTCAAAACCCTGCTTCTCAAAAATAGGTATTTGAAAAGCTTTTAAAACATTTTTTACTTTATCTATCTGTTCGTAAAGTTCATCAGGAGCCTTTACTCGTGTAGCTTTATATTCTTTATATTCCTTATGCCGAAAAGTGGGCCCTGCTAAATCAAAACTAGCCACTAAATAAGTTGGTTTAAATTTTTCAATAACATTTAATAATGTTAAAAGATAGCCATAAACAGCATTGACTAACTCTCCTTTTTTTGTAGTTAATGGTGGTAGAGCATGATAAGCGCGATGAATAATAGCGTTACTATCCAAAATAAGTAAAATATCTTTTTTTCTTTCTTTTTTTTCTTTCTTCATTGCTTAAAAGTTAATTAATTTTTATTAACTTTAGTTTAGCATAGAAATACATTCTAAAAAAATAAAAAAAACAGGTTAGTTTTCAAAAAAAATAACCTGTTTTTTATGAGAAGTTAAGTTTCTTTTTTAAAGTTAGAAAACAGTCCTTTAATAATTATCAATTCTTCCTTCCATCCACACTTCGGACAAATAAAAATTTCGTTATTCAAAATTAATTTTTGTCCGCAAGCAGGACAGAAAAAATCTTTTTTTGATTGATAATGTTTTTGTTCGTTTTTTATTAATACGATTATTAAAATAACTATTAAAGTTATTAAAATAACCAAACTTAAGCCAATTTCCCCTCTTTGAAACCACTTTAAAAAAGAATCTAGATAATACATTTCTTCCTCCTCCTCTATTTTTTTTAAACAACTAAATTATTTTTTAATTTCTCCTTTAGCTTTTTCTATGGCTTCTTTTGCTTTTTGAGAAACTAATATTTCTTTAGCTATAACAAGTTTTTTAGTAATTTTTCCATTGTTTAAAATTTTAACACCATAATCCTTGTTTTTATTGTTTAACAATCCTTTCTTTTTTAATGTTTCTAGATTAACTGTTTCTCCTTCAGAAAAATGTTTTTCTAGCGCGTCTAAACTAACAACCACTTTTTTAGGATGAATGGATTTAAAACCACGTAATTTCTTCATTCTTTGCATTAAAGAAGAACGACCACCTTCAAAAAGAGGATCTACATTTCCTCCAGAACGAGATTTTTGTCCCTTCATTCCTCTACCAGAATAGGTTCCTCTTTTTCCTCCTCTGCCAATTCTCTTACGCGTTTTTTTAGCTTTAACTTTTAATTCATGTATCTGCATATTTTTAAAATTAGTTCCTTATAAATTATAAAATAAATTTAATTATCTTTCATTTTTTTCTAAAGCTTCCAAACGAGAAAGAGCTAATAAAGTTGCTCTGGCTACATTTAATTTATTAGAAGTTCCTAGTGACTTAGCTACAACATCTTTTATTCCTGCTAATTCTACTACCATCCTCATAGCTCCACCAGCTACAATTCCTCGTCCTTCTTTTACAGGACGTAACATTACTTTAGCGCTACCTAATTTTACTTTAATGTCATGAGGAATAGTTGTCTTCCACATATTAACTTCTACTAAATGTTTCTTGGCATCATTGACAGCTTTATTAATAGCGTCTGACACATCAGCTCCTTTGGCTACTCCTACTCCAATTTTTCCTTTGCGATTACCAATAACCATAGTAGCGCGAAAACGAAAACGTCTTCCACCTTTTACTACGCGAGTTACTCTAGCTAAATCTAATAAACGTTGATCAAATTCTGGTTTCTCTCTTTTGCGAATAAATTGTTTTTTCTTATTCTTAGTTTTCATAAAAATAATAAATTAGTTAATTTTTAAAATTTTAAACCTGCTTTTCTGGCTCCATCTGCTAAAGCTTTAATTTTTCCGTGATATTTATATCCACCTCTATCAAAAACTACTTCTTTAATATTAGCTTTTAAACATTTTTGAGCAATCAATTCTCCTACTTTTCCCGCTGTCTTCACATCATTTTTTACTTTTGGAGAAGAATATATTTCTTTTAAACTTGTAGCTACTAATGTATGTCCTTTGGTATCATCTATTACTTGCGTTGTTACACCTTTTAAACTACGAAAAACCACTAAACGAGGACGTTGCGCAGTTCCTTTAATTTTACTTCTAATTCTTCTTTTGCGATGCAAACGTTGTTGATTGCGATTTTTAATTACTCCCATATTATTATTTAATATTATAAAATTTTAATTTATCAATTTATTTTATTTATAGATTACTATTCTGATGCAACCGCTTTTTTACCTTCTTTTCTTCTAACAATTTCATCATCATATTTAAACCCTTTTCCCTTATACGGTTCTACTGGTTTTAAGTCTCTAATTTTAGCTGCAAATTGGCCTACTTTTTGTTTATCTATTCCACTAACAGTAAGTATATTCTTTTCTATCTGCACTTTTAAATCTTGAGGAATTTCTACTTCCACTGGGTGAGAAAATCCTAAAGCTAAATCTAATTTATTGCCTTTAACCGCCATCCTATAACCTACTCCATTTAATTCTAATTTTCTTTCAAATCCTTCTGTAACTCCCTTAATCATATTCTCTAAAAGACGCGCTGTAGTTCCCCACATAGCGGATGCTTTTTTGGTTTTTCCTAATTTTTTAATAAATATTTTATTTTCTTTTATTTCTATTGATAAGTCATAACTAAGAGGCAAGGTTAAGGTTCCTTTTGCGCCCTTAACTTCTATTAGGTGTTGATTTTCTTTTACTTCAACTCCGTTGGGAATAATGACTGGTTTTTTACCTAAACGACTCATAATTTCTAAATTTAAAAAAATTAAAATTTAATTAATAATTAACGCACTTCACAAATAATTTCTCCTCCTACTCCTTTTTTCCTAGCTTCTTCAGAAGTTAACACTCCTTGAGAAGTAGAAATAATACTAAACCCTAATCCATTTTTTATCTTATGAATATCATTCTTTTTAACATAAATTCTTTGCCCTTCTTTACTTACACGTCTTAATGAGCGAAAAGTAGGAACTTTCTTGTTTCCTATTTGTTTATATTTAAGTGTTAAAATTATATTATAAAAATTAGACTTTTCTTCTTTTACTTTTTGAAATGATTCTATAAGACCTTTTTTTTGAAAAATAGTAATTATAGCCATTTTCAATTTAGAAAACGGAATAACCACTTCTTGATGCTCAGCTTTCTGAGCATTTCTAATTCTGGTTAACATATCTGCAATAGGATCTAACATATAACTATATATAATTATTATAAAATTAAAAAATTAATTATTAATTTTGAGAAAAAATTTACCAACTGCTTTTTTTAACTCCCGGTATTTCTCCTTGACTAGCTAATTCCCGAAAACAAATTCTACACAATCCAAACCTTCTCATATAACCATGTTTTCTTCCACAACGCCAACATCTATTTACTACTCTTGTAGAATATTTCGGTTTTTTTTCTGCTCTTGCTTGAACTGATTTTTTTGCCATATAATTTAATTATTTTTAAATATTTTTTACTTTTAATATTTTAATTATTTGATTTATTCTTTTTTTTATTTTCCGCTAAAGGAAAACCTAACAAACGGAACAGTTTTTCTCCTTCAATTGGATTATTAGCTGAGTTGCTAACACTTATTTGTAATCCAAAATTATTACGAACATTTTCTGGATTTATTTCTGGAAAAATTACTATTTCTTTAATGCCTAAATTTAGATTCCCTCTTGCTCCCAAAGCACTCAATTTAATTCCTTGAAAATCTCTTGTTCTAGGAAGAGCTATGTGCACCAAACGATCTAAAAAGTCCCACATCTTTTTTCCTCTTAATGTAACCTTTAATCCTACATCAGCGCCTTCTCTCACCTTAAAACCAGAAATTGCTTTTCTCGCTTTTGTTTTTACAGGAGCTTGTCCAGTAATATCCTTTAAATAACCAACTAATTCTTCAATTTTTTCTTTTTCTTTATTTATTTTTCCAATTCCAGCATTAATGGTTACTTTTTTAATGGTAGGCACTTCCCAAACATTCTTATAATCAAATTCTTTCTGCATAGCTTTAACTACTTCCTTTTCATATTTAATTTTCATATTTTGAATTTTCATAATCTTTTTCTTGAAAAATAAACTTAATAAATTACATTATTTCTTTGTGACACTTTTTACATATTCTAAATTTCTTTTTTCCTTCTATTTTATATCCTATCCGCGTTGGTTTTCCGCAATTAGGACAAATCAACATTACTTTAGATGCAGGTAAAGGAATAGCTACTTCTACTCTTTTTCCTTTTTCTCCTTCTTTTTGTGGACGTAAATGTTTTTTAGCTAAATTTAAATTTTCCACAATTAACTTTCCTTGACGAGGTAAGACTTCAATTACCTTTCCCTTTTTCCCTCTATCCTTTCCTGATAATATTTTAACTTTATCTCCTTTTTTAATTTTCATTTTCATAAAACTTTTTTCCAGAAATTAATATATTAAAAAATCTTATTTATAATACTTCCACCGCAAGAGAAGCAATCTTATTAAACCCTTTTTCTTTTACTTCTCTAGCAATTGGACCAAAAATACGAGTTCCTTTAGGATCCACTCCATCTACAATAACTGCTGCATTTTCATCAAAACGAATTAAAGATCCGTCTTTTCTTTTTAAGGCTTGCTTTTGTCTTACTAAAACTGCTTTAACTACATCTCCTTTTTTTACAGTTCCTCGCGGTTCAGCCTCTTTTACAGAAGCTACAAAAACTTCACCAATATAAGCATAACGTTTACGACTTCCGCCTAAAACTTTAAAACATTCAATTATTTTTGCGCCAGTATTATCAGCTACTTTAACTTTAGTTTCTGCTTGTATCATAAAATTAATTCTTTATTAATAAATTATTTACTCTTCAAAACTTTAAATTTCTTTTTTTTACTATAAGGACGACTTACTATAAATTCCACTCTATCTCCTTCCTTATATTCATTATTCTCATCGTGCACATGGTACTTTTTTGTAGACTTATATTTTTTCAAATATTTAGGATGAGTTTTAAAACTTTCTACTGCCACTACTATTGTTTTATCATTTTTAGCGCTTACCACAATTCCTTTTCTTTTTCGTAAAATCTTTTCCTTATCACTGTTACCATTTTTAGATTTAGAATTATTCATTTTTTCTTGTTTAACTTTTTTTTCTTTCTTCATAATTATAATTTTTTATTCAAACAAATTTTATTTACTAGCATTAAGTTGGGTTAATATACGCGCGATATCCTTTTTTACTTCCTTAAACTGATGATTTTCTTTCAATTGTTTAGCATATAATTGAAAACGTATCCGACGCAATTCCTCTCTTTTTTCCGCTAAAAGTTTTTTCAATTCTCCTTCATTTTTTTCTTTAATTTCTTGAAATTTCATAAATCTTTTCTTAATTTTTTAATTACTTATTCTTTTCTACAAATTTAGTTTTTACACTTAGCTTATAGGAAGCTAATTCCATAGCTCTTTTAGCCACATCTCTTTCTACGCCGTCCATTTCAAACATTATTTTTCCACTTTTAATCTTAGCCACATAATGATCTACTGTTCCTTTACCTTTACCCATAGGAGTTTCATCTCCTTTTTTTGTCATTGGTTTATCAGGAAATATTCTTATCCAAATTTTCCCTCCTCTTTGAATATAACGCGTCATTGCGCGACGAGCAGCTTCAATCTGACGTGCTGAAATTAAACCTCCATTTAAAGCTTTTAACCCATAACTTCCAAAATTTATCTGAGTTCCTTTAGTAGCTACTCCTTTTAACTTACCGCCTCTGTGAATCTTTCTATGTTTTACTTTTTTAGGCATTAACATATATTTGTCAAAATAAATATTTTCTATTAATTATTATCTCTTTTCTTTAATATTTTTTTCAGAATTATCTTTTTTAAAAACATCCCCTTTGTAAATCCACACTTTTACACCAATCGCCCCATAAGTAGTTCTAGCCACTGCCTTAGCATAATCAACATCAGCTCTCAATGTATGTAAAGGTATTCTTCCGCGAGAAAGCCATTCTACTCTTGACATTTCCGCTCCTCCTAATCGTCCTGATAATTCAATTTTTACTCCTCGCACTTTCTTATTTTTCTCTACCTGATCCAACATTGATTTCATTACCCTACGAAAAGGAATTCTTTTTTCTATTTGTTCTACTATGTTCTGCGCTACCAAAGAAGCATTTTCTTCAAATTTACGCACTTCTTTAACTTCTACCTTAATTTCCAATCGTTGTCCTGCAAAAAATTTATTTTTCACAATGCGATTAAGATCTTCTAAACCACTTCCTCCTCTACCAATTAACACTCCTGGACGAGAAGTATAAATAATAATTTTAACAGAATTAGTAGAACGTTCTATTTCAACATCAGCAATGCCAGCAGTCTTCCATTTATCTATTATCAATTCTCTTAACTTTATATCTTCCTTTAATTTTTGAACATAGTTTTTCTTATCACTAAACCAACGTGATCTCCATGTTGTAGTAATACCTAATCGGAAATTTTTTGGATTAATTTTTTGTCCCATAATATTTTATAAAAAATAATATAATCAATTAAATAAATTAAAAATTAAATTTTAACGTCTTTTTTTTCTCTTTTTCCTTCTTTGAATTATAAATTTATTAGTAATTTTCTTTTTGGCACGAGTTTTTTTACCTAAAGCCGGTTTACCCCAAGGAGTTTTAGGATGTTTCAATCCTACACCTTGTCTTCCCTCTCCTCCTCCGTGTGGATGATCTACAGGATTCATAGCGCTTCCTCTTACAGTTGGACGGATACCCATCCATCTTTTTCTTCCTGCTTTTCCTATCTTAATAGCATTATGTTCAAAATTACTTACTTGTCCAATAGTAGCATAACAATTATTAGGCACCAACCTTATTTCTCCAGAAGCCATTTTTAATTGTGCCATTTTACCATCAATACCCATTAAACTTGCGCCTGATCCAGCACTTCTAATCATTTGTGCTCCTTTTCCAGGAATTAACTCTATTAAAGATACCACTGTTCCTACGGGAATATTTTTTAATAACATTCTATTACCTTTTTTAACTGGAACTTTTTTATCAGTTATAATATTTTTTCCCACTTTCATTCCTTCTGTAGCTAAAACATATCTTTTCTCTCCATCAAAATAAGAAATTAAAGCAATTAACGCTGAACGATTAGGATCTTTTTCTAAAGCAATTATTTTTCCTGGAACACCAAATTTATCTTGTTTAAAATCAACTAAACGATAACGTTGTTTATGTCCTCCTCCTTTATGTCTTACAGAAATTTTTCCTTGAGAACGGCCGGCTTTTTTAGTTTTTTTGCGCAACAAAGACTTCTCTGGTCTTTGACGAGTTATTTCTTTGCTGTGTTTTACCACCGACATATTTCTTCTCCCCGCAGTATTTCTTTTGTAAACCTTTATAGCCATATAAACTTTAATTTATTATTTCTTACTTGTTTTTTTAAAAATTTTTTGCGTTCTGCCTGTTTCTCTGCTTGCATTCCGTGGATTTACTACTTCCTTATGTTTAATCACTTCTTTTTGAGACAATTTCTCTTTCTTTTCTGAAATTTTTTCTTCAATTTTCTGACTTCCTTCTGTCAATTTATCTAGAGCTTTTTCTTCATCTTTTTCAATTTCTTTTTTCTGTTTTTCCTTTAACATTTTTTCGTTCTTTGCAGAAATTTTATTAGTTTGTTTTAATTTATTTTTTTCCTTATTATTTTTATCTGTATCAATTTTTTCTTCTACTTTTTCTTCCACCACTAAAGTAACATGAGATGTTCTTTTTAAAATTTTACTAGCTCTACCATAAGCGCGTGGCATCCATCTTTTCAAAGTCGGACCCTCATTAACTAATATTTCTGTAATATACAAATCACTTTTCTTTAATTTGAAATTATTTTCTGCGTTAGCTACAACACTTTTTACTAACTTTTCTAGAGGTAAACTGCTTTTTTTAACAGCATTACCTAGAAGCACTAGAGCTTCTTCTACCTTTTTTCCTCGTATTAAATCAGCAACTAATCTTACTTTGCGGGGAGCTATTCTTATTCTATTTAATTGAGCTTTTACTTTCATAGTAATTAAATATTAACACTTTTTATGATTTTTTAGCTGCTTTAGCCGCTTCAATCTCTCTTTGTTTAGCAGCTTGTTCTAATTCTTTTTGCATTCTACCACCATGACGGAAAAATTTTCTTGTTGGAGAAAATTCTCCTAATTTATGACCCACCATTTCTTCAGTTACATAAACTTTGATAAACTCTTTCCCATTATGAACACCAAAAGTAAAACCCACCATTTCTGGACTAATTGTAGAAGCACGAGACCAAGTCTTAATCACTGTTTTATCACCAGGTTTTAAATTTTCTATTTTCTTTAGCAAACGTGGATCTATATAAGGACCCTTTTTTAAACTTCTACTCATATATTTCAATTTTATCTTTAGGTTTTAATTTAATTATAGCTTTTTTAAATCCAGAACGATAAACTGTTTTTAGTCCTGCCTTTTTCTTTTTACGATGAATATTAATAATTTTTACTGATTCTGGAGTTACATTATAAATACTTTTAATGGCTTGTTTAATATTTTTTTTAGTAGCTTTAGGAAAAACTTTAAAAACATATTGTCTATCATCCATAAGATTATGAGTTTTTTCAGTAATCCAAGGAGAAAGCAATACTCTAGCCGCCCCTTTATCCTCTTTTATTACCATTTTCTTTTCAGTAACAGATTTTTCTTTCTTAATATTTTTCTTTTTTTCCTCTTTTTTTGATTGAAAAATTCCCATATTAAAAATTTTAACTATTTCTTACTTTTACTATAACGTTTTTCAATAGACTTAACTGAATCTATACTTAATAATAAATATTTGTAATTTAACATATCTAATACATTGATTTGATTTTCTAAAATACCTTTGGTATTGGCAATATTACGTAAATAAAGATAATTATCACTTTCTTTTTGATTAAATCCTACTAATAAACTTCCTTTTATTTTTAATTTTTCCAGAGCTTTTGCAAAGGCTTGCGTCTTTTTTTCTTTAATTTCTAATTTATCTACAACAATCATTCTCTCATTTCTAATTTTAGCGCTCAAAGCTATTTTAATAGCTTTTTGTTTCATTTTCTGATTGATATTTTTTTTAAAATTTCTATTTTTAGTAGGACCAAAAACAATTCCTCCCCCTCTCCAGATAGGATTACGGATAGATCCTGTTCTTGCATTACCTGTTCCTTTTTGTTTCCAAGGTTTTTTCCCAGAACCAGCTCTTTCAGAACGATTTTTTGTATGTGCTATGACTTGTCTTTGATTAGCTCTTTGACTCACATAAACTTGATGTAAAAGTTGATCATTATCAGATAATCCAAAAACTTCGGAAGAAATTTTTTCTTCTCCAACCTTTTTGCCATTTAAACTATAAATTGAAATTTTTGTCATATGTTTATTCAACTACTAATGAAACTATTCCTTTTTCTATTCCTGGAACAGCTCCTTTTACTCCAATTAAATTTTTTTCTTTATCAATAAAAACTATTTTCAAATTTGAAACTGTAAATTTTCTCGCTCCCATTCTTCCTGCCATTTTCTTACCTTTTAGGACATGTTCTGGAAAAGCGCTTCCGATAGAACCAGGCGCGCGATGATCATGACGATGTCCATGAGTAGCTGGAGAACCATGAAATCCATGTCTTTTCATTACTCCTTGAAATCCTTTTGCTTTGGTTATTCCAGAAATTTTAACTTTCTCATCTAATTCAAAAACATCTACTTTAATCTTATC
Source organism: Candidatus Moraniibacteriota bacterium (assembly GCA_026985555.1). Taxonomy (GTDB): domain Bacteria; phylum Patescibacteriota; class Minisyncoccia; order Moranbacterales; family UBA9337; genus JALSQF01. The sequence continues at coordinate 65,716 of JALSQF010000010.1, read as the reverse complement.
TCCTACTTTAAATTTATCTAATTCTTTTGCCTCTTTACAACGAAACTCTTTTAAATAATCTTTTTTAGCTGTTTTTTTTACTTTTAATTGAACGGCTAAATATCCATCTTTTTTCTCTTCTCTTTTCAGTGTTACTTCGTTTGGTTCACATTCAATTAAAGTAATATTTAGAGCTCCTCTTTCTTCATCATAAAGAGTAGTCATTCCTAATTTTTTTCCTAAAATAAATTTCATAATTTCTTGTATCTATAAACTAATAAAAATAGCTAAACAAAAAATGGCTTACTAGCCAGTTTCTAAAAAACTTACTTCATAATATAATACTATTATGAAAGTTTTGGCTAGTCAAGTATCTTTCTTAAAGAAAGACTTTAACTAGAATATTTTAATTAAAAATCTACATTTTAATTTCAATATCTACTCCTGCCGGTAAATCCAGATTGGTTAAATCATCAATTGTTTTTGGTTTAGGGTTCCAAATATCAATTAATCTTTTATGCACGCGCATCTCGTATTGATCACGAGAATCTTTATGCACAAAAGTAGATTTATTAACTGTCATTTTATGGATTTCTGTCGGCAAAGGAACTGGACCAGATATTTCAGCGTCTGTTCTTTTAGCTACTTCAATAATTTTTTGAGCTGATTGATCAATAACTTTATTGTCATAAGCTCTAATTTTAATTCTAATTCTTGATTTTTCCTCTGTTGAACTTTTCATTGAATAAAATGACTGATTTGTTAAATATTCTCTTTTTGTTATTTATTACTTTTAAGAGAATAAGGGCTAGCGCAAAAACTTACGCTAGCTATATTCTCTCAAATAAAATTTATTTGATAATTTTAGTTACTACTCCTGCTCCTACAGTACGTCCTCCTTCACGAATAGCAAATCTCATTCCATCTTCCATGGCCACTGGAGAAACTAATTTAATTTTCAAATTAACTGTATCTCCTGGCATAACCATTTCTGTTCCTTCTGGAAGCTCTACTTCTCCTGTTACATCAGTAGTTCTAATATAAAATTGTGGTTTATACCCTTTGAAAAATGGGGTATGTCTTCCACCTTCTTCTTTAGTTAAAATATATACTTCTCCTTCAAATTCCGTATGAGGAGTTATAGATCCTGGTTTAGCTACAACTTGACCTCTCTCAATATCTTCTTTTTTAATTCCCCTTAAAAGAACTCCCGCATTATCTCCTGCTACACCCTGATCCAATGATTTATTAAACATTTCAATTCCCGTTACCACTGTTTTTTGTGTATCTCTTAGTCCCACTATTTCCACTTCATCGTTTACATTAACTACTCCTCTTTCAATTCTACCTGTGGCTACAGTTCCTCTTCCTTCAATGGAAAAAATATCTTCTATTGGCATTAAAAATGGCTTATCTGTATCACGCACTGGTTCTGGAATTTTTTCATCTAAAGCCTTAATTAATTCTATAATTGGTTTAGCTGCTTCATCATCAACAGATTTAGCTTCTAGCGCTTTCATGGCAGAACCTCTAATAACAGCTGCATTATCACCATCAAACTCATATTTATTTAGTAATTCTCTTACTTCTTCTTCTACTAAATCTACTAATTCAGGATCATCTACCATGTCTACTTTATTTATAAAAACAACAATAGCTGGCACACCTACTTGACGCGCTAACAAAATGTGCTCACGTGTTTGAGGCATAGGACCATCAGTAGCACTTACTACAAGAATAGCTCCATCCATTTGAGCTGCTCCTGTAATCATATTTTTGATATAATCAGCATGACCAGGACAATCTACATGAGCATAGTGACGTCCTTCTGACTCATATTCACAATGAGCTGTTGCAATGGTAATTCCTCTTTCTTTTTCTTCTGGCGCATTGTCAATATCTTCCACTTTTTTCTCTTGAGCCATTCCTTTCAAACTTAACACATGCAAAATAGCCGCTGTTAAGGTTGTTTTACCATGATCAACATGTCCTATTGTTCCTACATTGACATGGGTTTTGTTACGTTCAAATTTTTCCGCCATAGATTTTATTGGACGATTGACAGAGATTAACCACCCTGCCTATCGTTTAATATTTTTTAATATTTATTATTTAAAAAATTAATAAAAAATAAAACAAATAAAAAAACCTCCTTACTTATTTTTTACTTTAGCATAACATTTATTTTTTGACAACACCTTGTATAAACTAACAAAATATTTTTTTCTTGTCAATAGTTTTCGTAAACAACTTTACTAACTTTCAATTCAGTATTTTCAAAATACAATCTGCTTTATCTTTATACTTATAAATAATTTAAATAAACTTTTATTTTTAGAAAAACAAAATCTTTTCTGGCTATTTAAATATCCATTTAAATGGATATTTAAATAGCCAGAAAATTAAAGAAAAGATAAGACTTATTCTTTGGTTTTTTTTCCAAATATTTTTTTCCATCCAAAAATTATAAGAGTTAAAACTACTATACCTATAATTAGTAATAATCTTTTTAAAAAATTCTTTTTTGTTTTCTGCGAATTATTTTTTTTGATTTTATAAATATTATTTTCCTCTCCTTTCACTTTCTTTTCTGTAACTAGATTTTCTTTACTCTGATAATTCTCTTCCTTTATTTTTTCCGAATAATTAGTTTTATTTTTAGAGAAAGATAGCTTCTTTTTTGATTGAATTATTTTCTTTGATTTTAAATTTTTTTTTGGGTTTTTCTTTTTTTGTTTTTGAGAATCAGAAGAATCTTTCTTTTGGTGCTTGTTTTGAGACACCGAAGAATTATTTAAACTTTCTAAAATAACATTATTGTCCACATTATGATTGATATTATCTTTGTTCTCTTCTTGATAATCTTTTTGATTGGTTTCTTCTTTTGATAACAAATTATCTTTCAAGAAAAAAACCTGTTGATTTTCTTCTTGAAGAGAAGTTTTTCCTTGATAAATAATTTGGCTATCAATTATTTCTCCGTTTTTATTTTGAGAAAGATAAGCTACTTCAATTCTATATTTTCCTTGACCTACTCCTTGAGTTAAAATTCTATACTTCCCTTCTTGAGGAAAAGGAATAGCTAAGAATTCTTTCTTTGTTTTATATCCACTATAATAAGCTCCATAAATTTCATTAAAAATTTTCCCTGTAGAAAAATCCTTTCCAATTTTCCTTTTTAAAGGATCTATTACTTGGACATCTACGGGAGAAAAAATATGAAATAATAACCAGTTAGGACTATGCCAATTATCAATAAATTGACACTTATTTTTTTCTAATAAAGTTAGTTCTGAAAAAATTTCACACTGAGCTTCAGTAGGTAGATTAGTGTGTGTAGTTTCCAAAATTATTTCTTTATTAAATGGAATTTTTTCAGCGCTTTGAAAGGGCACAGTCCCATCACCAGAAACAAGTTCTAAACCTCTATCTGTTTTTTTATCATCAAATTTTTCTGGATAACCATCTACCCATTTTTTTTCAGCAAAAGAAATACTTTTATTTACTCTAATTTTACCAATGGTATTATTTTTCCTAGTTTTTCCTATAATATTAATTATATTTATTTTTTCTAATTTATATAAATTATCCGTTGCGTTTAATTTTTCTAAAAAAGAATTAACCGGATAACCTTGAGGATATTTTTCAAGATTATTTTTCTCCAGATCAAACAAATAACTATAAACTGGCAGTAGTTCTTTAACAGAAGGAGTTTTTTCTTGAACATATTGATACAATTCATCATAATTATTTTCTTCTGCTTCATGACGCAAATGCCTAGCCAATAAAAATTGATAGCCCTCTCCTCCTTCCCACATTAAAAAAGCTTTTGGCGCTCCCTGATGAGGCGTTCCTAAAAAAATCATTTGATCAATATTATTAGCATAGTCTTTTTTTTCCGCATAGGCTCGCGCTACTAATCCGCCCATAGAATGAGCCACTATGTCTACTTTAGAAATTTGTGTTTCTTTTTGAATTTGTTTAATCTTTTCTCTTAAAAGCGCAGCGCTAACTTCATTCTTAAAACGCCAGTTATAAGGAAAAAGAAATAATTTTTTGTTTTCTGGAAAACCATTTTTTTGCAATGATTGAAGTAGATCATCGTATTGATGCCAGATGGGATCTATTTTTAATTCTCCTTCTCTATTAAAATCTGATCCTAAAATTCCTGGAATAAAAACCACTGGATCTAAAATCAAACTACTTTTTCTAGAACCCTTTTTTAAATAGTCTCCTTGCAATTTAAACTTTTCCTTTTTTTCCTCTTGAGAAAAACCATACCAATTATCTTTTAAAAAAACACTTTGAGAACATTCTTGAGGATTATTCTTTCCTAACATCTCCTTATACTCTCTACATTGATTACCTACAAGAGCAGGTGTAAAAGAAAAATTACTATTCACAATGGTTACTTGAGGTAAATAAACATTTTTCAATTCTTGATTTTCCTTATCATATTCTGTTCCTATTCCTGTTTCTACATCTGCATAATGGCTATTTAAAAACTCTGTATTTTCTACTTTAATTTTTCCACCCCTAACTTCCAAAGCTGCTTGCCCTAGGATACCCCTAAAAGCGTAAGCTTTAGAAAAAAAATTAAAATTAGAATTATGGCTATGAAAAGCTAATTGATATCCTCCGCCAATAATTTTTACATAGCGAAAAAAAGATTGTTGTTCTTTGCTTTCTATGGAAAGGCTAAAAGGAGTTTTATCTTGAGAAAGAAAAATAATTTTGGACTGAGTTTCTCCTTGAGCAATTATTTTCCCTTTCAGAACCTTAATGCCAAGAGGGACTCTAAAGTCTTTTTTATTTTTAAAAATAATTTGAGTTCCTTTTTCAATAGTTAAAGTGGCGCCATTAACTATAACTATCGGTCTTTGAAAAATCAATTTATCTTCTTTATGCCAAACCGTATTTAAAGAAATTATAATTGGTTGAGAATATTGAGAATATGGTTGAGCGAAAGATTCTAACCAAGAAACTTCAGGAGCTAATAAAAAAAGAAAGATAAATAAAATTCTAAAAAAATTTTTTCCCATTTTCTTTACTGTTCAGCCTCCTTTTTCTAAACCACTTAATAATTAAAAAGATTAAAAGAAAACCATTTAACCATGGCCAATAATTAAAAGTAAATTTCATAATCCAAATTGCATCATTTTCAACAAACATTAGAGAGTTTGATAAAATATAAAAACTAACATTACTCAAAACAGAAAAAGAAAAAAAAGCCCAATCCATTTTTTTAAAAAAAGAATAAATCAAAATAGAAATAATAAAGGAAATAATTAAAAAAAAGATGAGCACATTAAAATCACTGGGACCTGGATCAAACATAATTTTAATAAGATTAATTTGTTATAGAGTAGCATAAAAAAAACAAAAAGCAACCTTTTGTATAATAATTTTTTATTTTTTTTATTTAAAAATTATTAGTTTAAAAAAGATTCTATATATTTTTTATAAACTAATTGTTCTTGAAAACTATTTTCTAATTCTAAACTAATGTATTGAGGTAAATAATTTTTATATTTTTTTAAGTAATCAAATTCTTGTTGGCGTCTGGCTTTATGTTTATCAAAAGAAATTCTAATTTTTTTAAAATAACGCACCGCTGAAACATGGCAACATCCTATGGGATATTGTTTAACTACTCTTTTCATTCTTTGATATTCTTTCCAGTGAAAAAATTTATACACATCCCAATGAGAGAAATCTATACACACCCCCGCAAATTGATTTAATTCTTGAAAAGTTGGAACTACGACTGTATTTTCTATATAAGTAATTTTTTTAAATCTTGTTGGAAAATTTGGAAAAGCAAACCGAGAACGTTGAGAATGAATATTCAAAGCTTGCACTCTGTATTTCTTTACTAAATACTCTAATTCTTTTTCTGCCATATCACTTCTAATGTGAATATGATAAATGAAATCAATTTTTGTTTTTTCTAAAAGATAATACAATTCTTCTCTTTCCTTTTTTTGAATACCTGTTAAAAACAAAGCTATATCTTGAATATTGTATTTTTTAATTTCTTCAATTTTTTCTCGCCAATTAGATCCCGAAGTAGTTGTTAACCCTAACAGTATTTTTTTCTTATTATTTGACATAAATTATTTTAATTAAAAAATCCTTTTAATTTTAACTTTCTTATTATTAAAAATCAACTGCTGAAATAAAAAAATATAATAAATATAAAAAATAGAAAACCAACTCTTTTTCTGGCTATTTAAATATCCATTTAAATAGCCAGAAAGAAAAACCCGCCTGGTTAAAAACCACAGACGGGTTGATTTTTTTAAAACATTCGCAACACATTGTTGCGAATTTTGGCGTCACGTTGACGCCTTTTTTTCTTTTTTATTTTCTTTTTCTTTTTTCCCTCCCCACTTGGAGGAGAAGGGATTTTTATTTGAGATACTCTGGCCTTAAAATCAGAAGCATTTCTCTCTAACTCCCTCAGCGCCATTCGAAAAACCTTCTGACGCAAAAGGGGATTATCGTCAAAACGAACCGCATACAACTCGTTCGTTTTGGCAACACTATTTTCTTCCTCCAAAATATCCTTGGCATAATTGACACGTCGGCGCCAATCCTTACCAAAGATTTCCAGATCCTTCTTCCAGTCGGCCAGAAGGGCTTTCGCCTCTGCCATAACAGCCGAAAAGGGACAGTGCGGATGCTCTGTCCGAAAAACCGCATCCGCTAATTTGTAGGGACTCCTGCTGAAGTCCCTGTTTTTTTGACAAAAATTAAGAATAGTCTCCCTGGCCTCCTTGGCGTAAGCCAATTCGGCCCTGGCCTGCCTGACAATGGAGATGACCTCTTTGTCAAGCTTCTTTTTCCCCATCTTCACTGCCACCTTGGCAGCAAGAAGGGAATTTTTTTTCTCCTCTCCTTTAGAAAGGAGAATTTCTTTAACCATGTTCACCAGCTCTCTTCTTTTTTCTGTTGTTTTCATTTTTTCCTCCTTTGTTAAATTTTTTAAAAAATTTTTAAAGAACTTCACTCAAACTAACCGACCATTATAGCTTATTTTTTCTTTTTTGTCAATACCTTGCATTTTTGTATTGTTTAAATATTAGATTCTTATTAGTTTTTTATAATAAATAGATTTGTAAAACTAATTCTTTCTGGCTATTTAAATATCCATTTAAATAGCCAGAAAGAAAAACTCGTCTGGTTAAAAACCAAACGAGTTGAATCTTTTAAAACTATCAAATAATAAATCTTTTGCGAAAATGAAAAAAATTCTATTTCTTTTAAAAATCTTTAGAAAATACTAGCGAATTTGTTTGCCGAAGCATGAAGCGCCGAGGCGGCAGAACAACAACATACAATTTGGCTCCGCGGGAGGGATTCGAACCCCCGACCAAGTGGTTAACAGCCACCTGCTCTACCACTGAGCTACCGCGGAATAATGTTGATTAAATTAAAAAAATTTAATCACAATACTTATTTATTATATATAATAAATAAAAAAAGGCAAGAGATTAAATTCTTTACCTTTTTTAACAACTTATTTATTCATTTTGCGTCTAATAAAAGCGGGAATTTCTAAATCATTATCATCAAGTTCATCTTCTTCCTGTATGGAAATATTTGATGGTTGCACTTTTTCTTCAATAATCATTTTAGGTTCTAATTTTTTAGAAGGAAAAGTAACCTTGTTTTTTTTGGCTAAATTTTCCTCTTCTTTTTTTTCTAAAGAATTACCCTCTAACTGATTATTGTCTTTAGATGTTTGAGATTGGGAACCAGAATAAGAAGAACGAGAAATTTGATCAGCTACAGATGTATCAGAATCATTTAAATCAAAACCTGTTGCTACTACCGTAATATGTATTTCTCCTTTTCTAATTTGTTCATCGGTAACAGCTCCAAAAATCACCTTAGCATTAGGATCAACATTTTCTGTAATAATATTAGCTGCTTCGTTTATTTCTAACATAGTTAAATCACTAGAGCCTGAAACATTAAAAAGAACTCCATGCGCTCCATCTATAGAAAGTTCTAGCAAAGGACTATTAATAGCCGCTTTAGCTGCTTCCGCTGCCCTATTTTCTCCACTCGCAATACCTATTCCCATTAGTGCAGAACCACTATCACTCATAATAGCTCTTACATCAGCAAAATCTACATTAACAATTCCCGGCTTAGTAATTAAATCAGAAATACCTTGCACGCCTTGTCTCAAAATATCATCTACAATTTTAAAGGCATTAATTAAAGTAGTTTTCTTATCAATAATAGAAAGTAATTTGTCGTTAGGAATGGTAATTAGAGTATCTACTCTTTCTTTTAAAATTTCTAAGCCTTCCTCTGCAATAGCTCTTCTTTGCGCTCCTTCAAAAGTAAACGGTTTAGTGACTACTGCTACTGTTAAAGCTCCTAATTCTTTAGCTGTTTCAGCTACAATTGGCGCCGCTCCTGTTCCAGTTCCGCCACCTAAGCCACACGTAACAAAAACCATATCTGCGCCTTTTAATACTTCTTGAATTTCATCTCTGTTTTCTTCAGCAGCTTGCCTTCCAATTTCTGGATTCATGCCAGCGCCTAATCCCTTAGTCAAATTTTTTCCTATATGCACTTTTTCTGCTGCTCTAGAATGATGTAATGCTTGAGAATCTGTATTGATAGCCACAAATTCTACTCCTTTTATTTTGGATTCTATCATTCTACTAATAGCATTATTACCTGATCCACCTACTCCTACAACTTTAATACGAGCAAATGTTTCTATTTCTGGTTTAATTTCTCCCATAGTTTTATAACAAATAATAAATAAATTAAAATAAAAAACTTCTAATAATTCAATCTAACATACTTATTCAAAAAGTGTCAAGTTACTTTAAATTATTATCCTTAAATTAAGGCAAAAATTTTTTACTCCAATCTTTTAATTTATTCCATAATTCATTATCTCTATTTAATATTTTGTCCCAAAAAACATTTTGACTATTTTCAATTTTTCCCTCCGTTTTATTTCCCCACATTATTAGTCCTAAAGCCACCGCAAAAGATGTTTCATCAACTTTATCTAAAACTCCTCCTAAACTATGTGGGTAACCTAATTGAACTGGTAATCTTAATTTTTCTTTAGTAAATTCAACTATTTGAGGTAGTTGCGCACCACCGCCAACAAGTACTGCACCGGCTGGCAAAAGACTAGCTTTGCCTGCTTTCTTTAGTTCTTTATTAATTAATTCAAATATCTCTTCCAAACGAGCTTCTATAATTTCCGATACATGATAACGTGAAACAGATTCTGATTCATTAGAATCAACTTCTGAAAGATCTATTTCTTCTTTTTTGCTAACTTCTTTACTAAAAGCATTACCATATTTTAACTTAATTTTTTCGGCTGTTTCTATTGATGTTCTTAATCCTATGGCAATATCATTAGTTATATGTCCCGATCCTATTGGTATACTAGCTATATACACTATTTCTCCTTCTTCAAAAATTATTAGAGAAGTAGTAGTTGCTCCTATATCTATTAAAACTACTCCTAGTTCTTTTTGCTGTTTATCAAGAATAACTTCTGAAGCAGCTAAGGAATTAAGCGCTAATCCATCGGGTTCTATTTTAGTCTGTTGGACGCTTTTAATTAAGTTTTTAATTTGATTAATTGGTCCTTCTATAGAAATAGCTTGCAATTCTAAACGAACTCCTTTCATTCCTAAGGGATCTTTTATATTTTCCTGATCATCTAAACGATAACTGCTAGGAAAACTATGAATAATTTCTCTATTAGAGACACTTAGGGTGTTACGTGAAGATTCCAACACTCTTTCTAAATCATTTTTAGTTACTTCTCCATCAGAACGACCAATAGCTACCACTCCTTTTGCTTGTCTCATTTCTATATTATGACTAGTAACACTCACCCAAAATTTATTAGGCTTTATATCAGACATCTGTTGCGCTATTTGTAACGATTCTTTTATTGCTTTAGCCGTTTCTTCTGGATCTACCACCACTCCTTTTCTTACTCCTTTAGATAAAATTGAACTAGCACCTAAAACACGCCATACGCTTTCTTCTGCAGGCGCTTGCGCAATAACTGTTTTAATAGCATAACTTCCAATATCTATTCCAGCAATAATATTTTTTTTATTCATATATTATATTAAAAAAGAGATTTTATATGTGGTAAAAATATAATAATAGCTACAACTAAAGCTGCTAAAGCTGAAATTAACACCACTGCGGCCATAATATCTTTAATTAATTTTGCATAAGGATGAAATCTTGGTTTAAGAATATCTACCACTCTCTCCAAAACTGTATTTATTAATTCCACTGTAATAACCCACACTATCATTAAAAATAAAATTATTATTTCCCAACTTTTTAAAGAAAAATATAACATTAAAAAAATTACTAAACTGGTCAGCATGATTTCTATTCTAAAATTTCTCTCGTGCTTAAAGGCATATTTCAAACCACTCCAGGCATAATTTAAGCTACTAGCAAATTGACTAATTGAATTTTTTTTTATTTTAAACCGCTTATTTTTTGACATACTTTTTTTTGAATATCAAACATCTTTTTGCCATGACTTAATCCTAATAAATGCAATATACCATGAGAAAAAACTTCGGCTAATTCTTTTTCCTTATTCCGCTTCTTCATTATAGCAGATTCTGCAATAAAATCACAACATAAAATAATTTCACCTAAGTATTCTTGCTTGTTTGCTTTAGGTCGCTGATTTTTTTGAGAAATTGTTTTTTTTATTTTAACTTCTCTTTCAGCAAAAGAGAGCACGTCTGTAGAGTTATTTACACCTCTCCAGTTCCAATTTATTTTTTTTATTTCTTTTTTGGAAACTAAAGCTACACTAATTTCTACTAGATTATCTTCTTCATTTTCATTACAATCAAAAACATTTTGAATTGTTAATTGAGCTATTTTTTTAAAAAAAACATTTTCTTTCCAGCACTTAACTCTTCTATTTATCTCTAAATTAATATCCATTAATAATTAATAATTAACAATAAAAAATTATTTCCAATAATTTAAAAATAATTCACGAACTTGGTTTCCATCCACCCTACCCTTATTTTTTCCCATAACTAAAGACATTACTCTACCTAAATCTTGAGGACCTTGAGCATCAACTTTTTTTATAGCATCTTTTATTTCATCAAGGATTTCTTTTTCCGTCAATGGTTGTGGCAAATAGCTTTGAATTATTTTTAATTCTTTCTCTTCCTGCACTACTAAATCATCTCTTTTTCCCTCAGAATATTGTTTTATGCTCTCTTTATGTTGCTTGACTAAACGCGTTAGAATACTAATAATTTCTTCTTCTGATAATCCTTCTTCTCTTTTCTTTTTTTCAATTTCTAAATTTTTAATTTGACTATTTAACTCACGCAAAACATTTCTTTTCTCTTTGTCTCCACTTTTAATTGCTTTTATTAAATCAGTTTTAATTTTTTCTTTTAAAGCTAGCATGTTTTAAATTTAAATCTAAAATTAATTATCAATTTTTTTCTTAATAGCTTTGAGCGCTTCTTCGTCAAACTTATCTAGTTTTTTTAGTTTTTCTATTTCTTTTCTAATTTTAATTTTATATAAAGCTTCTTCTCTTTGTTGTTTTTTACTCTTTTTTCTTTCTTGAAAACGCGCTTTACGAGCATTCATTAAAATACCGCTTTGTTGAACTCTACGAGAAAAACGCCTAATAAGACTTTCATTAGTTTCCTTTTCTTTCTTTTTTACTTCAATCATAATAATCCCTCCCTTCTAAATAATATAATTATAAATAAATTAAAATTTAAACTAAAAAATTAAACAGAATTATTTAATGGTCTAATTTCTTCGTATAAAGGAGCTCCTCCGATCAGATGAAGATGTAAGTGAGGAACTTCTTGTCCACCATCCTCGCCAATACGAAATAATATTTTATAACCTTTTTCAGAAATTTTCAAGTCATGAGCAAGATTCTTTCCCACTATAATCATTTCCCCAACTAATTGTTGATCTTTTTCTGTAAGTTCATTAAGACTTTTAATGTGTTTTTTAGGGATAATTAATAGATGTATTGGAGCTATAGGATGGATGTCTTTAAAAACTAAAATGTTTTTATTTTCAAAAACTATTTCAGCTGGAAGTTCTTTTTGAACTATTTTACAAAAAACACAGTTATCATTATTTTCTTGATTACTTTTATTGTTTTCATTTTCATTTAACATATTTTCTTATTATTATTTAATTATTTTCTCTTTTTCTTTTGAGAAAAAATTTTAGGTTTATTATTTTTTAATATTTTCTTTACCATTTCTACCATCTTTTCTTGAGTTATTATTTCTTGAGTACCTGTTGACATATTTTTAATAATAGCTGTCCCATCTAAAGCTTCTTTTTGCCCAATAATAATAGTAACATCAACATTTAAACGATCAGCGGCACGCATTTGTGAACGTAAACTTCCTCGTCCAAAACTTTCTGCTACTAAGATACCACTTTTTTCTAAATTAGAAAATATTTTTAAACTTTTCTTTTTAGCCAAATTTCCTAATTGAGCTAAAAAAACTTTTGGACGTGGTTCTTGATAACCTTTTATTTTGTTTTTTTTCATTTCCAAAACTACTCTATCCAAACCTAAAGCAAAACCAATAGCCGGAGTAGGTTCTCCTCCTATATTTTCTATTAGCATATCATAACGACCACCTCCACCTAAAGCTCGCTTACCACTTTCTCTTAATGACCAAATTTCAAAAACAGTCTTAGTATAATAATCTAATCCCCTTACTAAATTAGAATTAATTACATAAGAAACACCCAATTCATCCAAATATTCTAAAAGATTTTTAAAATGAGTATGACAACTATCACATAAGTGATCTACAGTTTTAGGAGCATTAGCTGAAACTTGCATACATTTATCTTCTTTGCAATCTAAAATTCGTAAAGGATTGGTTTTAAGTCTTTTTTTACAATTTTGACACAATTTATGCTTTTTAGATTCAAAGTAGCTTTTTAAGAGATCCAAGTAATCAACCCTGCATTCTTGACAACCAATACTATTTATTTGAAATTGAATATTTTTAATTCCTAAGGCCTTTACTACTCTAGCAGCTAATTGAATTAATTGCGCATCTAAAATAGGATCTTCTTCTCCTAAAATATCAAAATTAGCCTGATAAAATTCTCTGTAGCGACCATCTTGAGGACGATCATAACGATAAGCGGTTCCCATAGAAAATAATTTTACTGGTTTTGGCAATACATTCATACCATGTTGAATATAAGCGCGAGCAATCCCTGCTGTAAATTCTGGCCTTAAAGCAACTCTATCTTTACCCTTAGTAGTAAAAGAATAAATTTCTTTCTCAATTACATCTGTTCCTGTTCCTAAAGAACGAATAAATAACTTTTCATATTCTAACAAAGGCAAATCAATTCTTTGAAAACCATAATCTTGATAAACTTTTTCTAAAACCTTTCTGACCTTATTCCAATAAGATTGTTCTCCAGGTAAAATATCTCTCATTCCTCTAGGAGGTTGCAGCAAAATAGCTTCTTCTATTTTAATTTTTTTAGCTTTCTTGGAAGAATATAACTTCTTTTTTCCTGATTGTTTTTTCCGTTTAATTTCCTTTTTTTGACTTTGTTTTTTGCTAGCTTTAGATTTTCTTTTTAATTGCTTCGTTTTTGTTTTGGTTGTTTTTTTTTGAGTAGTTCTTTTTCTTTGCTGTTTTTTTAATGTTTTCTTTTGATTTTTTTTAGGTCTCTTTTTTGTTAACTTTCTTTTTTTTCTTTGAGTTGACGTTGTTTTTTTAGTTTTAGTAGCTTTCTTTTTCCTAGGCATAAATAGTAAAGCGATAAAACACTGACATTAAAAAATAAACATCAGATTTATCGTAAAATAAATCTTTATAACATTTTTTAAAAAAATTAAAAACCAGTAAATACTTTAAAATTATTTATTGGCCAAGCTCTAATTATTACTTTTCCTACTATATATTTCTTTTTTACTGGACCCCAAACTCGCGAATCAGAACTTCCATTTCTATTATCACCTAAAACAAAATATTCATTGTTTTTTAAAATAAATGTATCTTTTCCTCTATCTACTGTTTTTACCTTATTGCTTAAATAAGATTTTTCATCTAGTTTTATTCCTTCTGGGTGAGCGTTATTGTAAATATAAACAAAACCATTCTTAATTTTTACTGTTTCTCCTGGCAATCCAATTATTCTTTTAATGAAAAATTTAGATGGATCACGTGGATAACGAAAAACAACTACATCATCTCTCTTTAAGTTCCTAAATGATTTCACAGTAAAAATATTTCTTCCCGAAATATTTAAAGCAGTTGTTTTATATCCTATCTCATTGACTATCAGATAATCTCCATCTGTAAAATTAGGACGCATGCTACTACCTTCTACAAAAAATGGTTGGAACAAAAAAAGACGAATGGGTACAATAATAACCAGAGCCAAAAAAAACAATTTCACCATTTCCCAAAGAAAAGTAGCGACCGTATATTCATTATTATTTTTCAAATTATTATCACTTGCATTTGACATTTTAAATGCTTAAAACAAATTTATTTAGATCAAATAAGTTTTATTTATACTAATAACTTTTTTAGTATATCCTACTTTTTGCTACTTGTCAATTCATTAATCATTAGCTTAAATTAACAGGATCAACATCCACTATCCAAGCTGAATCCAGACTACTAATTATTTTTTTCCAAAAAAAAGGTATTTTTTCGTTTTTAGGAATTTGCAAAATTATTTGTTTTCTCCAGCGACCTCTTATTTTAGACACTAAAGGATCAAAAGGAGGAATTAAACGAAATGTTTCCTTTTCTTTTTCAGCTAGATTTTTTTTAAGTTGCTGATAAATTTTTTCTGTTTTTTCGTTTACTTTCTGAGGTATTTTGTTTTGATAAACAAGTTTAATTATTTGGCTAAAAGGAGGAAAAAATAATTTTTGCCTATCTTCTATTTCTTCCTTATAAAATTTTAAATAATTATCTTCTTTAATCCACTTTAAAATTTCTTCTTCAGGATGAAAAGTTTGCAAAATAATTTTTCCTGAAATTTGATTACCTAAACGATTTAATCTTCCTTTAGCCTGAGAAATAAAACTAAAAGCTCTTTCGTTGGTAAAAAAATCTGGCCAATCAAAAAGACTATCCGTATCAATAATTCCTATTAATCCTATTGAAGAAAGATCCCATGCCTTAGTAATCATCTGAGTGCCAATTAAAATATCAACTTTTTTTTGAGAAAAATCTTTCCACAATTCTTCTTGGCTTTTAATAGAAGATTTCATTGTTTGATTATCTACCCTCTTTATTTTAGCCGAAGGAAAAATTTTTTTAATTTCCTTTTCTATTTTTTGCGTTCCTATGCCATAATTATGGAAATTAACTCCTTGACATTGAGAACAAACAGGAAAAATATCTGTTTGATAGTTGCAATGTAAACATTGATAATTTCCTTCTTTTTGATAAACCAAAGCTCTTTCACAACGTGGACAACGCAAAACACTTCCACAATTATTGCAAACAGAAAAAGCACTCATTCCTTGACGATTAATTAAAAGCATTATTTGTTGTTTCTGTTTTAAATAATAACTAATTTCATCTTTTAAGGTTTGAGAAAAAACAGAAATGGTCTTCTGTTTTTTACCTTTTTGATAATACTCTTTTCTCATATCTACTATAATGGTTTCTGTCTTTTTTTTTCTTAATTTAGGCAAAGTTATCAACTGATAAAATTTTTTTTGAGTTAAATAATAATCTTCTATGCGAGGAGTAGCGCTTCCTAATACCACTTTTGCTTTATAAATATTGCTTAAAATTAAAGCCACCTGACGCGCATCATAACGTGGATTCATATCCCATTGTTTAAAAGAAATATCTTGTTCTTCATCTATTATAATTAATCCTAATTTTTTAAAAGGCGCCCAAACGGCTTGACGAGTTCCTAAAATAATTTTTATTTTTCCTTGCTTAATTTTTTGCCAAAAAGAAAAAATTTTTCCCTTACTTATTTTGCCATGCAATATCCCTATTTCTTCCTGAGGAAAATATTTTTGATAACGTTCCTTGTCTTGAATAAGAATGGTTAATTCTGGCACTAAAATAAGTATTTGTTTATTTTTTTGAATAAACTTTTGAATTAAATAAATATAAAGATTGGTTTTACCAGAAGAAGCTGGAGCAAACAGCAAAAAAGGTAATTGATTTTTAGAGTTTAAAATTTTTTTCGCTGTTTTTAATTGAGAATTATTAAGAAGTAATTTATTGGAAGACAATGTTTTCATTTTTTGAGATAAATTTTTCCTTTCTTTTGTTCTACTAGGAACAATGGTTTTTAAAATTAACCCTAAAGAAACTAAATAATATTCTGCAACTTTTTTAGCTAATTTAATTTGTTCCGTAGAAAGAAAATTCTCTTCTTCTACTTCTTTAATTTGTTTAATGTGCAAATTACCCTTTCGCGGAAAATCTTTTTGAGATTTTAAAACTATTCCCTTAAGATTTCTTTTTCCAAACGAGATCTTAACTAACGTCCCTTCTTTTAAATTCTTAGAATGACTATAAAAAAAAGATTGATTGCGCAAAAAAGGAATCTTTACTAAAGGAACTACCGTTATTAAATAATTATTTTTTTTTGTAGACATATTATATAAATATATTAAACTAATCTTTATTAAATTATTATAATTTAATTTAAATACCCTTACAAATTAAATTTAAAAATAAAAGATCAAATCTATAATTGTCCCTAATTTACTCATTAAAAATATCGTGCTAAAATAATAATATCTTTGTAATAATAAATAATGTTAAAAATATGTCTATTCCTCGCTTAAATTTTAGAAGACGATCCTCTTCTTTTTCTCGTTCTTTTTCGCGTAAAAGCGCCCGTGATTTAATTGAAAAACAATTTGGAAATTTGCATCTAACCTCTCATGCTAAAGAATACTTAGCGCGCAAAATTGATAATAGTGGAAGATTAGAAGCTAAAGAAATGAATGAAATAATTAATAAGGCCCATCAAGGAGGATACATAAGTAGCAGAACGGCAGAAAAAATGAAAGATGCTGTAAAATTACCAGACAATTTTAATAAACATTGGGAATAAAAAAATATGACTGAAGAAAACAATTCTTTTTATAACAATAAAAAATCTAAGGATCTTTGGAGACAAAGTATTATATTAAAATCTGAGATAAAAAAGCAAGAAAGAAAAAAAGAAACTCTTTTGATAGAAATAAAACAATTACAACGTCAAATCAAAGAAATAAACACTCAAATTTTAGATAAAAATGCCTTAATTAAAAAAATAGACAACGAGATAAATTATTTCCAAGAAGAGCTACATCAAGTTGAAAGAAAAATTAAACAACTTTAATTTAAATTCAAAAATATTTTTTAATAAAATTAAAATAACAATTAGCACTCTCTTAATGGGATTGCTAATTTTTATTTTATGTGCTATGATTTTTTTGAAAAATAACAATACAATTTATAAAATTGATAACTTTAAAATAAAACTATGAAAAATAAAAATTATTATGAAATTTTAGGAGTATCTAAAGATGCCAGTGATGAAGAAATTAAAAAAGCTTTTCGCAAACTAGCTCATAAATATCATCCTGATAAAAAAGGAGGAGATGAAACCAAATTTAAAGAAATAAATGAAGCTTACCAAATATTATCCGACAAACAGAAACGACAACAATATGATCAATTTGGTCAAACATTTGAGGGAGCTGGCGGTGGCGCTAATGGATTTGGAGGATTTTCTTCAGAAGGTTTTTCAGGTGGATTTGGTTTTAATGATTTTAATTTTAGCAGTGAAGAATTTGGGGATATATTTTCCGATATTTTTGGAGGAAATCAAAGAAGTTCTAGAAACACTAGACAACGAGGAAATGATATTCAAGTTGATATTGATATCACCTTTGAAGAAATGGTGCGTGGAACAGAAAAAGAAATTAAACTTTATAAAGCTACTGTTTGCGATCATTGTCATGGAACAGGAGGAGAGCCTGGAAGTCAAACTATTCCCTGTCCACATTGTGGAGGAAAAGGAAAAATTAAAAAACAAGTTAGAACTATTTTAGGTGTTTTTGAACAGGTTTCCACTTGTCCCTACTGCCATGGCACTGGAAAAACTTATTCTCAAAAATGTTCTCGTTGTGGTGGTGATGGAAGAATTAAAAAAGAAACCACTGTTTTAGTAAAAATTCCTGCTGGTATTCACGATGGTCAAACTATTTCTATTCAAGGACAAGGTGAAGCTGGAGAAATAGGAGCTCCGGCTGGCGATTTATACGTTACTGTTCATATAAAAAATCATCCTAAATTTAAAAGAGAAAATGATGATATTCTTTCTGAAGAACACATTAAAATATCTCAAGCTATTTTAGGAGATAAAATAAATGTAGAAACTATTGATGGATTTGTAAAAATAAAAATTCCTGCTGGCACTGCTTCTGGAGAAATATTTCGTATTCGTGGAAAAGGTATTCCTCATTTAGGACGACGAGGAAGAGGAAATCATTTAGTAAAAATTATCGTTGATATTCCTCAAAAACTAAATAGACAACAAAAACAAGTTGCTAAAAAATTAAAAGAAGTAGGATTATAATTTTTTCTTTCTATTGAAATAAGATTAAAATTAAATCAATCAACCTTTAAATTCCAATTAAAACTTGTAAATTATTATTTTATAATAAAAACCCTCTCTAAAAGAAATTTTTTAGAGAGGGTTAAAATTTTTATTCATTTTCTTTTTTTTATAAATTGCGCCAATGCTATAGCAATAACACAAATTAACAATAGCATTAGCAGATATTGAGTGGCCATGGCATTTTGCCATCCTATTTTTTCAACTAAAAAACTGATTGGCAAATAAATAAATAATGTCATATATACTCCAAACAGAATTCCATTTAATTCTTTTAAATAGAATTCTGCAACATATCCCAACACTGCACCTAGAAACAGTGGCACTACCAAACTAATAACGCCACCAAATAATCCAAATAAGGCGCTCAGTAATGCGCCCACAAGTAATAAACAACACAACCAAATAATCTGATTTTGCTTGCAATAATAGTCTTTGCAATGCAAATAATACATAAATATAAATACACCCGGAGAAAGAATAGACAATACAGCCATTAGAGTTAGAATTGACGCATCCTCTTCTCCAATTTCTATCCTCTTTTCTATTCTACCTGTTCTTTTGTTTAAGAACAGGTAATTATTTCTCAGTTTATATTTCAAAGGAAATCCAAATATTATTTTCTCTAATTTTTGAGAAAATAATATCTTTTCGGCTTTCCCCTCCGCCAGCATATAAATTTTTTTTAAATTTATTTCTGGCGTTTGTGTTATTTGTGTTACTAGAGCCAATGCTTCTGGTGAAAATATATTTAAAAAACGTTTTTTCTCTATTTTCAAGGAAATAATTTGATAGATAATCAAATTATTTCCTTCCATCTTTACTACTTCTTTTTGTTCTGGTTGCCCAGAATAACTAGATGCAACAAAACCACCCTGGACTAGAAATAAAAATAATAACAAAATAATCTTTTTCATCTTTTCCTCCTTGATTTTTATTTTTTATTAAGTTTTTAAATAACTAAATTAACCTGTTGTTTTAGTACATTTTTTCTGTTCTGTCAATACCTTCTAAAACATTAAATTTTTATTAGTTTTATATGTATATTTTCAAAATTAATTCTTTCTGGCTATTTAAATGGATATTTAAATAGCCAGAAAAAGAGAAGAATAAATATTAAAAATAAGTTTTATTTTTACAAAAAGACTAACATTGAATAAGGAAAAAATAATATACAATAGGATAAAAATAAAAATAATTTATATGGACAACCTATATAATTTCTAGAATAATTTTATTAATCTAATCAAAAAATTAAACTTAATTCATTGTCAATTATTAATGCTTTTAAAAATTTAGTAAAATTTTATAACCAAAATTTTATTGCCATTACCATTAAAAGTGTAATAAAAGCATATATAAAATTATAAAATGATTACTTTGTACAAACTTTTTTGTTGTTAATATTTTTCGTAGAAGAATATCCATTTAATTGACTAATACAATCCCCCTGGTAGCTTTTTGCTAACAGGGGGTTTTAAAATAAATAAAAAATTTTAACTGCTAAAAAGTTGAATATTATTTATAGCGCCGGGGTCCATTTCAAATTTTGCCCTGGCTCTAGAATTTCTACCCAAATTTGACCAGGAACAAACTTCATTTCTTCTCCCTTTTCATCATAAAAAAATAATTTACTAGCTATGTTAGATTTGTCCTTTTTCCAGGTTCCTCTATAAACTCTTCCGTTAAGATAATAATGAGCTTCTCCAGAATCAGTAACATCATACCAAGGATCACCTAGCTGAACATTATTGTATTGTCCTTCAATTTGTTCACTATTAGCCATCATCACAACAACATTTTTAGGAGCTAATCGTTGTCCGTTGTTACGATCAGTATCTTCTTTTCCTCCCCATGTTCTTAAATAAGTGTTTGTTTCTGGATCATAATCGTAACTTACACCATAAGGTCCAGCAAAACCAACTCTTAAATGTCCACCTTTAGGACGTTCGTCGCGAGCTAATTCTTTTTGATGTTGATAACCAGAAAATTCCCCTTTTAATCTATAACCAAAATCTTTAGCACATTCTAATAATTTAGTTGGATGAGCATAACCACTATCTACACCTCTAGACATTCCTGCCTTACGAAAACAACATTTTCCGGCTGATCTTCCTCCATCATCATTACAATTTAAATTATCTATCACTTTTTTATTTAAAATCTCTTTAGCAAAATGAGATCCGCCCCAATGGGCATAAATAGCATCTAAACCTTTAGCTAAATGAATAAAATCATGTCGCGAACTTCTCATTGATCCTACTTCTGGAGGCAAATTACAAATATAAATTCCCATTAACCGAGTAATAGAAGCTGTAATGACCGGCATTTCTATTACCATATCGGCTTGAGAAAATCCTGCTGCTGGACGCGCTTCTACATCAGCTGCCTGCATAACAGCTAGAGGGCGACGGTTCCAATTTTCACAACTTAATCCACTAATTGGACTAACAGGACCTTGATTAACCACTGGCATTTCTTTAACTAATTTTTCATCCTTTTGTTTGATTTCTCTAATTCTTTTTTGTCTTAATGTTTGCCTTGCACTAATAAAATAATATCCTATTCCTATAATTATTATCGCTAATAAAGCAATTAGATATTTATATTTTTTTTCCATATTTTTTTATTTTAATTAGAATTAAAATTAATTTATTTTTGACATTCTTTGCACCAGAAAACACTTCTCTGTCCTATTTTATCACGAACTATCCTTCCTGGACAACGCCAACACTTTTCTCCTTCTTTATGATAAACACGTAAATAATTATGAAAATTTCCCTTGCGTCCCTGCGTATCGCGATAATCACTATCTGATGTTCCTCTTTTTTGAATAGCCTTTTGAATTATTTTTTTAATACTTTTATAAATATTTTTCTTTTCTTTTGCGCTTAAATCTTTTACCTTACGAAAAGGACTAATTTTAGCATCAAATAAAATTTCACTTCTATAAATATTACCTATTCCTGCCATTACCTTTTGATTCATCAATATATTTCCAATTAAACTTTGAGGTTTCCTTTCTAAAAGTTTTAAAAAATTTTTCAAAGTAAATTCTTTACTATTAACATCTGTTCCTAAATTTTTAATTTCAGATAAATTTTCTATTTTACTTGTATCAATTAATTTTATTTTAGCAAATTTTCTTAAATCAGAAAATGCTAATGTTTTATCATAATCATTTTTTTTAATTTTTCTCTGCCTTTTTTTCTGTTGACAATTTACAGAACATAAAAACCAAATATGATGGATATATTGATTAACTTTTTCTTCAAAATACTTATTCTTTTTCTTTTTAGTTTTTATCAATAAATGTCCGGTCATTTTTAAGTGGATATAGATTGTTTTCTTATTGCTTAAGTTAAGAAAAATATTTTTTCCTATTCTTTTAATTTCTAAAATTTTTATTCCTTGAATTTCTTTTTTAAACTTACTAAAACTAATATTTTTTAAAGACTTTTTCCAATCACTCCAAAAATCAACAATAACATCTCCTTGAATATTCTTTTGAAGATCTCTAACAATGGTTTCTACTTCTGGTAGTTCTGGCATAAATTTAAAATAATAAAAAAATTATCCTTTTCCTATGATTCCAATAATCACAGCTAATACACTGGTTAAAATAGTAAAAATCCAAGCTCGCATCACAACCTTAGGTTCTGGCCACCCCTTAGCTTCAAAATGATGATGGATTGGTGCAGCTAAAAACACTTTTTTATGAAAAAATTTTTTACTAGTTAATTGAATAATAACACTAAGAGATTCTATAACATAAATCAAAACAGCAATAAATAAAATAATTACTGAATTAGTAAGCATAGCGATAACACCTAAAGTTGCGCCAAGAGAAACTGCGCCTGTATCTCCCATAAAAAAACGAGCTGGATAGATATTAAACCAAAGAAAAGCTAAAAGAGCACCATCAATAGCCAAACAAAAAGAAGCTAAATCCATTTTATTTTGGGAAAAAGCAATCGTAGCAAAAGCACCAAAAGCCATTAGTAAAACACCTCCATTTAAACCATCTAGCCCATCCGTTTCGTTAGATGAAATAGCACTAAACAAAATTACAAAAATAAATAAGGGAATATACCATAGACCGATAGAAAAATCTCCCACAGCTGGAACATGAATTTTATCCCAACCTAATTTACTATAAAACCACCACGCTCCCACAGAAGCAATTAAAACTAACCATCCAAATCTCATAATAAATCTCATTCCTCCTCCTTTATTTTTTCCCCATCCTTTCACACTCATAACATCGTCAAATAATCCTAATATACCAGCAGCAACTAAAGCAAAAAGCGGTAACCATGTTTGAGAACGACTTAAAAAATCAAGACGCGCTAAAGAATTAATATCTAACCAATCAGCTAAAACAGGAAAAAAATAATGAGAAAGAAAGGCCAATATAAGAACAGAAAACCAAATGGTAGCTCCTCCCATTGTCGGTGTTCCTTCTTTTTTAGCATGCAATTTGTTAACAAACTTTAATTTTTCTCCGTTAACTGAAGTTTTTTTTATTTTAATTCCTATTTTATTTTTATATAAAAATTTAGTCCAAAAAGGAATAATGAAAAAAGCTAAACTAAAACTAATTAATCCCGTAAAAAGAATTTTTAATAAATTAAATACTTCTGGAATAGTTTGTATTTGAGCAACTTGCATAAATAAAAAATTATCTAAAAAAATTATATCACTCTAATTGTTGATTGACAAATAAATTATACCCTAATCAATTTATGAAAACTTTTACTAAATTTTCAACTTAACTTTTTCAAACTCAATTTTAGGATTTTTCAAAAATTAAAATTTGGAAATTGCGCTAAAAAAACTTAGTTGCTTTTAAAATATTTATAATATCCTTTTTTAATTAAGATTTTATCACTTTCCAAAGAAAAACAATAGTTGCATTAAAAATTCTTTTCCATCTCCAAGGTTGTTGATAAAAACGATAAAGCCATTCTAATCCTATTTTTCTCATCCACAAAGGAGCTCGTTTTAATTTTTGTGTTAAAAAATCAAAACTTCCTCCTACTCCCATAACTAATTTTAAAGAAATATTAGCATTAACTAGATAAGAAAGTATAATTTCTTGTTGAGGAGCTCCCCAGTTGCAAAATAAAATATCTGCCTGAGAATTTTTTACTTTATCTTGAATATTTTTTATTGTTGTATTATCCAGTTTAATTTCATAATCATATCCCCTAATTAAAAGATAAGGATATTTTTTTTCTATAGCTTGAGCTGTTTCTTTCCATAAAGATAATCCCTTTTTATTAGTTAAAAGAAAAATTTTCAGATTATTTTTATTGCTTAAAAATAAAATGTAATTTAATAAATCTACTCCTGTCCAACGTGTTTTATTTTTTTTTCTTTTTAGCCAGAAAGCCACTTTTATTCCAAAACCGTCTGTCACTTTTAGACTACTTTTATTTAATACTTCCTTAAAAACTTTATTTTTTTGCGCTAATAAAATAAATTCTGGATTAATAGTTGCTATTTGATGAGTCTTATTTTTTTGATTAAACAAATAAAAATTTATTTTTTCTTTAATTTCTTTTTTAGAAAGATTATCTATCTTAACTCCTAATATTTTTTCTGATTTCATTTTTGAAAATTATTTATTACATAGAAAATGCTTATTTATAATAATATCATTGATTAATGAATAAAAAAACCAGTCTTAAAGACTGGTGCTATTAGCAAACAAACTGTTTGCCTAAAGAAAATTATCAGCTATTTCTTTTACATAAAATTTTAACATAAGGATATATATTTTGACTTCCTTTTATTTTAAAAAATTTTTTTTCGCAGTTATTGCATTGTAAAAAAACTAATCCTTCACTCTCTTTTATTTCTACTAAATGTTGTTTACAGTTGTCGCAATAATATATTTGCTTTCCTGAAAAAACATAGGCGCACTCTTTCATTTTACCTCCTTTTTCATATCAATAATCCTTTAATTTTTCCATCCCTTGTTGTTTGCGAATTTTCTCTAAGGCTTTAGATTCTATTTGCCTAATTCTTTCTCTCGTTACTCCAAATTCTTGTCCAACTTCTTCTAAAGTATGAATTACTCCATCTTCTAAACCAAACCTGATTTTTAAAATTTTTTGTTCTCGTGGATTTAATTCACTTAACACTTCTGAGAGATGTTTTTTTAATAATTTACGCGCAGCCGCTTTATGGGGCATTAATGTTTCTGTATCTTCAATAAAATCTCCTAAAACACTATCATCATCACTACTACCGATGGTTGTTTCTAAGGAAACCGTTTCTTGGGAAATTTTTTGAATATGCCTTACTTTATCAGCCGGCAAATTCATTTCAGCCGCTATCTCTTCTACTAATGGTTCCCTTCCTAATTCTTGCACCAAACGACGAGTTATTTGAACAAACTTATTAATTGTTTCAATCATATGCACAGGAATACGAATAGTGCGAGATTGATCCGCTAAAGCGCGTGTAATAGCCTGCCTAATCCACCAAGTTGCATAAGTAGAAAATTTATAACCTTTATGATAATCAAATTTTTCTACCGCCCTAAAAAGTCCCATGTTTCCTTCTTGAATTAAATCTAACATAGACATATTTTGAGATCTTCCCACATATTTTTTAGCAATACTCACCACTAATCTTAAATTAGCTTCTGTCAGTTTTTGTTTAGCCGCTTGATCTCCTTTTTCTATTCGTTTAGCTAATTTTACTTCTTCCTCAGGAGTAAGTAAATCAACCTTTCCAATTTCTTGCAAATACATTTGAACGAGGTCATTAGGATTTTTTTCTGGAATATCTGTTGCTTTATTTACTTCTTCTTTAATATTTTCTTTTTTAGTTTTATTCTTTTTTTGCTTTTTGTTTTTTTTCTTTTTTTCAAAGTCTTCTGCAATTTTTTCTGTATCAATCTTTATCATTTCTCCTGAAGTAATCACCTTAATACCTAATTTTTCTAATTTTTCATAAAGATTTTCCAGTTCATCTAATTCTTTTTCTATTTCTGGAAAGGAATGAATAATTTCATCTTCCGTGATAAAACCTCTTTGTTTACCACGCATTATTAAATCGTCAAAAAAACTGTTAATATTTTTTTTGCTTTTTTTGCTTGCAGTTTTTCTTTTTTGCTTTGTAGTTCTTCTAGATTTTAATTGTTTTTTTCTGGTTTTCTTTCTACCTCTAGAACTCAACTTTCTTTTTTTATTAGTTTTTTTTCTTTTAGCAGTAGTCTTTGTAACAATTTTTTTCTTTTGACTTTTTTTAGACTTAGTTCGTTTTTTGGTTTTTGCTTTTTTTAATCTCCTTTTTGATTTACAAGAAGATTTAGATTTAGTTTGATTTGTTTTTTTAGCCATATTTTAATAATGTTACATATTTTAAAGAAATTTCTAAAAAAATATTCAAAAAAAATTAAGTAGTCTTTTTAGAGAAATAAACAAATTCCTTCATCAATTGTTGACGAAGTTTATGATCACCTTTAGCTTCTGCTTCTTTTATTTGTTTTTCCAATTCGGTTAATTTATTTTTTGCTATTTCTTTCTCTAACTCATTATAGAGTTTTTTAAATTTTTTTTCAATACCTACCGAATTAAAATCGTTTAGGCTTTCATTTTCAAAATCATAACGTGTATTGAAATATTGCCTTTCTAATTCTTGCCTTATTTTTTCATCCTGTAAATAAATTCTTAATTCGTCAAAATTATAATTAATTTTTGGTCCATACTCTAAAATAATTTTGTTCCACAGATAATTATCTAATTTTAATAAAGGATATTTTTCATTTTTAATAACTATTTTTTTCCATAAAGAAGAATCATTTAAAATTAATCCGGTTATCTCCTTTAAAATAATTTTTATTCTATTTTTTTTGTCTTTGTTTTCTTTAGATAATAATCTTTTTTCAATAGTTTTCTTTGAAATAACTGGTTCATTTTTTAAATCATTTAATAATCCTAATAAAATATCTTTTTCTATTTTAATTATCTTTGCTAATTCTTTTAACCAATATTCTTTTTCTATAGGATTATTAAAATTCTTAATCATTTCTAAACTTTCTGCTACTATTTTTTTTTGACCTGAAGCTGTATTAATATCATATTTTTTTAAAAATACTTTTAAAAAATATTGCATAGCTGGTTGAGATTCTTTAATGCTTTTTACTAATTTATTAGGATTTTCTTTTGCTATTTCAGCCGCATCTTTTCCTTGCGTAGAAGAAATTAATTCTACATTAAATTCTTCTTGAAAAGCTAATTTAGCGCTTTTTTGAGCAGCCTGTTGTCCAGCTTCATCCATATCAAAAAATAATTTTAAATTTCTAGTATAACGTTTTAAAATTTTTAATTGATCTAAAGTAAGAGCTGTTCCCGAAACAGCTACCACAAAATTTAAACCTGCTTGATGACAAGCTATTACATCCATATTGCCCTCCACTAATACTACCTGATTGTTTTGTTTAATAGCTAATTTTGCTTTATCAATCCCATACAGTATTTGACTTTTATGATAAAGGATTGTTTCGGGAGTATTGATATATTTTGCTTGTGTTTTTTCTTCTTGAGAAATTGTTCGCGCTGAATAACCAACAACTTGTTCCTGCGTGTTTAAAATAGGAAAGATAATTCTTTCACGAAAACGATCATAAATTTTGTTATTATCTTGACGTCTTACCAATAAACCTGTGGATTCTATTTGTTCTAAAGAATATCCTTTTTTTAACAAAAAATTTTGAAGATAATGCCATCCTGGCAAAGCATATCCTAAACGAAATTTCTTAATAATATCATCTTTCAATCCTCGTTCTTTTAAGTAATTTAAAGCTTTTTTTTTGCCAGCTCCTTTCCATAATTGTTTTTCGTAAAATTTTGTAGCTAATTCTAATATGTCTCTAATTTCATTTTTTTTCTTAGATGAAAAATCGTTTTTTAAATAGTTTGATAATTGCACTCCTGATTTTTCAGCTAAAATTTTTAGAGCATCTTTAAAATCTAGACCCTCTATTTCCATTAAAAAACTAAAAATATCTCCTCCCTTCCCGCAACCAAAACAATGCCAAATCTGTTTCTCTTCACTTACTACAAAAGAAGGGGTTTTTTCGTTATGAAAAGGGCAGAGTCCTTTCCAATTCGTTCCCGCTTTTTGCAAACGCACATATTCCCCTACCAAATCAACTAAATTAATTCTAGATTTTATTTCATCGGTAACTTGACTCATAAAAAAATTTTATACTTTATTATAACATATTAAACTAATTTATATAAAAAAAGCAACTATCTTTTAAAATTTTAAATAAAAAATAGTTGCTTAATTAAACATAATCTTTACGAGAAACATAATCTTTGCGAGATTCCCAACAAAATATCAAACCAGCTAGAAAAAATGTTAAATAAAAACCATGAAAAATCAAAGAACTTTTTAAGTAATTCAAAAAAACAAAAAATCCAGCTAAAGTATAAGCTACCATCTTTTTCTTACCGCTCTCTGAAATATAATTTTCTCCAGCCACCTTTAGTAAGATCTGCCATTCTGACTTATCTTTATTCTTTTCCACTATTTGTTTCATTAAAATCTGTTTAAACTGGATGTAAATATGTCTAGAAACAGTTAATGATATATAAATTTCTCCCACCGCTATTGGCCAGACAATCCACCACTCTAGAGCTCCCACTGAATACAAAAAAATAACTCCTGGAATATGCAAAGCCTTATCAGCTGTATGCTCTATTATGCTTCCCCATTTTGTACCTCCTTGAAAATTTTTTCTAGCAAATCTGGCCATAGTTCCATCAATAGCATCAGTTAAGGATAAAACTAGGTATATCCACATTTTATTTTCAATATCTATGTCAGAAAAGAAAAAGATCCATATCCCTGCAAATCTACTCAGAGATAAGGCATTAGCTAATAGTGTAAAAAATACAAAACGCACATCATATTTTTTCATTTCTCCTCCTTTTATTCTAATTAAAATTTGTTAAGTTACTATCTTAATTTAAATTAAATTTAAAAAAATAGTCAAGTCAAAAATCAACAAAATAAATTCTATTTAAATTTTTAAAATTTATGAAAAAAGTTGACAAAAAATGTTTTTTTTATTAAACTGACCTTATTGTTTTAAAATGAAAATTTAAAAAAATGAAAAAAGAGATACATCCTCAATATAAAACTACTACTATCACTTGCGCTTGTGGCGCTGTTTTAGAAGTGGGCTCTACTCAAGAAAATATTGAAGTAGAAATTTGTTCCCAGTGTCATCCCTTTTATACTGGAAAAAAGAAAGTTGTTGATACAGCTGGAAGAGTTGATCGTTTTAAGCATATAGCTAAAAAAGCTAGAGAAAAACAGATTGAAAAAAAGAAAATTCAACAAGCGCGTCAAAAAAGAAAGAAAGAAAATTTAAAAAAAGCTAATCAAACTAAAAAAAAGAAAAAACAAAAACAATAAAAATTTAATGACCCCTTTAATGACCCCTTTAATGACCCCGAAAATATATCCTTTCAATAATAAAAAATCTTAATTCAATTAAGATTTTTTATTATTGATTGAAAGGATTAGAATTATCTTTTATTTATTATTTCAAATTATTTAATTAAAAATTTACTATCAGTTCTTTTTTTTCTTTTTTTCTTAGAATAATTATTTTCGCTCTTTCTCCTTGATGATATTGAGCAATTATATTAGAAAGAGGATTATCTAGATTTACTAAATGATTATCAACAGATATAATTATATCCCCTACTTCAATGCCTGCTTTATCCGCAGAAGAACTTTTTAATATAGCCAGCCCTTGTCTACCTGAAGGAGAATAAATTAAAGCCCCTTCGTTAACAGGAAGTTGTTTGCTTAATACTAATGAAGGATTAATTGATAAATAAGACACACCTAAACGCGCTCTTTCCTTTTTGTCTTCCTGATAATTAAGATAAAATTCAAATATATTTTTTAATTTATTACTTGGTATAACTAAATACTCTGTTTGATTATTTTTTTTAAGAGAGCTAATTAATCCCGCTACTTCCCCTTTATAATTAGTTACTATTCCTCCATCAAAATCATCAGTATTAGCTAAATTTAAACGAAAAACACCCTCTAATTTTTCTGATGAATTAACAACACTTGTAGATAAATTAAATGTTCTATCTTTAGTTTCAAGATTTCCCTCCGCTAAAAAATTATTATATTCTTTTCCTTTGTTGCTAATAGCAATTATTTTTTGACCAGACATAAAATCATCAGAATTGGCTAAAGCTATAACAGGTAAATTGTTAACATTATCAAGTTTTAAAAAAACTAAATTGGAAAAATTATCTAACCAAGTAATTTTAGCAGTATAACTTTTTCCATTGAAAACTAAAACCTTATAATTAACATCTTCTCCCAAAACTAAAGAATTTTTATTTGCTATTATTAATCCATCGCTAGTTAATATAACACCAGTTCCATTTTGCAATAATTTAAATTTTGTTTCTTTTGTTTTTGTTTTAATACTGTTAGTAGTTGTTTTTAAAGAAAGAATATTTACCATAGCAGTATTGGTTTGAGAAACAATTTCTTTAATGGATTTATCTTGAGGAAGAGTTACTTTTTCTATTTTATTGATAATCTTTACTGGTTTATTTACTTTTTGAACAAAACTGAATTGAGACCAATAATGATTTTGTGCTAACCTAGACAATATATAATTTTCTAATATAATATTTACTACTATTATTAAAGCTATGATCAAAAAAAGATTAAATAATTTTTTTAAAATTTTTTTCAACATATTGTTTACTATAAATTAAAATTATGTTTTTCCTTATTACTCTGCCTCCAATAATCTGCCAACCAAAAAGCAGTAGGAATTTGTATGAAATAAGATAAAACAATCACAATTACAATTAAAGATAAACTTTCATTTTGATATATTAAAGAAATAGCTAATCCTAAAGCTAAGGTAATATATTTAAGATAACTTCCCCAAACTAAAGCCCGCCCTTTAGAATTAAAAAAATATCTTTTATGAATTATCCATATTGCTATCCAATTCAATAAATAAAATAAAATTAAGGGAAACAATATTTTTGTAATTAAAAAAGGAGAATCAAAAATTATAGCATTATTTTTTAAACTCATTAAAAAATAAAGAACGATCAATAATCCAAGATTGCTAATCTTTCCAAAAAAATTTTGTATTTTTGAATACTGAGAATTTTTTTTCAAAAAAAATTGAGTAAAATAAGCTAATATCAAAGGAATTACTATAATAAAAAGCATAGATATTGCTACCGTTTGATAATTTATTTCTCCTCCTCCACAAGATAGCACGCCTAAACTAATTGTCTCTATTGAACACTGCTTGCTAGCGTTAACCGTTTCTAAATTTAAATAATCTATCACCTTAGTTAGTCCCCAAGGAACTATTAAAATAGCCAGCAACAGATTAAAAATAATAATACTCACTGTAGCTGGCATATCAGATTTAGATCTCAATGCCCAAGTAGTTACCATCCCGCCTCCCGGTAAAATGGAAATTAAAAATAATCCTAACCACAAAACAGGATATTCTTTAAGAAAAAAATATCCTAGCAACCAAGCAAAAAAAGGAGCTAAAATAAAATTTAATAAAATAGAAATAAAAATCAATTGATAATTTTCTGTAATTTTTTTCAGCTTTCCAAAGGAAAGCGGAACTAAAGAAGGATAAATCATAATAAAAGCAGCCAGTAAACAAATTAGGGGTGTAAATTCTATTCCTTTATTTATACTTACCTGAAATAATCCCAAAATAATTACAGCCACTATCCACTGAAAAAGATTTTTCTGAATATGATTAATTAAATTATTTAAAAAATTCATTATTCATTAAATAAACTTAAAATTAAACAAAACTTCAGTTGATGCTATTTACTTAAACCAACAAAGCTCTTTATAAATATATCTTTATTTAAATAACTGTCAATAATATATCACTTTTTTATTTTTTTATTTTTTTGTCTCCAACTTAAAATAGCTTTATGGTCACCACTTAATAAAACTTCTGGCACTTTCCATCCCTTAAAATTATTGGGCTTAGTATATTGAGGATATTCTAAATACTTCTTTTTTCCCACTGAAGAACTAAAGCTTTCTTCTTTGAGAGAATCACTATTGCCAAGCACGCCCGCTAAAAGACGTGTAGTTGAATCCACCAAAGCCATAGCTGGAATTTCTCCTCCCGTTAAAACATAATCTCCTAAAGAAATTTCTTCATCAGCAATATAATGAGCTACTCTTTCATCTACTCCTTCATAACGTCCACAAATTAAAATAATATGTTTATATTGAGTTAATTGAACTGCTTTTTGCTGAACATACGTTTTTCCTTTAGCTGAAAAAAGAATGGTCTTTATTTTTTTTTGATCTTTTATTTGTTTTTTAATCTCTCTAACCGCTTTAAATATTGGCTCCACTTTCATTACCATTCCCGCACCACCTCCATAAGGAGTATCATCTATGGTTCCACGTTTATCGGCTGCATAATCACGTAAATTGATTATGTGAATTTTAATTTTATTCTCTTCTTGAGCTCTTTTTATAATGGAATAATTAAAATAGCTCTGAAACATATCTGGAAAAATAGTAATGATATAAAAATTTAGCATAATGTTTTTTTATTTTAATGTACTAATTGTTACATATTTTTTTTATCAAATCAAATAAATATCTTACAAAAAATTATTTTTTTTACACTCTCTAGTCTTAATATTTCAATAAGTAATATTGAAAAATAAATAAGGCAAAACTATATCAAATCATTTAACAACGATACCTAAATAATTCTTTTTCTCTTGTTCAAAATGCTACTATAGAAAGATTGACAAAAAAAGAAAAATATTATAAAATCGTTTGAATATTTAGTTATTTAATAAAAAAATAGAAATAATAAGGAGGAAAATAAAAATGACTGATTGTCAAATTTTTTTAGCCATCATAGCATGGCTACCTATGTTTCTGTTTATAGCGAACAAAATAGAAATGAATGTAAGCATAAGGGACGGCGTTATAGGATTTATTCTTTATCTTCCTTATGCTGTACTAGTTGCAATTACAACTAGTTTCCCGCTAACAATCATTTTTCTTGTTATGGGAAAAACTTCTTGTATAAATTCTTTTTTGATTTTTCTGGTTTTTGAGATATTTTTATTTATAACCAGAAAATTTATTTTAAAATTTATTAATTTTTTCTTCAGTCTTTTAGAATAAAAAAAAAATAGGCCTCTAATAAAGTATTTTTTATTAGAGGCTTTTAATTTTGAATAAAATTTTATTGATAGATACTTTAAAACTATTTACATTCACTAATTTTAATGTTAAGATAACAAAACTTAAACGATTTTATTTTCTTATGCAAGGATTGGATTCACAAAACATATTATTAGGTTGGATATTATTTTCTATTTTAGGAATAATTTTAATAGTTGCTAATTTTTGGTCCTTTTTAAAAATAAGACAACTAAATAAAAAAAGTGAATTATTTTTTAGTGGCAAAAAGGGAACTAACTTAGAAGAAATTATTCTCAATCAACAAAAAGAAATTGAAAAATTGGACAAAGATATTGAAAAGATTTACAAAGGATCAGAAAAAATTTATAAATTAGCTCATAAAGGAATTCATAAAATAGGAGTAATCCGTTTTAATCCTTTTAAAGATGTGGGAGGAGATCAAAGTTTTGCAATTGCTCTTTTAGATGGAAAAAATAATGGTTTAGTTATTTCCTCTCTATATACGCGTGAAGGAACACGTATATATACTAAATCAATTATTAAAGGAGTTTCTCCTAAACACCCTCTTACCGAAGAAGAGAAAAAAGCCATTACTAAGGCTTTAAATTAATTTTTAATAAAACCACCTTAAAACAAGATGAATGATATCAAAGAGTTAAAACAGAATAAAGTAATTTCTATCCCAGAAACACTAACCGTTAAGCACCTTAGTGAACTTTTAAATTTACCCGCTTCACAAGTTATAACAGAACTAATTAAAAATGGAATTATTGCCACTATTAATGAGGAAATAGATTTTGAAACAGCTAGTATTATAGCCGAGGATTTGGGTTTTAAAACAGAAAGAGATTTATCTATTCAAGCGGATGAAAATATTACTCTAGAAAAATTATTAGACATTTGCCAAAAAGAAAAGGAAAGCAAGAAAAATCTTCAGACACGTCCTCCTGTGGTTACTATTTTAGGTCATGTTGATCATGGAAAAACTACTCTACTGGATACTATTCGCAAATCGCACATAACCAATAAGGAAGCTGGCGGAATTACTCAACATATTAGCGCTTATCAAGTTAAAAAAAAGGGGCAATTAATCACTTTTATTGATACGCCTGGTCATGAAGCTTTTTCTGCTATGCGCGAACGGGGCGTCAGCTTAGCTGATATTGCTATACTAGTAGTAGCTGCTGATGATGGAGTAAGACCTCAAACAAAAGAAGTAATTGAGTATCTTAAAGAGAAAAAAATACCTACTATTGTTGCTATTAATAAAATTGACAAACCTGAAGCCAATCCTACTAAAGTAAAACAAGAATTAGCTGAAAATGAAATAGTAATAGAAGAATGGGGAGGAGATATAATTGCCAATGAAATTAGCGCTAAAAATAATTTGGGAATTGATAAATTATTGGAAAGCATTCTTTTAGTTACTGAAATATTAGAATTAAAAGCCGATTTTCAAAGACCAGGATTAGCTGTGGTTTTAGAATCACATTTAGATAAACATAAAGGACCTATTGCTACTGTTTTAGTTAAAACTGGTTTTCTGCAGACAGGCCAAGATATTATAGCAGGAAATGCTTTTGGAAGAATTAAAAGATTAGAAGACTTTACAGGAAAAAAAATAAACAAGGCCCTACCTTCTTCCCCGGTTACTTTAATGGGATTAAATAAAGTTCCACAAGTTAATGATGTTTTATATGTAACTGATACTCAAACCTTATCACACAAAAAAAATAATCTTTTAAAAAACAGACTGGGCTTTGATAAAAAAATTCTCAATAAAGAAAAAATTTATCAAAAAATAGATGAAAACAAACTAAAAAAACTAAATTTAATTATTAAAACAGATGTTCAAGGATCCTTAGAGGCCATTCATCAAATTTTAGACACAATTAAATCTAAGGAGGTTGCTATTGAATATATTTTTGAGGGAATAGGAAACATTACTGAATCGGACGTTAAAATTGCAGAAAGTTCTCAAGCAGAAATTATAGGATTTAATGTTCATACCACTACCGTAGCAAAAAGAATGGCAGAAAATAGTAATATAAATATAGAAACATACACTATAATTTACGAACTAATAGATGCTATCAAAAATAAGCTATCAGGACTATTGCCTCCAGAAATTATCCGCACAGATCTAGGAAAACTTAAGGTCTTAGCAATATTCAAAAGAGGAAAAAAGGATATGATAGTAGGTGGTTTAGTTACGCAAGGAAAAATAGAAAAAAATTGTCTGGTTGATATTGTAAGAGAAAAAGAAAATATAGGACAAGGAACACTAACTAACCTTCAACATAATAAAAACAATGTTACATTAGTTAAACAAGGAAATGAGTGTGGTTTAACTATTGAAACCAAAACAAAAATAGAGATTGGAGATATTTTAGTTTTTTATCAAGAAGAAGAAAAAAGAAGAAAGATTTAAAAAATAAAAATACTATTTATTCTATGTCATCTCATCGTATTTCTAAATTAAATAGTTTAATCAAACAACAAATAGCCCATATTATTTCAGAAGAATTAAATTTAAAAAACAATCTTATCATAACTATCACTAAAGTTGACACCAGCAAAGATTTAAGCTATGCTGATGTATTCGTTAGTGTTTTTCCAGAAGAAAGGACAAATTATTTATTAAAAACACTTGATAATGAAATCTACAATATTCAGAAAAAACTAAATCAAACGTTGGTAATTAAAAAATTTCCTCGTATTCGTTTTTATTTAGATACCACAGAAAAAAATGCAGATAAGATAGAAAAAATTCTCAAAAAAATAAATTTATAAATTATTTTTATTTTATAAAATAAAAACTAAAAAAATTAAACAACTTTTCGTTTAACTAATTTAAACTAAACTAGCACTGCTATAAAATAAAATGTTAAATGTTTTATGAAATTTCAATCAGAATTCAAAACGCTTCAATATGTAATCAAAAAAGCTTCTCATATTCTTCTTTTCGCTCATGATGATCCAGATGGTGATGCTATAGGAAGTAATTTTGCTTTAAAATATTACCTAGAAGGATTAAATAAAAAAGCTGATGTAGCTTGTTTTACTCCCTTGCCTAATTATCTGCAAAAAACAATTAAACCAAAAGAATTATTACCAGCTGATAAAATAGATTTTAATCAATACGAGGCAGTTATTGCTTGCGATAGTGTTGAACGTGGATTTAATAGAATTAAAAACAAACTGCCTCAAAATACAGTTACTGTTATTATTGATCATCATCCTGACATTTCTATTCAGGAAGATATTAATATAGT
Organism: Candidatus Moraniibacteriota bacterium; assembly: GCA_026985555.1. GTDB lineage: Bacteria > Patescibacteriota > Minisyncoccia > Moranbacterales > UBA9337 > JALSQF01. Next base: position 29,537 of record JALSQF010000010.1, on the reverse strand, counting down.
TGATGCTTCCTATTCCTCTGCTTGTGAAATAGTTTTTGATTTTCTAACCTTTGTACATGCCCCCATAACACCGCAAATAGCTTCTTTAATTTTAACAGGAATTTTAGGTGATACGGGAAATCTACAACATACCAATACCACCGCAAAAGTTATGTCTGCAGTAGCAGAATTGATTAGGAGAGGGGCGTCTTTGCCTAAAATTATTAATTCAACTTTTGCTAACAAAAAGATTTCTACTTTAAAACTCTGGGGACGCGCTTTTGATAAAGCTCAAATTAATCCTAAAAATAAAATGATTACAACCGTTATTACTCAAGCTGATTTAAAAGAATGTAAAGCTAAGGCAGAAGATATTGGAGAAATAGCTTCTATTTTAAACACTATACCTGGAACTCGTTTTTCCTTAGTATTAACTCAAAAAGACGATTTCACTATAAAAGGAAGTTTACGCAGTGAAGAATATAAAGGCATAGATGTTTCTGCTATTGCTCATAAACTAGGAGGAGGAGGTCATAAATTAGCTAGTGGCTTTACTATTAAAGGAAGAATTTTAGAAAAAAATAATCAGTGGAAAATTATTTAAATAGAATTAACAACAATAAATATGAAAAAGAAATCTAACTCTTTTTATCCATATATTGGTTGCCATATTTCTATTGCTGGTGGCATAGAAAAAGCTCCTCAACGTGCAGCTGAAATAGGTGCTGAAATAATGCAAATTTTTTCTCGTTCTCCTCAGGGAGGAAAAAAAAGAGAAATAAATTCTGAAATCGCTAATAAATTTAAAAGAAACGTTATTAAATATAATATAAGAGATACTTACATTCATTCCCCTTATTATATAAATTTTGCTTCTAGTAATAATCGCATTCGTTATGGATCATTAAAAACTATTCAAGAAGAATTAGCTATAGCTAATTCATTAAAAATAAAATATGTCATTACTCACTTAGGTTCTACTAAAGATTTAGGAGAAAAAAAGGGTATAAAAAAAACAATTGAAATGCTTCAAAAAACATTAAAAAATTATAAGGGAAAAGCACAACTGCTTTTAGAAAATACTGCTGGATCAGGTTCTATCATAGGAGATAGATTTTCAGAGCTTAACTATATTTTAGAAAAAGTTAATCACTCAGCTTTAGGTGGCATCTGTTTAGATACTCAACATTCATTTGCTTCAGGATACAATTGGAAAGATTGGAAAAAAACACTCTCTAAAATTAAACAGGAAGTAGAATTAAATAAAATAAAAGTAATCCACGCTAATGATAGCTTGTCAGATTGTGGTAGTCATATAGATCGTCATGCTCATATAGGAGAAGGAAAAATAGGAAAAAAAGCTTTTCAAAATATTGTTAGATTTGCCCACAAACAAAAGATTAATATGATTCTAGAAACTAGGTACGATAAAATTAAACAAGATATAGAGCTACTTAAAAAAATGAGAAGTCATTTAAAAAAATGAAACAATCAAAATTTATTCGGCTGTAACTCTTAATACTTCTTCTATAGTTGTTATCCCTTTGATTATTTTAACAAAACCATCTTCTGCTAAAGTAATCATTCCGTTCTCTTTGGCCTTTTCTTCTATTTCTTCTGTACTTGCGCTTTCTTGAACCAATTTTTTAATGTCATCATCTACTTTTAACATTTCATAGATACCTACTCTACCCTTATATCCTCCGCTACAATCAGGACAATTTTTTTTAGGTCTATAAAAATCAACCTCTGTCCAAGATTTTTTTCCTTTTAAATATTTTTTTGTTTCTTTGTTGTTTTTTAAAAAATCAAAAATCTCATCTAACTTAAAAGATTTATTTAGATTTTCTACTTCTTTTTCTGATAAATTATATTTTTCTTTACAATCATTACAAATTCTCCTTACTAAACGTTGCGCTACAATTAAGTTTACTGAAGATGCAATCAAAAATGGTTCTGCTCCCATATCTAACATTCTAGGCAGAGAAGCAGCTGCGCTATTTGTATGTAAAGTGGATAACACCATGTGGCCTGTCATAGCAGCATGTAAAGCAATTTCTAAGGTTTCTTTATCTCTAATTTCCCCCACCATTATGATGTCTGGATCTTGACGTAGCAATGATCTCAAAGCAGCCGCAAAAGTCATTCCTATTTTTGCTTTAACTTGAGTTTGATTAATTCTCGCCATCCTATACTCAACAGGGTCCTCCACTGTACTAATATTAACTTCTGGAGTATTTAAAATATCTAAAATAGTATACAAAGTAGTCGTTTTACCTGAACCAGTTGGACCAGTAATCAATATAATTCCATTAGGACGTTTTATTTCTCTGTGAACTAATTCTAGCATTTTCCCTTCTATTCCCATTTGTTCCAAAGTTAAACCTTTAGAAGATTCATCCAATAAACGCATTACTATTTTCTCCCCATCAAATACAGGTAAAATACTGACACGGAAAGAAATTTTATATTCATCTTTTTGAATTTTAAAACGTCCATCTTGAGGTAAACGATGTTCATCTAATTTTAAATTAGATAAAACTTTAACACGAGCTACGATACCAGCCGCTAATTTCTTAGGCAAAATCATAGCATCATGCAATATTCCATCTATACGAAATCTTACAATCACTTCCTTTTCTCCTGGTTCAATATGAATATCACTTACTGATTCCAAAATAGCATGTTTTAGCAGTGTATCTACTATTTTTACTACCGGAACATCTTCAGCAATTTCTTCTAAGTCTTTTTTACTAGCATTTTGTTTTTCATTTTCTCCTTCTTTAACACCTTTAGTTAATTCTTCTGTTTCCTCTTTACTAATCATATCACCAAATTCAGCTTCCAAACTTTTTTCATATTGTCTTAAAACAGCATTGATACTTTCTTCCGTAGATAAACAAGGAATTATTTTTAAACCACTTTTTTTCTTAATAAAGTCTATTGTTTGTAAATCATCCGGATCTAACATGGCCACACTTAATTCATCTTTTATTTTTTTAAAAGCTACTACATTATATTTTTTTGCCACTGGCTGAGGAATTATTTGAAGAATATCTTTAGGAATTTTTTCTTTAGTTAAATCAACAAAAGGAATGCCATAAATATAGGCCATTACTTTTTTTAGTTCTGTATTAGTAATAAGTTTTTGCTTTAACAATATATCTCCCAATGGTTGTTTAGATTTTTCAGCTTCTTTTAACGCTTCGTTGAGCTTCTTAATATCTACCAATCCTGTATCTGCAAGAAAATTCTTTAATTGTTTATTTTTAATTACCATTAAATTTAAATTATTTTTGTTTTTTGTTGGATTTTAAAATATTTAATTTAAAATTGAATTGATTTTATCTGTAATTTCTGAAAGTTCATGGTTACTTTTTAGCATGTGGTATGTAATTCCTAATCCCATTGCTTTATCCAATGCAGATGAATCAGTTAGATTACTTAATAATAATACAGGAATATTTTTTATTTCATCGTCTTCTTTTTTTTCTTCTAGTAAAGTATAACCATCTTTTTCTGGAAGAATTAAATCTAGAATAATTAAATCAGGTTTTATTTCTTTTATTAAACGCAGTCCATCCACTCCGTTATTACTAACCTTTACTTCAAAATTCTTTTTTTCCAAATATTCTGCAATCATTTCTCTTATCATCTTGTCATCTTCTATAATAACTATTTTTTTATTCATATTTTTTAATTTAAAATATTTTTTTAACCTCTTTATTTTATTATAACATAAAAAATTTGTTTTCTTTAAAAATTTTTATGCATACTAGATGCTTGAACATGCTTATCTTTATAATATTTACTATTTAATCCTTTGCTACCATAAGGACTTTGAGATGAAGAAGAAAGTTTTTCAAAAGCCATTTGGGCGATGGGCATCTTGTAATAAAGTTTTATAGGAAGAGTGCCTGCATTAAACAATTCCAATGTCATTTTTAGAGAATTTCCTGGATCTAAATATCCAGCTGTCGTATGAATTATTAATCCCAATCTACCTAAAGAACTTTTTCCTTCTAATCTTCCTACGAAATTTTTAGACACCCCTGTCTCTTCATAAACTAAAGCTAAAACAAATTCTTTGGGATGCAAAACAAAAGGTTGCCTATCAGAAATTTCTATTTTTCGCATTAAATTTCTCACTGGTTTTTTTACATCTATAACAGTATTTTCATTTAAATTAAAAATTAAAAATTCTTTGTCTAAATGAAGATCTACACTAGCTGGTTGAATGTTTTCTTTTTTGAAAGGAGAAATTATTATTTCTTTCTTTTTTATGTTTTTAATTATATCTTTATCAGAAAGAATCATATATTTATAAAAAAATTAATTAATCTTATTATTGTTGTTATTGTTTTTCATTGTTCTTATATTTCTCTCAATTCTATTTAACTGAGATTGTATTTTACTAATAGCCCTATCATTTTTTCTTGTAATAGCCAAATCTATTTCTAAACGTTTTCTATCATGTTCTGTCATCCTATTTTGACTCATCATAATAATTGGAGCGCTATAAGCGGCTTGAAAACTCAATGCTAAATTAAGTAAAATAAAGGGGTAAGGATCCCAATGTTTCACCCAAGCAAATAAATTCAATCCCATCCATAATAACAAAATTATCGTTTGCACAACAATAAAGCTCCAACTTCCTAGAATAGCTGTTATTTTATCAGCTAATCTATCTCCCAAGTTTTTATTTTTTCTATTGCCATTATTATAAAATGAAATGATTTTTTTTGTTTTTAAAACTAATTTTTTTTCTTTTTTCTTTTTTTTAGAGTTTGTTTTATTTTTCTGTGGTTTAGATTTATTATTTAAATTCAAAAAATAAAGTAACCAAGCCATAGCTATAAATAAAGAAATATAAAGAAAATTGAAAAACAAAAACCATAAATACGATAGCGATAAAAAAGCTAAATTAAAAAAAATAAAAATATAAGCTATTAATAAAAATAAAATAAATAAATTAATCATTTGCAAATACTTATTGAATTATTTTTTTTCCATTTAACCATGATTGTAAAACTTTAGGAACAACAATTGAACCATCTTTTTGCTGATTATTTTCTAAAATTGCTATTAATATTCTACCAATAGCAAAAGCTGTGGCATCATTAGTATGTAACAATTTTTTTTCTCCCTCTTTTGTTTTATAGTAAGATCTTATACCTCTAGTTTGATAATCTGTCATATAATCAGAAGTATGTGTTTCTCTATATTTATTTTGACTAGGTATCCAACATTCAATATCATATTGATCATAATCCGGTTTTCCTGTATCTCCCGTACAAACATGCACTAATCTATAAGGAATTCCTAATTGTTGCACTAAATATTCTTGCAAAGCCACTATAAATTTCTGTTCCTCAATTCCTGTTTCAGCTGTAGTAAAAGATTCCATTTCTAGTTTATCAAACTGATGGGTACGTAAAATTCCACCCATATCCTTTCCATAAGTTCCTGCTTCTCTACGAAAAGCTGTTGAATAGCCAATGTAACGTAAGGGTAAGTCACTTTCATTGATGATTTCATTCATATAATAAGGCGCCATGGTATGCTCCGCGCTAGCTACTAAATTAAGTTTGTCTTCTGGTAGTTTATAAGTTTGATCTCCAAAAACCCTATGTATTTTCTCTTGAACTTCATTTCTTATCATTACAGGAGGAATCATAGGTATGAACGGCTTTGAAGAAAGCTGAAGTTTCTTTTCTTGAATAATTTTCTGAATAATATTCTCATCCGTTAATGTATTAAAAACAAAATTTATTAGAGCCATTTGCAATAAAACAGCTTCATTTTTTAAATAATAAAAACGTGATCCTGAAACTTGAGCTGCCTTTTCTATATCAATTAAATCTAATTTTTTTCCTAAGGACATATGATCCTGCGGAACAAAATTAAATTTAGTTTTTTCTCCCCATTCTTTTACAGTTACATTTTCACTTTCATCTTTTCCTTCTGGCATATCAGGAGATGGAGGATTAGGAATTTCCATTAAAATACTCTTCCATTCTTTTTCTATTTTATCTAATTCTTTTTGTAGCTTTTTTATTTTTATTTTATTTTTTTTTGTTTTTTGGATTAACTTTTGTTTTTCTTGATTATCTTCTATGTTTTTTAAGTTTTGAGAAGTAATTTTTTGCTGATGTTTACTCTCATCAATTTTTTTCTGTTGTTTCCTTCTTTTTTTATCTAATTCTAACCAATAATCCAAATCTAATTGAATTCTTTTTTTTCTTATTCCCTCCTTAACTAAAGTTACATTTTTACGTATATACTTAGGATCTAACATAATAATTAATAATTTAATAAATTAACTGTTTCTAAATATTTTTTATAAACATCAATTATTTTTTTGGCTTCTTTGTTGTTTAAGAAAAAATCTTTTTCTTTAATTATTTGATTACGCACTTGGTGAGATTTTTTTAACTCTTCATAATACTCTATTTGACTAGCATTACTATTAGCCAGCTTTTCACCTAAATTTTTACCTTGATATCCAAAACCTGACAAAACATCGTTAACCAGTTTATCAGCTTCTAATATGGCAATTTTCCAAAAGGATTCATTCTGATCTTGTAAATATTCTTCTATTTTTAACCATCTTTTTTTAATCTCTTTGCTTCCTGGAATTTTAATATTTGCTCCTCTTTTATTAATTATCCAACTATCTGGTAATTGTAAAATTAACAATAAAATTAAATCTATTAATAAAATTATTGTATAAACCCCTAAGAAAAACTTTATCCATAACATAAAATCTGAAAAATAAAATTTCTTCAGTTCAATGATTATATCATTTAAAAATTCCAAATCCATAATAACCCAAAATTAACTATTTAGATCGAAAATAATCTTCTAATTTAGGAACAATTTGTTTTTTGCGAGAAACTAACTTATCTACAAACAACAATCCCTCTTCATCAACAGCAGAAAAAACTTTCTGAAAAACGTTTTTTTCATTTTCTTCTGCTAATATAGTCCAGCTTTTTTCCTCTAATATATCTATTATAGTAAAAATAACTCCTTCTAAATTGTTTCTTTTTTTAAGTAGCTTTAACTTTTCTTTGATTTCTTTTTTGCGTTCTAAAGCATATTGCTTATTAGTTGTTTCCATTACTCCAATACCCCAACGATGTCCGTTAAAATCAAATTCTTTATAATCTAATTGAATTAAATCTTCCACTTTAATATTTCCCAAATCACTTTTAGCCTGAAACATATTTAAACTAAATTCTTCTAGATTTTCTATTTTAGCTATTTTATTAAGTTTTTTTAATATATCTTTATCTTTTTCTGTTGTGGTGGGGGAACGAAAAAATAATGTATCAGAAATTATCCCCGCTATTAACAAACCTGCTATTTGAGAAGAAATATCAATATTTTTTTCTAGAAATTTTTCTGCTATTAAAGTGCAAGAGGATCCTAACGGTTTTATGCAAACGTTAATAGGTTTTTCTGTTTTTAAATTGATTTTATGATGATCAATAACTTCAATTAAATTTAAATCATCCAAATTATCAATACTTTGTTTTTTTTCATTGTGGTCTAATAAAATCACTTCTGCATTTTGAGGTAGTTCTGTTTTTATTTCTGGAATTTTTATTCCAAAATAATCTAAAACAAATTTAGTCTCATTATTTATTTTTCCCAATGTTATTGGCTCTGCATTTTTTCCTTCTTTTTTTAAAAAATCACTATAAGCAATAACACTAGAAACTGAATCCGTATCAGGATTTTTATGACCTAATATATATATCATATTTTTATTTTTAAAAATTTAAACTATTTACTTATTTTATTCTTTGCTTAAAAATTTTCTTATAATATTATCTAGATCTTCTTCAGAATAATATTCTACAACAATTTTACCCTTTGTTCCTTCCTTTTTTATTTCCACTTTGGTATCTAAAAATTCGCTTAATTTCTGAGATATTTCTTCTAACTCTGGATCAAATTCCTTTACTCTGTTTTTTTGGATTTTACCCGAAATTTTCTTAGCCTTATTTTCTGCTTCTCTTACTGTTAATTTTTGAGTCACAATTAAATCCAACAAAGCTAGTTGTTTTTCTAAATTTTCTAATGTTAATATTACTTTGGCATGTCCCTCACTAATTTTGTTTTCAATTAAAGCGTTTTGCGCTTGAATAGGAAGAGAGAGCAAGCGAATTTTATTGGCTATCACACTCCTACTCTTTCCCATTTTTTTAGCTATTTCATCCTGGCTTAATTTAAATTGTTGAGCTAAATTATTATAAGCTTTTGCTTCTTCAATGGGATTTAAGTCATGTCTCTGTATGTTCTCAACTACAGCTAATTCTAATTTTTCCTTTTCATTATCAAAATCTTTTCGCATAACAACAGGAACTTTTTTAAGATCAACTAATTGAGCAGCTCGCCATCTTCTCTCTCCAGCTACTAACTCGTACTTATTTCCCTTCTTCACTACTACTAAAGGTTGAATTATGCCATGCTCTTTAATGGAATTAGCTAATTCAGTTAATTTGTTTTGATCAAAAGCTGAACGAGGTTGATATGGGTTAGCTACTATTTTATTAATATCTATTTCCATTATCTGATTTTTTTCTTTTTCCATAAACATATCTTCTTGTGAAAAATTGTCCAAATCATCACTAATCTTTTTGCTTTGACTAGAAACAGAATCTTTTGAATAATTCTGACGAATAAAATCAGAAGAAGAAAATACTTCTTTGTTTGGTTTCTTTTTTTTCTTATTTTTTTGAGGAATTAATGAAGAAAGTCCTCTTCCTAATCCATACGATTGAGCCATAGTTTATTTTTTAAATCTTTAAAAAAATTATAACACAAATTTATTATTCATTATATAAATTATATTATATTTCAATTAACGCTCTTATTCCTTCAATTATCTTATCACTTGCATCTGGATGATAAAAGGTAGCTATATTTCTTTTCATTCTATCTCTTAGCTCAAGATCATTAAGTAATTTTTCTATTTTTCGCATTAAAATATGCTCTCCTAAATTATTTTCTTCTAGCACTAAAGCACCTCCAACTTTAGCTAGAGAATAAGCATTCATTCTTTGATGATTATTAGCAGAAGACATTAATGGAATTAGTATAGTTACCTTCTTCCAAGCCGCTATTTCAGATATAGCATTTGCTCCTGCACGACTAATAACTAAATCTGCCAAAGACAATGCCATTGCCATTTCATGTGCATTTAAAAATCCTTTTATCCAATATTGTTTATCTCTGCCAATTTTTATTCCTTGATGAGCTACTTGTTGTTTAACTGTTTCTAGATTATTTGAACCCGTTTGATGTATAATTTGAAAACGATTTATTAGTTGTGGTAAAATTTTAACAATAACACTGTTAATAATCTGAGCTCCTTGACTACCGCCTAACACAAGAATAATTGGTTTTGTATCATTAAAATTAAAATATTGATAGGCTTCTTCTTTTGTTGCTTGTAAAATTTCCTGACGAATCGGATTACCCGTTATTAATGTTTTCTTTTCCCTAAAATATTTTTTTGCTAAAGGATAAGAAACTGCTATATAGCGAGAAAATTTTCCCAAAATACGATTAGATAATCCTGGTATAGCATCAGATTCATGAGATAAAATAGGAATACGATAAACCCACCCAATTAAAACTACAGGAACAGCTCCGTATCCTCCTTTTGAAAAAATAACATCAGGCATTATTTTTAATAAAATAATTTGCGCCTCAAGCAATCCCCACAAAAAACGAAATATATCTAAAAAATTTAACCAGGAAAAATATCTTCTTATTTTACCTGAAGAAATATAATAAGCCTTTATGTTTTCTTCTGCTACTATTTTTTTTATTAAATTACTGGAAGGACCAACAAAATATAATTCTACTTGAGGATATTTCTTTTTAAGTTTTCGCGCTATAGCCTGAAGAGGGAAAATATGTCCTCCTGTTCCTCCTCCTGTTAATACAATTCTCATAAAATATTATTGTAAATAAATTACTTTACGCAATAAAAAATTTTGCTATTATATTATTATATTATAATAATATATAATAATTATAACATATTATGTATTATTATAGCTAATCGTAGTAACAATATATGCCTGCGTAGCTCAATTGGTAGAGCAACGGTATCGTAAACCGTAGGTTATCGGTTCAATTCCGATCGCAGGCTCTCTTTAATTAACAAAACATAATTTATTTCAACAAAATTTTTCCAAAACATCTTCTAGTTTAGTTCCTAAAGAAACCTTAATTAATTCTACGCCCATAGCTGACAAATTTTTTTCTGCGTTAGGGCCAATATGGCCAGTTATTACTTTATCTGCTTTTATCCACCGAACAAATTGAATACCATGTCCTCTTTTTTCTTCCCAAAAAGGATTGTCAACTTTTCTTTTTTGTAAAAGTTTTTTACTTTCTTTATCTAAATCAATCACTAAAAACTTTTTTGAACCAAAGTCTTTAAAATTAACTTCGTTTCCATCCAATGGAATAACGCATCTTATCCATGAATTTTTTTTCTTACTGACATCCTCAGAACTTATTTGTTTCTCCCTTATTTTTTTCTGAAAACGATATCCTGAACCCCAAGGAGAACATATATAATAATCCTTGACCGAGTGTGATTTTACCTGAATTATCACTTGCCTTATTTCTTTAAAATTATCCTTAATTTTTATTTCTATTTCCTTTATTCTTTTGGTAACTTGATCCATATTTAAATCAGACGACAATAATATTTCTATATTAACAGCATTTTTACTTCCTAAACGACGTGTTCTTAGCTTAGTAAACTCAATACTTTCTTGCTTTAAAAATTCTTTTATTTTTTCTTCTAATTCAGGATTAGAAGCATCCATTAATCCATCAATGGATGTTCTAGCTAACTCATAAGATTCTAATATAATATATAGACCGATTAAAAAAGAAATTATTAAATCGGCTTGCGGAAAAATTTTTACAAAAAATAAACCTGCTAATACACCCAAAGAAACTAAAACATCCATTTTATCATGTTGTCCATCAGCTACTAAGGCTAATGAAGAATACTTTTTTCCAAAATAAATTTTCAAACGAAAAGTAATTAAATTCAAAATTAAACTTACAGACATAATTATAATTCCCCACCACGTAAAATACGCTAAAGACTGATGAGTCCAAAAACTCCATAGAGCGTCTTTAACAATAAATAATCCTGTTAAAATTAATATTAAAGCTATCAAAAGACTAGCTACACTTTCATATTTTTCATAATTGTATAAATAGTCATTTTTATTAGCTTCTTTTTGAGCTTTTTTAATACTAAAATAAGTAACTAATGAAACTATCACATCAGATAAGGAATGTATTCCTTCAGCAATTAATGCTTGACTAATTGTTTTTAAACCAACTAAAATTTTAATAAATGATAAAAAAACATTAACTATTCCTCCTCCAATAGAAACAGCTATAACTTTTTTTTGATTATCTAACATAGATTTATTTTTTATATTTATTTAAATAACTCTAAAGCTTTATCTAATTGAGGATCACGATCATTGTTAAAATCATCTTCCGTTAGTTCTATCTCTATGTCTGGTTTTATGCCTTTTTTATTTATTTGTTTTCCTTTGGGCGTTAGCCATTTTGCTACAGTAACTTTTAAAGCCGTGTTATGTTTCATAGGAATAAGTTCTTGAACAGATCCTTTTCCATAAGATGTTTCTCCCACTAGTGTAACATTGTTACGATTATCTTTTAAGGCTCCAGCTAAAATTTCTGATGCGCTAGCGCTTCCCTTATTGATTAAAATTACTGTTTTATAAGAACTTAAATAATCTCCTCCGCGAGAATAAATCCTTTTTTGTTTTTTGTCGCCATCTTCTTCAATAACTACTACTTTTTCCTTAGGTAACATCTGACTAGCTAATTCTACTGCTTGATCCAAATACCCTCCTGGATTATTGCGTAAATCTATAATAATCCCAGAAATATTTTTTTGAGAAATATTACGAGCTAGTTTGAGAAAATCTTTAGCTGTAGTCTCTCCAAAACGAGAAATGTCAAAATATTCTATTTTTTTTCCATCTATTTCTTTTATTTTTTCTCTCACGCTAGCAACATTAATGACTCCTCTTGTAATTACAATGTCTCTGGTTTTTTCTGTTCCATCGTTACGAAAAATAGTTAGTTCTAACTTAGTTCCTTTGGGGCCTCTCATTTTTTTTACTGCCTCATCTATTGATATGTTACTAATATCTTGACCATTAATTTTTATAACCTTATCTCCCGCTCTCAATCCAGCCTTTTCTGCAGGAGAACCATGCAAAGGAGCAATGATAGTAAGTATGCCTTTTTTAATTCCAACTTCTGCTCCAATACCTTCAAAGGTTCCTTCTATTTCCTGATTAAACTCTTTATTTTCTTTGGGATCTAAAAAAATAGTATAAGGATCTTTTGTTACCGCCAACATACCTTTTATAGAATCATAAACCATTTGATTAGCATCTAGTTCATCGGCATCCACATACTTTTCTTTCAATAAAGCCCAAGCATCCCAAAATAAAGAGAAATCTACCTGATTATTTTTTACATTTTTATTTTTTACTTCTGCTTGCTTAAAAGGAACTGGACCATAAATTACATTTGAACTTTGCTTTTTTCCATTATAAACTCCCGCCTTGTAAACTAACAAGAATAAAATTAAAATAATTATCCATTTCCATAAATTAATCTTGTTTTTTTGAAAATTTGAATGTTTTTCTGTTTCTTTCTGATCTCTTTTATTATTTATTTCCATTATTTTTTATTCTATTTTAAAATATTAAAAGCAAATTTATATTACCACAAAAGTAAAATAAATTAAATAAAATTATTAATGAGGATTTTTTTCTCCCTTATATTTCCAAAAATATTTAACAGCGCTTATGATATGAATCCAGGTTAACTTTCTAAAAAGTGAACGAAAAAATCCGCCACGAGCGCTTCCTTGACCATGATAATGATGCATAATTGATTGAGGATAATAAACAACACTAAAACCCTTTTTCCAAAATCTTCTACACCAATCCACGTCTTCCATATACATAAAAAATCTTTTATCCATTGGTCCTACCTTATCCAAAGCTTCTTTTCTTATTAACATTGCTGATCCTTGAATCCAATCAACTTCTTTTGTTTTTTTGTGATCATAATCTTTCATCAGAAACCAATTTAAATGTTTTTTAGCCCAAGGTAATTTTCCTAAAATTGTTCTACGATAAACAATAGTTAAAGGACGATAAAAACGAAAACAGGAAGGCTGAAATTTTTCATTAAAATTTAATAATTTAGGACCTACTAATCCAACTTTTTTCTCTTTTTGTATAAATTCTAATAATTTTTCAACAGAATTTTTCCTAACTAAAATATCTCCGTTTAAAAGTAAAATATAATTCGCTCTAGCAACAGAAATTGCCTTATTAACTAACACTTGAAACCCAACATTTTTTTGAAAACCAAAAAACTTTACTTGAGGGAATTCTTCTCTCATCATCATCTCAGTTACCTCTTCTGTGGCACTATCACAAACAATCAATTCATAATTTAAACTAACATTTGCTTGAATGGATTTTAAACAGAGTTTTAATAACTCTGGATTTTTATAACTTGTAACTGCTATACTTAATTGAAGTTTATTATTTTCTTTCATTATATTTTTACAATTGTATAAAATTAATTATTAATTTTATACAATTTTTAATTCCATAAAACATTTATTGTCTCCGTTATTATACTTGCCAATTATTTTAAAATTACAAAATCCAAACTTTTGATAAAAGTTTTTTAAATTGTTTTTTTCTCTAAAATGAATAATTATTTTTTTTGTTTTACCTTTTGATAAATTACTTATAAGTTCTTTCATAAGTTTAGTAGCTATACCTTTTTTCCTATATTTAAAATCAACCACAATAATTGAAAGATTAAAAAAATATTTATTGTTCTTATCTCGTCTTCCTAATATTAAACCAGCTAAATTATTGCTATTAGTTTCTGCTACTAAAATTAAACTCTGCCTTTGGTTGTCTTTAGTAAATTGGTTAAAATATTTTTTATTCCAATGATGAGGAGAAAAATATTTTTTATAAAAATTAAATATTCTATTTTTTTCTTTATTATCTATAAGGCTAGTTGATTTTCTCTCTATTTTCATTTAATTAAAATTAGCAGGAAAGAAAAAATAATTTAAAAGCTCTTGAGCTACGTTATACGACTTTCCATGAGTAGGATAATGATGTAATAAAATTCCAGGATAAGCATTAATTTCAATAAAAAAACCTTTTTCTTGAGAAATATCTGGAGACAACCAATCAATTCCCACTATATCCATATTAAAAGCTTTAGCTATTTTTATAGCATTTTCTTTAGTTTTAGGATTAATCTTATCTGTCATTTCAATTGACATTCCTCCACTTTTTACATTAGCTGTAAATCTTAAAAAAATCTTTTCTCCTTTTTGAGGGATTGATTGAAGTGTTTTGTTTTGAAAAGATAAAACTGTTAAAGTAATTTTATCTTTTTCTATGGGATAACTATAGTTTTTTAAATTATGATTAAAATCATCTATTAATTCACTAATTTTCTTTTTACCATCACCAACTACTTGAGCTGGAACCCTATTAATAACAAAAATCTTCTTCTTGCCAATCACCAATATTCTAAAATCATCTCCTGAAAAATACTTTTCTAAAGTAACTTCTTCTCCCACTCCATTATCTTGAGCTAGTGCAATCGCTTTTTGTAATTGTTTATTGTTAGTAACTCCCACCGTTATTCCCTTTCCATGTGTACCCTTACGTGGTTTTACAACAATTTTTTGATTTTCTTTTAAAAATCTTTGGGCACTTTCTATGTCTTTAAATTTTTCCATAGCTAAAACAGGAATACCTATTTTTTTTAAAATTTTATTTGTAAAAAACTTATCCATAGCTAACCGATAATCAATAGCACTAGTTGTTTCTGGCATACTTCCAACAAATCTTATTACTTTTTCTCCGTTGGAAACTTTAAAATTAGAATTAGTAATTTTCTCTACTTTTAATCCCAATTCTAGAGCATTACTAATCATTGTTTTAGAAATTTTGTTAGCTTCTTTTATATCAATCATAATTTTTATTGAAATAATTTACTTATTTTCGGGAAAAATTAAACTTATTATCTCTTTAGCTACATTTCTTTTTTTTCCTTGATAAGGAATATGATGCATACTTAACATAGGTGAATCATTTATCTCAATTATTGCATAACCAACCTTTTGAGGATTATTTTTAATATCAGATATAAGAAAATCAAAACCGGCATAAGGCAAACCAGGAATACTAGCTATTACTTGAGGAGCTAATTTTTTAATATAAGGATGAGCCTCGTCAGTTACATCTAGACTATCACCTCCTGTAGACAAGTTTGAGTTTTTCCTCAAAAAAATCTGTTGATTTTTTAATGGAATGGTTTCTAGACTCATTTTCTGCTCCCTAAGATTATTTTTTATTTCATCGTCAATTTTAATTTTTACTAGTGATTTTTCGTGCTTTTCTCCTCTTCTTTTGTCCTGATTTTTAATTTGAATTAATTCTTTTATAGTATGTTTTCCATTACCTATAATATTAGCAGGAATTCTATGAATAATTCCTAAAAGTTTTTCTCGTGTAGCTAATATTCTATATTCTTTCCCCTTAAATTGCTGTTCTATTAAAAATTTATTCTTCTCTTTAATTATTATTTTTATTTTCTTTATTGCTTCTTTTTTATTTCTAATATTTAAAAAAACATTTTTTCCCCATGTTCCATCCACCGGCTTAATAACAACAGGATATCCTATTCTTTCTAAATATTCTAAAGCTCTACTTAACTCACTTTTAAAAAACATTTTTCCTCCCACTGTTTTTATTCCATTTTTTCTTAAAAAAAATCTTGTCATTTCTTTATTTTTACAAATAAAATGAGCATTGTAACTAATACTAGAAATTCTTTGTCCAATGATTGTTTCTATTTTGTTTTTATTTTTTAAAAGCAGATAACTTAATCCTGTATTAGGGAAAATTTTTTCTACTTCTATTCCTCTTTTCTTAGCTTCTCGCGCTAAAAGACAGGTGCTAAAACTGTTATATCTTTCTTTTTTTAACATAAATAAAGTAAATAAAATTAATTTTTATTAACATCTACTAGAAATCTTCCTAAATTTCTTCTACCAATGATAATAGGATACTTTAAATGAGAACGATCAATTACTGTCATTTTAGCTGTTACAATTCTTTTATCCATAACAAATCTAACTTTAATAATAGGACGATAACTAGTTCCATGTGAGGAATGCACTATTACTGTGGCAGTTAGATAAGGAACTTTTTCGTATATTTTCCAACGCTCCTTTTTGTCTAAATGTTTTAAATCTTCATATTTTTTCCCTATGGCATAAAAAGCATCTAATGTTTTTGAAAAACCTAATTCTCTTGCTAATTGTTCGTCAATGGAAGAAGTATAAGCTCCTGTGTCAATTTTAGCCATTACTTCTTTTTCTTTTTTGTTTCGTCCTTTAATTTTAATTTTCTCTTTCACTCCTATAACTTTTTTCCCAGATATTTCTTCTAACTCCTCTTCTATCTCCCCTCCAAATAAATCCATTCCCACATTAACTCCTCTTTTAATAGTTTTTATTTTTAAACCTTCTACTCTTTGTAAACGTTCCTTTAATCCGGATAGATTAGCTACCTGAATAGATAACCCAGCTCTTGCATTAAGTTCCAAAAAAACAGGCCCGTTTTCCCTGTCAATAGCTATATCCGCTCCTAAAAATCCCAAGCCTGAAACAATTTGTGCTTTTACTGCTAATTCTAATATTTCTCTCCAGAAAGGAATTTTGATCCCAGAAAGAGATAATCTTGTTCCTGGTAAAATTTCAATTATTTGAGATTTTTTTCCTTGCACTGCCGTTGTTGTTACTCCTGTAGCTAGATCAATACCTACACCAATACCATTCTGCTGTAAATTAGCTTTTCCTTTAGATTCTTTAGTAGGCAAACGTAACATAGCCATTACAGGAACCTTGTTGTAAACAATTACTCTAATATCTGGTATACCTTTAAAAGCATAAGGTTTAAAAAGCTTTAATAGTTTCAACCTTTCTTCAAAAAAAGCTACATCAGGAACATTAGATAAAGAATAATTTCCATCTAAAATATTACGAATATGAGCTTTAATATCTTCTACATTAACTAAAGAACCATCTGCTTTTATCCATGTATTTGAAAGTCCTTTTTTTTTGCCATAAACAACTAAGATTCCTTCCCCTCCTAATCCACGATTAGGTTTTAAAGCAAAACTATAAGGTAACTTGTCCCAATCAAAATTTTCTAATTCTTCATGTTTTTTTATTCTAGCTATCAGTTTAGGAATAGGTAGTCCTCCTTTGCGTAAAATTTTTTTACTCATTAATTTATTATCAGCAATACGAATAGCTTTTTTTAAATTATGAGGACGAACATAAGTTAGATTACGCGAATTCATCCCTAAAACTTTATGACGATTTTTCCAATAATTATAAAGGACGTTCATTATTGTTTATGTTTAATTAATTTCTTTTTAATATTTCTTTAAATCTCCAATACTCTACTACTCTTAAGCCAGTCCATTTACCTAAAATAAAATTAAGAGGAAAAGTTAAAAGAATTATCCAGGGGTAATTTAAAATAATTTTTATCAAAACATCCCAACTAGCTACAAAATAACCGAACAAAGAAATAAATAATGTTTCCAACGCTAAAATAACTGCTGTTCTTGTTCCTTTTTCTATTTGCGCCGCTACAAATTTTTCTACAATAGTAATCATTATCAATAAAGGAAAAATAGAAACAGAAGCTAATCCGGTTCTGTGCAAGGTTCCTCCTAAAACCAGCATCAACAAAATGGAGAGAGCTACTATACTTAAAGTTATAGCTAAACGAGGCAAATAAAGTAAACGAAACTTTTTTAAAATAAAACGAGTAACCATACCTACAAAAATTACTCCAATAAAAATAGTTGTTCCATATTTTACTCCATTCCAACGAGAATTATGACCTATAGCTAAAAAGGCAAAAGTAATAATAGAAGGAGTATAAATACCAAAAGCTTTTACTCCGAAAACTTGACGGAAAAATGCAATAAGTGTAGCAATAATAGGTAACATCAATATTAAAACTACCGTATCTAAAGGAACTCCATTTTTAACAAAGTATTCAATAATAAAATATGTATTCATAACTATATTTTTAATTTTAAAAATTAATTATTTAATTTTTCTATTAATTTCATTTTTCTACTTTGCCAGTGACAAATTGCTATTGCTAATGCATCAGCTGTATCATCAGGTTGCGGTATTTTAGATAGATTCAAAATATTCTTAACCATTAATTGAACTTGTTTTTTCTCTGCCCTTCCATAACCGCTAATAGCTTGTTTAACTTGTAAAGGAGTATACTCCGCTATGCTAATTCCTAAATTTTCTAAAGTCAAGAGTATAGCTCCTCTCGCCTGACTAACCTTAATAATTGTTTTGGCATTTTTGAAATAAAATATATCTTCTATGGCTGCTTCTACTGGTTTATATTTTTGTATAATTTTAATTAAATCATTAGAAAGTTCTTTTAATCTTTCTGCTGTATCGTCTTGAAGAAAAGTTGTAATGTGTCCATAAGCTATTGTTTTTATTTTATCATTTATAATCTCTAGTATAGACCAACCTGTTATAGCCGTTCCTGGATCTATTCCTATTATTCTTAAATTCATAAAAAAATTTCAAAAATAAAATTATCTTATTTTTCAAAATCTACCACATCAAAAAATTAAATATTATTTTTTACCTAAATTTTGTAAAGCTAATTTAATTTTCATTCCTACATCTTCTATGTCGGTAGGTATACTGCTTAAAGCTTCTCTGGCTTCACTAGAAGTATATCCCATAGCCTGAAGTGCTTCTACCGCTTCAGCATTTCCGATTATATTTTTGCTTTCTTTATCACTATCTTCAATGGATATATTTTCAATTTTGTTTTTCAACTCTAAAATTACCCTCTCTGCTGTTTTCTTTCCTATTCCAGACACTTTGGTTAAAATGGAAACATCATTATTAAGAATAGCGGCTTGAATAGTTTTTGGCTCTGCAATAGATAAAATTCCTAAAGCCGCTTTCGGACCAATTCCTGAAATTGATATCAATAATTCAAACATTTCTTTTTCAGCTAATTTTAAAAAACCATATAAAGCTAAAGTGTCTTCTCTTACATATGTAAAAGTATACAATTTTATTTTTTCCTTTAAAGAAATTTTTTGCAAAGTAAAATTGG
Organism: Candidatus Moraniibacteriota bacterium; assembly: GCA_026985555.1. Taxonomy (GTDB): domain Bacteria; phylum Patescibacteriota; class Minisyncoccia; order Moranbacterales; family UBA9337; genus JALSQF01. The sequence goes on along the minus strand of JALSQF010000010.1, from coordinate 10,221 downwards.
TTACAAATATTTGATAACCAATATCATTAACATTTACTACTATATAATTATTTTGAATATATTCTATTGTTCCTTGAATTTGAGCAATCATAATTTTATTTTAACACACCCTTGCCAAAAAATCTACTTTGTGCTAGTTTAATCAAGTAAAATAAAGAATAAGAAATTAGAAAAAATATGCCTATTAAAAAATCAGCGCAAAAATATGTTAGAGTAACTAAACGTAAAACTGAACGCAATAAAAAAGTTCGTGGTATTTATCGTAGTGCCATTAAAAGAACTCGCGAGGCTGTTAATAATAAAAATAAAAAAGAAGCTGAAAAATGGCTTAAAAAAGCTATTCAAGCACTTGATAAAGCTGCTCAAAAAAAAGTTCTTAAAAAAAATACAACCGCTCGTTATAAATCACGTCTTAATAAATTAGTTAAAAATTTAGTTTCTAAAAAAACTAAATAGTTCTGCTTTTATAGGCTTTATAGATTAGAATTAGAAAGTTAAAAAAGATAAAAAAGGAGGTATGTAATGTCCAGAACATCCCTAGTAAGGTTGGAAAATAACAGTTATGTTTTTTGCTATGGCAAAAAATGTAAATTTTTTCAACCATCATCTAAAGATAATCATAGTTTCAGTAATTTTTCTTTTTGTTTGGGAAATAAAAAGAGAAAAGAATTGTGTCAATTAACATATGAAAGTAACTGCAATTGTCCTTTGTTTAAGGAAAAATAAAAAAAACATAAAACCACTTAATTATTTTAAAAGTGGTTTTATTTTTTAAATTATTTTAAATATAATTTAAAAAACACAAAAAAACTAAAAAAATCTTTGATATTTCTTTAATCTTATATTATTTCGCTCTCTTTAACGACCACTTTAATGACCCCTTTAATGACCCCGAAATATCTTTTATACAATTATTACTTTCATAAATAATTACTATTTTTTAAAAAACTATATTTCTGTAGCTAGCAAATCTAGAGCTACTTCCGCATCTATTTTACCACTTTTAATAAGATAATCTGTTTTTGAAAATTTTTGATATAAATTTTTTAATTCTAGATAAGAAAAATTTTTTAAAGCTACTATTCCCTTCTGAACAACAAACGGGTTTATTCCCGTTGCTTGCGCTATTTCAAAATAATTATGATTATGTTTAAAATAAAAATCAGCTATTTTTAATAAAGTTCTAAACTGATAAACATACATACTGAATATTTTTAAAGGATTATCACCAAAAGCTAATTGCTGATGTAACAAAAGCAGTGCCTTTTTTGTTTCTTTTTTAGCTAAAGCTTCTATTACTTGGAAAATATTATCTGAATTTTTTTTATTAATAAGTAAGTCTACTGTTTTAAAGGTAACTTTTTTCTCTTGGGTTTCTAGTAAATAATTAACCAATTTACTAATTTCATTGTTTATCTCCCATAAATCTCCTGTGGTTTCAAAAATAATTTTTTCAATTGATTGAGAATCAATCATAAGATTATTTTTTTGAAAAGAATTATGGATCCATTTTTTTATCTCTTGAAAAGATAGTTTTTTAAATTCTTGAATTTTGGCTTTTTTTTGTAATAATTGGAATAATTTATTATTTTTAGAAATCTTTTTTTCTTCTTGAAAAATTAAAAATAGTTCTTTAGAAATAAATATTTCCTCGTTTTTATTTAAAAATTCTATTATTTTTTTTTGTTCCTCACTAGAAAAATTTTTTAAAAAATTTTTAAAAAGTAAAAGTTGTGGATCTTGAAACAATCCTCTCCGCAATAATACTTCTCTTATTTGTAAAAAGGAATAATTTTCTGGTTCTAACCTCTTAAAGACTAATCTAGGATATTTTTTAAATAACTTTATTTTTATTTTTTTTATTTCTTGATGAGAAAAAAAATTATTTTCTCCGTAAAAAAACCAGATCATAAAAATTGATTATTTGAAAAAGCTATCTTATTTTTTAATAAGAACGACTTTAAAAATTATTCCTCCTTTTTATTTTCTTTTGTTTCAGATACTTCCTCTTTTTTGTCTGCTTCTTTCACTTGGGTTACATCTTCTTCTACTTTTTCTTCAAGGGCTTCTAATTCCTCTTGGCTTCTTGGTGGAGATACTAAAGCAATAATATTTTCATCTTCCATTAAAATTTCTACTTTGTTTTTATCAAACTTAATATCTTTAACCAATAATCTATCCTCAAATGTCTTTAATGTTTTTAAGCTTAAGATAAATTTGCTAGGTATATCTGAAGGCAAACAACGAACTGGAATTTCATTGATATTAACCACTAAAACACCTCCTAATTCTTTAACCGCAGGAGCTTCATCAGTAAACTCTAAAGGAACTTCTGTTTCTATTTTTTCGTCCATTTTTACTTGGAAAAAGTCTACATGAATAGGTTTATTGCTAATATAATCATACTGAATATCATGAATAAGCACGGGAACACTTTTTTTCTTATCTACAATCAAATTCAATATTGTGTTTTCTCCTACTTCTTGAAATACTTTATTAAAATTCATTAAATCTAACCAAAGATTAACATTCTTTATATTTTTCCCATAGAGAATAGCTGGAATAATCCCTTTCTGACGATATTCTTTTAACTTTTTTTTGGCTTTATCTCTGGTTTTTACTTCTAAACTAATTTCTTTCTCTATATTGTTCATATTTTATTAATATTTATTATTTGTTACTCTTATTTTTTTTATTATTAAAAAATTTATAAACTGCTATAGTATCTTCATTACTAATCGTTTCTTTTTGAGAAAAATGATATATTTCATCTAAACTTAAATCTGTATTTGTTCCAGCAATTAAAACTCCTTCTTTATTTTCAGCTACAAAGATTACCGAGGAACTTAAACAACGTTGACAAGAAAGATAAAAAACTCTTTGTTTTAATTCTTCTCGGCTAAAAACACTATCCGTTAATTTAGTTAAGCTACTTAAAGAATATGTTTGATTACAAACAGGACAACGAATTTTATTTTTTAATTTATTATCCAACTTATTCATATTCTTAATTAAACATAAGTAGGCTAGCATCATTTTCTCTTTTGGTCAATATAATGATTTTTTAATAAAGGATCGTATCCTCCTGGATTCCAAGGATGACAACGAATAATTCTTTTAAGTCCCAACCAGCTACCACGTAATAAACCATAATAATCAATAGCTTCATAAGTATATTGAGAACATGTTGGATAAAAACGACAACTACGCTGATGAAAAAATTTACCCAACCATCCTTGATCTAAAGAAAATATTTTTTGATAAAATTTAATTAATTTTAAGACTACTTTTTTCATAATTAAGTTTATGTGCTTATTTTATCATTTTTTTAATTATTAAAATTATCCTTGTTTTTAATATTTTTGTCAATTAACAATATTTAGGTTATAATAAATTTAATTGGTAAAAAAATAAAATTAAATAAAAACAAAAAAATGAGAATGGTTCAAAACAAAAAAGTTTCTTGGATTGATTTTGAAAATGTATCTGGTGATGATATTTTATATCTTCAAGAAAATTTTAATATTCATCCTTTGGCTGTGGAAGAATTTGCCACTCCCACTATTCGTCCTAAAGCTACTAGCTATGATAATTGCATTTTTTTAACTTTACACATTCCTCTTTTTGACAAAAAAGAAAAAACCACTTATCCAGGAGAATTAGATATTGTTATTTTGAAAAACTATCTTATAACCGGACATGATCATAAAATTTATCAGTTAACTGAATTTTTAGAAAAACTAGAAATAAGTGAAGGAAAAAGAAAATTTTATATGTCTGATACACCTGCTCACTTACTTTACCATCTTCTAGAAATTCTTTTAAATTCATGCTTTCCTCGTTTAGATCATATTCATAAAAAACTTATTCAAATAGAAAAACGTGTTTTTAATGGTGAAGAAAAAGAAATGGTAAGAGAAATTTCCATAGTCAAAAGAGATATTCTTAATTTTCGCCGCACCCTTAAACCACAAAGGTCTATACTAGAATCATTATCCACAATGCAGTCTAAATTCATTCCTAAGGATTTATATCCTTATTATCAAGATCTTATTGGAACCAATATTCGTCTTTGGAGTTCTTTAGAAAGCGCTAAAGAAACTATTGAATCACTAGAAGAAACCAATAACTCTTTGCTATCAAATAAACTTAATTTAACAATGAAAGTTTTAACTATTTTTTCCGCTATTATGCTTCCTATGACTGTTTATTCTAATATATTGGCTATGAGCGCTGATATTCCTTTCGGCAAAAATCCTTACGGTTTCTGGATACATATCGGCATTATGTTGCTCATTTCCCTTTTTACTATTATAATGTTTAAGATTAAAAAATGGTTTTAAGTATTATAATAAATTTCACCTTACAATTATCCTTATAACTTGTTAATATATTTATTAAATTTTTCTACTATAATACATTTAAATAAAATATTATAAAAAAATAATCCTAATTACTACTCTTCAATAAATAATTAATTATTCACTTTTATAAACAATTAAAGTAAACTCTCCTTTTATCTTTTCAGAATGATTTTGATAATAATTATAAATCTCTTGGCTTGTTCCTCTTTTTATTTCTTCATACATTTTAGTCAATTCTTTGCCAATAATAATATTTATTTTTTCCTTTTGTAATCTTTCCAATGTTTTTAATAAGCGATAACGCGATTCATAAAAAATAACTGGTCTTTTTTTTACCATTTCTAATATTTCTAAAAACAACTTTTCTCTACCTTTTTTGTGGGGAATAAAACCTAAAAAAACAAACTGTTGTAAATTAATACCAGCTACACTAATTATGGTCGTTAAAGCAGAACTACCTGGAAGTGGTTCTATTTTTATTTTTTCTTGGTAAATTTTATCAACTAACTTGTTGCCCGGATCAGCTAATCCAGGAGTACCTGCATCAGTAATTAAGGCCACTGAACTACCTGCATAGATTTTCTGAATAATTTCTTCTCTTCTTTTCTTTTTACTGTGATGATGATAAGATAAGAGAGGTTTTTTTATGTTATAATAGTTTAATAATTTGCTTGCTACACGAGTATCTTCACAAAGGATTAAATCTACTTTTTTTAATTTATCCAAAGCTCGTAAAGTTATATCCTTTAAATTACCAATGGGAGTAGCAATTATGTATAATTTTCCTACTTTTCTTTTTTTCATATAAAAATAAATTATGTTTTATAAAATTGCTCACCGTGGTGCTAGTGGTTATTTACCAGAAAATACCTTAAAATCTTTTCAAAAAGCTATTTCTTTAAAGGCTAACGCTATAGAGTTAGATGTTCGTCTTTCTAAAGATGGGGTTCCTGTAATCATTCATGATAAAAAAATAAATCGTCTTAGTCAAGAAAAAGGACTTGTAAAAAATAAATCCTTGCTAGAACTAGAGAAGCTTGGTTTTTTTTCTTTAGAAAAAATTTTAAATAATATTCCTAAAAAAACTATTATCAATATAGAAATTAAAGAAAAAAAATCCATAAAACCCTTAATTAACTTATTACAAACACTTACTCAGCAAAATAAAATTATAATTAATAATTTTATCATTTCATCTTTTAATTTCTCTATTTTAAACTACTTTCATTCCTTAATGCCAGAAATTAAAATAGGAATGCTTGTTAAAAGAAAATTTTTTCTTCCTTTTCAAAAAACTGCTTATCTAAAAAAGTTAAAAAAAATTAATGCTTTTTCAGTTCACATTCATTATAAAAATATTACTCCTTATCTTATCCAATATTTCCATCAATACAATCTTTTAGTTTTCGCTTATACAATTAATAGTAAAAAGAAAGTTCTTCAGTTAAAAAAATGGAAAATAGACGGAATTTTTTCTGATTATCCCGATATTCTTTCATAATACTTAATAACGACTAGTTTTTTTTAATAATTTTAATTTTATTTCTTGAAAAAGATCTTCTTGCTGAATAATTATAATTCCTTTTCTGGCCATTTCTAATATAGCCAAAAAGGAAACAACTACTTCTGACTTATTTTTTTTTGTTATCAAAGAAGAAAAAGAACATCTTATTTTTTGAACTAATCTTCTTTCTAATTGACTTATTTTTTCTTCCAATGAAATTATTTTTTTTATTTTATTTTCCGATAAATCATCTTCTAAAGGAATATCTTCTATTACCTTTTCAAGTTTTTCCTTTAGTTGATAAACGGATAGCTTTAAAGAAGAATTATTTTTTTTAATTATCTCATCTGATTTAAATCTCAATCCTTGATAAGCATAGCTTCTGTTTTCTTGAGAAAAGATATCTTTTATCTTTTTTCCGACTTGTTGAAAAACTTGATATTCTTTTAACCTTTTCTTTAAGTTAATTAATTCTTCTTCATCAGAATCTTCAATTTGCAAAGAAGGAAGAATAGCTTTAGATTTTATTAAAATAATTTGAGAAGCAATAGTTAAAAAATCAGCCAAATGAACTAAACTAATATTCTTTTTTTCTCTAACAAATACTAAATATTCATCGGCTATTTTAGCTAAACTAAGACGAGTTATATCTAATTTATTTTTTTCTACTAATTTTAAAAGTAAATCCAGTGGACCAGTAAATTTTTCTGTTTCTATCTGATAATCCATAAAAAATAATAATTATTTACGAGCTTCTAATTTCACTTTTACTAATTTTTCTTTTCCTTTATGCCATACTTTAAGAGTTATTTCATCTCCCACGTTATAACGATTTATAATATCACTTAAGGTATTTTTTTCTGTTACTTTTTGTCCATTAATTTCCAATATTATATCATTCTCTACTAAACCAGCTTTATCCGCAGGAGAACCCGGCACAACCGCTAAATCACCAATACGTTTACCACGTAAAATCAGAGCTCCATAATTATTTGGCAATCCATTTTCTTTTTGAATTTCGTCATTAACTACAACATAACGAACACCTAAAAATGGGATACTAATTTTTCCTTCTTTAGTCACTTGTTGAATGGTTTTCTTTACAGAATTGATAGGTAAAGCAAAACCAACATTTTCTGCTCCTTGAGCCATAGCTACATTAATACCTATAACTTCTCCGGCTATATTTAACAAAGGACCACCTGAGTTACCAGGATTAATAGCCGCATCTGTTTGAATAATATTATTTAATTTTTCTGTTTGACCAAATCCTGAACCAGCTACTATATTTCTTTTTAAGCCAGATACTATTCCTACACTAGCGCTGTTAGCAAATTCACCCAAAGAATTACCTATAGCAATAGCCGTTTGACCAACTTCTAACTTATCTGAATCTCCTAATTTTAATACAGGAAAATTCTTTCCTTTTATTTTTAAAATAGCCACATCTAAATAAGGATGACGCGCTAAAACAGAAGCTTTATATTCTTTATTATTGTTTAAAATAACCGTATAATCAGCATCCGGATCTTCTACCACATGCTTATTAGTTACTATTAAACCATCTGACGAGATAATAAATCCAGATCCTCCTCCAACTTTTTGTTTTTCTGTTTGATTTTCTTTATTCTTATCATTTTGTTTATTACCATAAAAAGGACTGAAAAAATCATCAAAAAAAGGATCATAGAAAAAATTGCGATATCTAGGAACATCTTTAGTGATAACAATACTAACTACCGCTGGAGATGATTTTTTAATCACATCAATTATTGCTGACTCTTCTTTAACTACTATTTTTTCATTGCTATTAACTTGTACATTTTTATTTCTATTATCAAGAGTGTTTATTTTTGAAAATTTATTTGGTAACCAAGAAAAAATTCTATGACCATACAAAAAAACCAATCCTCCGCTAAAACCACCGGCTAAAATTGAAACAATTACACTAATTAAAAGAATTTTACCTATTGCTAATTCTTTTTTATTTTTTTTCTCTAAAAAATAATGTTCTGATTTTCTATCTCTTTCTTTAAAATTTTGCCTTTCTTTTTTTTGAATAGTATCTGTATGTTGACTATTATTAGATATCTCCTTATCATCTATTTTTTCATCTAGATTTTCACTTATATTGTTTTTATTTTTGTAATTTTCCATAGTATTTATATTAACTATTCCTAGGTATATTGAAATTTTAAAAACTAAATATCCTAAAAATAGTTAAATAATTAACTCAAAATAAATATTTACATTTATTTGATTTTTAAAAAATTTTAAATAATTTTTTCTAAATTTTCTACACTAATTGCATTAACAGGACAAATTTCAGCTACTTTCTGACAATCACAGTCTTTGCAATCGTCAGCTATAACATGAGACTTGCCATCATCTCCCATTTGAAAAACTTGAGGACACATTGCCTCACAACTACTACAACCAATACATAAATTTTGATCTACTTTTGCTTTAGCCATATATTTTTTACATTAAAAAATTAAAATTTTTATAACATTAAACTTGGATCATTAGGAAATTTATCTTTTATTGATTTTTCAAATTCTTGCAAATTCTTATCTTTAAATTCTACTTTTATCTTTTTTTCATCCCAATAAAAATTTTTATCCAATATTTGGTAATGCATTTTTTTCATTTCTTGCGTTAACCAATCAGAAAATAGTGGCTTAGACACAAAAATTTGTTCCATATTAAATAATTTATCTTTCCCTTCGCCTTTAGTTTCTTTAATTCTAACAATATGATAACCTAATTCACTTTCTATAATTTTACTAGGAGTACCAATTGTTAAATTTACAACTTGATTAGCTACAGCCGGAATCATTTGATAAAGTTTATACCAACCCATTTCTCCCTTTCTATCAGCTACATATTTTGCAGAATATTTAGCTGAAACATCAGTAAAATTTTCTCCTTTATCAATTTCTTCTTTAGCCTTTTTAATTTTATTAAAAGCTTTTTTATTATACTCTTTAAATATTTCCGAATCAACTTTTTTTGCTAAATATTCTTTATATAAACTTGGTTTAACAATTTTTTCTTCAAAATCCTTTAATGTCCAACAATATAGCTTTTTCAATTTTTTTCTAATATCCTTCTCACTTTTATATTCTTTTAATTTTCTATCTAAATTTTGTTTTACATCTTCATCGGTAACTTTTATCCCTTTTTTCTTGGCTAAAAGTTCTATAGATTTGTCTTCTATTAATTTATCTAACAATTGTCTTTCTCTAATTTTTAATTTTTTCTTACCTATTGAAGTAGAAAAGTCTATTCTTAATCCAATCTTAGAAAAATCCTGGTTTTCATAAAAATGTTTTATAGCTAGAAGATCTTCTCTCTTTTCTTTAAAAGAAATAGGAGAGGTATAATTTATTAAAACACAAGGATAAGGAATAATATCTGTAATTCTTATTACCCAATAATTATCTTGTTTATAGTAAACTAATCCTGTCACTAAAAATAACAAAAAGAACAATACAATAATAAAGCTTACTACAACTTTACTTAACTTTATTTTTTTCTGTTTTTTTTCTTGCTTAACTTGATTACTTTTTTTCATTGTTTATTTCTTGTTCTTAAAAAAATAATTCCACCATTTTTTATAATTTTCATTATTATCTTTTTGACCTAAGTTATTATTATCTAAATAATTATTTTTTTCTTTCACAGAATGTTTTTTTCTTTTAGAAGAATCTTCGGTATTATCATCTTCTATTTTTTCCACATCAATTACTACCACTTTTTCTTCTTTCTTTTTTAAATTTAACTTTTCCTTAGCTATTTGTTCTTTATAATCATCTGTTTTTAAATAATCTATTTCTTGAGCTAACTTATTATTTTTATTTTGAATTCTTGAAGCTTCTTCTTGTAATTCTTTTATTTGATTCTGAATTTCTTTTTTTCTTTTATATTCTTTTATCCCTAAATAAGAAAGATAAAGAGATAAAAAAAAGATTCCTGTTAATAATAATGATTTACCTAAACTTTTAGTTTGCATATTTATTATTAACTTATAGATATCTACTGAAACCTATGCGATAAAACATTAAAAATGTACCAATAAAGGAGCAAGTAAAAAACCTACCATAGATATTACACCTATAATAGAAATAATTACCCAAGCTATATACATTTTTTTTCTTCGCTTTCTATTACGCATATCAGATGAAATTTTTTAAATTATTTTTACTATTTCTATTTTATACTTATTTCCCTTTTTGTAAACCTTTTCTAAATTAATCCTTTTCAGTTTCTTTTTGAATTAGTTGCGCTATGGCTTGAGCAGTTTTTTTCCAAGAGAATCTTTGAATATTTTCTTTTCCTCTTTGAATAAGG
>JALSQF010000009.1 GCA_026985555.1 Candidatus Moraniibacteriota bacterium | reverse complement strand
AAAACACTCTTTAAAAATATCTAAATGACCGCTTAGTCCTCCTGCAAGAGGGACTTTTTTATTAGAGTTAAATCCATTTACAAAGTTTTCTCCATTTATTGTAATACCATCTCCAAAGGCTATTACACATTTTGTATCATCATTTACTAATAAAGAGTTTAAATAAAGTCCATTTCTAAAAGAGTCTTCTTCATTTATATAAATACTTTTGAGTTTTGTATCTTCAAAAATAGCAATTGATATAATAGTTTTTTTTATAGTTATTTTATAATCTAATATTTCTCCATCTGTTGAACATCCTATGATATGAGCTTTAGGAAATAAAGAGTTTAGAGTTTTTAATTTTTCTTTTAATTTTTCTTTTTTTTGAGAGGTAAAAACTTGAATTAGCGTCTCTTTTTTGTTTGCCTCATCTAATATTTTTTTATCAATATCTATTGAATGTGTTATATCAAAATTAAATACTTTCAAAATTCATCCTTCAATTCCTCCTTTACTTTTAAAAATTCATTAAGATCTTCTAAGAATAAATCAACTAAATTAGGGTCAAATTTTTTAGCTCTATTTTCTTTGATAAATTCTATAACTCTATCAATTTCCCAATCATCTTTATAACTTCTTTTGGAAGATAAGGCATCAAATACATCAGTTAATGCTACTATTCTTCCTTCTATACTTATATCTTCACCTTTTAATCCAAAAGGATATCCACTACCATCATAGTTTTCATGATGTTCTTTTGCTATTAATGCTGCTGTTTTTAATATTGGAAGTTTAGAATTTTTAAGGAGTTCATATCCTATTAACGTATGTTTTTTCATAATTTCAAACTCTTCATTAGTTAATTTTCCAGGTTTGTGTAAAATACTCTCTGATATTCCAATTTTTCCTACATCATGAAGAGGTGCCGCATTTTTTATTAGAAATACTTTATAAGAATCAAGACCATATAGTCTTGCAAGTTTTCCTGAGAAAATTCCTACTCTTTTTACATGGTTTATAGTCTCTTTACTTCTACTCTCAACAACTCCTCCAAGTAAAAAAATAATCTCTTTTTGTGTTTTAATAATTTCTCTATTTAAATGTAAAATTTCATCTGTTTTTTGTTTTACTAATATTTCTAAATGTTTTTTGTAATTTTCATTTTCCTTTTTTATTTTTATATTTTTACAAACTTTTAAAAGAGTTTTTATAATTAAATTTATATTTGCAGGTTTAAAAATATAACCATCAACTCCAATTTCAATACTTTTTTGCATAAATTCAATATTTTGATATGCTGAGATTATTATAATTGCGACATTTTTTTTTTCTTTAATTCTCCTTATCATTTCAATACCATCTATTTTTGGCATATTTATATCAGTAATAATTAAATCAATATCATTATTAAATTTTTTTATTCCTTCTTCTCCATCTTTTGCTATTATCATTTCATTAAAAAAGTTTTTTAATATTAATTGCATACTTTCTCTTGCTTCTTTTTCATCTTCAACAAATAATAATTTTATATTTTTACATATCTCTTTTAATTCTAAAATCATTTTATTCATTATCTACCCTTAACTCAATAATAAACTTAACTCCATTTTTGGTGTTTTTAAAAAATAATTTTCCATTACAATGTTTTTCAATAATCATTTTAGACATATAAAGACCAAGACCTGTACCATTTTTTGATTTAGTTGAAAAGTATGGTTCAAATATTTTGTCTTTGTGTTTTTCAGGAATTCCACCTGCATTGTCTTCAATTTCAATCACTATATAATTATCGGCATTATATGTT
>JALSQF010000008.1 GCA_026985555.1 Candidatus Moraniibacteriota bacterium | reverse complement strand
TTCTGGCAAAGAAGAAAGATTGCTGGTGATTACGGGAGTTCCTAAGGCTTGCGCTTCTAAAACTGGGAGACCAAATCCTTCATAGAGAGAGGGAAAAAGAAAGAGAGAGGCGGAAGAGTAAAGAATATTTTTTTCTTCTTCTGATACATATCCAGTTAAAATAATATCTTTATTCCATAAACTTTTTTCAATATATTTTATTATTTTTTTATAATTATGACCTTGTCCTCCAGCCAAAACCAATTTTAAATTTTTAAATTTTTTTTCTTTTTTTATTCTCTGAAAAGCTTTGATTATATTGAGAATATTTTTTCTTTCTTCTATTCTCCCTATAAACAATAAAAATTTTTTATTTATTTCTAAATTCCATTTTTTTAGAAATTTTTTCTTTAGTTGTTTTTCATTTTTTTTGTCTTTTATTGATAACAAAGAAAATCCTTCGTAAATAACTTTAATTTTTTGAGAAGGAATTTTATAAAAACTGATTAAATCACTCTTTGTATTTTGAGAAACTGCTATTATTTTTTTAGCCCACAGAGAAGATTTTTTTAAAGACCAATGCAGATAAACTCGCGCTAGCCAAGAATAACTTTTAGGTGTTATTTCGTATTCCAAACCATGAATAGTTAAAATACTATTAGAAGGATGATAAAAAGGAAGAATGTGCGCTGGAATAAATAAAACATCTATTGAATTTTTCCAAATTTCCCAACTAAGCCCTATTTGAGTCCAAAAATAATGACGAAAAATAATTTTAATTTCCCAATTTTGAGGTAATGTATTAAAATTAATATCTTTTTTTAATAATAAATCCTGACCTGGTTTTAAATACAGAATAACTTTTTTATCAACAAGAATATTTTTTAAATGTTTTAATATGTGATAAGAATATTGTTCAATTCCTGTTTTTTTTAGAGAAAATGCTCTAGAAGCATCTATACCAATAATCATTTTTACTTTTGATTAGAAATTGCTCGTTTATAAAGATCTAAGTTTTTTAATGCTTTTCCTGTTCCTTTTACTACACATAACAAAGGATCATCTACTACATAACAAGGAACTCCGATGGTTTTAGTAATTAGTTTATCCAAGTTTTTTAATAGAGCTCCTCCTCCTGAAAGTACCATACCTTTGTCCATAATGTCAGCAGCTAATTCTGGAGGAGTTTCTTGTAAAACTTTTTTTATAGCATTAATTACTTCTCTTAATTCATCTTGTAAAGCTTCTGTTATCTCATTAGAAGAAATTTTAATGGTTTTTGGTAAACCTCCAGTTAAATCTCTTCCTTTAATATCCATATATTCATCTTTTACTAAAGCCAACGCGCTTCCAATATTTTTTTTAATCTGTTCTGAAGTAGTTTCTCCTATGGCTAAACTATACTTCCTTTTTATATAATCAGAAATAGCCCTATCAAATTTATCTCCTCCTACTCTCGCGCTATTAACCGCTACCACCCCACCTAAAGATATAATAGCAATTTCAGATGTTCCTCCACCAATATTTATAATCATATTTCCTTGAGCATCATGAATAGGTATTCCAGCTCCAATAGCTGCTAAAACAGGCTCTTTAATTACGTATGCATTTTTAGCTCCTGCTTTAATAGCTGCATCAACAACAGCCCTTTGTTCTGTAGAAGTAATTCCGGCAGGAACAGAAATTAAAACATCAGGACGAATTAAACGAATTCTACCTGTAACTTTGTTAATAAAATATTTCAACATTGCTTCCGTTACCCTATAATCAGCAATAGCTCCATCCTTTAAAGGACGATAAGCTTCAATTGTATCCGGCGTTCTGCCTAGCATTTCTTTAGCTTTATCTCCCACAGCTAAAACTTTATTCTCCATTACAGAAACAGCCACCACTGAAGGCTCATTAACTACAATACCTTTTCCCAATACGTATATTAAGGTATTAGCTGTTCCAAGATCTATTCCAATTTTTCTAGTTAGCATTTTAATTAATCATGATTTAATTGGTTAAAATAAATACCCACATCACTAATCCATTTATTCACGCTATAACGACTATGTTTATGACAAGCATTACCACACTTCCAAATTACCATTTTACTAGGTGTATTTAATTTTTTATTTTTCACTAAATAATGAATTCTTTTAGCTACTGTATCCACTGCATCTTTCCGACTATTAAAGCAAGTATGGCCTCCACTACCCATCAACCTTCTTTTTCCTCTGTATCCCCAATAATTATAACAATCACTACCATTTAAAACAGGAACTCTTTTCCCCCAGTTACTTTCTTTCTTAGCGATACCAATCAAAAAAGCAATTGTAGTTCTATCTTTAGTCATAATATAAGGTAGCATTTCCTCTATGGGATACCCTTTAACCATTTTTTTTATTTTCTTTTCTAATTTTTCCTTTTCTTTTTCTTGTAAATAATCAGCCACTCTAGTAACAAATTCTTCTTCCGATTGTAAGTTTTTATTTTTTTCTGAAAAATCTATTTCTTCACTATAAACACCTAAAACTTTTGGTTGTATTTGTTGTTGAAAATCTATAGTTTGTTCTTTTTTCTTTTTTTGATTTAAAATTCTTTTTTCTTTTCTTTGAGATAAATTAATTGTTTCAGTGTTTAAAATCTGATTATTAGCAGAGGTGCTAGGTCCTAAATATCTATAAATTAAACTCATAGAAAACATACCTAGCAATATAGCTCCTACTATAGTTGCATCCCAAAAACGAGGTGGTGTTAAATAAGTTCTCCAGTTCTCCTTTTGTTTTCTCCAGTTCTCCTGTAAAAACAATTTTCTTTTTTCCCATTGTTTCCATAAAAAAGAATCAACACCGAATTGCGCTTGATAATCAACAATAATTCTACTTACAGCACTATCCCACTGATGGATTTCTTTATTTATTTTTACACCTTTTACTTCCAGCTGTTGCTCTCGAGGAGTAATATATAACTTAGAATCCTCTGTAAAAAATTTATTTATTCTTTTACCTTTACTAAATAAAATCGCCGAAAAACCATTAGAATGAAAAGTAATATTATTATTTGAAAAATTTAAACTATCTATTTCTTTCCTTTTATTAACTTTTTGCTTACTCATTTAAAATAATTAATAATTACTGATTGTTCTTAAAATATTCCAAAACATCAGGAGTTCCTATATAACATTTTCCTTTAGCATATAAAAATGGAACTCCTACTTTCTGGGGATCTAAACCACATTCGTTTACTTTTTTCATCATTTCTTTCTGATTGTCTTTATTGTGCCAAACTTCTTTTTGGCTATATTTTATTTTTTCTGATACTTTATGTTCTTTCAAATAATCAATAACTTCATGACAATGAGGACATTCTTTTCCAAAATAAAGAATCACCTCTTGATTAGCGCTTTTCTGAGAATTATTTTTTTCTTGAGCTTCTTTTTTTTGAATTGCTTTTTGAGTATAATAATTTTGATAAGAATTTTTTTCTTCAGTTTGATTAGATTTAAAATGAGAAACACCCCAAAATAATCCTGCTATTAACACTAAAGCTACTACTAATGTAATAATATTTTTTTGCATATTTTTATTCTTAATTTTATTTAATCATTTTTGATTATAAACCTTTTTAATAAATAATCAAGTATAAAATAAACATTTAAATTTTATTTGAAAATCTTTTCTGGCTATTTAAATATCCATTTAAATGGATATTTAAATAGCCAGAAAACTAGACTAATATTAAAAATAGATATATCATATTAATAACTGTTTTAAAGCCATTACATTAAAAATTAAACAATTTTATAATTTTTTTGATTAAAAAAATTTATGCAATCTCAACAAAAAGTTAAAAACGAAATTTTAAAACATTCCACTGCTCATCTTTTAGCGGCTGCAGTTTTAGAAATGTTTCCTGAAGCTAAATTTGGAATAGGGCCAGCCACTGAAGATGGTTTTTATTATGATTTTGATTTACCTCGCACACTCATACCAGAAGATCTTTCCCTTTTAGAAAACATAATGAAAAAAATAATCCAAAAAAATTATCCTTTTGAAAAAAAAGAAGTCACTTGGGAAAATGCTTATCGCCATTTTAAAAAAGCTCGCCAATTTTATAAATTAGAAATTTTAGAAAAAATAAAGAAAGAAGAACCAGAAGAAAATGTTTCTCTTTATAAACTAAATAATTTTGTAGATCTCTGTCGCGGACCACATTTAGATTCTAGCGGAGAAATTAATCCGAAAGCATTTAAGCTAATAAAAATATCAGGCGCCTATTGGAAAGGAGATGAAAAAAATAAACAATTACAAAGAATTTATGGCGTAGTTTTCCCCACTCCCAAAGAATTAAAAAAATATCTTCAACAACAAGAAGAAGCTAAAAAAAGAGATCACCGTAAACTAGGAGAGGAGCTAGAACTATTTATGATTTCTCCAGAAGTTGGAAAAGGACTACCTTTATGGTTACCCAAAGGAGCTTTTATTAGAAAAAAATTAGAAGATTATATGTATAATCTAGAGAGAAAAAATGGTTATAATTTTGTTTATACTCCTATTTTAGCTCATGAAAATCTTTATAAACAGTCAGGTCATTTAGCTCATTATAAAGATGATATGTATAATCCCATTGATATTGAAGGAGAAAATTATTATCTCAAGCCAATGAATTGTCCTCATCATCATATTATTTATAAAAGAAAATTAAGAAGTTATCGTGATCTTCCTCTTCGTTTATCTGATTTCAGTTTAATTCATCGTTTTGAACGTTCTGGTGTCCTAACTGGTTTAATTCGCGCGCGTTGTTTTTCCCAAAATGATGCCCACATTTATTGTCGCCAGGATCAACTCAAAGAAGAAATTTCTCATACCCTTAAATTATTTCAACAAGTTTACCATGACTTTCAAATAAAAAATTATTGGTTTCGTCTTTCTTTGCCCGATTTAAACAATAAAGAAAAATACGGAGATATTGAAAATGAAGATCTTTGGCTAAAATCAGCTCAAATTGCCAGAGAAGTTCTACAAAAAAGTAAGGTAAAATTTATTGAAGAAAAAGGAGAAGCTGCTTTTTATGGTCCTAAAATTGATGTTCAAATAAAAAATGTTAACGGCAAAGAAGATACTATTGCTACCATGCAAATAGATTTTTACATGCCAAAACGTTTTAATTTAGAATTTATAAATAAAGAAGGTAAAAAGGAAAGACCAGTTATTTTTCATAGAGCTATTATGGGTTCTTTTGATCGTTTCTTTGCTTTTCTATTAGAACAAACGGGAGGAAATTTTCCGCTTTGGTTATCCCCTCTTCAAGTTACTATTTTACCTGTTTCAGAAAGACAGAAAGATTATGCTCAAAAAATAGAAAAAGAATTACTAAAAAATGATATACGAGTTATAACTAATTCTAAAGATGAAAGTTTGGGAAAAAGAATCAGTGAATCTTTAAAACAAAAAATTCCTTTTCTAGTAATTGTCGGGGAAAAAGAAAAAGAAAATAGTACTTTAACCGTTAGAAATAGAGATAAAAAACAAGAAACTATTCAATTATTAGATTTTATAAATAAACTCAAAAAAGAAGAAAAAGAAAAGAGCTAATTTCTTTTATATATTATTTCTAACATATAAAAAATTAGCTCTTATTTTTTTATTTAGAAAAATTTTCTTACAACAAGAGAAGCGTTACTCCCTCCAAATCCGAAAGAATTAGAGAGAAAAGTATCAAAAACATAATCCTCTGTTTCTTGAGGAAATATTTTTTCTAAATTCATTTTTTTTATTTCTACATCAAAACTTTCCACATTAGAAGGCGCTAAAAAATTTTCTCTCATCATTATTAAAGAAAAAATAATTTCTTGCGCTCCCGCCGCACCAAGTCCGTGTCCAGATAACGCTTTTGTAGAACTAATTTTTAGAGAATATTCTCTTTCCTTTCTTAAAAAAAGTTCTTGAATGGCTTTTATTTCTGTTAAATCACCCTTGGGAGTACTAGTCCCGTGGGTATTAATATAATCTATTTTGTCTGTTGATAAATTAGCGCTTTTTAATGCCATTTTCATGCAACGTTGAGCACCCTCTCCGGATGGCGCTGTAAAACTAAAACCATCTGAAGAAAAACCATAGCCTAGTATTTCCGCATAAATAGGCGCTCCTCTCTTTAAAGCTTGTTCTAGCTCCTCTACTACTATTACTCCAGCTCCGCCAGCCATTACAAAACCATCTCTTTTAGCATCATAAGGACGTGAAGCCATATTAGGAGTATCATTAAAATGCGTAGATAAAGCGCGCAAAGCGCAAAAAGTAGCGGCTATCAAACCATTGTTTTCATCACAACCACCTGCAAAAACTATTTTATTGTAACCCATTTTAACACGCAAAAAAGCGTCTCCAATGCAGTTGCTAGCTGTAGCGCAAGCAGAGGTTATGCCGTAACTTCCTCCTCGCATACCTAATATTGTCCCTAAAACAATATTAGGATTATTAGGTAACACTTTAAAATTACTTCCTGTGCTAATTTTTTTTACGCCTTTTTTTTGAAGCACTTTATCTGTTTTCACAACATCTAGAGGTGCTCCGCCACCGGTTCCAATATTTATACCGGCTTCTTTAACAAAATCAGAGCTCCTATCTAAAAAAGCGGAATCTAGACAATCTAGTAATGCTTCCGTGGCATAAAAAGTTCCTAAGCTAGCCTTGATTTTATTTTTTCCTAAAAATTCTCTAGCTCTAATGGGATCTTTCAATTCTCCTCTTACCTGTGAAGGTAAATTTAATTGGGCATATTCTTCACAAAATTTAATGCCCGATTTTCCCTGTTTTAAAGAAAGCAAACACTCTTTATAAGAATTACCAATGGAAGAATAAATTCCCAAACCCGTAATTACCACTCTTTTTTCTTTCATTTTTTCTCTCCTTGATTTTTTATTTTTTTTCCATTATTTTTAAAGAACTGATTTTAAATTATTGCTTAATTAAAATAAATTGTCAATTCTATGCCTACTTTTTCCATACAAACCTTTGGTTGCCAAATGAACTATAGTGATTCTGAAAGAATTATTAGTTTTTTAGAAAGTTATCAATTTAATTTTATAAACAATATCCATAAAGCTGATTTGATTATATTTAATACCTGTGGAGTTCGCCAAATGGCAGAAGATAGAATTTACGGACAAATTAATAACCTCAAACAACAACACAAAAAACTACTTATAGTTGTAACGGGTTGTTTAGCTTATCGTCAAGATGTGCAAAAAAGATTGAAAAATCAAGTGGATTTATTTTTTAATATTAAAGATTTTAATAAATTAGAAAAATGGATACATAAAACTTTTTCTTTGAAAGAAAAAAGTTTTTTAGATTTTTTTTCTTCAAAAAAATATCCCACTGCACATAAAATTTCCTATCTTTCTTTAACACCTAAATACTCTAATTTTTTTCAAGCTTATGTACCTATTATGACGGGTTGCAATAATTTTTGCACTTATTGTGTTGTTCCATATGCACGAGGAAGAGAATATTCCCGTCCTGCTAAAGAAATTATTCAAGAAATAAAAAAACTTTTAGCAAAAAATTACAAAGAAATTTTTTTATTAGGACAAAATGTTAATTCTTATTACGATAAAAAACAAAAAATAAATTTTGCGCAATTACTAAAAAAAATAAATTCTTTACCTGGAAATTTTTGGATTCGTTTTTTAACTTCTCATCCTAAAGATATGTCTGATGAATTAATAAAAGTTATCACTAGCTCACAAAAAATATGCGAGTATGTTCACCTTCCTCTTCAAGCTGGAGATAATGAAGTTCTAAAAAAAATGAATCGAAAATATTCTCCACAACATTATTTAAAAACAATTCAAAAAATAAAAAATAGCTTCAAAAAAAACAAACCTCATTCCCCTTTTGCTATTACTACTGATATTATTGTAGGATTTCCTGATGAAACTAGAAATCAATTTCAAAAAACTAAAGAAATAATGAAGAAAGTAAATTACGACATGACCTATATTTCCCGTTATTCTCCTCGCCCCGGAACAGTAGCTTGGAATTTTCCAGACAATATAACTTTAGAAGAAAAAAAGAAAAGAGAAAAAGAAATAGAAAAAATTCTTGAAAAAACGAGTTTAAAAAATAACCAAAAATATTTAAACAAAAAAGTAACCATTTTAATAGATAAAAAAAGGGGTGAATCCTTTTATGGTAAAACTCGCACTTTAAAAAATGTAAAAGTAATTTCTAAAAACAAAAAATATTCTGTTGGTAATTTCTATACAGTTAAAATAACTCAAGCTAATATTTGGAACTTAGAAGGAGAAATTATAGAATAAAATATCAAACATTTTCTGTTAAGGATTTATTAAAAACTATTTTAAGAGTATTAAAAGAATTAATAGTTGCTTGTAATTCTTGATTAGTAAGACTTCTTCCTTTTTTTTGTTCAATTTGCTTAATAAAATCTAAATATTTATCTAATAAAATATATTTATCAAACTTCCGCTTTTTAGCCTGCTTATCTTTTTGTACAATTTCCATTTCTCTCGCTATTAGCATTTTTAAATAATTATTGTCAGTTTTTAAATTTTTTTGACTAATATACTCTTCTATGTTTTCTAGCCGTTGTATATAATTTAAAACTTTTTTGTAATATTTTTTCGCTTCTCTGGTCCAAAACATCTCAGGTTTTTTCGTTCTACTAAAGCCCTGATTATAGGCGCTTGCTAAAAGTTTCCAGGTTTGTTTTAAATCTCCCTTTTGAAAACTTTTTTGCCCCACTTTATAATGATAAAATAAATTAGCTAAGTAAAGTTTTCCGATGGCTCTGTTATAATTTGGTTTTTGTGAACTAATCTGTCTAATTTTTTCAATTAGTTCTAAATAATGTTTATCTTTAAAATTAGCTGGCCCGCTATAATTAGTTTGTTTTTTCCTTTTTAAAAAAGAAAAAAATTCTGGAAGATCTGCTACTGCGCTTGGCATTATCTGCATTAAACCTATAGCTCCTTTGTTTGATTTTTCTTGAGGACGGAAATTAGATTCAGTTAATTGGATTGCAATAAAAAAATTATCTTGAAAAATAGTAGGTGGAAAAACTTGTGAATTTCTTGATATTTCATTATATTTATCTAAAAAAAATTCACACCAAGCCTTAGGATCTTTTATATTTTGAGGCTTTTCTAAATACTTTTTATGTTTATCCTTTTTCTGAAAAATATTTTCTTTTCTAGATAATTGCTTTTCGTTTTTATTTTTTACTAAATATTCTTTACTATCATTTAAATCCTTTTGACCCTGATTATTTTTTTCTTCCTTTCTTTTCTCTGTTAAATCACTCGCCTTCTGTATGTTCTCTCTAATTTCTTTTAGTCTCCTTTCTCTTTCTATAATTAAACCTGTAGCCAAACTAGCTCCAGCTATTTTTAAAAATTTTCTTCTAGTTAGTTTCGGTTTTTCTCTTCGTTCTCCTTGGTTTTTTTTCTTTTTTTGATTTTTTAAGGATTCTCCTTGATAAAAAGTTTTTGTTTTTTTATTTTTGTGAAAAATAAATTTTTTTTCTAATTGCATATGAAAAATGAAATTAATATTTTTTATTATTATATACTATTTTTTAAAATTAAAATACCTGTAAAAACAGGCATTTTAATTGGAGCGAGAGACGGGAATCGAACCCGCGACCTCTTCCTTGGCAAGGAAGCATTCTACCACTGAACCACTCTCGCTTGAAAGATTAATATAATTATTCTATTAAAAAAATGAAAAATGAGCGGGTGAAGGGAATCGAACCCTCGTCCTCAGCTTGGAAGGCTGATATAATAAGCCACTATACGACACCCGCATTCTTTATTTTTTCACTTTAAAAGTATAAATTATTTTTAAAAATTTGTCTAGAGTTTGTATTAAAAAGCATAATTCCAATATTTTTTTGAATAAAGTTTATATAATTTATATTATATATTTTAATTATCTACTCTTTGAAATAATTAATTCCATACAATAATTATTAAATCTATTTTTTAAAAACCTCTTCTGGCTATTTAAATATCCATTTAAATGGATATTTAAATAGCCAGAAAGATAAAACAGAATAATTTATTTTAAATAATAAAAACCACTAAATATTTTAGCGGTTTTTATTACTAATAATAGATAAAAAAACTATTTTTTCCTATTAAGCTTCTTGTGGCAAAACCACCAGTCAAAACAATTTTTTTGCTTACGACGTACTTGAGCTAACTTTTCATTATCAGCAGGAGGAATGATTACTTCATCATTAATTAGTTCGTTATGAGGCCAATTTTCTGGCATGGCCATGCCACTTTTATCAGATATTTGTAACGCTTCTACTGTTCTTAAAATTTCGTCCACATTTCTTCCAACTTCTTGAGGATAATATAAAATTGTTCTAACTATCCCCTTATTGTCTACTATAAAAACAGAACGCACTGTATTAGTTCCCTTTCCTGGATGTACCATTCCTAATTCTTCCGCCACAATTCCCATATCGTCAGCTATTATAGGAAATTTTATATTTTCATTTAAATTTTCCTTTATCCATTCTGTCCATTTTATATGAGAAAAAACCTGATCAATAGATAAACCAATTAGTTCTGTATTAAGTTTTTTAAATTTATTGTAGCGTTTACTAAAAGCTACAAATTCTGTTGTGCAAACAGGAGTAAAATCTGCTGGATGAGAAAACAAAACGAACCATTTACCCTTCATATCTTTAGGTAAACTAATTTTTCCATGAGTAGTTTGCACTTCTAACTCTGGAAATCTATCCCCAATAAGTGGGAATATACCACTTTCATTATTAATATATTCCATAATTTTATTTTTTAATAATTAATATTTAACCATTGAAAGCTTGTAAAAGCTTGTTTTATTTTAATTAAAGTAAAACATAATGTCAAATTTTTGTAGTGTATACATAATTACATTTTTATTATATAATAAAAATGTAATTAATAATTTCTAAAAAGTATGAAAACAAAAACAAAGTTAGGTGTGGGAATGTTAGTTTCAGTTTTATTTGTAGCTGGAACAATTTCTACTCAAGCCATATCCATGACGGGATATAATACAGACGAGGTAAAAGTTAAAATTTTTACTAAACCAAGTAATATTAAACACTGGTTTAGAACTCTTTATTTAAAAACTGATAAAAAAGGAGTTTTGGAAGTAAAAAATGTTCTTCCAGCCAAATACAAATTAGTAATAAAAGATACAGATCAAAAAAATGGACAAAGAATAGCTGCTCGTTTTAAAATGTTAGATACAGATGGAACTAAAATTAAAAAAATCACTCCGGTAGATGTTTATAGATACACTGATAAAAAAGAAAAAGTATATTTAGGAAGATTTAAAACCGACAAAGAGGGCTGGTTAGAATTAAGCACTGTTTATCCAGAAACAATTTATAAGCTAGATGTTAAAGAAGACGTTCATTTAAGTAAAAAACCAGGAAGAGTTAGAATAAAAGTAAGAGCTAATATTGATTCTAGTGGTTGGTTTAGAGTTAATTATAAAAGAACTGATAAAAACCACATTTTAAAGTTAAAAAATGTTCCTAGTGGAAAATATAAATTCAGTTATAAATCTGGAGATGCTCCTTTAAATGAAACCTTTACTCTTCGTTTAAAAATGTTAAATCAAAAAACAGAAAAGATAAAAAGTAAAAAAAAGGTAAAAGTTTATAGTTATATTAATGGAACTAAAACACTTATTGGGGAAACATATACAGATACCAGAGGTTGGGTAACCTTACCAGGAGTTGTAACTAAAGTAAAATATAAAATAAAAGTTGTTAATTAAAATAACTTAACATAACAATAAGTATATTATTTATTACTATTTACTAAAAAACGGCTTCTAAGCCGTTTTTTAGTAAATAGTAATATGAGATTAAAATAAATAACCTTACAAATATTCTATCTTATTCTATTTTAATTCAACTGTAGCACCTGCTTCACTTAATTTCTTTTTAATTTCTTCCGCTTCTTCTTTAGCTACTTTCTCTTTAATAACCTTAGGAGCAGCATCTACCAAATCCTTCGCTTCTTTTAATCCTAATCCTGTTATTTCTCTCACTGCCTTAATTACTTTAATTTTTTGATCACCTGCTCCAGTTAATTCAATATCAAACTCACTTTTCTCCTCAGCTGCTGTATCATCTCCTCCTGTACCAGCAACACCAGCAACAGCCACAGGAGCAGCTGCGCTAACTCCGAATTTTTCTTCTAAAATTTTAACTAGTTCTGATAGCTCCAAAACACTCATTTTTTCAATTTCATCTACTAGTTTTTTAAACTTTTCAGGAACAACAACTTCTTGTTCCTCTTTTTTTTCTTCTTGATTTACTTTTTTTTCTTCTTGATTTACTTTTTTTTCTTCTGACATATTTTTTTCATGATAATACCTAGTTTATTACTAGTTAATATCACTAACTAATTAATTTAAATAAATATTAAAAAAATTATTTCTTTTTCTCTACTATAGCTTGTAGAGCATAAACTAAATTACGTTGATTACCCTGAAAAACATTCACTAATCCACTTAAAGGCGCCTTGATACTACCTACAACTTTAGCAATTAGTTCTTCCTTAGAAGGAAGTTTAGCTAAATCCTTAACTTCTTTATCTGTCATAATATTACTACCTAATAGACCTCCTAATATTTTTAAATTTTTATTGTTCTTCGCAAAATCATTTAATATTTTAGCTACGACAACTTCATCTTCTAAAGAACTACTAATTGCTAACTGCCCTTTCATTTTTTTTACATCTAAACCTTCAATACCTGCACTTTTTAAAGCAATATTTACTAAACTTTTTTTAATCACTCTTAAATTAGACTTCTTCTCTTTTAATTGTTTTTTAAGAATTGTCATATCAGTTACATTTAATCCTCTATAATTACTAAAAACAATTGATTTTGCTTCTTTAATTTCTTGAGTTAGTTTGTTCACTATTTCTTTTTTTTGCTCTCTAGTTAACATATTTTTGATATATTTTAAAGCTTTATAAATAAAAAACCTGCATTTATGCAGACAAAAAACAAAAAACTAATTTGCTCCTCGACAGGTCTTACTTCTTATTTAAACGCCTGTTGTCTGCGGAATATATTTTATTGTTACTATTATACTCAAATTAAATCTATTGTCAAATAAAAATTATTTATTTTCTGCTTTATTATTTGCTGCTTTATTCACTTCAGTTTTACTTGCTTCCTTTGTTTCGTTTATCTGTTTATCTTCAATTTCCTTTTCTTTCGCTTGCTCTCCTGATTCTGACACTGTTTCTTCTTTTTTATTTTCATCATTTTTATCACTTTTATTCTCTTGGCTTTCTTTACTTTCTTTCTCCTCTTTTTTCTTTAGCCTAATTTTTATTGCTCTCTTTTCTCCTTTTAAGATACCTTCCTTTATAAACAAATTCCAAACAGAATCAGAAACCTGAGCTCCTTTTTCTATCCATTTTTCAATTTCTTCTTTCTGAAAAGATCCTTTTTTAATGTGAGGATCCCAATTGCCTAACAAGGCCACATGACGACCAGTGGGAGCTACTGATTTTTCTTGAACTACTATTCTATATTGAGCTCTATTTCTTCTTCCTGTGCGTGAAAATCTAATAACTAACATATTTTTTGAAGTTTATATTATTCTAATTTGATTTAAAGTTTTTTAATAAATTGAAAACATTTTTCATTCTATTATATATTATTCTTTTTGTCAACAAAGACAACGCTTCTTTAAAAATTATTTTGTTTCCCTTCCACAGCATTTTTTATATTTTTTTCCACTACCACAAGGACAGGGATCATTTCTTCCAATTTTCTTAGGATTAATTATAGGTTGTTGCTTAATAGAATTTCCTTTTTCTTGATTAGTAGTAGCTTTTTCTTTCATTTCTTTTACTGCACCAAATTGTTCTATTTGATCATAGGATCCTTTGAGATTTAACTCTTCTTTTGGATTTTCATCCTCGGTTACTGTTTCTGTTACAACGGGAGCTAATTTAAAAATAGTATTAACAATTGTAAAACGGATATTATCTAATAAACGTAAAAACATATCATAAGCTTCCTTTTTATATTCAACCAATGGATCACGTTGTCCGTAACCTCTTAATCCAATGCCTTGTTTTAAATAATCAATTTCATCTAAATGATTCATCCACAACATATCAATTGTTTGCAAAACTACACTTCTTTCCACTTGCCTAATAAATTCTAATCCTACTTCTTTTTCCTTTTCTCCATACCTTTGCTTACCAATGTCGTTAATGTATTCCACTAGATGACCGATTTTTTCAGGCAAATTTAATACTTGTTTTGCTGTTAAATTTTTTATTTTCTCTTTTTGTTTTTCTGTTAAAGAAAAAAAATTTCCAATATCTTGTAAGATTTTATTCTCTTCACATTTTTCTTCCCCACAATAAAGAGAAACTATTTTTTCAATCTCCTCCTTAAGATAATCTAATATCTTTGATTTTATATCTTTTTTGCTTAAAATTTCCCTCCGATGCTTATAAATTATCTCTCTTTGCTTATTCATAACATCATCATATTCCAGAACATGCTTACGAATATCAAAATTAAATCCTTCTATCTTAGATTGAGCGCTTTCAATACTTTTAGAAATTAATTTATTTTGAATAGGCTGATCTTCAGGTAAACCTAAACTGTTCATCATATTTTTCAATTTATCTCCACCAAAACGACGCATTAATTCATCATCTAAAGAAACATAAAATTGACTAATACCAGGATCTCCCTGACGTCCAGCTCTACCCCTTAATTGATTATCAATTCGTCTAGCTTCATGACGCTCTGTTCCTAATATATAAAGTCCTCCCGCCTTTTTAGCCTCATTATCTATTTTAATATCTGTTCCTCTACCTGCCATATTAGTAGCTATAGTAACTGCTCCTTTTTTTCCTGCTTTAGCAATTATTAAAGCTTCTTTTTCATGATTCTTAGCATTTAATACCTCATGGGAAATACCTGCTTTTCTAAGAAGTTCACTTAGATATTCTGATTTTTCAATAGCAATAGTTCCCACTAAAATAGGTTGCCCCTTTTTATGAATAGCTTTTATTTTTTTCACAATTGCTTCAAATTTTCCTTTTTCTGTTTTATAAATAATATCTGGCAAATCTTTTCTTATCATTTTTTTATGAGTAGGAATTTCTATCACATCTAATTTATATACTTTGGCAAATTCTTCAGCGCTTGTCATAGCTGTTCCTGTCATACCAGAAAGTTTTTTGTACATACGAAAATAGTTTTGAAAAGTAATTGTAGCTAAGGTACGAGATTCTTTTTGAACAGTTACACCTTCTTTAGCTTCTATGGCTTGATGAAGCCCTTCACTATAGCGCCTTCCTTCCATTAAACGTCCTGTAAAATCATCCACAATAATTACTTGTCCATCTTTTACCACATAATCTTTTTCACGTTTAAATAATACTTCGGCTTTTAAAGATTGTTCTAAATGATGAACATAATTAATTTTACCTGGTTCATAAATATTTCCTACTCCTAACATTTTTTCTACTTTATCAATTCCTGCTTGAGTTAAGGTTACCGTGCGCATTTTTTCATCTACTTCATAATCTTTTTTTTCTTTGAGTCGCGGAACTATTTGAGCAAAACGTTGATATAGTTTAGTTGATTCATTATCGGGAGCAGAAATGATCAAAGGAGTTCTTGCTTCATCAATTAAAATAGAATCTACTTCGTCTACTATCACAAAATTAAGTTCCCGCTGAACAACTTGTTCTAAACTATTAACCATATTATCTCTTAAATAATCAAATCCAAATTCATTATTTGTCCCATAAGTAATGTCAGCTAAATAAGCTTCTTTTTTAGATACAGGAATTAAATTCTCTTCTTCTATGGTTACTTCGTTTTTATCTACTTTGTTCGGCTGATAAAGAAAAGAATTATCGTGCATAATGCAAGCAGTTGTAAGTCCTAAAAAATCAAAAATAGATCCCATCCAATTAGCATCACGTCGCGCTAAATAATCATTAACCGTAACAACATGCACACCTTTTTTTTCTAAAGCATTTAAATAAATTGGCAAAGTAGATGTAAGTGTTTTTCCTTCTCCTGTTTTCATTTCCGCAATTTTTCCTTGATGTAATACTATTCCTCCTAAGAGTTGGACATTATAAGGACGCTCTCCTATTACCCTACTAGCTGCTTCTTTTACAGTAGCAAAAGCTTCTGGTAATAAATTATCTAATGTTTCTCCTTTTTGAATTCTTTCTTGAAATTCTTTAGTTTTGTTTCTTAATTGTTCATTAGATAACTTTTTATATTCTTCTTCATAAGAATTTATTTTATCAACTAGCGGCCATATTTTTTTCAATTCTCTTTCATTAGAACCAAAAATTTTTTGTAAAAATTTTAATTTCATAAAATTATTTTAATAAAAAACTACACCTTGTTAGTGTAGCACTTTTTTAGTATAAATCAATAAATCATTTAAATTATTTAGAACGTTTAATGCCATTAAAAATTGATCCAAATATTTTTTTTGCTCTATGTGATTTAATTAAATTAATAACTATAAACGTTCCTAGCGCCAAGCCAAAAACTAACCAACCTGTCCAACTAATCGTTTTTTCTATTTTTTGCCACATATAACCATAAGAATAACCTAATATAACCAAGAGAGTGCTCCAAACCATTCCACCCCACAAAGAATACCAAATAAATTTTTTTAATTTCATCTTAACAATACCTGCAGAAACAAAAGTAATCAAGCAAAGACCCGTGGTAGATTTTGCTAAAAAGACTGTTTTTCCTCCATGTTTTTGAAAATATTTTTCCATTTTTTCAATTCTTTCCTTGGTTATACCAATATATTTACCAATTTTTTGAGCAAAAGATAAACCCCAATATTCGCCTATTTTATACCACATAATATCAGCTAATAAATCTCCAAAAACAGACATTAGCCAAATTATCCAAATATTAAAAATACCAATAGAAGCTAAAATGGAAGCAAAAATAGTTACTATAGGCCCTTCAATATACATTAATGGAAAAATAATCCAATATCCATATTGCGATAAAAACTGAAGGGTTTCCTGAGAATTAAGAATCATTATTTTTATTTTATAAAAAACAACAGTTTATGTAGCCCCAAGGGGAATCGAACCCCTGTTTTCAGGATGAAAACCTGATGTCCTAACCACTAGACGATGGGGCCAGAAATTTTTAAGATTCAGATTATCCTAAATTATTTTTCACTAAATATAACTAATTCTATTTGACTATAAACTATTATCTTAGTGTTTTAAAAAACAATTTAACATTATAATGTTTTTTAAAAAAAAATCAATACTACTATAAATAGTTTTTTGCACGGGCAGAGAGAATCGAACTCCCAACTGCGGTTTTGGAGACCGCCATTATACCATTTAACTATGCCCGCTTTTCAATAAACTATTTTATTTCCTTGTGAATGGTATGCTTTTTGCACTTAGGACAATATTTTTTTAATTCTAACTTTTCTTTTATCTTTTTTTTATTTCTTTTACTCCAATAATTAATATTTCCACACTCACTACATTTTAATTTTACTAAATTTTCTCTTGACATAATAAATTAAATTAACAATTAAACTTCCGAGCCGTTGCGCGGGATTGAACCGCGGACCTCATCCTTACCATGGATGCGCTCTGCCAACTGAGCTACAACGGCTTTAGTTGTGGGCCGGGACGGATTTGAACCGCCGAAGTCCGAAGACGCCTGATTTACAGTCAGGTGCATTTGACCACTCTGCCACCGACCCAAATTAAACTTATTAAACTACAGAGCCACCTGTCGGACTTGAACCGACAACCTACTGTTTACAAAACAGTTGCTCTACCGATTGAGCTAAGGTGGCTTTATAAAACTAAATTTTAAACATCTTAATAACGTAACTTTCTGATAATTCTTTGCACCCTTTCTAATCTCATTTCTATTCTATAATTTTTTACACTTAATTTTAATACTTGTGCATAACAAGCTTCTGCATCATTCCATTCTTCAATTTCTTCATAATAATTTCCTAATCTTTCATAAGCTTCTATGTCTTTAGGATTCATAGCAATTCTTTCTATTAAAATTTTCTCTAGTTCATTTTTTTCTCTCTTTTTTTCTGGACGAACTACTCTAGGACTAATCATACTTTTATTTATATCTATACTATGATTGATTTGTTTATTATCAGTTTTGCTTTGATTAGTTTTCTTTTCTTCTGTTTTTAAGACTACGTTTTTTGAAAAAACCTTAGAAAAAGATTTTTTAGAAAAAAATCTTTTCTTATGCTCTCTTTTTTTATTTACATATTCTGCCTGTTTTTCTTTCTCACTATTCTCATTATTATTTTCTTTTTTCTCCAATGACAACAGATTTTCTTTATCTTTATTATTAATATTCTTTTCTTTTTTCTTTTTCCAAAATTTAAATAATTTCTTGCGAGGTTTCTTTTTGGCTACAATTTTTATTGATTCTTTTTTCTGCTTATCAATATACTTTTTTCTTTTCTGCGATATTCTAGAAAGCCATCCTTCTGTAACATTATGTAGACGCAATGAAAAAATTTTAAACCATCGTGTAAAACGTTCTAAGAAACGTAAAAACAAGCCAGAAACTTTTTCTTTCAAAGTCCTTTTTTGCAGATTTTCATCTTTACTCTCTTTTTTCTTTTTTTCAATATCTAGCGAATGTTTTGCAATCAAATAAATCATCCCGGCTATACCCAGTATAATTATAATAGGTGGTATAATCAAATAAATATAAGATTTCATTATAGTTCTTCTTTTTTTACATTGATTATTTTTCCATTATCTAACTTAACTTTAATTTCTTCTTTAAGAACATTTACATCTATAACTTCACCTTCTTCGTTTTTTATTTTAATCCGAGAAAATTTTTCTGGCAAATTCTTTAATATCTCCTGATATTGACTAGCTTCATAAGATAAACAACACATCAATCTGCCACAAACACCAGAAATTCTTTCTGATCCACGATGACTTATTTGCTGTTGTCTCGCCATATCAGTTGTAATACTTGGCAATTCTCCACTAAAACGAACGCAGCATAATTCTCTTCCGCAAACGCCACAACCTCCTAAATTACGCGCTTCATCACGTGATCCAATTTGTTGCATTCGCACAGAACGATGGATTTCTTTAGATAAAACTCTTACTAATTCTCTAAAATCTATTCTTCCTTCAGCAATAAAAGTAATAATTACATTGCTCCTTCCTAATCCAATATAAGCATTGATTATCTTCATTTCTAATCCTAATCCCTTAACCTTTTCTCTGGCTATTTTTCTAATCTCTTGACTTTTTTTCAAATTTTCTTGATAAATATCTAAATCTCTTGTCGTAGCTTTACGCGTAATCGTATATTGAGATTTCTGGTTTTTTTCTTTTTTTAAAATAACTCCTACACTTAAACCAAATTCTGTTTTTACTATCACTTTATCTTTCTCATGAAATTCTCCTTCACTTTGACCAATTACTTTCTCTTTTTTATCATACAAATTAACTAAATAATTATATAACATATTAAAAAAATCTAATAAACAACAGTAATTATAATTTTAAAATTATAATTAATTAATCACTATATTTATATTTCATAACGAATAAATTGACCTATTTGGATATTTTCTCCAATTTTACCAATTTTTTCGTTAATTAGATCTTGAATAGTTTTTTCTGGATCCTTAATAAATGCTTGTGTTAATAGCGCATTTGATTCTCTCCATTTTTTCTCTTTTCCAGCTATTATTTTTTGCATAATATCCTCTGGCTTTTTTTCATTTTTAAGTTGTTCTTTCCAAATCTCTTTTTCTTTAGTTAGTAATTTCTCTTCAATATCTTCTGGCTTCAAAACCAAGGGATTCATTGCGCTAATATGCATAGCAATATCTCTAGCTAGATTTTTAAATTCTTCATTTCTAGCCACAAAATCAGTTTCACAATAAAGAGTTACCAGAGCTCCAATTCTATTATTAGAATGCACGTAGGACATCACTATTCCCTCCTTTACTTCTCTAGTTGATTTTTTCAATGCCTTAGCTTGTCCTTTTTTACGAATAATTTCTAAAGCTTTTTCTTCATTTCCTTGCGCTTCTTCTAAAGCTTTTTTAACATCAACTACTCCTGCTCCTGTTTGATCTCTTAATAATTTTATTTTTTTTAACATATTTATTATATCTTAATGTTTTATAAAACAATTTATTATTTTTCATCTAATAATGTTTTACATACATATCCTAACATAAGTTTCAAAGAAGAAACAGCATCATCATTGGCTGGTATAGGATAATCAATTTTACTTGGATCAACATTACTATCTGTTAAAGCTACTACAGGTAATTTTACTTTTTGTGCTTCTTTTATAGCTGTTACGTTTTCTTTGGGGTCAACTATAAAAATTGCTCCCGGTAATTCAGTCATGTTCTTAATTCCTCCCATTTTTCTTTCTAATTTTTCAATTTCATTTTTCTTTTGCGCTTGTTCAAATTTAGTATATTTTTTAAACTCTCCCGCCTCCTGCTTTTCTTCTTCTTTTTTAAGATAATCTACTCTTTTCTTTATTACTTTAAAATTAGTAAAAGTTCCACCTAACCAACGTTCATTTACATAGGGCATTTCACAACGTTGAGCTGCTGATTTTAATAAATAACGCGCTTGTTTTTTAGTACCAACAAAAAGAATTTGTTTATTTTCTTTTTTAACTTTTTTTAAAAATTCTAAAGCTGATTGTAGTTTTATTAAGGTTTTCTCTAAATCAAAAATGCTTACTCCATTTTTAGTAGTAAAAATATAGATGTTCATTTTAGGATAACAGCGAGATTTTTTATGTCC
Organism: Candidatus Moraniibacteriota bacterium; assembly: GCA_026985555.1. Taxonomy (GTDB): domain Bacteria; phylum Patescibacteriota; class Minisyncoccia; order Moranbacterales; family UBA9337; genus JALSQF01. The sequence goes on along the minus strand of JALSQF010000008.1, from coordinate 8,435 downwards.
AAAATGAACGCCAGCTTTCAACATTTCTTCCATAGTCATTTTTAGTTGAGAAAAATCAAAATTAGCAAAAAAATTTTCACTAACAAAATCTTTTCTTTCTTTAGTTGAAAGAGGCTGGTTTTTTTTCTTGTTCATATTTTTTCCTTATTTAATTGCTTCCGTTTTTTGTAGTTTTATTTCATTGCTAATTATTAACAATAAATAAAACAGGAATTTTTAAAAAAAACGGGTTGATTTATTATATTAGATACTAATTAAATTATAAGCATCAAAAAAACTTTTTAAAGTATAGATAAATAAAACTTTCTTGTCAACACTTTGTATTATTTCATCATATTTTACAATTATTAGTTTTTACAATAAAATAAAAATGATATCAAAATATCAATATAAATATAATTAATAATAATATAAGAATTGTCCAAAAATTCTAGGAAAATATAGATAATAGAATAAATAATAAAATAATTCAAATAATTTTAAAATAATAAAAGATAAAATTAAATAATTTTTATACTATGCGTATTTACTTTATTACAGGAAATAAAAATAAATTTACAGAGATCAAAACTATTTTACCTCATGTTCAACAATTAGATATTGACTTACCTGAAATTCAAGAAATTGATGCTAAAAAAATAATTAAAGCTAAACTTCAAGAAGCATTAAAACATAAACAAGCTGAATTTATTATTGAAGATACTTCTTTATATTTTGATTGCCTTAACGGGTTACCTGGACCACTAATTAAATGGTTTATGCAAACAATTGGAAATGAAGGTTTATTTAATCTAACTAAAAAATTAAAAAACAATCAAGCAAGAGCTAAAACTATTATTGGCTACGCAAAAAATCCCAATAATATTTACTATTTTGAAGGTTCTATTAGAGGCACAATCGTTTCGCCCATTGGAAAATCTGGTTTTGGTTGGGATCCAATTTTTCAACCTAAAGGATATGATAAAACTCTGGCTGAAATGAATATAAATAAAAAAAACAAAATTAGCATGCGCAAAATAGCTTTAACAAAACTACAAAAATTTATAGAAAAAAATGACCACTAAGTTTATTAGATTTATATAAAATAATTAAATAATATTATTATTAATTTCAAATTTAACAATTATCATTATTATTTTACCTTTTTTAATCTCATAATTATTTCAACTAAAAAATAATCTGGTTAAATAAAATTTTTCAATAACTTGCCATATCAAACTATTTCTTATATCTTATAAACATAACTCATTTAAAAAACAAACTATATGAAAGAAGATATAAAAAATTTTATTCAACAATTTGAATTTCAACCAAAAATTCAAAACAGAAAAGATTATTTAGCAAAATATAAAAATTTTATTATTGCTGGGATGGGAGGATCTCATTTAGCCGCTGATTTAATTAAAGATAATATTTCGCCAACAAAAATAATCATCCATTCTAATTATCAACTACCTTCTCTTGAAAAAGAGGAACTTAAAAAATATCTTTTTATTGCTAGTTCTTATTCTGGAAATACTGAAGAAACTCTAAGTGCGCTTAAGATAGCTCAAAAAAATAAAATGGATATAGCTATCATCACGGCTGGAGGAAAATTATTAAAAATTGCTCAAAGAAAAGAATTACCCTATATACAATTACCGGCTAATGATATTCAACCTCGTTTAGCCATAGGTTATAGTCTTATTGCTATGCTTACATTTACACGTCAAAAGGAATCTCTTTCAAAACTATACAATCTTAATGAAAATATTTTTAGTAACAGATCCATGTTGTTATCTGCTCAAAATATAGCTAAAAAAATTACTGAAAAAAAATTAATTCCTCTTATTTATTCTTCTAAATCTTTTTCCTCTTTAACTTATATTTGGAAAATTAACTTTAACGAAACAGGAAAAATTCCTACTTTCAGCAATGTTTTTCCAGAACTAAATCATAATGAAATGCAAGGATTTGAAGTTTTAACAAAGAATAAAATTTATAAAAATTTTTTTATAATTATGCTTCAAGATAAACAAATGCTCTCCTCTATTCAACAAAGGATAAAGTTTACTCAAAAAATATATACAAGCCTTGGATTAGAAACAAAAATAATAAATCTTTCTGGACAAAACTACTGGGAAAAAGTTCTTTCATCTATTAATTTATCTCAATGGATTTCATATTATATTGCTTTAAATTATCACTTAGAACCAGAAAAGGTTAATTTAGTGGAAAAATTTAAAAAACTACTAGCTAAAAAATAAAAACTTGTTTTTTATTTAAAATTAATTTATACTAAATTATACTAAGATATAAAAAACAAAAATAAAAAATATGACTGAAAAAAATAACAACACCAACTCATTGTCAGAAGAAGATAAAATTCAAAAAATTCAAGCTTTGCGTGATACTATAAACAGCGCAGAAAAAACTATTCAAAGCGCTAAAGCTATGCTTTTGCAATTAGAAGGCAAGAAAAAAACTGGACGAAGAAAAAAAATTCAAAATGAAAACGAAGACGGTAATATTATTTATGGAACTTTTGATGGACAATTAATGATCGGTAATGATGGAAAGCAATACCCTGTTCCTCCTAATTATGCTTCTAAATCTAAACTAGTAGAAGGAGATATGTTAAAACTTACTATTACTGAAGATGGATTTTTTCTTTACAAACAAGTAGGTCCAGTAGAAAGAAAGCAAATTATTGGTATTGCTACTCAAGATAAAAATAATAATTATTTTATTATGGCTGAGGGGAAACCATATAAAGTTTTATTAGCTTCCGTAACTTATTTTCAGGTAGAACCTGGCGATGAAGTAGCTATTGTTATTCCTCGAGATGGTTCAGCTACTTGGGCTGCCATAGAAAATGTGGTACGTAAAGTGGATGAAATCAATATTGTAGATAATAATAATGTAAAAAATGATAATGTTAATAATAATGAAGAAAATGAAAAAAACGATAAATCTACAGATGAAACAGATATAACCACAGAAAAAAATACCGAAGAAAAAAAAGAAGAAAAAGAAAAAAAACATCTAAATACAAACAATGAACAAGATGATATTGACGAGTGGACAGCTGATATAGAAGAAATAAAAAAAGAAATTGAATCTGAAGAAAAAGAAAAAAAAGAAATAAAAGTTTCAGCTAATAATTAAATAAATTTTTTGTTTATTCATAACAAAATAAACAAAAATTAATTAAATGCCTTTTCAAAAAAAAGATTATTTATTTGCTACTATTATCGGTTTTAGTTTTGCTTTATTCTCTATACCTATCTTACAAAATTTAAACTTTTCTTTTCTACAAATTAATATTAAATTCATTTTACTTTCAGTTTTATTTTTTGTTTTGTTAGCAAATCTTGGCATTGGAATAAGTTGGTTAATTGGACAAAAGATTCCAGTAATTTTTCAGATAGCTAAATTTTCAGCCATTGGAGCTTTTAATACTTTTTTAGATTGGGGAATTCTAAACGCTTTAATTTATTTTACTCATATTGCTAGCGGTCTTGGTTATGCATCTTTTAAAGGTTTTTCTTTTTTAATAGCTGTAATAACTAGTTATTTTTGGAATAAATATTGGGCTTTTGAATCACACGAAAAAGCAAATATAAAAGAATTTAACAATTTTATACTTACAAGTTTAGTAGGAGCTTTAATTAATATTTCAACCGCTTATATGGTGGTTCGTTTTCTTACTCCCCTTCATTTAACTTCGCCTGAAAGATTGGCTAATTTAGGAGCAGCTACTGCTACATTAGTTTCAATGGTGTGGAATTTTGTTGGCTATAAATTTTTTGTTTTTAAAAAATAAAAAAATTATTTTTTCTCCTTCGTAAAAATTTCTAGAAGTCTATTATATTTAGCTAATCTTTCTCCACGAGAAAGCGATCCTGTTTTAATATAATCAGCTCCTATACCTACCGCTAAATCAGCAATAAAACTATCTACAGTTTCTCCACTCCTATGAGAAACAATTATTTTCATATTGTGAGATTGCGCTAATTTAACGTATTGAATAGTTTCTGAAAAAGTACCTATTTGATTAGGCTTAACTAAAGCCGCATTACAAGCTTTATTTTTAATTGCTTTTTGTAATCTTTGAGGATTAGTTACTAATAGATCATCTCCAATAAGTAATAAATTATCACCTATTTCTTGATTCATAAAATTCCAACCTTCCCAATCTTCTTCTTCTAAACCATCTTCTAAAGAAATTAAATTATATTTCTCCTGCCATTCTTTATATAAGTTAATTAAACTTTTTTTACTTAATATAGAATTTTCTGGCTTTAAAATATATTGGTTATTCTCTTGATTATAAAAATAATTAGCCGCCGCATCTAAACCAAGAAATACTTCTTTTCCTGCTTGATAGCCTGCTTCTTTAATAGCTTGATTAATTAATTTCAAGGCTTGTTCTTGACTTTCTAAACGAGGAGCAAAACCACCTTCATCTCCTACAGCAATACGGAAGTTATTGTTAGACAATATTTTCTTTAAAGTATGAAAAATTTCACTTCCTGCTCTTAACTGTTCTGTATAGCTTCTTATTCCTTGAGGAATTAATTTGAATTCTTGAATACTTAACCCAGAATCACTATGAGCACCTCCGTTAAGTATATTAAACATCGGAATTACTTCTTTATTATTGTTTTTAAAATTAAATTTTTCTTGTATATATTGCCAAAGAAATTTATTTGCATTATACGCCGCCGCCCTAACAGTAGCTAAAGAGACTCCCACAATAGCATTAGCTCCTAAATTAGCTTTATTATCCGTTCCATCTAGTTCTAACATTTTATCATCAATTTTTTCCTGATCTTCTATGTTTATATTTTTTAACAATGAACTAATTTTATTATTAACGTTGCTAACAGCTTTTAAAACTCCTTTTCCTAAATAACGTTTTTGATCATTATCACGTAATTCCAGAGCCTCAAATTTTCCTGTAGATGCTCCTGAAGGAACTCCTGCTGTAGCTACCATTTCATTAGATAGTTGAATCTTGACTTCTAAAGTAGGATTACCACGAGAATCTAATATTTCTCGCGCTTTTATTTTTTTTATTTTAGCCATAATAAAAATTAATATTAAATTAATAATTAAAAAAAATTAAATTTTTAGCACTTCTAAACCAGGCATGGTTTGCTTTCCTAAGAAAGTTAACATTGCTCCCCCTCCTGTAGAAACAAAAGAAATTTTTTGTAAATTATTTGTCTCTTCTAATAATTGCAATGTTTCTCCTCCGCCTAACAGACTAAAAACTTCTTTGTTATTAATAATACTCTTTAGAATTTCTTTCGTTCCATGATCATAGGGTTTTTCTTCAAATTTTCCCATAGGACCATTCCAAATAATAGTTCTCGCTCCTGCAATAATCTTTTGAAATTCTTGAATAGTTTTTTCACCAACATCTAGTTTATTTTCTGTAAAATCTAAAGGTAAAATAACTTTTTTTATAAAAGAAATATTTTTTTCTTTGGCTTCAATGGCTACCTTTCCTCCTACTAAAATAAAATCGTAATTTTCTTCCAGTTTTCTTATGAGAGGCAATTTAGTGTCAATTTTTGCTCCTCCAATTATAGCTACTGCCGAATGATAGGGATGTTCTCTTACCTTTTCTAAATTTTTTATTTCTTTTTGTAAGCGCCATCCAGCAAAACTAGGCAAAAATTGAGTTATAGCTACAACGGAAGCTTGTTTTCTATGACAAACACTAAAAGCGTCATTTATAAATAGGTTAAAATTTTCAGCTAAACTTTGAGCAAACGATGAAGAATTATCCATTTCCTCAGAATAGAAACGAACATTTTCTAAAAGTAAAATTTCCTTTTCTTCTAAATTATCTAAAGCTTTTTTAACTTCTTCGCCTAGGCAATCATTAACAAATTTTATCTTTAAATTCAAAATTCTTTCTAAATCATTCTTTATTCTATTTAAAGAAAAATTTTTATCTTTTCCTGATGGTCTGCCCCAATGACTCAGTAAAGCAATTTTATTTTCTCTTTCCAATAGCCATTCTATTGTTTCTTTAACTGCATTTATTTTAAACTTTTCTTTAACTTTTCCATTTTCTGCTTTCACATTAAAATCTACCCTTAACAATATCTTTTCTCTGTGAGGATTGGCCAACTGCATTGTTTTCAACTTCATATTTTTTGTTTTATTTTAAAATAATTTTATTGTTCTTAAACAATTTATTTAATTATGAAATTATTTTCAAAATTAATTCACGCGCTTTTTGGGGATTAGCTTTCCCTTGAGTATTAGCCATAACTTGTCCTATTAAAAATTGTAATGCTTTTTCTTTACCTGCTTTATAATCATTAACCGAGGATTGATTTTTTGTAATGATTTCTTGAATAATTTTTTCTAATTCAGCATCATCTTCCAGTTGAGATAAGTTTTTTTCTTTTATTATATGAGAAGGATCAGATCCTTTTTGATACATTTCTTCTAAAACAATCTGGGCGCTACTAGAATTAATTTTTCCATCAGCTATTATTCCCATTAATTCTGCATAATTTTCTGGAGTAATTTTAATTTGAGTAATTTTTTCTCCATATTTTATAAGATATTTACGTAATTCTGTGTTTAAATAATTAGTAGTTAATTGAATTAATTTTTGCAAATCACTCTTAATTTCTTGAGATTTAATTTTATCTTCTAATTCACTCACTACTTTTTCAAAAAAATCTGCCGTTTCTTTTTCTGTCACAATCAATTCTAAACTATTTGAAGAAATATGAGGAAATTGCTTCTGAAAACGTTCTAATTTTTTATCTGGTAATTCCGGCAATTTAGTTTCTAACTCTTTTAGATATTGATTAGAAAATTCTAAAGGAGGAATATCTGGTTCTGGAAAATAACGATAATCTGCTGCGGTTTCTTTTACTCTTTGTGATACTGTAGCATTTCTATTAGCATCCCATCCTCTTGTTTCTTGAACTATTTTTTTGCCTTTTTCTAATAATTCAGTCTGCCTTTTAATTTCATAATTAATTGCTTTTTCTACAAACTTAAAAGAATTAATATTTTTTACTTCTACTTTTGTTCCACTTAATCTATCCTTCCCTTCTTCATAAAGAGAAACATTGGCCTCGCAACGCATATTTCCTTTTTCCATATCAGCATCAGATATACCTAAATATCTACAAATCTGTTGTAATTTTTGAGAAAAAAGCTTAGCTTCTTCTCCTGTTTCAAAATCAGGTTCAGTAACCAATTCCATCAAAGGCGTTCCGGCTCTGTTTAAATCTACCAAAGAATACTCTTGCCCTTTGGGATGAATAAGTTTTCCTGTATCCTCCTCTATGTGAATACGAGTTATTCTTATTTCTCTATTTTTGATTTTAATCTTCCCCTTTTCACAGAGTGGTTGATCATATTGAGAAATTTGATATCCTTTTGGTAAATCTGGATAAAAATAATTTTTTCTATCAAATTTTGTCTTTTTTCTTAAGCTACAATTTAAAGCCAATCCCGCTAATTGAACAAATTCTATGGCTTTCTTATTGGGGACAGGCAAGGTTCCTGGTTGTCCACTACAAACTGAACAAATATTTTTATTAGGATCTTTTTCTTGACCCATTCCATTTTTGCAAGTACAAAACATTTTAGAATTTGTTTTTAATTCTACATGGATTTCCATTCCAATGGTGGCTTTATATTTTGACATAGAGATAATTAAATTATATTGAATATTTACTTATTATTTCATCTAATTGTTTGTAAAGATTCTTTTTATCTTTATTGTTATTTATAATAATATCCGCCTCTTTTTTTATCTTACTAATATTTTTTTCTGTTTCTAATTGATGCTCTTTTTGAAATTCCTTCCACGTTTTGTTAAAGTCACCTATATTCTCTTTTCTCTTTCTTATTCTTTGGTAAGCAATTTTTAAATCAGTTTCTATGTAAACCAATCTAAATCCAGGAATTCTTTTTAAATAATTCATATCTTCTTTTCTCCTTATTCCATCAACCACTATAATTTTATTATTATCTTTTTTAATTTTCTCAGCAATAGTTTTATCTAAAACATCTTCACCAAAAGTTTTTCTTAAACATAAAGACAGACTAGCCATATTATAACGGCTATTTTCTAAAAATAGTTGCTTTAAAATATCTCTTAATATATCTGAAAAACGATAATCTGAAGCTTTATATTTTCTTTTAATATATTCTGCGCTAGTTCCCTTCCCACTGGCCATTTCTCCTACTAAACCAATTACAAGTTTTGAAATCATATCTTTTATTTAACAAAAGTATATTTCTATTATAAACTTTTTAAAAAATTAGTCTAGAGACACGCATCAAACCATCTAAAATGACACCATGAGCTACATTGATATATCATCTAAAATGATAAAATGTGTTAAGGTATTTAGTTAATAATTAACTAAATAAATCTATGCACACTTAAGCTAAAACAATATATG
>JALSQF010000007.1 GCA_026985555.1 Candidatus Moraniibacteriota bacterium | reverse complement strand
AAACTTTAAAGAATAATTGAATAGCTAACCATTCTAAATTATTGTTCTTTTGATATTTCCTAGAGTAATGATAAAAAAAGTATTTAACCAACGGCTTTAAATCTTCTCTCCTTTCTCTTAAAGGTTTCAAATTGATACTTAAGATATTTAATCTGTAATATAGATCCTGACGAAATTTTTTTTGTTCAATTAACTCTTTCAATTTTTGATTAGTAGCAGCTATTATCCTAAAATCAACTTTTATAGCACTATCAGAACCCACTGGAAAAATTTCTCCAGTTTCTAATACACGCAATAATTTAGCTTGCGCGTTTAAGGGCATATCTCCTATCTCGTCCAAAAACAAGGTTCCTTTGTGTGCGCTTTGAAAAGCGCCGGCTCTATTATTAAACGCTCCTGTAAAAGATCCTTTTTTATGGCCAAAAAGTTCACTTTCTATAATCTCCGGAGAAATTGCGGAACAATTCAATGTTTGTAATTTCCCTTCTCTACCTGAATTTTTGTGAATCCAGTTAGCTATTATTTCTTTCCCTGTTCCTGTTTCTCCCTGGATCAAGATGGGTAAATCTGTTCGGGCCACTTTTTTAAGTTTCCTTTTTAATAAAAGGATATTCTTAGAATATCCTATCATTTTATTATTCATATTACCTCCTTTTCTTTCATCTAATAACTTTGGTTTCTAAAGATAAATCCGATTTTTGCCCAGAAAAATCAACAGCCATTACGCTGATATAATAAACTCCCTTGGGAATATTAATTTGACAATGATTACTTTTTCCTTGCCAAATGGGATCTGATAAATTATATTTTTCACCTTCTTTTCTTATATAAACCAGGTACTTTTCTATGTCTGGTTCTAAATTAGGCTTCCAATAAATATTTAAAGAACGGACAGCAAGAACTTGAACGTTGATATTACGAATTTTAAAATCTTTTCCATCTACTAGACCATCACCATCGGAGTCGTCATCTAAAATATTAATCTTGCCATCAGAATCAAAGTCACTATTCCAATTTTTTCCCCAAATCACCCATTCTTTTCCGTCTGTTAATCCATCTTCATCAGAATCCACATTGTAAGGATTAATTCCCATTTTCTTTTCTTGTTTGTCTGATAACCCATCTCTGTCAGAATCTTTCTCCTGTGAAAATAAGATTATTGTCTGATAGAAATAATTTTCTTTTCTGCATTGAATTATAAGGTTATTGGGTACTTCCGGTTTTAATTCAACCATATTGATTATTTGATAAAAAGGTATCTGTGAAATCTTTTTCTTATACAAAAGAAGTGTGTTTTCCTTTGTATGAACATTTTTTAACATTATACGACAAGTTGTAGTACCTGTTTTAGTTGATTCAGCTAAAACAAAATAGACACTGCTTATTACCCAGCAAAAAATAAAACAAAACAAAACCATTTTCTTTAAACATTCTTTTTTCATTTCTTTCTCCTTTTTTATTTATTTTTTAAAGAACTTATTACAAAAAAGATAAATTAAAATTAAAAATAAGTCAACTTTTTTTAGAAACTATATTTTCATTTTTTATTTGACATCCTACAATTATTATTTATTATAAAGCATTAGCACCTTAACAAAATAAAAAGGAGGAGAATATGAAAAAATTTCTTTTTAGTTTTATTGGTTTAAATTTGTTTTTTTATTCAATTGGGGGAATAGCTTTTATAATTTATAAAAAACAACAAATTATATTTATTGATAAGATGATTGATAACCTCAGTTCCAGTTTATTTGTTTGGTTAATAATTTTTCTAATTATTTTAGGCTATGGAATAATTCTAAATATGTTTTTTAATAGTTTATCTGAATCTAAACTATTAGAAAACATAATATCTAAAAACAAGAACATTATTATTCAAGGGGAAATTCCCCTTCAACACAATCAATCTATAATTATTAAACATTTGCAGAAAATTGCTACTGCAAATAAATTTAAGTGGAACGAAGAAAGTAAGCAAGCTCTTCAGAAATATCTTAAAAATATATTATTTCTTTATCCACATTATTTAGATTTTTTAACTAATGCTTTGCCTTATTTAGGATTACTTGGCACTGTATTAGGTATGTCTGAAGCATTGTTCAGTAAAGCTCAAGGAAATGATATGTATATGGGCCTTGCTTTCGCTTTGGGCACAACTATTCTGGGAATGGTTGGGAATTTATTTCTTTCTAGCTTAAATAAAATTATTAAGACAGAGAGACAAACCCAATTAAATACTCTTAATGTGCTTATATCATTAAGAACAGTAAGGGAGGATACAAATGAATAATAATTTTAGCGTTTCCTTTACTGATTTAGCTTTTTTGTTAGCCATTGCTTTCTTGTTTTTGGCTAACAATCAGATGAATAAACATTATTCTATAAACAAAAAGATAAATCCAGCCGTTTTTTTGTTTATAGAAAAAACTTCTGATAATCATTTTTCCGTTCGTTGTAACGGACATAAAGATATAACACCAAGAGATGTTATAAAAATAGCTCGCCAAAGCGGCGGAATAAAAAAAGTATTAGTTATAGCCTCCATTGAAGGAGATGTTCCTTATCGCTTTTGGTGGCAATACGAAAAGGCAATAAAAATATATAATCTAAACAGAGATAAAAAAAAGAAAAATAATAATCCCTTTATTAGCTGGGACACTCAACTATTAGGAAATTAAAAAAACTTTTTAATCCTACTGCTTTTTGCGGTAGGATTTTTTAATTTACCATAGATTTTTTAAATAACTTTTAATTTCTAAAAACAAAAAAATCATTAAAAAAATTACAATTAAAACTTATTTTGACATTACTAAACTATTATGAAATAATAAACCATACTAAAGTTCTTTAAAAACAAAAATGAAAAAGGAGGAAAAGAAATGTATTTAGAAAAAATTAATTGGTTAAAAAAGGTTTCAGAGAGTTTTCATTCTAATTCTTTTTCTCAAAATTCAAAATTTGAGAAAAAAAATGGTTTAATAATTTTCTTATCTTGTTTTATTTTTTGCTGTTTTGGAATATTGTCAATAAATTTTGTTGACGATAATTCAATAACTAACATTTATAAAAGTACTTTAGGAGTAGCTTATGCTGCTGCTCCTGGGAAAATTATTAAACTTTATATTAAAAGAGGATATACTTTGTTATGTAAAGGTATTTTTCCTCTTGGTGATGAGCTTTCTATTGTGAAAAAGGAAACTCCTTTAAATATTCCCTTAAATGGAGTAGAGTTTGCTATTTATAATACGGAGTGGAGATATTTTGATTTTCCAGCTATTGACTGGATTTATCCATCCAGATTAATAGCAGAAAGGGGGACAAACAAAAAAATAGCTTTCCTGCAAGAAAATTTAGGAAGCGCTTTTCAAGCCATTCCCTATTTTAAAGAAAAAGCTACTCTCGCTACCAATTATTCTCTTCTTTTTCCATTTTTAAAAACACAGGGTAAGCCCTTAAAATGGAAAAGAAAATTTTCGGATGGAAAAACAAGAATAATCCATCCCAAGGACAATTGGCTTTGTTTGAGGCCAAATGTTTTTGGGAAAATTAGAAATGGAGAAATTGACAAAAAATTAAACATTCCATCTTTAAACCCAGAAGAAGTTCTTCCCGTTGCATTTTATGTTTTTACTAACTTATGCAATTGGAGAACAGGAGAATGGAATATTGAGAAAACTCGGTGGTTAGTTTCTAGACAATACGCTTTTGCCTACGGAATTTATATACCACCGGAAAAAATTAAAATTCAAGGCAAAGGATTAAGAACTAGGTTTATAATAAATCAAATTCCTAGTTTAGATTTAGTTACTATTCCTAACAAAAAGGGTAAAACTGAAATAGTTAGCATAGTAAATCAAAAAAAAGAATTACTCTTCTGGACTTCTTTTGATCCCACTCAATCAGTATTCATCCCATTTTCCTATTTATGGAAAATGGATGATGAAAAAGACAAAATCTATTTGGCTGGAGGAACTCTCATCACCAATATGAGAGAAATAAAAGAAGAACTCCAGCAAATAAAAAATGACTGGAAACCTTTGAGGTTTGACAACGAAAATCTTCAGAGATACGTTGTCAACACTCCTAGGTTTAGGGAGTTATCAGATAGATTGATAGCTCAAAAAACTAGAGAGGATGGAATAGCTACATTAGTTGATTACACTAATATAGCTCTGCCCTATGTTTCTGATCATAGAGCAGATAAAAACAGGAATTATAATGGTCCCGTTGAAATTCCCTATCCTCCCACTTTAGCTATGATGAATCGTGGAGGAGATTGTGAGGATCATGCTATTCTTATGGCTTCACTCTTTCTTTCCTCTTCATTACCTAATAGTGAAGAGGTAGGATTGGCAGTTTTATCCTATAGAAGGAACCATGAAGGTCATGTAATGCCCCTTATTCCTTTAATTGGAAAACTGCAATTAGATCCTTTTCCTAATTACGTAGTTTTTAATAATATCCCCTATGCTTTTATTGAAGCTACGGGATACGGATATAATAAACTTCACCAAACTTTACCAACTCGTAATGGTTATCAACCCTTGTGGGCAGAATTTATTAAAGTAGACAAAAAAAGAGTAGTTAGAGAGATTGGTTTTAATCAATTTCTCTACGCTCTTAAATAAAACAAAAGATATCCGTCAGAAAAATTTCTGGCGGATTTTATTTTTATTTTATTTGACGCCCTAAATTATCAGTGTATAATTTAAAAAAAGTTCTTTAAAAACAAAAGGAGGATAAGAAAAATGAAAAAGTGTTCATGGATATTTTTTTTAATCCTATGTTTTAGTTGGTTTTGGACAAATAATCTTTTAGCTACTTCTTTAAGTTGGGAACCTGGCCAAAACGGTGGAGTCCCCACTGGATATAAATTAAGAGTGGGAACTACGTCACGTTCTTATTCTATGACATTGGATGTTGGCAATGTCACGGAATATGATATAAACGATTTATATAATAATCTATCCTTATCAAACGGAGTAGTTTACTACATTTCTGTCTTTGCCTATAACGAAGATGGAAATAGTTCCTTAGCAGATGATGAGATAACCTATGGCAGAAATATTGCCATGGGAAGAATTCTAACTGACAACGAAAACGATGGAATCGTTAAGATCATTGATATAGATAGTGAGGGAAATATTGTGAAAATTAAAGATATTCCCCATAATTCAAATTGGCATCCTCTCAGTGTTAGTTTAAATACTAACGGCACTGGAAGTCTATTATGGGACAACTTTCAAGGAACTATTTCTATTTGGTTTCTTGATAGTAACTTAAATATGAGTAGCTACAAAACTTTTAATTATACCACAGGCGTCTGGAACGCCAGATGCCATACGTTAAATAGTGATGGCACTGGGAGTTTGCTATGGGACAACTTTCAAGGAACTATTTCTATTTGGTTTCTTGATAGTAATAGCGAATTATCTTTTTATCAACAGTATAACTATACTGTTGATACTTGGTTTTTGCAGTCCTACACCTCCTCTGTAAAGGGAGGAATGTTTTTTTGGGACAATATTAGCCAAACACCACAAGCTGACAGTTGGTTTTGGGTAGATGATAATTTTCAAGGAGACTCAGATCAAATGAGCAAATATCATACTACCCATTGGACTAACTATTGGTCTCCTCTGTCAGCTTCTATTCAAGGGGTTTATGATACTGACCAGGAAATCGCTTCCTGGTTATCTTTGGATAATCCAAAGCGAGTTGTAATTCATTATATGTATAAAGGAATTACAACAGGTAAAAATTGGGATATAACTTGTGATCAAGAAGTTATCTGGTTTGATACAAGATAACTTCTTGATAATATTAATTAGTTATTTGACCCGTATTTTAAATTATTTAATACGGGTCTTTTATTTCTTATTTTTTAAAATAAGAGAATAATTTTCAGGTAAGCTCATATAAATTTTTTGATAAATAAAATTACCCCTTACTCCTCCTAATTTTAAAATAAATTTAATGAAATTATCTGCTATTATAGCTAAAATATTGTTAAATAAAAAAATAGGAAAAAAAAGATATTGAGCTAAAAAAAAGTGGCTTAAAAAAATATTTATTAGACGAATTTGAGTAGCTATATATCCCGAGGACGGAATAATTTTAATGATATCAAAATCCTTAAATATTTCTTTTAAACCATACTGCGTAAATCTATAATAATCATAAGGCGCCCCATGAATTGGAAAAGTCATTGGTACAGAAACAAAAATCAAGCCATCTTTTTTGACTACTCGTCTTATTTCCTGAATAGTCTCTTTCAATTTAGCTGTATGTTCCAACACTTGTGTTGTAATTAATGCATCAAACTCATTATCTTTGTAAGGTAAATTCCAATTCAACCCAATATCATCAACCCTATCGTTTTTTTCTACATCAAATCCAACAAATTTATCCGCAAAAGAAAAAATACTTTCATAGGGTTTTACACCACATCCCAGATCTAAAATATTTTTAGCTCGTTGTTTCCTAATTAACCTACTAAAGAACCTAATATCACTTAAAATAGCTTTTAAAACTAAATAGCCACTCTGATAAATTTTAGGATTTATCCTTTCTTTTGTTTTAACATTAAAATCATTTTTCATTTTTTTTATGTTTATAGTTGATTTATAATTTTTTCCCACTTTTTACCTATAATTTGAATATCATGCTCCCTTTTTACATATTCAATTGCTTTGTTTGATTTTATATGCCAATCTTCTTTATTTTTTAAAATATTCTTGATTTGTTGCAACATCAATTTAAAATCTCCATCAGCACAATAACCTAAATTATTTTTAGTTATAAATTTATCTGGATTTACCTTTAAACTGATAATTGGTGTACCACCTATGCAAGCTTGAATATAGGTATTAGGGAAGCCTTCATAATCAGAAGTCCCAATAAATAGCTTTGCTCTATCAAAGTATTTTTGTATCTTATTAAATGATACTTTTTCTATAAACTTTAAATTACTTAAATTCTTAGCTTCTTTTTTAATTTTAAAAAATAACTCTTTGTTATGTTCTACTTTTGGAGAAATCATTATAAATTTTTCATAAGGAAAACTTTTAACTATTTTTAAAAATAATTCTGGCCTCTTCCATTTATCACACCTGGCTACCCATAGTATATAATTATTATGATTATTTATTTTACTTTTTAGGAGTTTTTTATTATATGTATTATTTATCACTAACGCATTTTTAATAATAATTGAGTTTAGCATCTGCTTTTTCAATAATTTATAATGATCATAATTTTGAGTAATAATTAAGTCAGCTTGTTTTAAACCATATTCAAATACTCTACCTATAAAACCATTGTTTTTAATAAAACTACCATCGCAATCCATCTGATGTGCCGTTCTGTAAATAAACTTTTTCTTATTTAGTTTACAAAAAAAACTCACGATTCCTATTTCTAATCCAGCCGAAGACATAATATAAATTTCAGCGTTAACTTTCCTTATTCTATTCCATAAAATGAAAAGTGATTTTATATAATTCCAAAAAGTTTTTTTTAATGAAAACGATTTAATTAATTTAATTTTATTATACTGTTCAATATCTTCTTTTTGTCCCCAGTCACCAATGATAAAGCTAACTTGATAAAACTTTCTCTGACTTAAATAATTAGCTAAATTAAACAGTTGAATTTCTGTACCTCCGACTGCAGCTTTATTGTTGTAAGAATTAAAAATAGAATAAGTATTTACATTTACAAAACAAATTTTTTTCATTTTTTTTCTAATAAAAATTCATTACATCCTATACCATCTTTGGGGTTTATTTTTTTACATAAAATATTTTTCTGACCGAAATAATTAATTACTTCAGAAACAGAAGCAAATTCGTAAGGATATCCTCCTAACCAATCTTTTACATCATAATACCAACTCATCCCACGAAATGTTTTATAGTTTTGAATATATTGAACTGGATTCTTAAAACGTATCAAAAGCATTCCTATTAAATAAATTAAGTATAGATATTCTATTATTTTTTTTATAAATGAATTAACTTGATTATAAATCTTTTTTATTTTCAACCAAGTATAAGAAGTTCCTCCTTTAAATTTACACAAATATTTATTATAAATAGCTAAATAAAAAACACTTTCATCGTGCATTAATTTAACTACATTATCAAAAGCCTGATACATATTCCCGGTATGATGTAAAACTCCCCAAGAATACACTACATCAAACTGACCTAATGATTGAATAAATTTTTTATCTAAAGCAGATCCTTTTTTTATTTGCCAATTATTAGGATTTTTTTCTTTATTTTTTAAATATTCTACACAAGCTATGGAAAAATCATCAATGTCTACACTAACAATTTCTTTAGCGCCTAATTTATAAGCCACTAGAGAAAATAATCCACTTCCACACCCTATATCAACAAAAGTTTTTCCTTGAATTTTATCTTTTCCTCCTAAAAATTTAATTAGAGATTTCTTAGCTTCTTCTATTTTTTCTTCGTTCAATGTTTTTAAAAATTGTTGCCAATTTTTTCCAAAACTAAAATAATTTCCGTCTTTATATATTTCTTCGTATTTTTTATTCATAATACTTATACTTATGTTTTTTTTCTAAAATAATTAAATAATTGCCTCCTTTTAAAAAAATAAATTTGCCTATAATCGTTCTTATAATCCACATCATTTTACCTAAAAATTTCTCCTTTAGATTATTTCCTTGATAAGGAGTAAAAAAAATCTTAATAGTTTCTATTTGAAAATCTTTAAAAACATTTTTAATTTTTGTTTCGTTCCAGGTTTGTTTGTGTCCCCATCTATGAAATTTAGCTTTACAATAAGGACAAAAACATTGGTTATCTTCTAGACGTTCCTGAGCAGGAACAGTAAGAATAGCTTTTCCTTTTGGTTTTAAAACTCTTTTTATTTCTTTTGCAGTCATCTCTAATTCTTTATCGTTCATGTGCTCTAATACCTCTGAAGCAACAAATCCGTCAAAGAAATTATCTTTGTAAGGTAGTTTTCCGCTTGTTTCTACTAAACTAAAACTAACTGCCGGAACATTATTTTGAATCTGCTTAATATTAATTGGAGAAATATCAGCTCCGTAACATTTATATTTTTTAGATAATTTTTTAAGCAAATAACCATCTCCAAAACCAATTTCTAAAATCTTTCCTTTTCTAATTAAATTAATTATTTTTTTATACAACATATCTTGACGCAAATGGCCGGCTGATAAACTTTGTTTGTTCTCACTTTGATGAAATGACCAGAGATTTTTATCTAATTCTTCTTCATTTTTAATGTTTTTTTTCTTTTTCATTGTTTCCTAGCAATTATATAAATATAAGGAGAAAAAATCTTTGTTTCTTTTTTAATTTTAAACATCTTCAATAAAAAATTAGCTAAAAGATTAACTCCCACAAATATTTTTTGTGTTATAAAACTTAGTTTATAAGAATGAACTACACCTATGTTAAAAACGCCGATGTAATTGCAAAATAAAATTTTTAAATTATTTCTTTGAGCATGATGATATAATTCTTTTCTGGAAATATGTCTATAACCATTATAAGCTATTTGGTCTTTTTTAGCAAAATGATTATAAAGCCACGATTTTTTAATATTAGGCACACCCATTATCAATAATCCTCCTCTACGCAAGTAGGTTAAATGATTATCAAAAACATCTTGAGAATTAATAAAATGTTCTAATAACCCATCCGATAAAACTACATCATATTTTTGATAATTCTTTTTATTTTTTTTAGTAATATCACCTAAAAAAGCTCTACCTTTTATTTTAAGTAGCTTATAATTTTGTTTGGTTATTTTTATATTATTTTCATCATAATCCATACTATCTGATACTAAATTAAATTTGTGAAAAAAATAATCCGCCCAACGACCTGGGCATCCTCCTATTTCTAAAAATGTTTTATAGTCTTTTTTCAAGTAAGCAGAAATGGTTTTGTCTATGGTTTGATAAGCATATTCACGATAAGAATATTGGACCGGTAAAGATACTTTTTTCCAACTATTACTCCAAAAATCTTTAGATGTTAATTCGTTTTTTTTCTTCATAAAATTATTTTAATTTCCACCACGAAAATTTATAACCAACAATACCAACTAAAATAGCATACCCTATAGACATTGCAAAAAAGAAAACAACTAAGTGTAAATTTAGGTGTTGTGAGAATAAAATATTAAGAACTATAAAAAGTAAACCGGCAATAATACCATTAATGGAAGTAAATTTGATACCTTTTTTGCCTTGGGAAGCTACAAGCCACCATAAAATAGTAAAATAAATTATTAATGTTGACAAAAAGCTAAATTCTAAAATTAAATAAAAATCAAAAGGATATTGTTGACCAAATAGACTAATGGCTAAGGAAATTATTAAGCTGATTATTATAAACAGAGGTAAAAACAGAATGAAAAAAACTTTATTTATTTTATAAAAAATAACCTCCTTATTGGAGAGTGATGATAAAACAGGAAAAAAAACATTAATAAACATGGCTATAAGTTGTGTTATTAAGGCAACAGAAACCGTAAAATAAGCATTGTAAATTCCTAATTGATAACTACCCAAATATTGATTAATTAGTATTTTATCAAAACTATTTAAAAGAATTCCAGAAAAAGCTCCCACTATAGCAAAAGAACCATAAGATAAAAGTGGTTGAGTATATTTCCAAGAAAAAATAATCTTTTTTCTGAAATAAATAAAAGTTGCTAAAACAAAAACTAAACCACCAAATAAAATTACTGTTAAATAGTTAGAAAAATTATTAAAATTAGTAAAAAATACAAATAATCCAAAAGTTAGCAGGATAACTATTGCCTCTAAAATGCGAAGGAAAGATTGAAATCTAAACTGATGAGCACTTTTAATAAAAGCATCCGCTATGTTTTTTAGAGAATAAAATAAAGCAAAAATAATTGCCCAGTAAATAACTATAGAAGGAGCTTTAAACCACAAAATTAACTTGGTTTTAATTAGATAAAGGAAAATCACCACTGAAAAAGATAGTATCCCGTAAAGTAATAACACATTACCTCTATATTGTTTTTTAACGGTAGAAATATTATTTCTCGCTACATAAAAAACAATAGCTGTATCTAACCCCCAAGTCATTAAAATAACAAATATGGCTGAAAGAGCTATAACTAAACTATATTGTCCATATTGATCTGGGCCTAAAATTCTTCCCGCTATAATGTTAACAATAAATATTATAGCTGCTGAAATTATTCCCCCAAAAAAAGACCAGGATAAATTATTAATAAAGCTTAACATTTCCTTGCTTAAGGGCTGTTGAAATAACCACTGGTGAATTTTATCTAAAAATGAAATTGTTTTCTGTTGTATTTTAGTTTTCATTAGAACAATACGAAATTAATTTGATAGTTAATATAATAGTAAATAAAACAAAGAAAATAAATAATGAAGTTAACCAATTTTTTTTCAAAAAAGAAGGTTTATATTGTGAGATTCTTTGATTAAGCTGTTGCAAATCCTGTTTTATGTTATCATTTTTATATTTTAAACGCAAAGCTAAAGAAGTTTTAAATTTTTGTTTTAATTGCGATTCTTTATTGAAAAGAAAAAGATCCTCCTGTAGATAATTATCCTTCATTTTATTATTTTGATAAAGTCTAATTTTTTTCTTCTTTTGACTACTTAAATATTTTATTTTAAAGCAATAAATTTTATTAGCTGATTTTTTTAAAGGTATAAAAGAAAAATGAAAAGAATATTTTGTGCTTAACGTTTGAGGACCCTTGATTATTTTTTGATGAAGTATTTTTTGACACTGAGAGTCGGATAAAGTTAATTCAATCTTATCTCCTGTTTTTAAATTGTTTCCTCCCAATAAAAATTCTATTTCGCTTAAATTATTTTTTGAACTTATTATTTTTTGATTAAGACTTTCATATGCTTTAAGTTCTATTTTGGAATCTTTTTGAAATGTATTTTCAAAATTACAAAATTGTAACTTGTAATAAAAAAAGAAAAATATAAAAAATAATCCCACTATAAAACTAGCTATTAAAATATATTTAAAGTTTATGAAACTAAATTTTGACTTTAAAATCATAAATAAAAATGAGGTATAATTACATTAAATACTTGATAAAAATTAAATAGAACTATCCATAAGAAAAAGAACAAAAGTAAATTAATCAAATAGTTTTCTTTTTTTATTAAAACCTTCCATCCCCAAACTAACAAGGCTAAATGTAAACTTAAATTAGGCAACCAATAACGCGCTGGCATTCCTAATGCACCATGTCCTACTGTATTATATATAACATAATCAGCTACTCTAATGGTAATTTGTAAAGCTAAAAGATAGATTATAACTAAAACAATTAATTTTTTCTGTTTTTTAAAAATATTATTTTTAAAATTAATCATATTCCATAGTTCAACTAAAAATTTATTCTTTTTTATGAAAAATTTTAATTTACCCTTAAAACAACATCCTAATAATAAACCGATTCCAGCTAACCACTCTAAATATTTTATCTCCTGAATATAAACAGAAAAATAAGAATTTTTTCCTCCCCATTTTATTTCCCCCCAGTAGTTACTATTTATCCCTAAATTAGCTATTGTTGTAATTAAATATTTTTTAAAACTAGACCAGTTAAATAAATTATTAACCATTATTTTTGTTTTTAAAAAAGAAACAAATAAAAGAATAATTAATAAGAAAAAAAATGAAATTAACCATATAATAAATAATTTTTGTTTTTTGTTTTTTACTTCATTTTTCATTCCAAGATAAATTAGAAATAAAAGAGGAAAAACCAAAGCTAGAGCTGTTAATTTTGTAGCTAATGCTAAAATAAAACTTAAAATATAAAAAACACCTCTAGTCCAACTCCAACCCTTTTTTAAAATAAGCACGGTTAACAAAATATTAAAATTCCAAAATAAAATTAAAAAAATATCATAATTAATATTAGTAAAATAAATTCCTATTTTAGGATGAAAAGAAAAGATGGCTGTTAAAATTAAACTTACTTTGGATGAAAATCCTAAATTAAGAAAAATATAATATACAAGAACTATAATAGTACTAGCTAACAAAACTGAAATTAATCTTAAAGAATAAAATCTAAAAAAAATATTTTTTTGTTGAAAGTGTCTTTCCCAATAACTCATTACTGTATGATAAAAACTAAAATGATTTCCATTGTGAACTACGTCTGGAAAACAACTCTGTTGAAGATAAGGAATTTGTTTTTCCTTTGCTTGCTCTTCACCAATACCATCCCAGCTGTTTTCTAAAAAATTTATTCTTTCATAATCATTTCCTCTAATTTTTCTGGATTGAGCAATTAAACTAGTTTCTTTTATTTCATCAGAAAAATTATAAGTATTTAAGTTTTGCTTTAATTGTTTGGTTGAATCTAAAATTTTAGTATTGCAAATTTTTTGTTTATCATTCGCTAAATATTGAATAGTGTTATAATGACGTGCTTCATCTTGTCCTTTAAAAATAGGAAAAAGCGCTACTAAGAAAATTTCCTTTAGTAAAAAAGTGATTAGAATTAAAAATAAAATAATATTTTTTTGCTTCATCATTTAAAAATGATTAGCTATTCGTTATCTTTCTTATTCGCTATCTTTCTGTGGTTTTTCTAATACTAGAGGATTTACTTCTTTTTCTTTGCCTGTAATTTTAACTACATCTTTATCTATTTTATTAAATTCTTTGTAGGCGTGATTATAATGATTAACTGTTGTGCTTAAACTATTGCCCATTTTTCTCATAAATTTATCATAAACCATTAAATGTTTATTTAATTTTTCTACATTTTTCCGAATTGCTTGAGCGCTTTCCTCTATTTGCATTGCTCTTAGCCCTTGTAAAACGGTTTGCAAATAAGCCAAAAAGGAAGTAGGAGAAACAATCACCACATGTTTATCTTTGAAAGCATATTCAATCATATTTCTTGTATCCACATTTACATCTCCCACGGTATTAATCAATAAATCATAATAAATAGCTTCCGAAGGAATGAACATAAAAGCAAATTCTGTAGTTTTTTCTTCCGGACGAATATATTTAGCTGTTTCATCTATTCTGGTTTTTAAATCTTGTTTAAATAATTTTTCTAAACGTTGTCTTTCTTCTTTGTCGTTAGAATTTAAAAGTTTTTCATAATTCTCTAAAGAAAATTTAGAATCTATGGGAATTATTTTATCTTTTACAAAAACAACCGCATCTACAATTTCACCATTATTAAAAGTATACTGTAATTTATAAGAACTCGGAGGAAGAACATTTTTTAAAGTTTCTTCCAAGAAATATTCTCCTAAAACACCTCTCTGTTTCGGATTTTTAAGAATATCTTGAAGATTTTTTAATTGTTCTGAAAATCCTACCACTTGCTTGTTAGTTTCCTCCAACTTAACTAATTTTTCTGTTATGTGAGAAATTTGCTTTACTGATTCATTATGCATTCCTTGCATGACACGATTACTTTGAATAATATTTTCTTGAGTTGTTTTATGTGTTTCAGCCAATTTCTTATCTAATTCTTGTCTTAAATAATCATTTTGTTTCATTAAATTATTATTTTGTTCATTTAAAACACTTAGGCGTTCTAACATTGCATCTATTTTTTTTTCTTGATTACTCACATTTTTATCCTTTTGTTTAGTAACCAATAAATAAATTATTGCCATTAATGCTATAAAAATAATTATCATTAAAATAGTTTGCATAGAATTTTTGTTTAAAAAATTAAAATATATCTTTCCATTGATAACGAATAGCTTTATTTTTTAAATTATTTCTTTTTTTGGCATGCTTATTCTCTTTTATTTTGTTAATAAATTCCGCGCGCGGTTTTAGATGATAAATAGTTAATGTTCCTATTTTCTTTGTTTCTAAAAGAATAAATTTATTTAAAAATTTATTTAAAAATTTATTGCCGCTACTAGTTGTTTTAATGACAAAATAATTGCCTTCCTTGTAAATATTGCTTAAATCTATAGATTTGTTATAAACTTTTTTCTTATTTAATAAATAACCTATAGCTCTTTGATAATGAGGATCAGCGGAACGATAAATTGGATAATTATTTTTTCTATAATAATTCTTTAAATAATTTGCCACAAGATTTTCTTGCTCCCAAGTTACTCTTGTTTTCTCCTTTAAAACTTTATCTTTTTTAATAATTATATTTTTTTTTGACGCCAATTCTAGCTGTTGAAAACGTTGATAAATAAAAAATAAATTACTTACAATAAAACTAGCTACAATAATCCATCCTAACCAAATCCCTATATTTGAAAAATTTTTTCTTAAAAAAGAAATTACTAATCCTAGAAAAATAAATGGTAAAAAAGCACTTATCAGAAAAAAACGAGGAGAAAGATTATGCGCTAACAAAGTTAAAACAAAAAAAGAAACAAAAAACCAAATTAAAACTAATAAAAGAAAATCTTTCTGCGATCCTTTTTTCATTTTCCATAACTTTTTTAATATTAAAAATACCCCAGTTAAAAAAATAATTAATCCCAATATTTCAAAAAACAAACTTTTTTGACATTCTTGCTTACACTGAACTTTTAAATTGTTATTTCTAGACTTTATAATTCTTGGAATCTCCCCTCTTTCCCATCCTGTTAAAATAAGCCAGTAATAATCATTATGATTTTCTGTATTAAAAATTATTTTATTTATCCATCCTTTCTTTTCCTGGTTTGATTTTTTAGTAATTGTAGAAAAAAATTCTTGAGTATTGCTTCCTCCTGATTTAATTTCATTGATCATAACAGGAGAATAAAAAAATAACAAAATAGCTAATCCTGTTAAATAGACTTTTAAATTAAAAGTAGGCCATTTGATTAATAAATAAATTATCACTATCAAAGGTAAAATAATGAAAGCTAAAAAATGCAACTGAGTAACTACACTTAATCCTATTACCATTAAATAAAACCACTTTTGAGTTTTTTTAGCTTCAAAGTCTGTTGCTTTCAGTAAAGCATATAGAGTAAATATTATAAAAAATGGTAATAAATTAGGATTCCAACTAAAACGAGAATAAAGAACTAAAAATAAAGAGACACTATATAAAGCAGTTATCCCTAAAGAAATATTTCTAGAAAAATATCTTCTTAAAAAAAGAAAAAAAATCCAAATACTTAAGACATTAAAAAACATAATACCATAAGTTATAGCTATTGGAGAAGGTTGTTGAAAGTATAGTCCTATTTTAGCACTTATATAGTTCATATAATAAAAAGCTGGACCTAATCTTAAAAAACTTCCCCCAGCGCGTGGACCCAAAAGAGGAAGGTGACTTATTCCTTTTTCTAAAGCTTCATCTATTACATAAGCATCCCGCGATTGATCTAATTGAAAATGCATCCAATCATCTAAATGATAAACACGCAAAAAAAACCCCATCAATATAATGATTGACAACCAAATTATAGTAATAAATTTTGTTTTAGAAAGTTTTATCATTTCAACGCTTTCAAATAACCATATTATAGCAAAAAGAAAGAAGAAAGCAATTAAAATAAAAATACCTTTCTAAAAAGGTATTTTTATTTCACAATTTTTTGTAGTTCCCCTTTTCTTAATCTTATTTTGAATTTCATTATTATTGATAACAAATATATTTATTATCAATAACCGACCTGATAGGTTTTACTTCATTTAATAAATAAATGAAGGTTCACCATAACTCCCTAGAAAGGAGGTGATCCATCCACAGCTTCCGCTACGGATGCCTTGTTACGACTTCACCCTTATCATCGATCCCACCGTAGTTCCCGCTGTAACACGGGACCTTCGGGTGTTACCGACTCTCTTGGTGTGACGGGCGGTGAGTACAAGATCCGAGAACGTATTCACCGGGACATGGCTGATTCCCGATTACTAGTGATTCCGACTTCATGGAGTCGAGTTGCAGACTCCAATCCGAACTGAGATTAGGTTTTTGGGATTAGCTCCACCTCGCGGTTTAGCAACCCTCTATCCTAACCATTGTAGCACGTGTGTCGCCCAGGGCGTCAAAGGACCATGCTGATTTGACGTCATCCCCTCCTTCCTCCCCGACGTTTATTTTCTATTTATTTTTAAAATAAATAAAACTCAAACGTCGGGGCAGTCTCGTGTGACATAGTAACACACAACAGGGGTTGCGCTCGTTACCCCACTTAAGGGAACACCTTACGGCACGAGCTGACGACAACCATGCAGTACCTGCCTAACACCCTCGAAGGCTATCTTATTTCTAAGATATGCAGTTAGGTTTCAAGCCCTGGTGAGGTGCCTCGCTTATTGTCGAATTAAACCACATGCTCCACCACTTGTGCGGATCCCCGTCTATTCCTTTGAGTTTTAGCCTTGCGGCCGTACTTCCCAGGCGGCATACTTAACGCGTTAGCTACGACACGAGAAGGGTCGATACTTCTCACATCTAGTATGCATCGTTTACGGCGTGGACTACTGGGGTATCTAATCCCATTCGCTACCCACGCTTTCGCGGCTCAGCGTCAGAAAAGTGCCAATCAGATGCCTTCGCCTTTGGTGTTCCTCATGATATCAACGCATTTCACTACTACACCATGAGTTCCACTGATCTCTCACTTTCTCTAGACATACCGTTTCAAATGCAGTTCTCCGATTAAGTCGGAGGATTTGACATCTGACTAATATGTCCGCCTACCCGCGCTTTACGCCCAATAAATCCGGATAACGCTAGAGGTCTACGTATTACCGCTGCTGCTGGCACGTAGTTAGCAACCTCTTATTCGCTAGGTACGCTCATTAAATTGATCCCTAACAAAAGCAGTTTACAACCCGAAGGCCGTCATCCTGCACGCGGCGTCGCTCCGTCAGGCTTTCGCCCATTGCGGAAGATTCTCGACTGCAGCCTCCCGTAGGAGTTTGGGCAGTGTCTCAGTCCCAATGTTGGGGGCCATGCTCTCACACCCCCTACCCGTCATCGCCTTGGTAAGCCATTACCTTACCAACAAGCTGATAGGACGCGGGCTACTCCTTAAGCGATAAATCTTTACTCCGTAGAGCACATTGTGTATTACTTCGGATTTCTCCGAGATATTCACAACTTAAGGGCATATTCCCACGTGTTACTAACCCGTTTGCCATGGGTCTAAACCCATTCGACTTGCATGCCTTATCCACGCCGCCAGCGTTCATCCTGAGCCAGGATCAAACTCTTAGTAAAAAATAGAAAAAATCTATTTTAAAAAACTTAAATAGTTTTTAATAAGATTAAACTAGTTAACACTAGTTAAGGGGAACCACAAAAAATTGCGATTCTTTAATTTTTCTTTATTTGTTAAATTACTTTTTTTATTACATTTTAATTTTACATAATAAAAAATTAAAATGCTTTAGCATTGTAACAGTTTATTTTTTTTTGTCAATATTTTGTATTAAAAGATTATATCTAGTTATCTTTTTTGTTAGAATTTATATAATTATCTTCTAAAGTTATTCAATTAGTTTTATTAAATTTATTAAACCAAAAGTACCATTTGGATCTCGCTATTCCAAAATGTCTACAGATTAGAGAGGCATTTCTATTAGATTTAGTATAATAATATATTATTCAATTTAGTCTTTGGTTAGCCTTTTTTGATAGTTTTAATTTAAAACTAATTTTTTAAATTCAATTACGCTAGAAATTTTATAAATTAAAAAAGTTTTTTCTTTAATTTTTATAGTATGATAAGTAATATGTAATTAGCTTTTTTTGATAATTCTTTTCTTTTGATTATTTTTTTGATCTAATACTATTTTCTTTTTAATATATTAATATATTTTTTAACCAACAAGTTTAAATTCAAAAATATTTTTAAATTTTTCAAAACCTATTTTTCCTTCTGGCTATTTAAATATCCATTTAAATGGATATTTAAATAGCCAGAAGGAATTGATTACAATCTTCTATTGTTAATTACCCTAATATTTAATAAAAACCTTTAAAATTTAGGCAAAGAAAAATGCATTTTTTCCACTGTTCCTTGAATTTCTTGATGAATAGCTCCTTTACTTTTAAAAAAATCAACTACTTCTTGAACACGAAATTCTGGCGCGCTAGCAGCCGCTGTCAATCCAATTTTCCGTTTATTTTTCCATTGTTTTTCTGATATATCATTTAAATTATCTATAATATAAGCAGGTATTTTTTGTTCTTCAGCTATCTCTTTTAAACGATTAGAATTAGATGAATGCATAGAACCTATAACATAAACTAAATCAACTTTTTGAGCTAAAGCAAGCACAGCTTCTTGTCTGTTAGTGGTAGCATAACAAATATCTTTTACATCTGGACGAATTATTTTTACAAAATAATCTTTTAAAACATTTATAATATCCTCTATTTTATAAACGTTAAAAGTTGTTTGCGATAAAACAGCTGTAGTTTTAGTAAAAGAAATTCTTTTACTTTGAATTAAATTTAAAGCTTCTTCTTTATTTTTTATGATAAACACTGCTGAATCTTTTCCTAAATTTTTAGCTTCGCCTAAAACTCCTTCTGTTTCTACATGACCTTTGTGTCCAATATAAATCACCTGATATTCTGATTGTAAAAAATGTCGCATTTCCTGATGAACTTTAGCTACTAAAGGACAAGTGGCATCAATGATGTTTAAATTTCTTTTTTTAGCCTGCCTATAGTGTTGAGGAGGTGAACCATGCGCGCTAAAAACAACCACCGCTTTAGGAGGAATATCAATAATATTTTCTACAAAAATAGCTCCTTTTTTTTCTAATGATTGAATTACTGTTTGATTATGAACAATAGCATGTTTTACATAAATAGGCGCACCATATTTCTTTAATGCTTTTTCTACCGTATCTATAGAACGCACTACTCCTGCGCAAAAACCTCTTGGTTCAACTGTTATAATTTTTTCTATCATAGTTTTAACTGGCGATAAACACTTCCTGCTGCAACAGCTCCTTCTGCTACAGCCACAATAATTTGACGAAATTTGTTAGATCCTGTAGTAACATCCCCCGCTGCATATACACCTGCTATATTAGTAGCTTGAGTTTGATCAACTATAATATAATCTTGTTTATCCATTTTTACTTTTAATTGTCTAGCTAACTCCACTCCTGGAACTGATCCAATTTCAACAAAAAGACCTTGAAGATTTAATTTTTTATTTTCTCCTTTTTCATTTCTATAAGTTAAACTTTCCATTACATTCTTTCCTTCTACTTTTATAATATCTTTACAACACATTAATTCTATTTTACTATTTTTTTTCAAATCTATTTCACGGGAAGGATTCCAAGTAGTTTCTTTTCTATGAAAAACATAAATCTTTTTCACAAATTCAGCTAAATGAATAGCTGCTGTAGCTGCTGCATCTCCTCCGCCAATCACGGCTACTTCTTTACCTCGAAAAAACATAGCATCACAAGTGGCGCAATAAGAAATACCTTTACCAATTAACTCTTTTTCTCCTGGGATATTCAATTTGCGAGGCTTCATTCCTAAAGCTAAAATAATAGTTTTAGCTTGATAATCTCTTTCTCCGTCCACGTGCACTAAAAAAATATTATCCTGCATGGTAATATTTTTGACTGCACTTTGAATAATTTCTGCTCCTAGACTTTCTGCTTGATGCTGAAATCTTTCCATTAATTCTTTTCCTGATATAGAATCAAATCCTGCGTAATTTTCTATAGCAGAAGCTTCTACTACCTGTCCGCCTATTTCTGTTCCAATGACTAAATGATCTAGCTTATAACGTGATGCATAAATAGAAGCCCCTAATCCTGCTGGACCAGCGCCAATGATAATTAGATCATATATTTTCTTTTCTTTTTGCATAATTTTATTTTTAAAATAAATTAAATTATTTTTCTATAATTTTTTCAATTAAACGATAGAGAGCATAAATTGGCAACCAAAGCCAGCTAGTAAACCTAACAATTTTATCAAAAAATTGATTCATATTAACATTAACAATAGCAAATTTAATATTTTTATTATATCAGAAAATAAGAAAATTAAAAAACTATTTTAATTATTTTTAATAAAATCTAAGATATATTCAAAAACGTATTCTTTTTTTATATCAGAAATAAAAGTATGATAAGCTTTTTCAATATATTTCTTATATTTTTTTTGAGAATTAATTTTGTTATAAATTATTTCCATACTCCTTTTTTGAATAATATGATCGTGTTTTGATTGCATTAAAAGACAAGGTTGATATATTTTATTTAATTTTTTTCTCGTTTCCTGAACTAAAAAACCTAACTCTAAAACACTTTTTATAGAATAGGTTTGATAAGAAATTAAGCGAGTAATTCTAGTGGCTTTTCCAAAAGTAGGAGGATAAAATTTTTTGTGATATTTTTTAAAATGCAAAACGATTTTCAAAAATAATTCCACTACTTTTTCCATTTTTAATTTGTAGGGAGTGGCTAATAAAATTAATCCAGCTATATCTTTTTTTAATAAAGCTAAATTTAAAGCTAGAATGGCTCCCATAGATGTCCCCCCCACATAAACCTTTGAATATCTTTTTTTTAAAAAAGCATATGCTTTTTTTGTATCTTTAATCCAATCTTTAGCAGTAACACCTTCCATCTCTTGAGGAATAGTTCCATGTCCTGTTAACATAGGAATATAAACTGTATATCCATGCGCATTTAAAAATTCGCCTAATCTTTTCATTTCATAAGGAACAGTTGACCAGCCATGTATTAAAAGAATGGCTTGATTATTATCACCTTCAAAGAAAAACTCTTTATCTAACAATTTTTTTTCTTTTCTGTATAATTTAAGAGGATCCTCTAATAAAAAATTTTTAAAATCTTTGGTTCTATAAATTGTTCTTCTAAAAATTTTTGTTGTCATTCACTAAAGCTTTTTTTCATAAAGAATTTATTATACCTATTCCATTGTTACACAAACTCTATCATTTTTCAATTTTTAAATTATCACAATTCAACCGCATATAATTTACTATCAAAGCGATTTATAAAAAAAAGATAACTTTCATCAGAAGATAAAAGAGGACTACTTACATCATAATCTCCCTTAATTTCCTCCAATTCTATTATTCTCTTTTTTTCTCCAGTAGCTATATTTATTTTCCAAAAAGAATCTCTTGTTTTTATTTTTTCTGATTGATAATCATCTGGCATTGTAACACTAGAAGCAATATTTAAAGGCAAAGCACAATAAATATTTTGATTATCTTTAGACCAAACACATTTAGAAACTAGAGTTGCTAAATGAAGATCCTGATAATTACTACCATCACTATCAACAACACCTAATCTAAGTTTATTTTTTCCTTCTGCAGAGCTAACTAAAAATTTTTTTCCATCTGGAGACCATAAATAATCAGTCCCTTTAAAACCAGAAAAAATTGTTTTTACTTCTCCTCCTGTTAAACTAATTATCTTCAAAGAAGTTTCTTGAGAATTTTGAGGATAATTCCAAAAAGATACTAAAACACTTTTAGGTACGAAACTTATTTTCATTTTTGGCCATTCTAATAAACTTAATCTTTTCCAAAAACTTCCATCAGGATTAGCAATATTAAGACTTCTCTCTTGACTTTCATTATTATAATATTTATAAATAATTTTATTGCCTAAATTTGTCCAAGAAACTAAATCTAATCCTTTTTTTAATTTAACTTCATCATCTTCATTAATTTTTTTAAGATAAAAATCACCATTAGCTGTTTGATATATAAGTTTTTTTCCATTAGGAGACCAGTTAAGTTTAACTATTTTTGAATTTTTTAACTTATCCAAAACTCTTACACTTTCACCATTAAAAGAACTTTCGTAAATAACTTGATTATAGGGAGAATAAAAATAAATTAAATCTTTACTTTTATCTATTATTATATCGGGAATAACCTTTTTGTCTGATATAGAAAAAATTTTTTCTTTTTTCTTGGAATTAGTTGAAATAACATTATCAATTTTTAAATTATTTCTTTTCTGAAAAACAAAGTGATAAACACCCCAAAACGTAGTAGTTAATACAAATATTACACTAGCTAAAATAAATATTTTTTTCATAAAAAGAGTAAAATTTTTTAATAATTCAATTTTTATCTTTCTTTCTCTGTTTTAACAAAGATAAAAAGAGCATTGCTTAAAAATAACAACATAATTCCAATTAGAATCATCTTCAAAATAAATATTGTTTCTAGAGGAATAGCTGCAACAAGATTAGCAAATATCTTATTTTTCTTTTTTAACAAAGAAGTTGTTTGCGTCTGATTATTTCTCACCACTTCTATATTAATATTATCTTCCAATATTTTTTCTTGCGTATTAAATTGAGTTATTCCCCAGATATCACTTAAAGCTTTTCTAATTGATTGAGGCTGAACATAAAGAGCTTTAAATCCCACGTTATAATTTTCATTAATTAATTTGTTAACCCTAAAACTAAGAGAAGCACCTGTAATATAACCATTTCCATTAGAATTTATATTTTCTTTAGCCGAACTAGCATTATTTTCATCATTTAATAAAGCCACATCTTGACCATCTAACCAAAAACCAATATCTCTATAAACACCCTCTCTAATAGTCACGTTACTAATATCTTGATTTATCCAACTGGGGTGAAATTTTACTTGAACATTGACATTGTTACCTGGATAAGTCTGATATACATTTTTACTTCTGTCTTCAATTTCTTCATCATTACTATTATAAATACTTTTATAATAACCTAGTAATTTCTTCTCCGCTCCTCCATTATCAGGAATAGATAATTCCACATAGGGATCTATAACCACTAATTTTCTAGATAATTGTAAGTTATTACCAGAACCACTAGCATAACCTTCACTTTCATCAGAACTTTCTATATCATTCGCAATTAAGTTAATATCATATTCTTTCCCTACTTCTCCTGTAATAGGAAAAAAAACTACATCATTTTCTTGATCATTTGAACAATTCGCACTAATATTTTCATTGCATTCTAGAGTAGCTTTGTTAATTGTCCAATGAAAATTATGTAAAGAACCACTGTGAGTTACTCGCGCTCCTATAATTTCATTTTTACTAACATAACAAATATATTTATTTTCATTATCGTTACAAATAATATCCTCATCGTTATTACCTGCAGATAAAACAGATTTTCCTTCATTATTCACATTAACTATTGGTTTAAAAAATTCTATTTTATTTTGTGAGGAAATAACTTTAATGATAACATCTGCTTTTCCTGTGTTAGTATAATTTTTACTTTCATCATAATTCTCAAAAAACTCATTGGCTTCTGAATATACACGCAAATAACCTACATCGTAACCACTTCTTTTTTGCGTCTTAAAAATATTATTATATAATTTTTGATTATCTTTATTATTAATATTAAGCCGAATTCTTAAAATACTTTTACCTACTCCCTCCATTTCTTGTGGTCCAATTGCCTTTGCTTTTATTAAATCATCTGAAATGTCTTCCCAATTATCATTAGCTAAACTAAACACATCAGAAGCAAGCCGTTTTACTTTCCACTTATAGTGCACTTGTCGCGCATCAGTTTTTAAATTAGCTAAATGAGATTCTATTGTTAAAATATCTCCCATTTTATCTTCAGGATCATTGTTAGGAATATCCGGGTAATATTTTAAACTTACTTCTAATTTTTGTGGCTGATTTCCTTCGCGAGGATCAACTAAATTAGCCTCCAAACATTCATCTATTCCGCTTGTTGTAGTAGGAATTGTAACAGTATATCCTCTTATTCTCTTTCTGTAGCTACCTTTTCCTTGAGGATCACATTTATTTTTAGGCAAGGCCCACATAATCATCATAGAAGCATCATCTTCTTTAGTCGGATTTAGAGATAAACCTTCAATGGCTACACCTACTTGATCACCTGGCATATAATTCCAAGTAAATTTATCTATTCCTAAACCAGCTACATTGGCTTCGTCTTTATTACCATTGTTAGCTGTGTCAGGATCTTCTGGATCAGTCCCCCAAAAAGATTCTTCATCTTTACCAAAAACTCCGTCTCCTGTTACATAGTGATGCGTCCTTCCATCCCTAAACAATAAAGCATTAGGAAAAATATGCTCACAATGATTTATCATTTCATAATTTTTTCCATTATTAAAGTCATGTAAAAAACAATGATATCCAAAAGTAGGACGACGATTAGTATCTCCTCCTAAATGAGCACGGTAACCATCATCATCAGTATTATTTTTACCCTCTGTATTTTTGTCAAAACCATTTTGAGCAATTATTTTCATAGCTGTTATTTTCCAGTCTTCTACGGTAACTCTATTATCTTTATTTTCATCACATTTTTTTAATTGCATAGAAGAACATCTATTCACAGTAGAATTATTTTCACATAAATCACACCCTTTTTGTTTTAAATACCAAGTAAAATAAGATTTCTCTTTAGGTTGAGAAAAATACATCGGTAAAGCAGTAGCGGTTATTTTTTCTCCTGGCTTAGGGTCACTAGGAGAAAAAAAGAGTTTAACTTCTGGCGCTGATCCTTTCCGATTAGCTACATTCATTCTTTCCATAGAATCTCTCACACTATTATCATCAATATGATAATGATCTTCTGTATAACGTATTACGTCCATTACAGCTGATCTAGTGATACTATGCACAACAATAGCTGAAACATTTTTAAAATTTAAAAAAATCCCTACAAAAATTATGAAAAAGATTGAGTTTATTTTTATTATTTTTTTCATATTTTGTTTTTTATATTTTCTTTATTTTTATTTTAACCTTTTTTTTATTTATTGACAACTTATTTAAAATAAATAATAATTGCATCACTTAAAATCATAAATAACCAACTAAATAGCCAAGAATAAAACCAGGATTTACTTTCTTTAGCAATCCAACCAGCTAGAGGAGCTATTAAAATCAATTGTAAAAAAGGCCATTCTAATATTTCATTTTTTGAGCCAGAAAAATACAAAAGAAGAAAAAATAATATTGATTGCAATAATATAGCTTTTATTGAACTAAAATATTGTTCTAAAAAAAACTGAATAACGCCTCTGAAAAAAACTTCTATCAATAATAAAACTAGGGACATAACTAAAAACTCTAAAAGAAAAAAGGAGAGAAAATATTGATGAAAAATAAGAGGTAAATTATAATTTTGCTTAATTAAAATATATTTAAATAGTGCTAAAAATAACACTAGAACAATCATTAAAAACAATATAATATTAAAAATTACTTTCTTTTTGGTTATTAATTTAAAGCCATAGCTTTCTAGTTTTTCTTTGAGAACTATTTTAATAAATAAAATAGGTATTACCAACATAAAAACAATAGCTAAACTAATATTTTGAAAAGTGTCGTCCTTATTTATAGGATAATATTGACTTATTAAAATCAAAATTAGGAAAAAAATGGAAACGAAAAAAAATTTTTTATCTAACGGTTTTATTTTTTTCTCTATATTTTTTCTCATCTGCTATTATTTTAAAATTAGAATAATTAACTACCTTGGTTTTTTTCTTTTTTGGCTTTCTTATAGGAATGACCATGCATCCACATAATTATTGCTACTGTAACTGTTTCAAAAGGAAAAAAATTTAAACCCAACAGCTCCTCTGTAACTGTTCCTCCTAAAAATACTCCGAAACGTTTCAAAAACCTTAAAAACCTCATAGTAGAACTTATTTTCGTTTTTCCTTTGCCTAAAATTATACCCATTATTCCAGCTAAAAAAATAAGAATGAATATTAAACCAGAAAAAAGCAAAGTTAAAATAGATCCAATACCAGGAAGAGATGTTATAAAAACCAAATCTAATAAATCTTTTAGTATGGCTATTGCCAGAGCTACTATATAAAATATAGCAATTGAAAAAGGTAGTCCCAAAAACATAATTTAAAATTTATTTTTATTTTCTTTCTTCAAAATGCTCATCTTCCTCTTCTAATTCTTTTTTAGCCTCTTCTATTTCTAATAATTGACGTGGATCAGAAGTTATAATTTGATCTTCACTGTAAGAAGCAACCACTTTTATTGCTGCATGCTTATTGCCAGCAAAAAATATTCCTTCTCCTACGTTACTTTCTAAAAGTAAAAATTTTTCTTGTTCAGTAAGGTAAAAAGTTTCAGTAATGGTATCAATAGAAGCTGGAGATTGTCTTAAAAGTACTTGTAAAGAAGAGTTGGTTATAATAGGTTTTCCATATCTAGATGTCATAAAATCATTAATATCCTGTGTAATAGTAGTTAATCCCGTATAATACTTACGACAACGTTTAGCTATACTAAAGAAAAAAGCGGCTGCATCTTCATGTCGCATCATTATCCAAGCCTCATCTACTATTAACAATCTTTTTCTCAATTCACTTCTCATTTCGTTCCAAACATATTGCATAATTAAATGCATTGCCACTGGCCTTAATTCATCTTCTAAATCTCTAATATTAAATACCATCAATTGATTATTTATTTCTATATTAGTATGATGATTAGTAAATCCAGCAAAAATTCCTTCCGTATATTTTTTTAAACGTTGAGTTAAGGATTCAGCTCCATCCATGTTACGTAAAACTTCATAAAGATCTGTCATTGTAGGAAAAGCATCTTTAGTTAAAATATTAAAATTACTTTCTGGAGTTATATCTCTAACTGCATAAGTTTCTCTAATAGCTTCATCTAATATAGAATCTTCTTCAGGAGTTACCGAACCTAACATAATATGTAACAAACCAATTAATTGAGCTACGCTAGACCTAAAAATATCTGCATTATCCTCATCTTTTCTGGGTTTGGGTAAATCAAATGGATTAAGATGCACTTTAGAATTAAGAGAAATCTTTACAAAAGAACCTCCCACTGTTTCACTTAAATGCTTATATTCATTTTCGGGATCAATTACGATAATATCGGTATCCAGCATCATTGATCTTAGAATTTCTAATTTAACCATATAACTTTTTCCTGCTCCTGATTTAGCAAAAATAACCATATTAGCATTTTCCATTTCAAAACGATCAAATAAAATAAGGCTATTATTATGACGATTGATTCCATATAAAATTCCCTGATTAGAAGTTAAATCGGAAGAAACAAAAGGAAAAGTGGTAGATAAAGGAGAAGTGTTTAAATTATTAGCTGCATCTAATTTGTCCTCACCTAAAGGTATGGTTGAAATCAACCCCTGCTCCATTCTCATAATAGCTGGTTTAGTATAAACTAATTGGGCTTCTAAAATAGTTTCTACCGAAGCAATATTTTTCTCTGCTTCACTTAAATCTTCACCAAAAACAGTGATATAAAGACCAAAACGAAAAAACCTTTCTGTTCCTTGTTGCAGTTTATCTCGCAAATCCTCTATATTAGTAAGAGCTGATTCTAAAACTGGATTACGAATTTTTCCCTCTTCAGCTTCTATATTTATTTGAGATTGCACTTGGGTAGCACTTTTTCTCAAATTTCTTAAAACGTCAGCTGTTTCCATTGGATGTATGAACATAGCAATATTTAGAGGAAAATCAATATTAATAATGGGAGAAAACCAGTTTGTATTTAAAAATTTAGGATAGGTCATTACAAAAATCGTTTTAGAAAAAGCATCACCTATTTCTACATATTGAGGAGCAGTTTTAATAGCAGCTGGGGCAATTAAATCACGCAAGGTGCTTAATCCTTCTTTATATAAACTCTCATTAGCTGAAATGGCATCCATTGTTTCTATTTCTTTTTTTGTTTTAGGCTTCTTTTCGCTAAAAAACATAACCACTATAAAAATTAAATAAATAATTATTTAAAACATTAAATTTCAAAATCTAACTTATCCACATCTTTAAGTGTACTATATCTCTCTAAAGATGGATTATAAGAATTATACAATAACTCTATTAATTCGTCCGTTTTTAATAAAACCATTCTAATTCCTGTTCCATTCAAAGCTGTCTGTACCTGCTCCACTCTTTGCCAAAGCTGATTTTTATACGTTTCAAAAATTTCTTTATTAAAAATAAATTTTTTTTCAGGCATAATTACATTTGTAATTCTATCTATTATACCACCTTTTTTATTCTCCACTGGATAAAAAGGAACAACTATATAAAACATTTTTGACATTATTTGAGAAACATCTACTAGACTTTTAATAAAATCATGATATTCAGCTATTTGCATTTTTAATAATTCATTTTCTTGTAACATTTCTTTTTCTCTTAACATTTTCAAATAAGGGTTAATATCAAAACGACGAGAGTTGACTATAATTTGCACAGAGAAATCTAAAGAATTAAGAAAATTTTGATAACTCGCAATAATAGCATCCTGCTCCTCAGCAGATTTTAAATCAAAATTTATAGAAGACACCATTAAAACCGCTCTTAAAGAACCATTTTTTAAAATAATCACATTATCCTTGACACTATCCACGTCTACATAACGTTGAGTGCTAATGGCTGGATTTTTAGTTGCTTTCTTTTTAAATAATTTCATAAAATAATTATTTACCAATAAATAATAAATTAGTATTTATCCATTAACTGAGCTATTTGTTTCGCTTTTTTTGTTTCAAATTTTTTAGTTTTTTTCTTTTTCTTAGAAACTTTTTCTAAATTTTCAACCAGATTTTTTCTTATGGGACCTACCTCTCTCTGCCAAACATACACCTTAGGTCTTATTAAAAATAAGATTGTTAGAAAAATAAATTTAATAAAAGGCAATCCAAAAGGACGATAAAAAGCTAACGCTAAAAAAAGTAAAACAATAGGAATACTTGAAATCCAAAAAGTTTTTTGATCAAAAACATTCCATACAATTAATAAAACAGCAGCCATACCAAACATCCAAAGCAACTGCTTAGCAGTAAAGGGCCCTACTATTTTATCTTCTATATCAACAAACTGAGGAACATTAAATAGCATTGTTGTTTATTTTTCTTTTAAGTTAATTACATTTTGCGCGCTTTTTAAAATCTCTCTTTGCGCGCCACTGGGACGAATGCGAAACAATCTTGATTTTAAATAGTTGTTTTTAGTATCTTTCTTTAATTGATTAAATTCATCTTTATTTTTTTTAGTATTATCAATACTTTTTGAATCCTTTTTCATTGTTTTTTGATCAGACTGCTTATTTTCTTTATATTGTTTAGTTTTATCAACTTTATTTTTCATTTCTGTTTTTAATTGTGCTTGATCCTTTTCTTTGTTCTTTAATTCATTAAAGACAGACTGAAACATCGTTTTATGATCTTGACCTACTAACCAATGTTCTGGATGAGAAATAGTTTCTTTAGCTAATTTAACCTTTTTCTTTTGAAAAGAAGCTTTTCTTTGTTTATTTTTAGAAATATTTTTAGAAATTTTATTTGAAGAAAAATTATTAGGAAAATTATTTTCTATTTTCTGTTTAATATGTCGCATCTTTTTTTTCGGTTTTGGATAAAGATCAACTAAATCTATATTATTTTCTACCGGAAAAATAACTTCCTCTTTTTCTTTATCTATTTTTAAAGGATCTTGCTCATCCAATGATTTTAAAATAAGCGCTAATTTCTTTCTTTCCATATTGGTTAATTTTTTTGTATTTTCACTATGAAACAAATAGTTTCCTCTTTCCATAACGGTATGGCTTCCTGTTCCTAAATGATAATGATAATCATAAATCCAATTTTTTATAGATGGACGGGCCGATTCCGATAAAGGTTTAATTTTTATTCTTTCACTAGTAATTGTCTGCTCTCCTAACCTTTCATACTGATTTAAGGCCTGTTGTATCGGCAATAAAATTATATTTTCTTTTATTTTATTTGATACATTGTTATTGTTTATAATTTTATTAATTAGTTCTTGAGAAATATTTTGCGCTGTTTCCCTATCAATTTTTGCCTCTCTAATAAAAATTCGCGGAAAATCATCTAGCTTTAATTCTTTAAAATAATAACTTCTGATAGCACGCGCTAGAGAGGCTAATTGCAATAGCTCTAAGTTATATTTTTTACCAATCTTTTGAATAATTTTAGCCGTTTCATAAGAAACTAATTTTTCCTTTATATCTGTCGGTAAAGCTAAAAATTTTTCTTGACGATTTTCTATATCTTCCTCTGTTTCATCATCTGGATTAACTGTAACAAAAACACTTTGTGGCAGGGTGCACAACTCTATTTGCTTTTTTTTATTCAGTTGAGAAAATTTAAATTTAGTTTGCATATGACAAATTAAACAATTACCGCAAATTCTTTTCTAAGAACTTTAGCTTGATTAGCACTTACATTAGAACGTATTCTTTTTTTAGCATCTTCTGACATTTCATCAAAAGTTTTTTCCGTTACTTCTTTAATTGTATCAGCTAATTTTTCATTTCCTCTCCTACTAATATCAGTATTTATACCCTTCCAGTTTTGTCCTGCAAATTGTTCTGGCGATAAATTTCCTATTTCTTCACGAACAATATATTCTTTTACATCTTCATCATTAATTGATCCTGGTTCTACACCCTGAATTTGAGCTAATTGATTTCTTGCTTTACTTAATTCTATAGGATTATTAACTTTATAATCAACCACTAAATCAATTCTCTTTTCTTTAACTTTGCCATTAATTATATCCAGAACTTCTTTATCTTTTATTTTATCCTGCACACTCAAATAGGTCTCTCTATCCATTTTCCCTCTATTAGCCAAAGCATAAGCAGCTGCATTATCTCCTTTCTTAGCTCTATTTTTTAATTCATCATCTATAATATGTTCTTTTTCATATTCATCCGCTCTTCTTAACATATCTTTTCTTTTAGCTGTTTTATCTCCTAAACGAGCTGCCACACGAGCTTCTCTACTTTTTTGTTTAGACTCTAACCTGTCTTTAAAACTAAGCCATCTTTGTTTCACGCCACCAGGAACACCGGTTGATTGAACTGCTTTTTTGGGCAAAGTTTTTACACCCCACTTAGCTAAACTATAACCTGTTAAATATTTTGCTCCCCAACTTTTAACTCTACCTGCTGTATTAACCACTGCGCTAGCTCCATAAACACCCATGGATTGCGCCACCAAAATAGAAGCCCAGAGTAAAACTATCGGAAGAAAAAAATAAGCCGCGTCAGCTATGCTTTGTTTTGCTATTTCTCCGCTAACAGGATCATAATCAGAAGCTAAAGTTTTTAATTGATTTATGGCGCTTCCTAATTCGCTCCCACCTAAGCTATCCATCATCCGAAAAGATATAATTAACATAAATATCATTGTTGGTCCCACAAAAGAATATTTAAATAAATTATCCCACCATTTACTAGAAAAAGATTCTGCGCTAGGCAAAATAGCAGCTACAAAACCAACCGAAGAAAAAATAATTAGCAAAGCCAAAGCAAAAATACGCACAACCATAATAGCTGCTAGAGATGCCAAGGTTATCATTAAAATGAAAGTAAAAATGATTACAATTAAAATTTGCTTTGTATAATTTGCATTTGTTTTACTTATATTAGGAACAAACTGTCTGGTTATGTTAGAATAATACATTATTTTAGAGCTAATGCTATCGCTCCTAGATTCGTCACTGAAACGTTGATTTAATAAATAATACATCGTCATATTAGAAGAATCAATAATGAAACGTGAAATAGGAAAACTAAAATTAACTAAAAGCGCCATCAAAACTAACATCAAAAGAATTTTTTTTAAATGATATTTTTCAATTTGAAATACCGTAGAAAAAGCACTGAAAAGTAAAACTAAAATAAATCCTAAATTAAGAAAATCTCTCACAATCTTCCAGGCATCATAAATCCCTTCATTATGAATAATTGCTTTTAAATTATTAGCATCTATTGCCCAATCAAAAAGTAACCCTGCTATTCCAATAAACCAAGCTAAAACCCACCAAACTGCAA
Source organism: Candidatus Moraniibacteriota bacterium (assembly GCA_026985555.1). Classification (GTDB taxonomy): domain Bacteria; phylum Patescibacteriota; class Minisyncoccia; order Moranbacterales; family UBA9337; genus JALSQF01. Next base: position 57,221 of record JALSQF010000007.1, on the reverse strand, counting down.
ATAATATCCAATTAAAAACCCAAAGAAAACCATCTGTAGCTGTATCCTTTATTACTTGACCCATTGATCTCCAGTTATTTTTAATATGTCCAGTAAAAAAATCATATACATAATCTGTTAATCCCCACCCACCTAAATAATATAACCAACCACTTTTTTGAATACCAAATGCATCAGACGGCTGCCATGTTCTTTCTGCTAAACACACCTTTAAATTACTTCCTGAAAAAATAAAAATTATCAAAACTGCTAAAAATAAAATTTTAAGTTTATTCTTTTTTTTTCTTTTTGTTTTCTGACTGAAAATCATTAAATCCTTTTTTAAAATGATTATTTAAAAAATATAAAAAATTTCATTTTTAATATAACATATTTTCAAAGAAGTAACAACTATATTTCAAAGAAACTTTCCAAAAAAGTAAATAAAAATAAAAAACCTTGCTTAATAGCAAGGTTCTCATTTTAAAAGAAAATAAAATATCACCAGTGATATTTTATTTTCTTTTTTACTTTTTTTTGAAAAACATCTTCAAAAAATTTCATAAACAACTGCACAGAAGCAACCTGTTTATCAGTAATACCTTTTTCAGGAAACTGATAAGGAGGAATGCTTACTACTGTTTTATTCCCCCATTTAAAATATATTTTTTTAATCATTGTTATCTCACTAGTACATCCTAAACTTCCCCATTCCCAAATGGCTGGAGGTTTGTATTCTGTTATAATACAAACCGGCGGGTCAGTTATAGAAAAACGTCTTCTGGCATAAATTATTTTACCATCTCCAGGATCGGTACATAGAAAAACAACATTACCATTTTTACCTGGATAGAAGTTTTCTTGATAATAACATTTAGATTTCTTGTCAAAAAACGGAAATTTAACTTCTATTGAAGAAAATCCCCTGCCCTCAATATCCTCATTTATTGAAACTCTATATCCGTAAGAAATCTCAACAAAACACAAAACCACCAACACAACAATAATAAACTTTTTCATTTTTTAATCCTCCTTGATTTCTTTTTTTGTTAAATAACTAGTTGTCTAGAAATAACATATTTAAAATAATTTGTCAATATATTATTAATACTACTTAATAGATATTTTTAGCAAACTTTTTAACTTATCCTCTTAAACTCAAATTCTAGATTTTCCAAAAATTGAATTTAAAAAATTTTTTCTTCTGATTTTTTAAAAGTAAACCTTAAAAAGTTAAGTTATTTTTTAAGCCAATTTAGGTAAAATTTCTTTCTGGCTATTTAAATATCCATTTAAATGGATATTTAAATAGCCAGAAAACTAATTGTTTATTTCTCTTGAGATAAAACCAAATGACACTCATCCTTGTTGCAAAGATATTCTATATCTCCTACTTTATCCGTCCGCCAAAATTTAATCTGATGTTGAACTAATCGCTTTAAAACCTCTTTATGGGGATGCCCATAACTATTTTTTCCCACTGAAATAATAGCCACTTGAGGATGTACATAAGTTAAAAATTCATTACAACTAGACGAACGAGAGCCATGATGCCCTATTTTTAAAACTTGCGACTGAAGAGATAAATGATGTTTAATTAATTCTCTTTCTTGTTGACTAGGAAGATCTCCCATTAGTAAAAAAGAATTTTTTTTATAAAGAATTTGAGTAACTATACTGTTTTCATTTTTGTTAAAAGAATTATTTTGAAGTGGGTTAAAAGGATATATTATTTTAGCTTCTCCTCCTTGCGGAAACTTAATTTTCAGTCCTTGAGAAGCTTCTAAAATTTTTCCGCCATTTCTTACTTCTTCCTTGATAGCTTGCTGAAAAGCCTGAAAAGTCTTTGTTTGGCTCTGATTTCTGGTTTTTAAAATATAATCAACCTTATAATTTTTTAAAGCTCCAATTAATCCTGTAATGTGATCACTATCAGGATGAGTAGCTTCTATCACTTCTATCTCTCTGTCCCAAAAAGGCACATATTTTCCTAACTTTTCTAAAAGTTTTTTTTCCGATCTTCCTCCATCAATTAAAACTTGATTTTTTCCTTGTTGAACTAGAATAGCGTCTCCTTGTCCTATGTTAAAAAATATTATTTGAAATTTTTGAGAAAAAAAACTGCTTCTAATTATTAAAGCTAAAACAACATCTAATACAAAAATAATTAATAAAACACTATAAACTATTTTTCTCCATCTCCACATAAAATTTTTTTCTTATTTTAAAAATTATTTTTCTTTGACTTTTTTTCTAGTAGATTAGTAACAATAATAATAGTCATTACTAAAATAAAAGCTACGCCTAAAAGAATTTTCAATTTTTCTCTTGTTGATAATTGTAAAGCTGACCAACCCATTAATATAGTTAAACCATAAAAGAAAAAAGCAATTTGACGTGGAGAATAACCTAACTTTAAAAGTTTATAATGTAAATGCCTCTGGTCTGGATTAACTAAAGATGTACCCCTATAAAAACGTTCTAATAAAACCCAAAAAGCATCTAGTAAAGGAAGAATTAAAACTAATAAAGTAGTAGCTATTTTAGCTCCCGCAAAAATAGCTAATACTGCTAGAATAAATCCCATAAACATAGAACCGCTTGTTCCAGCCATAATTTTAGCTGGATAAAAATTAAAAAAAAGAAAAGCTAAAATAGCGCCCATTAAGCTAACGGCTATAATAGCTAAAGGCGGTTGATCAACTTCTGGTTTTAAACTTAAGGCAAAAATAATAAAACTTCCAATTAAGATTATTCCTCCTGCTAAACCATCTAATCCGTCTAACCAATTCATAGCGTTCATTAAAGTTACAATCCAAATAATACCTAACAACAAACTAGGTAAAAGCCAACGTCCTGTTTTTAAAAAAAACATTCCACCCCAAGGATTAGTAATATATTCTATTTGAATGCCTAAAATAAAAATTAAAATAGCTATGGCTACCTGAAAAAAAAGTTGAGTTTTCCAATCTAATTTCCAAAAATCATCTGCTAATCCAATTATTAAAATTATTCCACTAGATAAGATAATAGCTAAATGTTGATTCTCTAAAACAAGATAAGGATTAACTAATATTCCTATTACAAAAGCTAAAATAATTGCCACTCCTCCTAAGCGAGAAACTTGAATAGCATGAATGTGTCTTTTGTTTTTTCTGCTTTTAATTTTAAAATAAGAAGTTATTTTAACTAATAAAAATAATGCCAAAAAAGCGGTAAGAAAAGAAGCAAAAAATGATATTAAATAAAGCATAAATTATAATTTATAAAATACTAAAATTTTAACACAAATCTCCATAACCATTGGCTTGATTGTTGCGCATATTCTACTCCAATTCTAGGAGTTTGTTCAATTTTATTTAGAGAAATTTTTTTACCTTTTTCAATCCAAATTTTTTTCCCTTTGGTTAAATTCCAATAATTTAAACTTTTAGAAATTCTTAACTGGCGAGTTAATTTCCCTGGTCCGTTAGTTTTCTGATAATCTACATCTTTAATTTTTACAGCCCTAATCAAAACAGCGCTTGGTTGATTCTTTTTTTCTGTAACCACATTAAAACAATAATACATTCCATAAATTAAATAAACATAAACTTTTCCTGCTGGACCAAACATCGGATAATTACGTTTAGTTTTTCCAAAGCGCGCATGAGAAGCTAAATCAGTTTCATTATAATAAGCCTCTGTTTCTGTAATTATCCCTTTAATAATTTTCCCTCTAAATTCTCTAACCAGATAATTTCCTATCAATGCTTGAGCTACTTCTTGAGGATGTTTTTCATAAAAATTTAAAGGTAAAACATTTTTCATAAACTTAAATCATCCAATTCCTACTACATAATGAAAGAATAGCCTTAAGCTTCCCTGTAAAAAATAACTTAGCAAAGGAGAAAAAAAGAAAATAAAAATTAACAATAGCATAAAACCAAATTGCTCTAAAACAATTTTAGTTTCCATCTTTAAGGGAATTATAGCAAATAAAATTTTAGAACCATCTAAAGGAGGAATAGGAATTAAATTAAAAAAAGCTAACAAAACGTTGATTACCACTATCATAATAAATAATAAATAAAAAATAGCCAGAAAAGATCCTGAGATACTTAAACTAAGATTTTCATAATTACTAGCTAGAAATTCCTTTATAATATCCTGCTGCGCTAAATAATTAAGATGAATAAATCTTGCTGCTAAACCAAAAACTAAAGCTACTATTAAATTAGCCAGTGGACCAGCTAAAGCCACTAGCGCTGGACCATTTTTTTGATCCTTTAAATTATAAGGATTATACGGAACAGGTTTTGCCCAACCAAAACCAATTCCTAAAGTAACAATCATTAAAAGAGGAACAATGATAGAACCCCAGAGATCCAGGTGTTTCAATGGATTAAGTGTTAGTCTACCAGCGCGTTGCGCTGTAGAATCACCTAAATACAAAGCTGCTAAACCATGAGATACCTCATGAATAACTACTGACATAATTAAAACAATCACTTGAAATAAAATTAAAATTGTTTCAGCCATTGATTTACACTTTACAAATTATATTTCTTATGCTAACCTAAAAATTATGATTAAGCAATATTAAAATTTATTTTATGAGTAGAACTTGTGAAATTTGTGGACGTGGAACTCAATCTGGCCATTCTCGCAGTCATTCTAACATTGCCACAAAAAGAAAATTTAAAATAAACTTACAAACTAAAACTATTGAGGGTAAAAAAATGAGAATTTGCTCTCGTTGCATTAAAACTTTAAATAAAGTTACTGTTTAATATTCTTCTTTTGCTAAAAAATAAATTAAAAAAGCGATTTTAAAATCGTTTTTTTATTAAGTTAGTTTTTAAAAAAATGCTTCTTTTTTAATTTTTTTAAATTTTTCAAAAATCCGCGGTCCAGCAGGACGAGGAAGAAAAACTAATTCACTAGAAGAAGCTCTTATTAAACTACCTTTTAAATGAGTAAGCGGATTTTTCTTAATTTTTTTTGTTTGCCATTGAGATAACCATTTTTCAATTTTATCTCCTTGAAGAAAATTAATTAAAAATTCTAGTTTATTTCTTAAAAATTTACTCAAATAATCATCTTTTAAACAAAAAGAAGAATTATTTTCTAAAAAATAATGAGGCCGTATTTTTTTAATCCAAATATTGTTTTTTCTAAAACGAAAAAAGACATCACCCGTATCAAATAAAGGAATAGCAAAAAAATATTCATGAGAGGCAAACAAATCCTGCACGCTTATAGTAAGACTTCGTTCAGTAATAAAATAATTCAAACAAATTCTGTCTTTTATTTTTTTACCTTTTCTTCTTTTTCCAATTAATTCTGTTATTAAAGTTATCCCGGTTCTCGCTGTCCAAATTCTGCCCGCTTGAGTTATTACTAAAATATCCCAATCGCTTTTTTCATCAGCAGTTTTAGAGGCTAATCTTCCTGTTATTAAAATTGCTCTTAAAAAAGGAATCCAACGCAGAAATTTTATTATCCTTTTTAATCTTTTTATTTTTTGCCCAGAAATTTTTTCTTTTTGAAGACGTTGCCATATTAAGTATTCTCGCCCTTTTAAAAAATAAAATCCTTTTTGAGATTTAATTTTTGATTTCAAAAAGCTATTTTCCAAAAGTGCATCTTCAATTTCATCTAAGGAAAATTGATTCTCTTTAACATTAAACTTTTTAGAAGAAGAAAGAGATTTTTCATTAATCAATAATTTCCAAATTTCAAAGCTAGTTAGAGGATAATTCAGAGCATCATAAAAACAAATTGTTGTCCAAATATTTTTAACTAATTGATTTTTAGAAACCATTTATTTATCTCTTAGAATTTCTTTAATAACTACACCTAAAGCAGTGGCTAAAGGAACAGCTAAAATAGCTCCCATAATCCCGGCTAATTTAGCTCCAATTAAAATAACTAAAATAACAATAGCTGGATTAAGCCCCACTGCCTTTTTCATTATTTGAGGTAAAATAATATGATTTTCTATTTGTTGAATAATAATATAACTCCCTAAAACAAAAAATCCTATTATAGGAGAAACAAAAAAACCGACTATTGAAGCAATGATTGTAGATAAAATAGGTCCAGCATAAGGAATCAACTCTAATGTTCCTCCTATAACAGCTAAAGTTAAAGCATAAGGAATATTTAATAAATACAATACCGTAAAATCTAAAAGAAAAATAATAAACATTATAGATAATTGTCCTAACATCCACCAACTTAATTTATGTTTTATTTTATGTGTTATTTCAATTACTCTAGAAATATAATTTTTAGGAATGATCACTTGTAAAAACTCTTCTATTCCATCTTTTCTAACTAACATATAAAAAGTCAAAGAAAAAATAGCTATCGTAGAAATAAAACCAGAAAAAACTCCTAAGGTAGTGGAAAAAATACTTTTAGAAGAATAGGTTAATCCATTTCCCGCTTGATTAACTAATTGTTCTATTTCTAAATTAACGCCTTGATCGTGTAAATAATTTTTAAAAATATAAAATTGCTCACTAAAACTATTAAGATACTGAGGAAATTTTTGCATTAATTCTTTAAACTGATAAATAACAGCTGGAATCAAAAAAGAAAACATTCCTCCTATTGTTAAAAAAAGAAAGAAATAAACTAACATTATACTTAAAGAACGAGGTATTTTTTTCTTTTCTAACCAATTTATTAAAGGTTCTAAAGCCGCTGTTAATATTAAAGCTATAATTAGCAACACTAAAATATCACGAATTAAAAACAAAAACCATAATCCTAAAAAGACAATTACTATTTTAAGAATAATTTTTGTAGAAATATCTATGCTTCTTTTTTCAGACATAAGATTTTGGTAATATTATAATGTTTTATAAACAATATTATATGTTATAATAACACATAATATTAAAAATGAAAGTTATTTTAAAGTATTGACTATTTTTTTAGTTTGGTCAATAATATTAATTGTTGTTCTTTTTGCAATATTTTTAAGCGCCGTTAGCTCAGGTGGTAGAGCAGCAGCCTTTTAAGCTGATGGTCGGGGGTTCGAATCCCTCACGGCGCACCTTAAATTTATTTTTTTATGAACAGTTCTCTCTCGCGCAAGATTCTTTTTTGGATTCTAACTTTTCTTTTTTTATTCTCTGCCACTTCTATCATCATTTATTCTTTCGGTTATCGCTTTAATAGAGAACGCGGGATTTTTGTTTACACCGGTTCCGTTACTATAAAAACGACTTTAAAAAAAATAAGAATTTATTTAGACAACAAAAAAATACCTGACAGAAAAATTGATTTTTTAAATTATGCTTACAATATTGACGGCATTCATCCTGGAGAACATTTTCTTTCTATCGTAGCTGATAAACATCAAACTTGGCAAAAACATATCATAGTTCATAGTGGTATTTCTACTGAATTTTGGAATATTTTCTTAGCTAAAACACATTATCAAGAAAATTTTTATTTTTCTAATTATAATTTAATTAATTTTTTTATTGCCCCTTCCAATAAAAAAATTGCTTTAGAAGAAAGAAAAGGAAAGCGAATAGTTATTTCTTTATTAAAAATTCAAGGAAAACTCTTTGGAGAATTTACAAAAACAAATATTTTTGCTTCCGATAAATTTTCTTTTTTGCCTCTAAATTCTGAAAATATAGAATGGTCTCCTAATGAAAGGCAATTAATTATTCCTCTCCTTGATCAGGAAAAAAATTTTCAATATTTTATTTATACTTTAAAAACTAAAGAAATTATAAATTTAAATGAAATACTTTCACAACATAATTTTCCTTTTTCTCAGGAAATAAAACAAGTTCGTTGGGATGACAAGAAAAAAAATAGATTATTTTTTCTTGCTCATCATAATCTTTACGCTCTATATTTAGATAAAATTAACAACGAAACTTATCAGCCTCAAAAAATATTAGAAAATATTGTAGCTTATAATATTTCTGACAAAGAACTTTATTTTCTATCCTCTCTAGACGCAATTATTTATCGCATAGCTGGTGAAAGTTATCAGGATCCCCAATCCGTCACTCAACCTTTTTCTGATAAAGTATTACAACCATCCACTAAAATAGTTATTTATGATAAAACTAGAGGATTTATTATAGACAATGAAAGAAATCTTTATATTTATAATCAAGGAGAAAGAAAATATTATCAAAAATTATTAAACAATAACATTATTAATGCTCAATTTTCTGATGATGGTAAAAAATTACTTTATTGGAATAATAATGAAATTTTTGTTTATTTTACTCGTGATTGGAAAACTCAACCCATTCGTTCAGAAGATGAAATTCAAAATATCACTCGTTTTTCTCAAAAAATAAATAATGTTCAATGGTATAAAGATTATGAACATATTATTTTCAATGCAGGAAAACAAATTAAAATCATTGAGTTAGATCAGAGAGATTATCGGAATATGCAAGATTTATTTACTTGTTCTAATGCATCTGCAAAAATCACTTTTAATTCTTTTGAAGATCGTTTATATTTTATTCATAAACACAATCATTTACAAAATCTCTCTTATATTACATTAAAAGAAAAATAATTTTTTAGTTAAAAATATTTTATTTTCTTTTAGCTCTCTTTCTTTCTATTTCATTTAAAACTTGCTTGCGTAAACGAATGCTCTGAGGAGTAATTTCTAAATACTCATCTTTCTTCATAATCTCCATTCCTTTTTCTAAGTTTAATTTTAAAGGAGGAGTTAGCTGAATAGCTTCATCTGATCCAGAAGCTCTCATGTTGGTAAGGTGTTTTCCTTTTAGTGGATTAACCACCATATCATTACCTTTAGAAACATTACCAATTACCATTCCTTCATAAACTTCCTCTCCTGCTCCAATATATAAAATGCCTCTTTCCTGTAAGTTATATAGAGAGAAACCTAACGCTTTTCCTGTTCCTTTAGAAATCATAGAACCATAAACATGTCTCGTAATAGAACCCACAAAATCTCTAAAACCAATTACCCGACTATAAAATATTCCTTCTCCTCTAGTATCTACTACAAATTCATTTCTATAACCTAAAAGTCCTCGTGTAGGAATTTCAAAAACCATTCTAGTTGTTCCGTTTTCTGATTGCATAGTCATTAAATTTCCCTTTCGCTGCCCTAACTTTTTAATCACGTCCCCACTCATTTCATCAGGAACTTCAATAATAACTTCTTCAAAAGGTTCTTGTTTTTTCCCTTGAGAATTTTCTTTAATAATAACTTGCGGTTGAGAAATTTGAAGCTCATAACCTTCCCGCCTCATATTCTCTAATAAAATAGCAATATGCAATTCTCCTCTACCTGATACCGCATAATGATCACTAGCAGAAAAATCAATTTTTAAACCAACGTTAACTTCTAATTCTTTTTGCAACCTTTCTCTTATCTGACGATTAGTAACTAGATTACCTTCCTTTCCTGCAAAAGGAGAATCGTTAACTAAAAAATTTAAAGTAATGGTTGGTTCATCAATTTCAATAGCTGGCAACAATTCTGCTTTTTCTGTTTTCGTTATAGTTTCTCCTATATCAATATCTGGTAAACCAGCTAGCATAACAATTTCTCCGGCACTAGCTTCTTCTACTTCTTTCCTTTGGATTCCCTCAAAAACAAATAATTGCGTAATTTTTCCTTTTCTGTTAGTTTGATGAATATTTTTAATAAAAACTTCTTGTCCCGTTTTGATTTTTCCTTCGTAAATACGACCAATAGCTAAACGACCTAAAAATTCATCATAACCTAAATTAAAAGGCTGTAAACGAAATTCTTTTTCTTGCCATTCTTTTTGAGAAGCCACTGGAACTTCTTTTAAAATAACATCTAATAAATCATTGAGATTGTTTTTTTGATTATCTTCCTTATTTAATTTTGCTATGCCCTGTTTAGCAACAGTATAAACAGTAGTAAATTCTAATTGCTCATCATTAGCTCCTAAATCTAAAAACAATTCAAAAATTTCTTCTTCCACTTCCGCAATACGTGCTGCCGGTTTATCAATTTTATTAATGACTACAATGGGTTTTAATCCTAGTTCTAAAGATTTTTTTAAAACAAATTTCGTTTGTGGCATAGGACCTTCTTGGGCATCAACAATTAAGAGAACTGCATCCACTGCGCGCAAAACTCTTTCCACTTCACTACCAAAATCAGCGTGTCCAGGAGTATCTACAATATTAATTTTTGTTCCTTGATAAAAAATAGAAGTATTTTTAGCATAAATGGTAATGCCCCTTTCCTTTTCTAAGTCGTTACTATCCATCGTAGTTTCCTCCTTAACCATACCTGCTTGTTGCATTAGAGCATCTGTTAGTGTAGTTTTACCATGATCAACATGGGCAATCATTGCTATATTTCTAATTTCCATATTTTTGACAAATAAAAAACTTTCCTTGAGAAAAGTTTATCTTAATAAATTATTTTATCTTGATAGTATACACTATAAATTAAAAAATATCAACTATTTTTTGACGACTACTTTTTCCAGCTTTAATTTGAATTCTGCTTTTTGATTTTTGAAAATAGTCAGCTAAGACTTCAATCACCGCTTGGTTAGCTTTTCCTTTTTCCGGAGGAACAGTTACCCAAATTTTATATTCTTCAGCAGATATTTTTTCTATTTTATTTTTTTGAGAACGAGGGATAACTTTAATATAAAGACGCAACATTTTAATGATTTCTTAAAGAAAGTGTAGTTTGAAAATGAGCTGACTTATTTCCCTCTTGTGTTGTTAAATTAATCGTCACTTTTCCTACTGTATTTCCTGAATTATTTGAAACTATAAGAAATCTACCGGTAATTTCACTATTAATAAAATTAACTGGGAACATACTACCAAAATTACACTCAGATAATTGAGTAGGAGAATTTGAATCATCTGATGCCCATTGCAAATGATTATCCTTTAATTGAAAAACAAAACACTTTCCCTGAGAAGGATCAAAAAGTTCTAAAGTAGAAGGATCAGAAGAATCTTTTATTTCACTCGTTCTCAGTGTTTTACTAATAAAATTCAATGCATACTGAGAATTTTCTATATTTCTTTGCATTCGTTTAGCTACCCGATAACTTTTTATAATACTCACAAAAACCTGAGTAACCGCTAACATAATAATAGAAAAAATTGCCATAGCGACCACTACTTCTATTAAAGTAAAAGCTTGCTTGTTTCTCTTGTCCTTAAAGATTATTTTTTTCTTTAACATATTTTTATCCATTCCATTTAGTTAAGGTTACTTTAGCAAAGGCGCACTTAGTAGAAGCATTACAATTACTTTCATTTATTGATGTTCCTGATGGAAAACTATTTCCCCATATAACTACTGAAAATATTTCTGCTTCGTCAGCATTATTTTTACTATTGATACTACTACCATTTTGATAATAATTAACAATAATTTTTCTTTGAAACTTTGTCTCTGTGCCACTATTGTGAGTATAAAAATTATTGTTATTAATATTTAATTTGTTCTTTCTTGATCCTGATTCTAGACTATTACTATCATAATTTATTATTTGATTATAACTACTATCATTAGGAAAACCATTTTCAAAGGCTCCATTTCCTTTCTCCCAATTATTATCCCGAATATTCATCACTAATTCTATTCCTTCCTGGGCTAAACCACTAGCAATTACCCTATCTTGGCTATTTATCATATAGCGCAAATCTCCAGCTATTAATCCCACTGCCACAGTTAAAACTGAAGCTAAAATAAATACGGATAAAAGAACCTCTCCCAAAGAAAAACCCGGAAGAAAATAATTTCTTTTCTTCTTCTTAATTTTCTGTTTTTTAAGATTCTTTTTTAACATAATATTTTTTCTTTGGATAATTTTATAAATTTAGTTAACAACCACAACTTTGACCTCCCTTTAATTCAACTTCTCCATTGGAATAAACACAAATATGATAATGCTGATTATTTTTCTTTATATGCACATCTTTGCACCCACTTCCAAAATCTAGTTTACCATGTGGAATACTAAAAGCAAAACTAACAGACGAATCAAAAGTAAAACCAGAGCTTAAATTATAGACAACAGAATTACAACCAGAAATACCATATTTAGTATGATCTCCACCCATAGCAGCTTCAAAAACATTATTTGTGCAATTATTTGTTCCAGCGTTTTTACCCGTTAAAGAAAAATTTCTTGTTTGTTCTATAACGGCTAGAACTTTTCTAGCCTCTATTTCTAAATCTTTTTTAGTTCTTGTTTGTTTACTCACTATAACCAAAACAACCACTGACATAATACTAATAATAGCTATTACTACCACTAATTCAATTAAGGTTACTCCTTGATTTTTTTTATAATTTTTTATTGCATTAAACATTTTTATGGAAAATTATTTTTTATTTAATAATAAAATCTTAAATAACTATCTATAGCTGGAAAAAATTTTAACAAAAAAATAATTAAAAATAAACTAATTATTAAAAATGGTCCGAAAGGTAATTGGCTACTCATTTTTTTTCTTTTACTTATCACTAAAGTAAGTCCTACCACTGATCCTAACAAAAAAGAAAGCATTAAAACTAATAAAATATTTGGCCAACCAATTACTAATCCGATTAAAAAACCCAAATAAACATCTCCCATTCCCATCCATTTTTCTCGTGAAATAATTACTAAAAATAAAAAGAAGCTACTGGCTATCGCTCCGCCTATTAAACCGCTTAAAAAACGAGAATCCCAAAAATTAATTAAAACAGGAAAATTAAAGCTATCTACTAATAAATAATAAGCGCTTGTCCAAGCTACGGCTAACCAAATAATTAATAAAGGTATTTTTAAAAACTTAAGATCGTAGACCAAAATAACTATCAGTAAACTTACTAACACCAAATAAAAAATTACTTCTAACCAATTTAACCAAGAATGATTTTGCAAAAAAATTTCCGCTAACAAGATAAAAGATAATCCCGTTGAAAATTCCACTATAGGATATTGCCAAGATATTTTTTCTCCACAATAGCGACATTTTCCTTGCAACAAAATAAAACTTAACAAAGGAATATTGTCATACCAATTAATTTTAGCCTTACAATGAGGACAATGTGATCTTCCCCAAAAAATAGATTCTGCTAAGTTTAAGCGATAAATTACCACATTCAAAAAACTACCCACCATAAGACCTACAATAAAAAATATAATCAACTCCATATTTCCTATTAAAAATTGATTATTCTTGATTAAAAAACTAACATCCAGAATTACTATAATCAGGACCATTTATTGTAATTACTGCACTATTACAATTACCTTTATTTTTACTTCCTGGAGTAACAGTTACACGAAAAGAGCCATTAGAACAATTATGATTAGAACCTGCAGAAACATCTATGCTACCAATACTATCAGATCCTGGATAATTAACTCCTGCATCAGGAGGATTACACACACTCCCATCTACATCTGTTTGAATTAATCCATTTCTTTTACCACAACACATCACCATCGCTTTACTTAAACTACTAACAGTGCTCTTGAAAGAAGCATCTTTTGCTTTTCTTTTGCCGGAAATAACTGAAACTAAAATAACAGACACTAAAATACTAATAATGGCCACCACAATCAATAATTCAATTAAAGTAAATCCTTTTTTTTTAAAATTTATTTTCATTTTCTTTTTATTTTTTAAATCTCAATTTAATTCTAAAAATTATTTCTTCTAATATATAAATAATTAATTCTAAACCAAAAAATATGCTTAGCCAAGAGAATAACAAATTTATCCAATTAACATTTTTCCAAAAAAGCTTTTTTAGTTCTAATTTAAAATAACGAGGAAAAAAAGAAAAATTTTCATTATAATCACTGAAATCTTCTTTTAAAAAACTAAAGGGATAACCAAACTCCACTTTTTTAATATTTGCTTGATTACTGGCTTTTCCAAATAAAAATAGTGTTCCCATTAAAAACAACCCACTAAATATGAAAATTAAAAAATGTTTTTTAATCGCTATTTGATCTGTTTTCATTGTGCGCCACTTAATAAATAAACCATATATTATTTCATTCAAAAACTTAACTTGCTTGTTGAATTATTCAACAAGCAAAAAAATCTTTGAGTGAAATTAACAACCTGACGGAAAACCAGAAGTTGTTAAACTAGAATCAGAATAAATTCCTTGTGTTGACACATAAACAGTTGCATTACAAGCAGAGATAGGTAAGCCTGCAGGTGTAACGGAAATAGCAGGATTACTTGTGCTGCAATCATTTACAGATGCATATGTTACAGATGATGCTTTCATATCAGCTGCTGAAGGAAGATTAGAACCAACTGCAACACTACATATATCACTTCCAGCAGTAGTTTGAAGAGTATTAGTAGCATTATCACAACACATTGTTACTGCCGGAACTAAACTACTAACTGTTGACTTATAGGCAGCTACCGTTGCCTTATTTCTTGCACTATTCAAACTTACCAAAATAATAGAAGCTAAAATACCAATAATAGCAATCACAATCAATAATTCAATTAAAGTAAATCCTTTTTTAGTTTGATTTATCATTTATATTTCACCTCCATTCTATTTTTATTTTAGTTATTAACTATATTAAAACTTTCCTTCTTCAAATTATTATTAATGTTTCACTTTATCTATTATAACAGATTATTACTCTTTAAAAAATATCTGTTTACAATTGATTAATAATTCCATAAATAGGCATCATAATTCCAAACACTAAAATAGCTACACCTATGCCTAAAATAACAATTAATACCGGTTCAATTAAGGTAGATAAATTTCTTACCATATTATCAGCTTCTCCTTCATAAAAATTAGCCACATTAGATAAGGATTCATCTAGCTTTCCTGTTTCCTCTCCCACTTTAATCATTTTAGTAACAATGGGTGGAATTTCTCTGACACCTTGAAAATAACTACTCATTGTTCCTCCTACCTTCACTTCATCAGCCGCTTTTAAAATTATACCCCGATACACTCCGTTACCTACTACACTAGAAGAAATAATCAAGGCTTTCACCACTGGCAAACCCCCTTTTAAAAGAATAGCTAAATTACTTCCAAAACGAGAAAGATAGACATAGCGTAATATTTTTCCAATAACAGGTATTTTCAACTGCAAAATATCCCAATCTTTTCTTCCTGCAGAAGTATTAATATAATAAATAAAACCACCTATAGCACTAAATATAGCTATTAAAACCGCCCACCAATAAGCTTTCATAAAATCACCTAAAGACATCAATGCTTGAGTATACCAAGCCACCTCTAATTCCATGTCTTTAATAATGCTAGTAATATTAGGTAAAATAAAACTAATTGTTAGAAATCCAATTAAACCCGCAGCACTCACCACAAAAGCAGGATAAAACAAAGCTCCTTTTACTTTAGAAGTTAGTTTATAGTTTTTTTCTATATTGTTAGCAATATATTCTATGGTTTTCTGTAAGCCACCAGAAACTTCTCCAGCAGCAATTAAATTTATTTCTATACTAGAAAAAACATCGGGATGATTTTTCATAGCTTCTGATAAAGACATTCCATCTTCTACATTTTCTATAATATCATTTAAGACTTCTTTTAAATACTTGTTATTGCTTTGATCTGAAATAGCTTTTAAGGATGATACAATAGGCACTCTAGCTCCAATCAAAGTAGCTAACTGACGAAAAAGAAACATTAAATCTTTAGTAGTAACTCCTTCCCAGACTCTTTTTAATTCTTTTAAAATTTCTGGTTCTTCCTTCTGTTGTGTGATAAAGATGGGTATTAAATTATTATCTTGTAAAGTCCGCACAGCTGCTTCTCTGCTTAATGCTTCTATTTTTCCTTTTTTGATATCGCCTTTGTTTGTTTTAGCTTTAAAAATAAAGATCATATTTTTGTTTTTCCGATTTATATTTTTAATAAAAATTCTTAAACAAATTATACTATATTTATTCTTTTTTCACAATTACCCTTTAATAATCATTTTTAAATATTCTCTATCTTGAGCATAGGTAGTAGCATCATTCATGGTAATAAGACCTTTTTCTACCAGATTAGCTAGAGAACGATCTAAAGAAATCATATTGTTGCCTAAATTAGTTTCTATTACCGAATCAATTTGATAGATTTTATTTTCTCTAATTAGATTTTCTATAGCTTTATTCTTAATCATAATTTCAATAGCAGGCACTCTTCCTCCCCCTATACGAGGCAATAGCCTTTGGGAAATAACTCCCACTAGAACACTGGCCAATTGCAAACGAATCTGATTTTGTTGATGAGCTGGAAAACTGTCAATAATCCTATCAATGGTCTGCGCGCTGTTATTAGTGTGCAAAGTAGCAAAAATTAAATGTCCAATTTCTGCTGCAGTAATAGTGGTTCCAATAGTCTCTAGATCACGCATCTCACCAATCATTACCACATTAGCATCCTCACGAAAAAGAGCTTTTAACGCAGCGGGAAAAGATTTAGCATCACTACCTATTTCCCTTTGATTAACAATACAACGATCTTGTTCATAAACATATTCAATAGGATCTTCAATGGTTAGAATATTTTGATCAAAATTATGATTAATATAATCTAATAAAGCCGCTAATGTGGTTGATTTACCATGACCCACTGGTCCTGTCACTAAAATCAGACCTTGAGAATAATTACAAAAATCATAAAGAGAGGTAGGTAAATTTAATTCTTCTAAAGTTTTTATTTTAGAAGAAATTAAACGCATAGCTATGCTAATATTTCCTTTCTGAAAATAAATATTAACACGAAAACGAGATTTATTTTCAAAACTATAAGAAAAATCAACTTGACCAGCGTCAAGTAACGTTTTTTTATTGTCTTCTGTTAATAAAACATCACTTACTGCCTGAGTATCTTCAGCAGTCAAAACTTTTTCTTTACGTAAGGGAAAAAGCTTTCCGTCAATCCTTAAGGTAGGATAACGTCCCACTACAAAATGAATATCAGAAGCATTTTGTTGCGAAACTGTTAACAATAAACTTTTTACTTTTTGCTCTGCGTGTAAAAGTGACATACTTTTCTTTTTGTTTTTTTGTTAATTAAAGTTAATCAAATTAAAAATTTTTTTATTTTAGCCATTACTTCTGATGGAGTAAAATGCGCTTTAATTATATACTCATCTACTCCTTGCCCCAGTTCTTCTTCTATTTCTTCTTTTTCAGAAAGATTAGTTAACATTATAACCGGAATATTTTTCCATTCTTTATGAGATTTTAATTTTGCTAAAACTTCTCTTCCGTCCATTCTGGGCATTACAATATCTAATAAAATTAAATCCGGGATTTGTTTTTTTAAAAAATTAATAGCTTCTACTCCATCCTTAGCTAATTCTACCTCATATCCTTCAGCAGTTATTTTTCTATCATAAATTTCTCTAATAAAAATATCGTCTTCTACTAATAAAACTACTTTTTTTTGAGATTTTTTTTGTGTCATATGTTTATTACTAAAAAATAAAAATATTTTAAGCTACCCTCTATCATCACCAACATCTCCTCCAACTGTCATACTCCCTTTAGTTACCCTCTCTATTTCCGATAAAGAAGTCAGCCCTAATAAAGCTTTTAAAATTCCATCTTGTCGCATATCAATAAAACCTTGTTTTCTAGCGATATTTTCTAATTCATTTTCATTGGCTCCTTCTAAAATTTTTTCTTCCATTTTTTTATTATCTATTCTTACACACTCATAAACAGCAATTCTTCCTTTATAACCAGAACCATTACATTTTTCACAACCTTTTCCTTGATAAAAAAACATATCCTCTACCATTCTATCATTAATCTTATATTTTTTCAATTCTTTAGTAGAAATATTTTTAATTTCATTTTTAATTCTTTCTTTAGTAGTTTGTCCAATATCTTTTTTTATTTTGCAATTATTACAAACTCTTCTCACTAATCTTTGTGCTGCTACTACTCTTAAGGAAGAAGTGATTAAAAATGGTTCTAGTCCCATATCTATTAAACGAGGAACAGCCCCGATAGCATTATTAGTATGCAAAGTGGAGAAAACCAAATGTCCAGTTAAAGCAGCATGAATAGCTAATTCTGCTGTTTCATTATCCCTAATTTCTCCTACCATAATAACATCAGGATCTTGTCTTAAGATAGAACGCAATCCAGTAGCAAAAGTATAACCTATTTCTGGTTTAATTTGACTTTGATTAATACCATCAATGGAATATTCCACTGGATCTTCCAAGGTTACTATGTTTTTTGCTTCCTTATCAATCATTTGCAAAAGAGTATAAAGAGTAGTTGATTTTCCAGACCCTGTCGGACCTGTCATTAAAATAATTCCATTACTTTCATCTAAATTAGTTAAAATCTCTTTATTTCTTCCTATTAAGCCTAACTGCTTTACAGAAATAGACACACCCTCTTTGTCTAAAACTCTCATTACCACCTTTTCACCTTCCACTACCGGAAAAGTAGAAACACGAAAATCAATTTGTTCATCCTCCCATTCCATAGAAAATCTTCCATCCTGAGGTTTTCTTTTTTCGTCTATTTTTAAATTAGATAATATTTTTACTCTTGAAATGACTGCCAACCCCACTTCTCTTGGTAAAACTAAAGAAGTATGCAAAATACCATCAATTCTAAAACGAACTTTATATTCTTTCCCGACAGGTTCAATATGAATATCACTAGCTCGTCCTTCTATAGCATGACTAACAATTACTTTAACTAATTTTGAAACAGGCGCGTCTTGTAACATTTCATTATATTCATCAAGATCACCTTTTTTCTCTTCAATCTTATTTTTTCTTTTCTCATTTTCCAGCTGAAAAGATCTTAAAACATTTTCCACGGCTTTTTCTGTAGTTTCATACTGATCAATCATTTCTTGAATAGTATTTTCTGCTGTTAGATAAATTTCTATTTCTAACTTCTTTTTTTCTGCTAAAAAACGTAAAATATTTAAAGCTTCAATATTACGAGGATCACTCATGGCTACTTTAATCAAATTTCCTCTTTTTTCAAAAACAACCATCTTATATTTTCTAGCCAATTCACGATTAATTAAATAAAGTACCTCTTTTTTAATTTTAGAGGGAGCTTCTTCTAAAAAAGAAATGCCCATTGCATCAGCTTCTTTTTTTAACGCTAAGTTTTTTTTAATTTGATTTGATTTTTTATTTTTTGAATTTTTATCCATCTATTTCTTTTTCTATTTTTGTTTTTTAGTTTTATTTTTTTAATCACAAAAGATAAGTATAATTATATAATAACTGCAATACAGTAAAATGTGTATAATTTTTATATTTATATCATTCCAAGCTTAAGCTAATTCAAATTAATTAGAAGTATTATTAGCACTAGCGACATTAACAGTATTAGAAGAAAAAGGAGTGAATGGATTGGTTATTTGACCAGTAATACCCTCTTCTAAACCACCTCCCTGTGATTGAATATTATTTTTTTCTTTTAAACTATTGATAGCTAAAAAATTAAAATAATTTTCAGAAAACTGAAAATTATCTAAAAATTTTTCTTCCCCTTCAACTGGTATTAATGCATCTGGAAGATATCTGAAATTAATTTTAGCATTAAATGTTAACAAATTGGCTTGATTTTCATTTTCGTTTGCATTTTCTGATTTATTATTAGTTTCTATATCCAAAGAATCTATTTGATTATACCTATCAAGATGATAAAGACTAGTTAAAAAACTTTTAACTTGTTCATAACTTCCTATTACATTAACAGAAGCAACTGCACTTCTCCAATTCATATCATTAAGCACATCTACTGTTTTATTTTTTTCGCTTTGCTCTTTTTTATTACTCTTTTTTTCTTCGCTCACATTAATTGAATTTAAAATCAATCCCGATTGATCAGCTATTTGACTTAAGGAATTTAAAATAAACAAATCGTTACTTTTTAAAGGAATAAATTGAAAAGCAAATTTTACGTCATCATTGTGATTATCTAGCATCTCAACTGCTTGATTCAACGAAGTTTTTTTAGCCCGAAAAGTCTCTAAGGTTTGTTTTGTTTCTTTTAGTTTTTTGTGCTGATCAGATATACCTCCCTTTCCCTGCCACAAAGGATAAATATACCAAATAAACATAACAACTGTAATAAGTAATGCTGTAGGAAAGAAGAATAACTTTAGTCTCATATTTTTATTTTTCTTTTTTGTAATCTAAGATTACAAAAAAGAAATTATTTGTTTTTATATTAATTAAAAAATATTTAGTTTTTAAGACCAATTGTTAAACCAAAATCAACTCCACCATCTTCATTTTTATTTACTGTATGTATTTTTACAAAACGAACATTTTGACTATCATTTTTAAAATTATATACTTGCTGAGCAACGGTATGATAATTAGCTCCTATCCCTTTTATTTCAATTACTGACTGATTTTTAGAATAATTATAAGATGTTAGATAAATTCCTTGATTAATATTTTTCTCCAGCATTAAAAGTTTAGCTAAAGCTTCAGAGTTTTCTTGAGAATTAACTTTTTCAATTACATTTTTTCTTTTCACAAAATTAACTACCGTTTTAATATCATCTTTATTAACAGTTTGTTTTTCTTTTTGAATAGCTAATTCTACTTTTTTCACTTGATTTTTTACTATTTTTTTATAATAGTAACTTACTCCATAAATAGTAAAAACTACCAGAAGAAGAAGAACAGATATCTGCCATCCCGTTAAAAATGAAACGGCCCCTTTGTTTTCTTCATTTTGTTGTTCTACTTGTTCATGAAAGTCAATATTAACCATTTTTTTGTTTTAATTTTTTTTAGTAAAACTACTAAAAAAATCAAAAAATTATTTTTTATTTTTATTTTTATTAAATAATAAAAAAATTAAAATAATTATCTTATTATTTTAATTTTAACCTAAAATTAAACTTTGTCAAACAACTTTTAAAATATTCTAATTTCGTTGAAAATCTTTTATTCCTTTTTCAGCTAGACCAATAGCCACTGCCAGAGATGTCCCATAGTTTTTAACTTTTTTTTCTATATTTTTATCTATCACAATTCCTTTCCATGGATTTCCTATTTCAGTTGATATATTTAATGCTTGAGAAAAATATTTATCTATGCCACTTAAACGAGAACCTCCTCCTGATAAAATAATTTTATCTATCCTAACATCCGTTAAACTTTTGTGACGATAATTCTCTATAGTTCTGATTGCTTCTCCAGAAATTAAATCTAATGCAGGTATAATCAATTGACTATTTTGACTAAAAATTATTCCTCTTTTTTGTCTTTTAAAAGATTCTGCTCTTTGCCAAGATATATTCATACTAGAAGCTACAGCCTTAGTAACTTCATTTCCTCCTACATCTATAATTCTATTAATTTTAATTACTCCTCTATCTACTAAAATAATATCTGTTGTATCCGCTCCTATATCAATTATGAGATAACCGCCCAAGTCGTCCCCCACTAAAGATCGCGCACTCGCAAACATAGATAATTCTAAGGATGTCATTTTAAAATTTAAGGATGTAATTAGATTCTCATAATTTTCTACTTCATCTTTAGGTGCTGCTACTAACAAAACTTGCATAGCTTTTTTATTTTTGTTTTTTTTAGTATCCTTTCTTTCATTTTTTTGGTTATATAAAGACAACAGTCCTGTTTCTTCATCTTTAATTCTGGAAACTACATCCCAACTTAAATAAACTTCATCTAACGGAACAGGAATATATTTATGAGCTTCGTATTGAATAGCTTTATCTAATTCTTTTTTATCCATTTGAGGAAAATCTATTAAGGCCACAAGTCCACTTATACCTGGCATAGCTGCATAAACAGAATGTGATTCTGGTTTCATAGCAGATAACAAAACAGCTAAACTATTTTTTAAATTCATTTGTCTGTTATTTTTCTCTGTCGTATCTAAAACAATATTTAAATTATTAGCATCATCTTTTTTCGGTTGTTTTTTAAAATCAATCCAACCATAATTTTTCAAATGAGTTCTATCATTATCATACAATAACTCCACAACTTTAATAGAAGAAGTTCCAAAATCTACTCCTAAAAAAACATTTGATTTAGCTTTAAACAAGTTCCACATTATTTTTATTTTAATCCGCTTAATATTTAAAAGATTTGACTTTTATTAAGAAAGACTTAATAATATCAATACATTCTAAAATTAATAAAGTATACTTAAATTATACAACAACATTAAAAAATTAACAATTTTTAACTATTGTAACATGAACGATAAAATATTGCAAAAATTAACTCACAATGCTAAAGAAAGTCTTTTAAAAGCGATTGAAATATCTCGTTATTATGGCTTTAAAAAAGTTAATCCTGATCATTTACTTTTGGCTATTTTATCACAAAAAGGAAGTGCTGGAAGAAATATTTTAATTCAAATGGGAGCGCAAAGTATTGAAAATAAAAAGATTTTACAACAGTTTAAAACTACTATTGAATCTCAAAAAATTAAGCATCTTTTTTCTAGTAAACTGAATAACACCACTTTAAACAATTTCTCTCAAGAATTAAAAAATATTCTTATAAGAGCTTTTTCCATTGCGGGAACAGCTGGTTTTTCTTATGTAGGAACGGAACACTTAATTTATACCCTAATAGAAAATCCACTACCTTCTGTTAAAAAAATAATTGATACTTTTGATAAGCCACTTAGAACTATAGAAACATCTGATACCACTTTTTCTCAAATGAAAATAACACCTGATCAGTTAGCCAAATTATTTAATTTACCTTTTCGTTCTAATTTAAAATCCTCTGAATATGAAAAAGAAAGCGGCTATTTAAAAGAATTTGGCACAATTCTTAATAAACAAAATTTTTACAAATCTCATTCTATCATAGGAAGAAAAAAAGAAATTAATAAAATAATAAATATTCTTAGTAGAAAAATAAAAAACAATCCACTTTTAATTGGTGATCCAGGAGTAGGTAAAACAGCTCTTGTAGAAAAATTAGCTTTAGAAATAAAAAAAGGAAACGTTCCTTATAATCTTCTTAATAAAAAAATTATCAACCTTGATTTAACAGCTGTCGTGGCAGGAACAACTTTTAGAGGAGAATTTGAAAACCGACTTAAGGAAATCATAAAAGAGGTAAAACATGATAAAAATATAATCCTTTTTATAGATGAAATTCATTCTCTAGTGGGAACAGGGAATGTTAATGGATCTCTAGATGCAGCTAATATTTTAAAACCTGCTTTATCCCGTGGAGAAATACAATGTATTGGCGCCACCACTTTTGATGAATATAAAAAATACATTGAAAAAGATGCTGCCTTAGAAAGACGCTTCCAAACTATTCAAGTCACTGAACCTTCTTTTCAGGAAACACTCACTATTTTAAAAGGAATTAGAAAAGATTTTGAAAAATATCATTCCATAAACATTTCCGATCATATTTTAGAAAAAATTATTCAATTAACTCAACGTTATTTGCCAGAACGTTTTTTTCCTGATAAAGCTATTGACGTTTTAGATGAAAGTTCTGCTTATTTACATAATCAGCAGAATGACACTCAAGAAAAAAGAATTATCCAATTAAAACAATATCGCAAACAGTTAACTAAACAAAAGGAATATTTAATTTTAGAAGAACGTTATACTGAGGCTATTAAAAAAGAAAAAGAAGAAAAGCAATTATTAAATAAAATTAAAAGAATTAAAAAAACATTAAAAAATAAAAAAGAAAAAGAAGCAAATCTAGAATTGTTACATGTTGCACAAACTATTGCTGATAATACAGGAATCTCTCTTGAAAAAATTCTTTCTTCTCAGTCTGATAAATTAAAAAAACTCCCTTCAAAATTAAATCAAATTGTTATTGGACAAAAGAAAATTATAGAAAAAATTACCGATACTCTTTATTATTCGCAAAGCGGAATATCTAATTTACCTAAACCACTAGCTTCTTTTCTTTTTGTGGGACCAACTGGGGTTGGAAAAACTTTTTTAGCGCAAAGTCTAGCCAATTATTTTTTCAATTCTCCTCAATCCTTAATTCGTATTGATATGAGCGAGTTTATGGAGCGTCATAATATCTCACGTTTAATTGGAGCTCCCGCCGGTTATATTGGATATGAAGAAGGCGGACAATTAACCGAAAAAATAAAACGTCAACCTTATAGTCTTATTCTTTTTGACGAAATTGAAAAAGCTCACTCTGATATAAGTAACATCTTGTTGCAAATACTAGATGGAGGCTTCCTAACTGATGCTAGTGGACACAAAATAGATTTTAAAAATACTATAATTATTCTAACTTCTAATTTAGGAACTGAGAATTTTAATCAAATTAACTCCATTGGATTTTCTAAATATTCAAAAAAAGGAACACAAAAAAAAGAAATTGAAGAAATTAAAAAGGATATTTTAAAAAAATTAAGAAAACAATTTCGTCCTGAATTACTTAACCGTTTAGATGATATTCTTGTTTTTCAAAAACTCAGTTCATCTAACCTTAATAAAATAGTCCGCTTACACTTAAAGGAGCTAGAAAAAAATCTTGCTTATCAAAAAATTAATATAAGTTTTGATTCTAATCTTATTAAATGGATAACTGAAAAAAGTATTGATGATCAAGAAGGTGCTCGTCTTGTGCGTAAAAATATTCAAAAATATATTGAAATTCCTTTAGCCAAAGAATTACTTGAGAATAAAACTATTCAAAACCCAACTAATCTAATAACTCATATTAAAATTAATCTTAACAGAAAAACAAATACTGTAGAATTTAAATTATTATCTAAATAAAACTATAAATTAAAATTTACTCAAATTTACATTTCTACTATTAATTTCCTCTTCTATTATCTTTTTATCCCTTCCATATTTTAAACGAGAAAGTTCTTTTATATTGTTAGCTAACTCTTGATCACCTTCAGAGGGTGGATAAGTTTTCATATCAAAAGGACGACTAGTTTCTCCGTTTAGCAATAATTTAGTATAACAACTATAATTGTTTATATTAATTAAATCATTGCGATGAAAAATCGGTTCAAATTGTTTTTCTAAAAATTCAGCATCTTCTGGTCCAACTCTAAAAGCGCAAAGAGAACCTACATTACCAAAAACAGCTTTAGATATTTCTTCACTTAATTGTCCGATAAATTGATGCGCGATAATTAAATTAAGATGATACTTTCGCGCTTCAGATAAAATTTGAGCGATAGAATCAGTAGTCACATTTTGAAATTCATCAATATAAAGATAAAAATCTTTTCTTTTCTTTTCTGGTAAATCTACTCTACTAAGAGCTGCCATCAAAATTTTTCCCACTACCACCATACCTAATAGATGACTATTAATTTCTCCCAGTTTTCCCTTAGAAAGATTAACTAATAATATTTTTCCACTATCCATAATTTCTCTAAAATCCAAACTACTTTTTTGCTGAGCAATAATAGGACGCATTATATCATTAGTTACAAAAGTATTTAATTTAGAAGTTACATAAGGAACGATATTAGCCAAAGCCGCTTCTCCTCCTGCCTTTTCAGCTTCCTTAATCCAAAAATCTTTTACCACTTGATTTTTACAATGATCTAACTTCATTTTTCTAAAATCTTCATTGGCTAAGACTTTAGAAATTTCCATTAAAGTAGATCCGGATTCTGGATGTTCCATTATTAACAACATAGCATTTCGCGCGTATTGTTCAAACATCGGTCCTCCAGTTTGTTTTAAATCATAAAGTCTATCAAAAATACTAATCATTTCATTTACTACAAAACTTTTTTCCTCTGGTTTTTCATATTCTAACATATTTAAACCCAAAGGTCTTTCTGTATCAGCCGGATTAAAATATATAACATCCTCTGCTCTTTCTTTAGGAATAGCAGTTAAAATATCCTCTACTAAATCACCATGAGGATCAACAACGCAAATCCCTTTTCCATTTTTAACATCTTGTTTAGCCATTTCAGTTAAAAAAGTAGATTTTCCTGTTCCCGTTTGTCCAATAGTATATAAATGTCTTCTTCTGTCATTATCAGCTAAACGAATTTCTGTTTTAACTCCTCTATAGTCATTAAATCCTAATAAAATGCCTTTTTGAGGAATATGTACAGGCGGAGGAGCTGTTCCAGATTTTAGCCATTTAATTTTAGGTGTTTTAGTAAGAGAAGTAGGAAAATGAAAAAGACTAGCAATTTCTTCTACTCCTAAAATTATAGCTTTTTCTGGATTAAAATTACGGAAGATATAATTAAAGACCATTTTTTTATCTTTTTTTCTTTCCGTTATTACGAAATTATTCACTTCCGGATTTTCAAATTGAGCTAAAGAATTTTCCATCTGCGCTAAAATCTCTTCTGCTCTCTCAGGTGTACTAGCTGAAGATATAATTCTAATATTAACTTGAAAAGCTGGTTTTTTTGCTTTTGTTTCTATTGTTTTAATTAATTCTTGTTCTTCTGGAGTTAATTGTATCGGTTCATCTTTATCCTTTGTGTTGCTAATATTAGCATCCGTTTTAGTTTTATAAAAAAGAACGGTTAAAATCCCTTTTCCTATCTCCTTGAATGCTTTTCCTAACCAAGAAGAATGGTAAACTTTTTTTAATTGTTTTCCTTGTTGCATTTCATGAGCTATTTTTAAACCATTTCTTCGCCATTCTTTAGGCGCTGGACCAAGAACTAATTGTAAGGTAGCTCCTTCTTCTATAGTGTTTAGTTTACTAATAGCATTAGAAATTTCATTTAAGGGATCTGCATCCATTGTTTCATAAGTTTTAAGTGGAAGGAATGGTTCTTCTTTTAATTTAACAAAAGCTATGGCTGTATAACTATTAGGTGTAAAAATTGTATAATCAGAAACACCTTCTAGCTTAGCCTCGGGGAAAAAACTATGAATTTGTTTTTCTATTCTTTCTCTAAATTTTTTTGGCACAGATAAATAAAAACTAATTTCTTCGTCATCGGAAGGATTAGTTATTTCTAAAGCAATATAAGGATCACCATAAAACCATTCTTTCCAAGTTTTTTTTACTCTTAATGCTGATAAGGTACCCAACCATTGTTCCATTAATTTTATTTCATTTTTCCAAGCAGGTCGTTCTTGATTATTAAGAGAATGTTCCTGATTATCATCAGTAGGCAAAGAAACTCTCACTATTTCTAAATCCATATTGATAGAATAATTAATTTGCGCCCGAAAAGTAAGAAAACTTTTTATCAATAACCAAAGACCGCTTAGCAAAGAAATTACAGCAGAAACAATAATAATACTAATTAAAAGTAAATCTAAATTCATAAATTTTTATTCTTTAATCAAATTTTCCTTTTCTAAAGATTGATACATCCTTTCTCCTAAACTCATTTCGTCATGAAGTCTATCCAAAATATAATAATTTTCCATATGTTGAGCTACTTTTACTGCATGCACTACCCCTCTGTGTTGAGCTAATTTTACTAACATTTTAACCTGATCTTCCGCACTTTTCTCATCTGCTATTTCTTCTGCATCTTTTTTTATTTCTTGAGGAGAAGTATCTTCCTCTACTTGTTTTTTGACGCTTCTTAAAATTTTATCATAAATATTCTCTTTTTTTTCTAAAGATGAAATTCGTTCACTTTTTTCTTGACTATTTTCTTGTTCTTTTTTTTGAGAAAACTGAATATCTTTTTTTAATTTATCTAGATTAACTTTTTTTTCTTGTGAATTCTCTTGTTTTTGATTATTTTGATTTTGATTCCACATATTTTTTTTATTATTAAATTTATAAATTTTCTAATTTTTGCACTAATTGGCTAATTTTACCTTCTTTAAAAGCTAGTTTCACTATTCTTCTTGTCCACATATTAACTGTTTCATTTTTTAATGGTTCTACTTCACCCTCTTGTAGAATATCTTGAAAAACATCTTTCCAATAAATCAAATTTACTTGATCTGTAACTTTTTTATTTTCTAAATTCTTCCATTTTTCTAAACTCATAGCTATTTTTTTTCTTAATAAAACAAGACTTTTTTTTACTGCTTGAAATTCATTTTCCATTTCATTATTCTGACTTCTTTCTTTTAAAATTACTTTTTTAAAACCATTTTTTTCTTTATCTTTTTCTTGTTTTATATCTCGCTGTTCTCCTTTCCATAAATTTAATTCCTGTTCTGCGTTCCCCAAATTAATTTCTTTGCCAAAAAATTTTCTTAGTTCCTGTTTTTTAATTTCTAACTCTTGCATTCTTTGCTGAAAAGTATGCTCTTCTGGATTATCCTGATTATTTTCACTTTTTTCTTTTTTGCCAACAATATGACTACCAGAAAATTGTTCTGTTTCTGAAACATTTTTTATTATATCAGAATTTTTTGAAAAATCCCCTTTTTTAAACATAAACCCTATTCCAATTTTAAATATTTTTCCCAATATTCATACAATTCTCGTGTAGCTTGCAAATCACGCACACAATATCTTGCAATTTCCTTATATTTTCCTTTTTTATATAATTCTCCCACTTGAGAACCATCTACACCGTCATCCTTAGGACTTTTAATACCAAAGGATCGCGTATAAAAATCTAAATTAAACTTTCTAGTTGCGCTATAAAAAGTTAGTTGCTCCATTAAATCACAATGAATTTTATAATCGTAACGATAAGGCATTAAATTTTTAGTTGGTCTAATTTTCAATAAAGCACTCCGTAAATGTAAAAAAGGAGCGTCAAATCCTCGTCCATTAAAAGTAATTATTTGCTGATAACTGCGTATGTCTTCCCAAAAATTTTTTAAAATTTCTTTTTCTGATCCTGTTTCAAATTTAATTCCTTTTTCTTGAAAAATTTCTTTTCCTTTTTTGTTGTTTTGATAATACATTACACCTTTATTTGTGTCTGGATTTAACAAACCAATAGCAACTATTTCTCCCGTAAAAGGATAGAGAGCTAGACGATCTTTTATTTCTTCTTTTTCCTTTTTGTCTTGCGCAAATTGCAAAAGATATTCTTGAGATTTTTTATCTAAATCATCAAAATTTTTACCAATTGTTTCTATATCTAAAATAACCCTACTCATAATTATTTTAATTATCTATTTTATAAATAATAGTTACTTTTTCTTGAAATTTATTTTCTCCTGAAGGTAAAATAGGCTCACTTTTCTTATTGTTTCCTTCCACTTTGCTTGCATCCCAAGTCATAGCTTTTGCTTCTTGATAGAAAGGGCCACCTTTATTTGTTTGAAAACCCACAATTTTATTCAAAGAAACGCCTAAATCTCTTGACAATTGCCGAGCTTTTTCTTTCGCTTTTTTAATAGCTTCTTTTCTAAGATTATTTTTTATTTCATCAGTTTTATCTATATAAAAATTTAACTGCGAAACGTTATCTACTTCTGAATTATTTATTAAAGATAGTATTTGAGAAGCTTTATCTAAATCACGTATAATTACTTTAAATTGTTGAGTTACCCTATATCCATCAAATTTCTTTTTTCCTTCATTATAAAAATATTCTGGATAGATATTATAATTTATTGTTTTAATATCTTTTTCTTGAACACCTAGTTTTTTTAATGCTTTTATTAAAGACTGGCTACGTTTATTAATTGAATCAGTAGCTGTGGCAACACTACTAGATTTTTTTAATAGAGAAAAATTTAAAGAAGCTGTGTCAGGTTTAATAAATTTTTCTGCTTGAGCGGAAACGGCAATAGTTTTTTCTTCTCCCTTAGTATTTATCATTTCCACATTAATATTTTTTTCAATAAAAATTAAGTAAGCTAACATAACAAAAATTCCAGCCAGTAGTGCAGTATTTAAAATATTGTTTTTGTTTTCCATATTTTTATTTTTCTAATTATTTAATAATTTTTCATAATGATCCGCCCAATATAAAACTCTTTCAGCATACCAATTAAATTTACTAGAGGTAGAACCCGAAAGATAAAGTTTGGCAGCATTTTTCTCTCCTGATTTTTTATGAGAAGTTACACCTGGCACCTTAGCCAATTTTAAAGCCATAGCGGTTACTCCGTCTACTAAATTCCAGGGATTAGGAGGATTATGTCCAGTGTGCAAAGCTATGGATGTTTTGTAAGCATTCCAAGTATCTGGCATAAATTGCGCTACCCCCATCGCTCCTCCTGTTCCACGATAACTTTTAGGAGGACAAGATACTTTTTGTTTTTTATAATTTAAATCTAAACTTTTACAAATATCTTTAAATATTTTTTTCCGATAACTACTCATTCTGCTTTCCTTGTAATTACAACCTCCCGTATAACGACCTAAATCTGACTCTACCACCAACATACCCATCAAAAAATCTTTCCGCACTCCTGTAGATTTACTCGCTATTTTAGCGGCTTCTTCTATGTCTTGAGTATTATATACTTTACCTAACATTCTAGATAAATTGACTCTTAAACGACTTAAACGCGCTCGCATATTAGCAATTTCTCTGTTTTTTTTAGCTACTCTTGATTGAGTAATTTGTTTTTCTTGTAGCAAGCTATGTTGTTGCGCTTGTTTTAAAGAAAGAAGCTTATTCTTTTCTTCCTTGCTATCACTTAATTTTTCTTTACTTTTAGTAAACTTTTCTTTATCTTTTTTTATATCGTCAATTAAAGCAAGAATCTTTTCTTTTAAAATAGTTATTCTTTCTTTTTCAAAAGTAGCTTGAGCTAAACTTCCTTCTCCTAGTAATCCTAACAAAAGAGGTTTCTTGGACTCTTTATAAAATTGCCAAGTAAGACCAGCAAGAATTTTTTTTTGCACTTCTAAACGATTATTAATTTGTTTTATTTCTGCTTCCATTCTAGCAATATTTTCTTCCGTATCTTTAATTAATCGTTTTGTTTTATTAATTTCTTTTTGAGTATAATAAACAGATCCTTGTATATGGTTTAATTTATTTTCTAAAGATTTTTTGTAAGCCTCGGCTTTTTCTATTTTATTTTCTAAAGTTTTAATATCACTTTTAGTTTCTTTTACTTTTTTGTTAGAAACTTTTTCCTCTGATTCTGAAGCAAATACTTTAGCAAAATAAAAACTTTTATTAGTTATTACTAAACTAATAATTAGTAGCAAAAGCATTAAAACAAAAAAAGATTTTTTCTTTTTCTTTTCCATATTAGTTGAATTATACAATAAATTTAATCAAGGAGCAAATAAATATTCTTCTCTATTAAACAAAAAATAAAACTTCATTTTAAAAACTTTTTCGTTAAATTAAAATTTCTTTCTGGCTATTTAAATATCCATTTAAATAGCCAGAAAGAAAAAAGAACAAAATAATTAAAACAATCAACAAAAAAACAGGAAAACTTGACAAAAAAGAAAAAATCAATACAATAATTTGAATTAAGTTTTTTAAAATAAAGAATAAAAAAGGAGGCAAGAAATGGAAAATTACACGAATCTTTTTACGCAACATTCTGTTGTTATTGTTTTTTTTGTTATTATTTTCTATCTTCTTTTTTTATTTTTTCAGGAAATTAAGGAAAAAATAAAAACGACTTATCAGAATCAACTACGGATTATGGGTAATGAAATTATATCTCTCCTAAATAAAAATATTTTAAGAGAGATTAAAAAAGAAAATGATGAAAAAAAGAAGGAGCGTTACTTACTTTTTTACGGTGAATACCTATATAAAACAGGTAAGGCTCTGAATAGCGAAAAATATTGTGTGACAATATGCAGTGTATTGCTTCAACTTAAATCAAATATTATTCACACTTTAGACCTTTCAGTAAGAGAAGATGTTGATCTAGTTGATAAATTTTTCAAAAGTCTTGATAAAATTTACGATGAGAAAAATATTTTCAATATGATTAGTTTTTTTGACAAAAATTACACCTCCTCTCAAAGTGAAGTTATAAATTTGAGGAGAGAATGTTTTTGGAAGATGAAACGAAAATAATATTTTAAATTTTAAATAGAATTTTAGTGAAAACAAGAAATCGCAATCAAATTTGATTGCGGTTTTTAAATACTATTTTTTTAATTTTATTTCTAACCAATCATTTTCTATTTCTTGCTTGTCTTTTATATCAAAATTTTTTACTTGAGAATAAGAATTACTTACTTGGGCGGCTAAAACTTCCTTAGAAATCAGATCTCCAAACCTTTGCCAAACTTCTTCCTTACCTTGATACGTCACTTGAATTCTATCGTCTAAGTTATAATTAGCTTTTTTACGTAACTGCTGAATAAAACGAATAATTTCTCTAGCTTGTCCTTCTAGTTTTAAATCATTAGTTATGTTTTTATCTAATCCGATTGTTTTTGTTTCATTCCAAATAATATTTTTTTGATTTTCTTTTAATACTTTTTTATTTTCCTTTTTCAAAAAAATAATTTTCTTAATATTCACTTCTTCTTGAATGACTTCTTTTAAATCTGCATTAAAATTATCAGAAAAATCTAAATAAAGAACACTGAGAGGTTGTCTCACTTTAATTTGCGCTTGTGATCTTAACTGCAAAGCTTCTCTAATAATTTCTCTCGTTTTTTTCATTTTCTGATTGATTTTTTCATCAATTAAATTTTCTTGACTTTGAGGAAATGATTGCCAGTGAACTGATTGCCATTTTTTTTGAAAACTATTTGCTAAATTAGAATATATCTCCTCCGCTAGAAAAGGCATAACTGGAGCAATAATTTTGCTTAAAGTAAGTAAAACATAATATAAAGTTTCATAAGCTTCTTGTTTGTCTTCGTCGTTTTCACTTTTCCAAAAACGACGACGACTACGCCGTATATACCAATTAGATAAATTATCAATAAAATCAGGTAATAAACGAGTGGCCTTATGCAGTTGATAAGCCTCCATTTTGTGATTAAATTCTCTAACTAACAAATTTAATTCTGAAATAATCCATCTATCCAATAAATTTTTTCTTTTTAAATTATTTTTTTTCTGGGGTTTCCAATGATCAATTTTAGCGTAAGTAATAAAAAAACTATAAGAATTAAACAACATCCTAATAGTTCCTCTTACAATTTCGGCCACCTCTTTTTCAGAAAAATTTAAATTTTGCGCCGCTACCACTGGGGAACTCATTAGGTAAAAACGAACTGCATCAGCGCCATATTTCTCAAACATTTCCATTGGATCAGGATAATTTTTTAATTTCTTACTCATTTTTTTTCCATCTTCCGCTAAAACAATTCCATTTACTATAACATTATAAAAGGCTGGTTTGTGTTTTAAAGCTATAGCTAATACGTGTAAATAATAAAACCAGGCTCTAGTCTGATCCTGTCCCTCTGCAATAAAATCAGCTGGAAAAGTTTTGTCAAAAATTTTTTTATTTTCAAAAGGATAATGTTTTTGAGCATATGGCATAGATCCGCTATCAAACCAAGTATCTAAAACGTCTGGCACTCTTTTCATTTGTCCTTGACATCCTCTTTTATCACAACTAAAAGTAATCCCGTCTACTATATGCTTGTGTAAATCTAGTAATTTGTAATTAATTTTTCTTAATTCCCCGTTTTTAATATAATTATTTTGATAAATTTTTTTAATCTGCGCCTTATAATTCTTCCCTTTCAATATAGCTTCTAAAGTTATTAGAATATCCGCATGAGAAATAATTAAAATATTTTTATTTTTGTTTCTATACTTTAAAAAAATATCATTATAAAAATTAGTTACTCTTTCTTTAATACTTTCCCAACTATCTCCTTGAGGAAATTGAATATTTTTTCCTTGATTCCATTTTTCTTTAAAATCTTTAATTTCATTAAAAGTTTTCCCATTAAACTTTCCTACATTTACCTCTCTTAAACGTTTATCAAAAATAATTTTTACGCCTAATTTTTGAGCTATAATTTCGGCGGTTTCCTTTGTTCTTATTAAGTCAGAAGCTAGAATAAGATCTATTTTTTCTTTTTCTAATTTTTTAGCCGTTGCAATTACTTGTTTTCTTCCTTTTTCTGTTAGGGAATATTTATCTGTTACTAAAGAAGAACAAATTTTTTTAATGTTATTTTCAGCTTCACCATGTCTTAAAACTAAAAATTTTCCTAACTTTTGATTAATTTCTCGTGTAGAACCAAAAACTTTTCTTTTTCCACACTGATCACATTCCCAAATAGGAATTACAGAAGCCCAAAATCGTTGACGAGAAATTGACCAATCTCTAGCTCCTTCTAGCCACTTGCCGAAACGTCCTGTTTTAATGTGTGCCGGAGACCAGTTAATTTTTTGAGCTAATTGAATTGCTTCTTTCTTAAGAGCAGTAACTTTTACAAACCAAGAAGAAGTAGCATAGTTAATTAAAGGACTATCACATCGCCAACAGTGAGGATAACTATGTTCATATTTTTCTTTGTGAAACAAAAGTTTTTTACTAGCTAAATATTTAATCACCTCTACATCTGTGGATTGAGGATTATCAATTGGTTTGACATTTAAACCACCTACCGCTTCTACTTTTTTATCAACTATTCCATCCATTCCCACATGTTGAACAAAAGGTAATTTTTTTTCTTTACCTAATTTCATATCGTCTTCTCCGAAAGCCGGAGCAATATGCACTACTCCCGTTCCTTCTTTAGTAGTTACAAAATCAGCCTCAACTATTCGCCAACCATTTTCTCTGTTTTTTAAGTTTCTATCCTGAGTATAAGTGTTCCATAATGGTTCATATTTTAAACCGACTAATTCTTTTCCTTTTACCTCTGCTAAAATTTTATAATTTTGATATGTTTCATTTAATATTTCTTTAACTTTTGGTTGCGCTATAATATAAATTTCTTGCTGATTATTTTCTTGGACTTCTATTACAGAATATTTTATCTTTGGACCTACTGCCAAAGCCACGTTTCCTGGCAATGTCCAAGGCGTCGTTGTCCAAGCTAAAATATAAGCATTGTTCTTAACTTCTTGCTTATTTATTTTTTGATTGGGTTTTAGTTTAAATTTAGCAATCACTGATAAATCTTTTATATCCTTATATCCTTCGGTTACCTCTGATTGAGAAAGGGTAGTTTCACAACGAGGACAAATATGCAAAGAACGATAATTTTTATAAATAAGTTTTTTATCATAAAGCTGTTTAAATACCCACCAAACTGATTCCATATATTCTAAATCCATAGTTTTGTAAGCATTTTCCATATCTACCCAACGACCTAAGCGATTAATAACTTTCTTCCAGTCCTCTACATAACTTAAAACTTTACTCCGACACATTTGATTAAACTTAGCTACACCAATCTTTTCTATATCTTTTTTCTTTTGAGAACCCATTTCCTTCTCTACAATATTTTCAATGGGCAATCCATGACAATCCCAACCCCAACGTCTTTCCACATAATAGCCTCGCATACTCCAATAACGAGGAACCATGTCTTTCATAACACTGGCTACAATATGTCCGTAATGTGGTGTTCCCGTAGCAAAAGGAGGTCCATCATAAAAAGTATACCTTGGTTTATTTTTAGTTAATTTTAACGATTTCTCAAAAGCTTTTTTTTCTTTCCAAAGTTTTAATATTTCTTTTTCTCTTTCAGCTATTTTTTTATGCACATCTACAGAAGAAAACATAATTTTATTCTTAATTGTTTACTCTTTTAAATTTATAATAGAAGTTAGAAAAAATCAAACTATTTGATTAATCTATTTAGTTGTTAGAAAAAGATTAATTTTTTATAAACTTAAAAATTTAATAAAACAAAAAAGGATCTAAATTAAAAAAACTTAGATCCTTTTATTTTAAAAATTTAAGAAAAAAACATATCCGCAAAAATAGGAAATTTTTTCATATTGTAGAATAATTTTAGTTGGAGTTTTATTTTTCCTTGTTTTTTCCAAACAACTATATCGGTTTTTTTAGATTTATTCACTAGATTTAATTCTAAAATAAAAACTCCTTGGTGTTCCTCCCAAATTAAATCATCTACAATCACAGAGCAATTTACCATACTCGCTTGAGGTAACCTATGTTTCGTTTTATCTGTCTTTTTTAAGAAGCCTGCTCTTGTCAAATAAAACTCTCCTGATAACTGTTCCAGCCAATATTTTATTTGAACACATCTATTCATAAGAATAGTTATTTCACCTTCTGATAATTTATTTTTCCTTGATAAATAATTTTTGAGAATATTAGATCTAGCTCTAATATGAAACAAAGCTATTATCTCATTTCTATTTTTTTGCTCCAACCATAAAAATAAACCAGCTATTACAACCGTTATAACACTTATTATACATACACTCAAAACACAATTACTTTGCAATAAAAAAGAAAAAAAATTATGCATAATTTCCTCCTTTGTTTATTTTTTTATTAAATAACTAATTATTTAATAATTATAACAATAGTCAAGTTGTATGTAAAGTGTTCATTTTTAAAAAACTTTCTGGCTATTTAAATGGATATTTAAATAGCCAGAAAGTTAAAAACAGGGTTAAAAAAATTTTATCTTACAAAAATAACAACATATTTAGTAGTTTTGTTTCCCGCTTTATCATAAGCTTTAATCTTGAGCCGATGTAATCCTCTGGAAATATTAGCTGGAATAATAAAAGAACCCTTTTTGGTTATTTTTTTCTTGCCACAAAAATAATATTTATAATATTTTATCTTATCATTATCGGTAGCTTTCCACCAAACCCTATCTCCTTTACGTTTCATTAAAAATGATGGCATCTTTTTAAATTTTGGTTTTTGAGCATCAATTTTAATTTTATATTTTCTAGACTTTTTAACAACTTTCCCTTGATTATTTATATATTTAAACCTTATCCAATGTGTCCCGTTTTTTTTGAATTTTATTTTTTTACCCCATCTTTCTTTCTCTTTTAATTCAATTATTTTTTTCAATTTCTTATCAATATAAATTTCTATTTTTCCTTGATATAGTCCTTCCACTATTCCTTTAAATTTAATTTTATTTTTTTTAGAGTAAATTTTTTTTCTTTTTGAAAGTTTTTTTGCTTTTTTCTTAGAATTAAATTTAATTTCTAATTTTTTAATATTAACTCTTCCTCCTTGATTATTAGAATTACTAGTATTTCCATTATTATTTTCATCATTACTATCTTGATTCTGAAATTCATTTATATCATCAACTATACTTTGAGCAAAAATTGGTCCAACGGTTTGATTGGCTAAAGTATTAGGATGAGAATCATTAGCTGTATGACTTCTTTCATAATTAAATTTTAAAGTATTTACTTCTCCTTGAGGTGGATTAGGATTTGTTTCTGCTACCTGGCTCCAAAAATCAAATATTTTTATATTGGGATGAGATTGTCCGTCTTCCGTTAACCAATTATTTTTCACCCAATCTACAAATTGTTTAGCTCTACTTGCTTCTTCAGTATCTGTAGCTAATCTATGTAAAGGAACTAACGTCCAAACTATAAATAAATTATTGGGATATTTATCTAGTTCTTTTCTAATAGCTCTATACTGCGCTTTATAATTTTCTAATGTTTTCACATCAGAGGTTACGTCTGGATTGCCGGTATCTGGCTGAATATGAGCTCCAGGAAAACAATGTTTAAAGATAATTACATCATATTGAGAAGTTAAGTTATTTAAACATTCCATATTAGCATTTCCGTTTTGACAAGCGGGAGTTCTTGGTGTTCCGTCTGGATTTTCCGTTACCCATAAATTCCACCAATCATAAGGATAATTGTTCCAAGGATAACCGTTAGTAGGATAATTTATTTCTGAAATAGTATAATTTGTACCATGATTAGCATTATAGTTGGTAAACCAACTAGCTACATTGCCTTGGGAATAAAGATTTCCTCCAGTAGAATGATGAAGAAATCTTATTTTAGCATTGTTGCCTACTGAAGCAAAAGTTGCTACTGGAAAAATAATAAAACTAATTATTGCTAAATAAATAAGTTTTTTAAATCTCATATATTTATTTTTTATTTCCTGTTTTTATATTATAATTATATCATTATTTCTAACTAATTTAAAGATAAATGAAAATTGCAATCCAAGCAGCTGATTTAGATAACAATCGTATTGATGGAACAAGAGTTTATCTTTATAATCTTTTAAAATATTTTGGTAAACTTTCTCCTCAAAACGATTTTTTAATTTATCATAAAAATAAATTTAATTCTCAACTTACCCCTCCTAATTTTTCTAATTATTATTTTAAAAAAATTAATTTTCCCCTTTTATGGACTCAAACTAGTTTTTCTTGGAATATCTGGAAAGAGAATGTTGATATTCTTTGGATGCCAATGCATAATATTCCTTTGCTTAGAAAAAAACGACTTAAAACAATAGTTACTATTCATGATCTTGCTTTTAAAAAATTTCCTCAATATTTTACTTTTAAAAATCTTTCTAAACTTAATATATTAACTGATCTAGCTATCAAGAAATCAACTAAAATCATTGCTGTTTCACATTCTACCAAACAAGATATTTTAAATTTTTATCCTCATATTAAAGAAGAAAAGATTAAAGTTATTTATCATGGTTTTGATAAATCTTTGTTTTTCAAACAACCCAAAAAGGATGTAACAAATAAAATTCTAAAAAAATTCAATCTCCACAAATCACAATTTATTTTATATGTAGGAGCTATTCAACCCAGAAAAAATTTAATAACTCTTATTCAAGCCTTTGAAATTTTTAAAAAAAACAATTTGTCCTCTTTTAAATTAGTTTTAGCAGGAGAAAAAGCTTGGCAATGGAAAAAAACTATTCAAACTATTCAAAATAGTCCTTTTTCTCAAGACATTATTTTAACTGGAAAAATAAATTTTCAAGAGATAACTACCTTGTATCAAAACGCCTCTCTCTTTGTTTTTCCTTCTTTTTATGAAGGATTTGGTATCCCCATTTTAGAAGCTTTAGCTAGCAATACACCTACGCTTGCAGCGCGCAATTCTAGTTTAACAGAAGTAGGAGGAAAAGCTGTTCAATATTTTTCAGAAAAAAACATAAATGAATTAGCTAAATTGATTGAAAATGTGCTTTACAATAAGATACTACAAGAAAAAATGATAGCCGAAGGAAAAAATTGGATTAAAAATTTTTCTTGGGAAAAGTGCGCCCAAGAAACATTAGATTTTTTGTTAAATTAAAAATTAATAAGCAATTATTTTTTTAACTTCACAATTATTTTTAACCCAATCTAAATCAAATTCTTCTTTTTTATAGCTTTTTCCTTTATAAATAAAATACTCTTTGTTTTTTTGATTTTCTTTTGATTGGATTGTTGGCATTGCATTAATTATCCATTCTTCTGGACACTTTCTTATTTTATGAGATAGCTGAATTGTTTTTTCTTCTTGAGGTGAAATATAATAAACAAGAATAGACGTTCCTATTTGATAAATAGGATGGAGATTATTTTTCAAAATCCAACGATAACTTTGATTATCCTTTTTTTCTTTATCATAAAGACTTCCCATTAGAAAATTAGTAGAGATAGCATAATATCCAGATTCTATAGGTCGCTTGCTATCCCACCAAGGTTCAAATCTATTACCTAAATAATATTGAGGATTACCTCCACCAAAATAATCAACTTTAATTTTTTTAATTTCTGGATGTTGATCTAACCACTTTTTCAATCTTTTTAAATCTTGTCCCCAATCAGCATTAGAATCAGTTACATAGTGATAACCATTTTTAGGTCCACCCACAGCCTTATTAAAGAAAGATAAGTAATAAGGATAAGCGCTAAGAGTTTCTAAAATTAATAGAGCTAATAGAATAACTATACTAGTTTGATATACCACACGATAACGATGAAAAAATATTTTTTCCAATTTAATTATGGTAACAGCAACTAAAATAATTAAAGGAGGAAAAACGGGAAAAAGATGACGTAAACCAATATTCAGATTTCCTGTTATACTAATATAACTATATAACAAGAAATATCCCCAGAGAAGAATTAAACTAACTAAAACAAAATCTGTTTGATTAGAATTTTCTTTGATTTTAGCGGTGCTTGGTTTCAACCAATTTAAAATGCTTTTGCAAATTTTAGGTAAAAAGTATAGCCCTGCTAAAAAAGTAATAAACAGAAAAGATAAAAAAGCTAAAGTTTCCTTCATTAGAAAAACCACCGGAAAATAAGAAGGAAACGCTTGGCTAGAAACTTGTCCGAAATAATAAGCCCCATTTCCACCTGCTACTCTCTGAAAAACCATAGCTAACCCCAACCCATATTCACTAAAAGGACGTGTTGTCCAATAATGATTCAAAAAAATCAACCAATTATTAACAAAAGTATTCCGTGGAATATAATGCTGTATGGTTTTTTCTAAAAATTGAGGAGAAGCTGACCAAACACTAGGTAAATAAACTAGCCAAATAATCAAAAAAGATAACAGAAAAGCTACTGATCCTTTTAATAAATACTGACTTAATTTTAATAATCGTTTTTTAACAATATTTTTAAAAGACAACTTTTTCTCTTCCTTTTCTGCTTTAAGTAAGGGATAGGAAAATAAAATTAATCCATATAAAGGAATAAGAGTAATAGATGAAAATTTTGCTACATGGGCTAACCCTAAAAAAATACCACCCCAAAATGTATTCTTCCAATTAGGATTAACTATAAATTTAACAAAATAATAAAAAGAAAAAGTTAAAAAAGCTGCAATACCAATATCAGTTGTAACAAAATGATTATGTCCTAAAATATTAGGATCAAAAGAATAAAGTAAAAAAGCTAGCAATCCCGCATAAACACCTGCTAATTCTTTTGTCCATTTAAAAATAAATAAACCTAATAATAAAGAAATTATTATGATGGGCAACCGGGACCAAAAAGCAATTTTATCTGGATCATTATTTTCTTGCCATAATAAATCATGTCCCGCCTCCCATTGTCCATTAATATCTTTTTTCCAGAAATCTTTTTCTATATTAAACCTTAATTTTTGAAATAATAACGAAAAAGCCGCTAAATCTTTAATAAGAGGAGGATGTTCTGGATTAAGACGCATATCATGCAAAGTTAAATAAGAATATCCTGCCGGAATATGCGCTACTTCATCAAAAGTTAAGGCATCATTTTGAGCATTAAAAATAGAAATAAACAAAAACACAAAAGATACTACTATGATTAGCCAGTAATAATATTTTTTGAATAATTTCATAAATTTAAATTAAACATTTTACAATTAACAAAAAATAAATTTTATTTTTTAAGAAAAAATAAATTTTCTTCCACTAAAGAAGATTTTTCCTTTAATAAAATTAAATCTTTTTCGGTAAGTTTTAATTGAAAAGAATTAACATGACCAAGGAAAACCAAATATCTTAAATCTTGAGTAAGATTATCAGCGTCTATTTTTAAAACTCTAGCATTATTATAAGCTTTGATTATAGAATTAAAGTTATTTTTTTGAATCCATAAATTAACACTTAAATCATTTTCAAAAGAAAAAACTTCATGATAAACTTCAGCGCTTATTTCGTTCATAGCGCGTAAATCTTGCATTATTTTTTTTCTTTCATTAAGTGTTAAAGTATGCTCTTTTAAAAGATCTAAATCGTTTTCCAAACAAACTTCTTGCTGTTTAATTTTTTGATTAATTTTTATCATTTTCGTTATGTGCTCATTGGTTTCTATGGTCAAGGAAATAGCTATGGTTTGATAATTTATAAAAATAATCAAAAAAAACAATGACAATAAAGCAATTAAAGCTATTTTTTGAGTAATTCTTTCATAGTTTATTTTAATTAATTTAACCCATAAAAAATTTTTTGATTTTGTTGTTCTTTTTCTCTTTGTTTTTTTCTTTTTCTTAGTCTTTTTCTTTTTTGAAAAAAAAGTTAAAAAGAAAAGAGTACTTCTTTTTTTGTTTTGTTTTCTTTTAATTGTTTTTTTTCTTTTTGTTCTCTTCCTTTTCTTTTGGTTTCTTTCTTTGGCTAAAAACATATTTTATTTTTTAATTTTTGTTTCTATATAACAGTTTTTTTATTATAACATATTTTTAAAATCAATATCTAAAAAAATTAATAAATTATCTTTTTTTTAGATGAAACAGAAATACTTAATATTGTCCCTAAAAAAGCCCACAATATCCACATAGTAGCTGTACCTCGCCAAATATTACTACTCATAGAAAAAACTAGTTCCGCTAAAAATAAAAGTATGGCTATTAAAAATAAAAATTTATCATTATCACTTTTGCTTTGATAATATTTTTTTATAAGTTGAACAATGACACTAAATATTAAAGCTAAATAGGCAATCAAACCT
This sequence comes from Candidatus Moraniibacteriota bacterium, assembly GCA_026985555.1. Taxonomy (GTDB): domain Bacteria; phylum Patescibacteriota; class Minisyncoccia; order Moranbacterales; family UBA9337; genus JALSQF01. The sequence continues at coordinate 15,099 of JALSQF010000007.1, read as the reverse complement.
AGCATTCCATTTTCCAACCATATTTTCAGAAAATCATTGTGTGTATAAGGATTTCCCGCATAATATCCATATTCTTTTTCGTGAACAAGAACTTCTGTTCCTGCTCCTACTCCTATCCAAGGATGTTTTTTAATTACGCTAAAAACTCGTTGCCATTTTTGAAAACGCCACACAATAGAACTATCTGCTGGTGGATTATAAATATCCTCTATTCTATCGTGAAAAGTAGGCATAGTGAAGAATAAAAAAATTAAAAAACCTCCTAAAAATACAATAATTTTAGGAGAACGAATAGTTCCGAATAACAAAAAAAATGTTAGCATAGCTAACCAAGCTCCTCTACTAAAGGTTTCTAACAATAAAAAACTTATGATAAATAACAATCCCAGATACAACCAAAAATAAATTTTTTTTGAATCATATTCTTGCTTATATTTCCATACAAAATAAAAAGTTAAAACAAAGATAATAATCAAAAAGGAAGCAAAAGAGTTGGGATGCACAAACGTTCCATAAAGACGACTTTCAATTCCAGATGTTCCCCCTAATCCACTGTGTGTAAGTAACTGAATAATGGCCCAAATTACTGGGATACAAGCAGAAATTAAAATACTTTTTATAATTTTCTTTCTGTTTTGAAAATTATTTCCTAAAAAATAAGCTAGAAAAAAAAGAGAGAAAATACTCAACACACGAACAGATTCATGTATGCTAGCTAAAGGACTTAAAGAATAAAAAATACTAATATTAACAACTAACCAAAAAAAAATCATTATCCAGAATAAAGGAATTTTTAAAATATTAAGACGATTTTTTATTATATAAAATAAAGTAAAAAATATAACAAAAATTCCCATAGCAGAAGCTAAATTAATGCTAATATTTTCACTTAAATGTAAATTATATTGATTAGAAATAGTATCTATTGAAGGACGTATGATTAGAAAAATAAAAAAACCTAAGAGTGGATTACTAAAAATAATTGGCAAGAAAATCCACACTAACAGAAAAAAGATTGTGGTAAGTATATTCCAATTAAGAAAAAAGCTTAAAAGTAAAATAAATAAAAGACCTACTATCAATACTAATCCCACAGTTTTTTGAAAAAAATTATTCATAACTTATCTAATTATTATTTAAATAAACTATCTTATGTTATAATGTAGTTACTATTATAACAAGAAAGTTTAGTAATATCTAGCTGTTTTATGAAAATACTTCAAATTCATAAATATTATAGTTTTCAACGAGGAGGCGGATCAGTTTCAGCCTTTTTTGAAACTAAAAAACTATTAGAAGAAAGAGGACACCAAGTTATTATATTTTCAATGCAGGATAAAACTAATGAAAAATCTCCTTATAGTAAATATTTTATTTCTCATTTTGATATTAATCAAACTAAAAATTTTAGAGAGAAAATAAAATTAGGAATACGTTCTATTTATAATCGTGAAGCGAAAAAAAAATTAGAAATACTTCTTCAAAAAGAAAAACCCGATATAGCCCATATTCACAATATTTATCATTATATTACGCCTTCTATTATAGATTCTTTAAAAAAATATCATATTCCAATTGTATTTAAATTATCTGATTATAAGATCGTTTGCCCTAATTATAAATTATTTACACAAGGACATATTTGCCAAAAATGCTTGCAAGGAAGATATTACAATACATTTATACATAAATGTTTAAAAGATTCTTATGCTATAAGTTTCGTAGCTATGTTAGAAGCTTATTTCCATAAATGGAAAAAAACTTACACTAAAGTTAATCGCTTTTTAGCTCCTAGTCAGTTTATGATAGATATAGTTTCTTCAGCGGGAATACCTTCTAAAAAAATAAGTCTTTTACGCAATGTGCTTAATTTTTCTCAATTTGAAGCTGATTTTGAAAAGAGAAATTATTTTGCTTACGTAGGTAGAATATCCGAAGAAAAAGGATTAGATATTTTATTAAAAGCAGTTGCTTTTTTAAAAAATAATCAACAATTATTTAATCATAAATTGTTAATCGTAGGAAAAGGACCATCCGAAAAAAAACTTCACCAATTAGCTCAAAAGTTAAACATAACCGATGTCGTAAAATTTAAAGGATTTTTAGCTAAAAATACTCGGGATTGGAAAAATATTTTTCAAAAAGCTCGTTTTACTGTTCTTCCTTCAATTTGGTACGACAACTCTCCTGTAGCCATTTCTGAATCAATGGCCTTTGGCACACCAGTAATTGTATCCAATCTAGGAGGAACACCAGAAATGATTGAAAACGAAAAAAGTGGACTTATTTTTGAAGCTAGAGACAAAATAGATTTGGCTGAAAAAATATTAAAATTAATTTCCAATCCTCAGAAAGCAAAGGAAATGGGGAAGAAAGCCTTTCAACGTGTGCATAAAATAAACAACGAAGAATTATATTACAAAAAACTTTTTCAAATATATAAGGAAGTTATTAAAGAAAACGAAAACAAAAAAATATAAATATGTTTAATAAAAAAAATATTCTATTGAATCATTTTTATCAAATAGTTTTTCAACAACTACCAGGAAAAAATGTTCAAAAATTTTTACATAATAGTTTTTGGTCAATGGGAGGAGGTTTATTGGCTTTTTCCTTTTTGTTTTTAGCTAATATTTTAGCTGGACGTTGGTTAGGACCGGAAGAATATGGGAAATATAATTTTATTTTAGCTATTGGCAATATACTTTCCATACTATTAGTTTTAGATATTGATACAGGAATAACTTACTTTATTTCTAAGTATCCAGAGAAAAAGAAAAGAATAAAATATATTTCTTCTTTTTATTTTCTTTTTATCTTTCTTTGTTTAACAATATTTTCTCTTTTAATATTATCTTCTTTTTTTCTTTTAAACATTGAGGGGGTTAATTTAACTATTTTATTATCTTCATTATTGTTAGGATTATTGATTGCTAATAAAAGAATAGCTGAAGCCATTATTCGGGGATCTAAAAAATTCAAATATCAATCTATATCTAAAATAACTGAAGGAATTTCTGTATTATTGATATTAGTTTTTAATATTTTTTTATTAAAACAATCCACTTATAAAAGTTATTTAGTTGCTATTTTAATTGGAGGAACGATTTTAATTCTCCTTTATTTTCATTATATTAGAAAATACTTTTCTTTATCTTTAGTTTACCTTAAAAACATTCGTCAAATCTTTAATTATTCTCGCTACGGAATAATTAATTCTTTAAGCACTTTAGTTTTTAAAGGTTTGGATAAAATTGTTATCATCACTCTTTTAGGAACATATCAGTTAGGAATATATTCGGCTTATTATACTATTTCTATTTTATTAAGCGCTAGACTTATTCAACTTTTCGTTAATGTGTTTTTCCCATCTATTACTAAATTGGTTAATAAGAAAAAAATTTATAATAAAATCAATCAATTTTTAATAAAATTATCTCTTCCTATTTTTATTGGTTATATTTTTTTAATGCGCATTCTTTTTTATTTTTTTGGAAAAGATTATCCTCTTCATTGGAATTGGCTTATAATCTTAAGTTTTTATTTTTTATTTCATTTTAGCGCCAATTTATACGGATGGATTTTAGCTAGTTTACATTCTTCTGGATATTATTACCAAAACAAAGGAACAATTTTAGCTTTGTTTGTTTTTATTTTTTTGATTTTCATTGCCTATATAAATAACTCCTTTACCATTGAGTGGTTATTTATATCTTTAGCAAGTAGCAAACTAATTCTAACCATTTTTTATAATCGTATAGCTTTATTTTTACTAAACAAACAAGAATAAAATAATAAACTTTTACTCTTGTATTTTTTTATTTTGAAAATACCACTGATATATTTCTTTTGTAGCAGGAACAGCATAGTATCCATGTCCCTCTTGATTTTCAAATAAGATAACTAATACTATTTTAGGATCTTTATAAGGAGCAAAAGAAACAAACCAACCATGAGTTTTGTTTTTATTTCCAAACTGAGCTGTTCCTGTTTTACCAGCCACTTCCACTGGTAATTCTTTTAACATTTGAGCTGTTCCTTGAGTAATAGTCATACGCATACCTTCTCTAACTATTTTTAAAATAGATTTATCTATGAAATTTTTCCTAATTATCTGAGGAGGCAAGTTAATTGTTTCACCATTATTTTTAATAATTTGAGAAACTACTCTTGGTTTAAATAACGTTCCCTTGTTAGCTATAGCCGAAATATAATTAGCAATTTGTAAAGGAGTAACAGTAATATACCCTTGACCAATAGCAGCATGATAACTATTTCCTCTATACCAAGGCTCATTAAATTTTTGTTTTTTCCAATTTTCGTCAGGAATAAAACCTGTAGATTCATTTGGAAGATCTATTCCTGTTAAATGATTTAAGCCAAATAATTCTTCATATTTCTTCATAGTGCTCATTCCCATTCCTTTAATATTTCCATATCCTCCCCCTACTGAATAAAAGAAAACATCACTAGAAACAGCAATGGCTCTTCTAACATCAGTCCAGCCATGAGCTTTCCAATCTCCAAAATAATATTTACCTACTTTAATTCCACCTTTACTTTCTATTTGCGTATGCTCTGTAATAACACCTTCTTTCAACGCAGCTGCTGCTAACAATGGTTTTATAGTGGACCCTGGTGGATATTCTCCTGTTAGAGCTCTATTATACATTGGTTTTAAAGGATTAGTAATCAACTTCTGATAATCTTTTAAAGTTATTCCTTGTGCAAAAAGATTATTATCATAGCTAGGAAGGCTAACCAAAGCTAGCACTCCACCATTTTTAGGATTTAAAGCTACTGCCGCTGCTGCTTTTAATTTTTCTTTTTCTAATATTTGAGATAAAACATCATAAATTTTTTTTTGTAAATCCGCATCTATATTTAAAACTAAATCATTTCCTGGTTGAGGACTTTGTTCTCCTAAGCTTGTCTTCATTTTCCCCTGTGCATCAACTTCTATTTTTTTATAACCAAATTTTCCGCGCAAAATTTTTTCATAAGACTTTTCTAAACCACTTTTGCCAATATCATCAAACATAAAATATCCATATTTTTTTAATTTATCTAATTCATTTTTCTCTATTTTCCCAGTATAACCAATTAAATGAGAAAAAATCATTCCATCCACATATTGACGTAAAGCATCTTTTTCAATTTTAACACCAGGAAACTCTGATGCTCTTTCTATTATTTTTAAAGATTCATCATAAGAAACACCTTTTTTTAATATATAAATTTTATCAATGTTTTTCTCACTATTTTCTAGTATTCCCCAAATCTCACCTCTATTAATTTTTAATATTTTAGCTAATTTTTCTGCTATTTCTTTTCTTTTTTTACTTTGAGAAGGAAGATCATAAGGATAAACAACTACGTTCATACTTGGAATATTATGCACTAATAATCTTCTTTTATAATCATAAATTAAGCCACGTGGAGCTTTTATAATTAAAGAACGAATTTTATTTTTCTGAGCAAGTTTATTATAATAATTACCTCTTACCACAGTTAAATAGAAAACTCTTCCACTCAATATTAATAAGAATAATATTATTATCCACCAAAAAAAATTTAACCAAAAAAGATGAGGCTTTTTTTCAATAATAGTTACTTCTTTTTCAGAAAGAGAAAGCACGGCATCTTCTATTTCGTTTGTTTTTTGAAAAAATTTATTTGTTGGTTTATTTTTTAAAAACATTAGTATGTTTCCTACAACTTATTTTTTAGAAAGAAATTAAAACTAATTTTTTTAATTATTTTTATAAAAGAGAAAAACAATAAAGCATTAATTAAAAATATAAATATCATTTTCAAAAAAGAAAAATTATTTTTCCAAATATTTATTATAATATCAATTTTAAAGTTATTCTCAAAAAATAATCCTTCCTTAAAAAGGATAAATATTATATAAATAAAATTAATGCTTATAAAAATTAAAAAATTATTTCCTCTGCTTTGATTCCAGAAAACTTTCTGTTTTAACCAATAAAAAAAATAACCTAAAAATAAAAACAAAATAAGAAAACTTCCTATTTTTAAAAAAGTTAGTTGATCCAAAACTATTCCTAAAAAAACAATTAACCAAAAAACAGTTTTCCATTCAAAAGACCATACTAATGCTAAAATAAACATCAAAACCAAACTAGGACTCCAAAAAGAAAACCAAGGATTAATTCCAAAAACTTGGAAGGAAGCAATAAATAACAATAGTCCTATTAGAAAAAAATATTTTAACATAATAACTTTTCTTTATAAAGTTTACCTTTTTCTAAAAGTTTGTCAAAATAAGAATAATTTAAATTTTATAAAGAATTATCTAAAAAATATTTATGTCTCAAATTAAATTAATTTTAGCTCCTATGGCTGGATTTACAGATAAAGCTTTTCGTCAAATATGCCAGCAATTAGGAGCCGATATTACTTGGAGTGAAATGGTAAGTTCTGAAGGCATAGTAAGACACTCATTAGATAATAATAAATCTCTTTTTTTGGCAGAAAAATATTCTCCAAAGGAAAAAAATTATTGGGTGCAGATTTTTGGAAAATCAGCCTCTGCCATGTCTCAAGCAGCTAGTATTATTGAAAAAGAAATTAAACCTTTTGGTATTGATATTAATTTAGGTTGTCCTGTTCCTAAAGCGCAAAAAGCTGGTTACGGAGCTATACAAATAAATAATATCCATCAAGTAATAGAAATCATCCACTCTATTAAAGATAAAATATCTTTGCCTCTATCCTTAAAAACCAGACTAGGTATAAAACAACCAACTGAAATATTAAGTTGGGCTAACTTATTGGAAGAAGCTGGAATTAACCAGTTAGTCGTTCATGCTCGCACCTTACAAGGAATGTTCATTGAAAAACCTCACTGGGAAACAATAACCCAATTACAAAAAAATTTAAAAATTCCTGTTGTTTATAATGGAGGAATAAAAACACCCCAAGATGCTTATTCTTATCATAAAAAAACGAATATTCCGTTTCTTATGATAGGGCAAGCTAGTTTAGGAAACCCTTGGATTTTTCAAGAAATAAAAAAATATTTCACCTCTAATTTTACTTCTAATTATACTCCACCTTATCAACAACCTAATTTTAAACAAATTATCTTTCAACATGCTCAACTTATACAAAAATATTATTCTCAAAAAGAAAATCCTTTTCTTAGGTTTCGTTCCCATTTATCTTTTTATTTAAAAGGCATGCCTCACTCAAAGCACTGGAAACAACAAGCTGTCCAAATAAAAAACCTTCAGGATGTAGAAAATATTTTAAATCAAATTCCTGTCTAACCAATCCTGCAAAATAATACGTGCCGATTCCTGATTATCTAATTTTTTGATATTTCTTATACCTTTCTCTTTCAAATTTTTTTGCGCTGATTGAGTAGTAAACATTTCATTCTGAAAAAATACTTTCAAAAAAAATTTCTCTTCTAATTGCTTCGCCATCCTTTTTATTTCAATAAGATTATCTGTTTGATTAAAATAATAAGGTACTCCAATAATTATATATTTTACTTTTTCTTTTTTAATAATTTTTTGCAATAAGTTAAAAAAATTATTATCATTATTTAAAGTAAGATAAGCCAGTGCAATTTTATTTTCTCCATCCGCTAAAGCTAATCCTATTTTATTTTTTCCCCAATCTATTCCTAAATAATTAAACATATTTTTACTATTTGTGTTACAATTATAAAATGAATTTAAAATTACTCCAAGCTTTTTCTAAAAATTTATTTTATCTATTTGTTTTTCTTTTGCCTTGGCAAACTATTTATCTTATTCAAGAAAAATTTGTTCAAGAAAAATGGCAATATGCTAGTTGGGGAATTTATCTTTTTGAAATAGTTTTATTTTTCTCTCTTTTCTTTTTCTTTTTGAGTTGTTCCTGGACAAAAATCAAAAAAATTATTTTATTAATTTTTTCTCAAAAATATTTTTGGATTGGATTGTTGTTTTTTGTTTGGCTTGTTTTTTCTATTTTGTGGAGCACTAACAAGGTTTTATCTTATCATTATTTACTTCTTTTTTTAATCCTTTTTTTAGTTTTTCTTTTTTTGTTTTATTTTAAAAATGAAATTTCTTTTTTAAGCATAAGTCTTCTTTTTATTTTTTCTTTAACTCTTCATTCTTTAATTGGGGAGCAACAATTTTTTCAACAAAACACTTGGAGCAATAAATGGTTAGGAATTAGCTCTCACTCCTTAGATTTTGGAGGAACAGCTAAGTTAAATGTTAACGGAATAAAATATTTACGCGCTTATGGAGGATTTAATCATCCCAATATTTTTGGCGGATTTTTAGCCATTTCCCTTCTTCTTTTATTGGTTTTATTTTTTTATTCCCAAACTATTAAAGAAAAAATTGTTCTGTTAATTATTTTTTTAATTCAATTTTTCTCCTTTTTAGCAACCTTTTCTAGAAGTTCCTGGCTAGGTTTTACAGTTGGATTATTAATATTAATTTTTTTATTAAATAAAAATATTCATCGTTCCTTATCCTTTATTTTTAAAAAAATTTATCCTTTGTTACTAGCTAGTTTTTTTGTTATTTTCTATTTTATTTCTCATTATTATTTTTTATTTAATCAACGTTTTTCTTTAGATATTTCCCAACAAACATCTTTAACTCAACGTTGGGATTATAAAAAACAAGCTTGGAATATTTTTCAAAAACATCCCTGGAAAGGAATTGGTTTAAATAATTATGTTATTTATCTTTATCAACATCAAGCTACCCCATCTATTCCTATTTGGCAATGGCAACCAGTGCATAATATCTATCTTTTAATTTTAACTGAAATTGGAATCATAGGAGTTTTTTTGCTTATATTATTTTTCTATTTTATTTTTATAAATTTCCGAAAAAAAAATAAGCCAAGTAATATCTCTTCTATCACAACTCTTGCTTCGCTAGGAACATTAATAACTATAGGTTTTTTTGATCACTGGATCTGGACACAAATTAGTGGCTTTCTTTTAACTGGTTTAATTTTAAATTTTCTGCTAGTTGAACTCTTTAAAAAATAATTATTGAAAAATTTTACGTAAAATTCTCAACCAAAACAGTTGTCTTTTTAAGTGTTTTTGAAAATAATAATCTTGAGATTTATAAAATTCTTTTTTTTGTTTTGTTTTACTAGAAAAACTACTGCCACCCCAATGTCTAACTTGAAAAAAGGGATAATAAATAATTTTATATTTTAACTTTCTGACTCTTTTACAAAGATCTAGATCCTCAAAATATAGAAAAAATTTCTCATCAAATCCATTTATTTGAAAAAATATATTTTTTCTTATGAATAGAACCGCACCACTTACCCAATCAACTTCTAAGGCTTTTTTACTTTCCCAAATTTTTTTACTACTAGGAAATCCTAAATTATTTTTAAAAATATCTAATAAATTTGTTTCTACTCCAGCGCTCCAAGCTTGAATATTATTCTCAGAATTAATTAATTGACAACCTAAAGCGCCAACTTGATCATTTTTTTGAAAAAAATTTAAAACATTTTTTATTTTATTAGAAATTATTTCTGTATCTGGATTTAGAAAAACAAGAATTTCTCCTTGAGCTACTTTTGCTCCTTTATTACATCCTGCTCCAAATCCAATATTTTTATTTATTTCTAAAATTTTTACTTTTTTATATTTTTCTCTATCATTTTCTAAAAAAATTTTCTTTTTATCATTGTTAACTACAATAATTTCATAATCTATATCCTTAATCTTTTTTTCTATAGAAGATAATAAAACAGGTAAAAAATTAAAAGAATTATAGTTTATTATAATGAAAGAAATCATAAAAAAATTATTATTTAAAACGATATTGCACAGCTTCAGCAATGTGTTGAGATAAAATATTTTCTTCGCCAGATAAATCAGCAATGGTGCGCGCAATTTTAATAATACGATAATAGGCTCTAGCACTTAAATTTAAGCTATTTACTGCCTTTTTTAATAATTGAATAGATAAGTTGTCTAAGGGACAAAATTTTTTTATTTCTTGAGAGGACATTTCACTATTAGTAATAATTTTTGTATTCTTGAAACGTCTTTTTTGAATAAAACGAGCTTTTTCCACTCTTTTTCTTATCTGCGCACTACTTTCAGCTTGACCATCCTCTTGTAATTTTTCAAATTTTAAACGAGGAACTTCTATCTGTAAGTCTATTCTGTCTAAAATAGGTCCAGAAATTTTTCTTTGATAATTAATAATTTGTTGAGGAGAACAAGTACAAATTTTTTCAGGATCAGTTGCATTGCCGCAAGGACATGGATTCATAGCGGCAATTAAAATAAATTTAGCAGGAAATTTTAAAGTTCCTTTAGCGCGAGAAACAGTTACAATTCCATCTTCTAATGGTTGACGTAAATTTTCCATCACGTTACGAGGAAATTCAGCAAACTCATCTAAAAACAAAACTCCTCTGTGCGCTAAACTTATTTCTCCTGGCTTTGGATAACTTCCTCCTCCAATTAAAGATACAGCACTTGCACTATGATGAGGAGAACGAAAAGGACGTTGAGTAATTAACGAAATATCTTTAGATAAATTTCCAGATACAGAAAAAATTTTAGTGATTTCTAAAGACTCTTCTAATGTTAAACGTGGTAGTATAGAAGGAACAGTTTTAGCTAAAAGCGTTTTTCCAGAACCAGGAGGCCCATTTAAAAGAATATTGTGACCACCCGCAGAAGCAATTTCTAAAGCTCTTTTGGCCTGCTCTTGCCCTTTGATATACTTCATATCTACTTTCCACTGATTGTTTTGAAAAAGCTTTTCTCTTTCAGGAAAAGAAAAATAAGAAATCTTTTTTTCCCCTAACAAATGTTTTGCTAAAGAAAAAAGTGTTTCTACTGGAACAATTTTTAAATCTTTTACCACACTAGCTTCTGCCGCATTATCTTTAGGTAAATACATTTCTTGAAACCCTAAATTTTTAGCCATCAAAGCTATAGGTAGAACTCCCTGCACCGAACGTAATCTTCCATCTAAAGAAAGTTCTCCTAAAAAAATCTTTTTTTTATAATCAAAATTTAATTGATTAGTGGCCATTAAAACGCCTAGCGCCATTGGTAAATCATATAAAGGATTGATTTTGGGTAAATCAGCGGGAGCTAAATTTACTGTTATTCTCCCTGACTGATGAGGAGGGGAAAAACCACTATTTTTTATTGCACTAGCTACTCTGTCTTTAGCTTCTTTAATGGATGTATCAGGCAATCCCACTATAGAAAAATGATGTATACCTTGAGTTAAGACATCTACTTCTACTTCTACCACTTTACTTTCTAATCCTATTGTAGCCGCTGAAAAAACTTTAGAAGACATAAAATTAATATTATGTGTTTAAAATTTCTTTTTTATTTATTAAAATTAGCAATCCTAAATAAAAACTACCTATTACAATAAAAATATCCGCTAAATTAAACCAGGGATAATTTAAAATATGAATATTAATAAAATCAATAACACAACCTTGTTTTACCCTATCTATTAGATTACTTATAGCTCCAGCTAAAATAAAAGCTAGAGCCATTTGAGTTCCTCTTTTTTTTCTTAAGAAAAAAATAATGTTTTTTCTTTGCCAAAAGAAAAAACTTAACCATAAAAACAAAATTATTCCTAAATACCCAAAAGAGATATTTATCCCAAAAGAAAAAAACTTATTACAAATAAAAGGAGTCTTAATTTGATGAATAATTGCTTGCTTAAAAAATTGATCAAAAAAAATCAATACTATTAATAAAGAAAGATAGAAAATGACTTTTTTAAGCATATTTCTGATTTTATTCTCCTTGATTTTCACGAGCACATCGGATACAAGTTTTAGCCGCTGGATAAGCCTTTAATCTCTCTATTTCTATCTCTTTTCCACATTTTTCACAAATTCCATATTTATGTTCTTCTATTTTTTTTAAAGCATTTTCTACATCTTTTAACTGTCTTTCTAGATCTTCTTTAACAGCTAACCGATTAGCATACATTTGAACTTCAGTAGCGTTTTCATCTTTCTCTTCTCCGATATCCTCATAAATTGTTTTATATTCATCATCATCTACTGGTTGTGCAATTTTTCTTAATTCTTTTTTTAATCTCTCCTTTTCAATTATTAATTTTTCTTTTAATTCTTTTAAAATTTCTTCACTGAGAGCCATATTTTTAAATTAAAAATTATTTTTATGTTATTATAATAACAAAAGTTAATTAATATGTCTAGAAAAAAACTATTTGAAAAGGAACAATCAAATATTGGAAAGCTGGGAGAAAAAGTAGCTCTTTTGTATTTAAAAAAAAATCAATATAAAATTATCCAGTCTAATTTTTACAACAGAAAAGGGAAACGTTTAGGAGAAATTGATATTATTGCTCAAAAAAATAATAAGATAATTTTTATAGAAGTTAAAAGTCGTTTAATTAAAAATGCGTTTAATTTTTATATTTTGCCTGAAGAAAATATTAATGTCAACAAAATACATCGCTTACAAAAAATTATTCATTATTATCTTTTTCAAACTCAACAAGAAAATATACCCTGGCAATTAGATGCTATTTCAGTTTGGATTAGTTTTGAAAAGAACATTTCTAATAAAATTAAAAATCACTTCTTAAATCAAAATAATATTTATTATATGCCTATACGTTCTTTTTTATTTAAAAAAACCAAAGCTCATTGTTGGGTAAAACATCTTAAAAGTATTTTTATATGATATAATATAAAAAATATTTTGACACTATTATTTTCATTTATTAATTCTAAGTCAGCAGATAAAAATAGATTATTAAAAAACTCAAATGAACAAAAAAATCTTAATCACAATTCTAACAATTCTAGGACTGGCTGTTGTAGTCGGTGGTTTTTATCTTTGGTTACAGAAAAAAGCGGATTTAATGCATGTTAATGTAGAAAAGAGAATTATTGAAAATGACAAACAAGAGCAAGGGGGAAATGAAGGAGGTAGAAAGAATAAAGAATACGATAAAAAGAATGATAACAAACAAGAAAAAACAGAGGATTTAGAAGCTCAAATGATTCCCCGACTCTCTCCAAAAGAAATAGAAAAACTAAAAAAAGAAAAAGATTTGGTTTGGTATGAAATCCCGGAACTGGGAATTAAGTTTTTAGTGACGAAGGATACAAAGGAGGATTTGAGGTATGATTATAAAACATACAAAGGATACAACACACCAAAAGGAGATTATTTGGATGTTAAAAGCATAATGTTATTTAGTAAATCAGAAACAGACAAAAATTTATCTGGTTGCACTTTGGACGAAGAAAAGGGTTGGAGTTGCGGATGGATAGATATGTTATTTTTAAAAAAATCACAAGTGATATTATATGCATCAAAAAATTATAAAAAAAATTGGACACAAATTAAATGGTGTGACAGTTTAAAAAATATGGCAATAAATAATTATTTAGTATGTGCTAATGTGACACTTTCGTCTATTCAGTCTTACACTATCAACAATACAAACTACAGAAAACTATTTCACATACAAAATCAAAATAATAAAACCTTCGGCATCTACCTCAACACCATCCAACCAATTAAATAATTACCGACAATAGATAAGTTATTTATCTATTGAAAGGTGATTATTTACAATGTTAAATAATCAAAAAAAGTAGTACTTTAACAATTAAACAAAGGAGAAAAAAACGAGAAAAAAGTAAAAAAGCAAAACTGTTGTTAAAACCAAAAAAACAAAGGAGATTGGTTATGAAAAAAGTAATCTGGTTAGTATGGTTAATGATAGGTTGTTTTGTAAATGTTTCTTTAGCGGAGAATAATTATCCGTATAAGAGTGTTTGTCCTATTGGTCCAGAGGTATTGTTCCCGGATATTATATTTACTCCAAATGCTCTGAAAATGGGAATCAATTTCCCTGTGATTCATGGACTAATGCAGACGGTGGTTATTATGTTGACAAATGGAAATTCGCCCAATGCAACTGCACTTCCTACGCAGCCTATGCTCTCAATACTTACGGAATTCCTTTTAATAATTCCTATCGTCAAACTGGTGGAAATGCAATGCTTATGTTTTTAGTAAAAACAATTTGACAGTCATATTTTTGTTTGCTAAATTTAGCTAATAAAAATAGGTTGTTAATTATACGGAAGATAAATCAAGCAAACCAAATTTAAAAATATCAAATTAAGATAATGAACAAAAAAACCTTAATTACAATAATAATAACAATTCTAGGACTGGCTTTAATAACTGGTAGTTTTTATCTCTGGTCGCAGAAAAAAGCAGATTTAAAGCATGTTAATGTAGAAAAGAGAATTATTGAAAATGACAAACAAGAGCAAAAGGGAGATGGAGGAAATAGAAAGAATGGGATTGTTGAAAAAGAAGATGAAGGGAAGAAAGAAGGAAATGGAAATCAAGAAAATGAAAAACAAGTAGAGATAGATTATAACCCCCATACACAACTTACAAAACAAGAAATAGAAAAACTAAAAAAAGAAAAAGATTTAGTTTGGTATGAAATTCCGGAATTGGAAATTAAGTTTTTAGTGACGAAGGATGCGAAGGAGGATTTGGGGTATGTTGTTAGAAAAAACAAAGATCAATTTAAAAAAGATAACACTATAGTTTTATTTTATAATTTATCAGAAATTAATTTTAAAAAAAATCGCTACAATCAAGATGTTTGTTTTAATAAAAAAAACGAATTAGAATGTCATAATTGGATATCCTTTACTAAAATATCTTTTAAATACAACGAGTATTTAAAGAAAAAATTTGGTGCAGATTCAGGGTGGGTTTGCCATAAAGATACAAATAATGGAGAAAAAGAACTTTTGCAGATTAATAATGATTATATTATATGTTATGATTTTAATCCGCAGGCATTTAATTGGACAGATACTACTGAATACAACGAATACCTAAAAACAATAAAAGATAAGCATTTAAAAATTTATTTAAACACAATTCAGTTAATTCAAACCAAATAATCATTTCACAATACACAAAAAATTTGCGTATTGTAATTGTGATTATTTGTTAAGTCTAACAAAAATCTAATAGTTAGTTCTTTAAAAATCAAAAATCTCAATTAAAAATAAAAATAG
>JALSQF010000006.1 GCA_026985555.1 Candidatus Moraniibacteriota bacterium | reverse complement strand
AATGATAGGATATTCTAAGAATATCCTTTTATTAAAAAGGAAACTTAAAAAAGTGGCTCAAACAGATTTACCCATCTTAATTCAGGGAGAAACAGGAACAGGGAAAGAAATAATAGCTAACTGGATTCACAAAAATTCAGGTAGAGAAGGAAAATTGCAAACACTAAATTGTTCTGCAATTTCTCCAGAGATTATAGAAAGTGAACTCTTTGGACATAAAAAAGGATCTTTTACAGGAGCGTTTAATAATAGAGCCGGCGCTTTTCAAAGCGCGCATAAAGGAACTCTGTTTTTAGATGAGATAGGAGATATGCCCCTAAATGCGCAAGCTAAATTATTGCGTGTATTAGAAACTGGAGAAATTTTTCCAGTGGGTTCTGATAGTGCTATAAAAGTTGATTTTAGAATAATAGCAGCTACTAATCAAAAATTGAAAGAGTTAATTGAACAAAAAAAATTTCGTCAGGATTTATATTACAGATTAAATATTTTAAGCGTTCATTTAAAACCCTTAAGAGAAAGGAAAGAAGATTTAAAGCCGTTGGTTAAATACTTTTTTTATCATTACTCTAGGAAATATCAAAAGAACAATAATTTAGAATGGTTAGCTATTCAATTATTCTTTAAAGTTTATTTTGGTGTTCAACTTAATACCAAAATTAACATCCAAGATTTAATTGAATTAGTGCGGAAAAAAGATATTTTACCGAAAACCAAGACAGTTGTTTTGGAATATATATGTCAAGAAAATCCTTTTATTTTTTCTCGTAATTTACTGAGTTTATTTTTAAACAAGAACATTATTAATTGGAGAAGGGTTTGTATTGATCTTTTTTTGACCCTTTTTAAGGATTATCCCTGGCCAGGAAACGTGAGAGAATTGAAAGCTGTCATTTTAAAAATGATAGTTAATGAAGAAATTGATTGGAAAGAATTTAATTTTTTTAATGAAGATAGAAAAAAACAGGAGAAAGGAAAATATTTAAATAAAAATCAGAAAAATGTCGCAGAAAAAAAGGAACAAGCCATATCATCTAAAAAAAGCGATGATATTTCTTGGAAAAATAAAAGAGAAAAAATAAAAGAAATTGTAATAGCCAGAGCTTCAGGAAGAATTGGATATGCTTTTGAAAATTTTAATGATGAGTTTCAGGAATTAGGAATTGGGAGTGCTTCTACGCTCTACGATTTAGTTGATAAATATGATCTTAAAAATAATTGTAAAAAAGCTAAAAAAAAGTTTTTAGAGGCTCTTCCTCCAGAAAAGAAAAAATATTTTAAAATTAATAGAAAGCAGGGAGTAAGAAAACTACGGGTCTCTTATAAGGATTTAAAAGATTTTTTTTCTTAATAAAATAATGCCGATAAAAAAAAGAGAGCTTTTAAAAAGCTCTCTTAATTAATTCAATTAGCTATTTTTGCCAGAGATTAATAATAAGATACTTCCAATTTATTATTAATTCTATTTTTATTGGCATTTTATTTAATAAATGCAATATGCTTTCTTATTGTATTTTTTCTTATTAGCGTGTTACAATAGGAAAATAAAATTTAATTTTTATGTTTATAGATACTCATTGTCATTTAAATTTTAAAGATTTTCAATTAGATGCTGATAAAATAATCAAAAAAGTTTCTCAAGAAAAAATGGCTTTGATCGTAGTGGGAGTTCAAGAAACGTCTATTCAAAGAGCCATAAAATATGCCGAAAGATATAATAATGTATATGCATCTATAGGATTGCACCCTATTTATTTAATGGAAAATACTAGTGGAAAAAAGGAAAAATTTGATTTTCAAAAATATCTGAATTTAGCTAAAAATAAAAAGGTTGTAGCCATTGGTGAGGTGGGTTTAGATTATCATCATTTTGATTTTATAAAAAAACAAGAAATTACTGAAAAAGAAAAACAAATCTTAGCGCGTAAATATATTGTTCAACAGAAAAAGATTTTTCTTCAATTTATTAAAATAGCTAATCAGGTAAAAAAACCATTAATTATTCACACTTGGAACGCTGATAAAAAAGATAAGAATTTAGTGCAAAATGCTTTAGCTTATGATGATTTGTTAAAAATTTTAAAAGAATATCCGGTGGAAAAAAGAGGAGTCGTGCATAGTTTTATTGGCAGTTATAAGGTTGCTCAAGAATTTATTAAAGAAGGTTTTTTTATTGGTTTAAATGGAATTATTACTTATTCAAAAAGTTATGATAAGCTAATTAAAAAAATTGGTTTAAAAAATATTTTAATAGAAACAGATGCGCCTTATTTAACACCTCAACCACTACAAAAAAAAAGTCGTAACAATCCTTTGAATGTAAAATTAGTTGCTCAAAAAATAGCGCAAGTTTTAAATATAAGTGTAGATAAAGTAGCTCAGGAAACTACTCAAAATGCTCAAAAATTATTTCAGTTATCATTGTAAAATGTAAATAAATAATATCTTATTATGTTGAAAAAAGAGTGGGAGTTAAAAAAAATAAAAAATAAAAGTAAAATCAATCAGGATTTTAAAAATATTTCTTCTGTTATTTTGAAGGTATTAGCTCAAAGAAATATTTATAAAAAAAAAGATATAGAAACTTTTCTTTCTCCTCAATATGAACAACTGTTAGATCCTTTTTTATTTACTCAAATGAAAAAAGCTGTGCAACGGATTAAAAAAGCAAGAAAAAATAAAGAGAAAGTTTTGATTTTTGGAGATTATGATGCTGATGGGATTACTAGCTCAGCAATTTTAAAAATAGTCTTAGATGATTTAGGTTTAGAAAGTGAAGTTTATATTCCTGATAAAGAAAAAGAAGGTTATGGAATTAATTGGCAAGCAGTTAAAAAATATTTAGATAAAAATTTTAATTTAATCATTACAGTTGATTGTGGTATTAGTAATTTTCAAGAAGTAAAAAAAATTAATCAAGCGGGAGGAGAGATTATTATTACAGATCATCATCATATTCCTAGCAAAATTCCAGATGCCCTAGCTATTCTTAATCCTCAATTAGAAAAGCAAAAAGAGAAAGGTTATCCTTTTTCAGAATTAGCAGGCGTGGGAGTAACTTTTAAATTCGCTCAAGCGCTTTATCAAAAATTGCTTCCAGAAAAAGAAGAGCAATTAAAATGGTTGTTAGATTTAGTTGCTATAGGAACAGTTGCGGATTGTGTTCCTCTTTTAAAGGAGAATAGAATTTTAGTTAAATATGGATTAATAGTTTTAAGTAAAACGAGAAGAAAAGGGTTGCAAAAAATGCTTCAGGTAGGAAGGATAAAAATTGATGAAAATAATTTTCCTACTACAGAAAAAATTTCTTTTCAAATTGCGCCTCGTCTGAATGCAGCAGGGAGAATGAAACATGCACGTTGGGCCTTTGAATTAATTTTTTCCCAAGATTTAGTTCAAGCTCATAATTTAGCTCTAGAAATAGAAACTCAAAATCAAGCTAGACAAAAAATTACTCAACAAATTGTAAAAGAAATTAAAATAATTGCGCAAAATAGTTTTCAACAAAAATCTTTTATTTTTGTAGCTAATCAGCATTATCCCATCGGAATTGTTGGACTAATAGCTGGGCAAATAGCCGATTATTTTCAAAAACCCACTGCCGTTTTACATAAAAAAGAAAAAATTAGCGTGGGATCTTTTCGTAGTATTCCTGGTGTTAATATTATTAATTTGATTGAAAAATTAGATTATTTATTGGAACGTTTTGGAGGCCATAGTCAAGCAGCGGGAATTACTATTCAAAATAAAAATTTAGAAGAATTTTATGAAAAACTAAATAAGTTAATTGAACAGGAAATTCAAAAAAAGAAAACCAAGCCAATTTTAGAAATTGATTTAGAATTATTACCTAAAGATATTGATTATCAGTTAGCACAAGATTTACAAAAGTTAGAACCTTTTGGAGAAGGAAACCCTGAACCAATTTTTTTAACAAGAAAATTAAAAATAGAAAGTTTACGTTGGCTTGGTAACGGAGAAAAACATTTAAAACTTTATCTTTCAAATTCATTATTAAAAAATAAATTATTAGAGGCAATTGGTTTTAATATGAATGATAAATTTCAAAATTTAAAATCAGGAGAAGAAATTGATTTAGTTTATAATTTGCATACAAATAATTGGAATAATGAAACTAGAATTCAATTAAGAATTATTGATATTAAGAAAAGCAAAGATTAATTATGATATTTATTTTTTGACTTTTTCTTTTTTTTATTTATAATATAAAATTATGCTAAAAAATAAACTTTCTCAAATTAAAAAAGAAGCCTTAGCTAAAATTAAAGCAACTAATTCAAGCAAAGAATTAGAAAATTTACGTATCCAATATTTAGGAAAGAAAAGCGAATTTAAAAAAATTTTACGTAGCATTAAGGATTTAGCTTCTCAGGAAAAAAAGGTAATTGGCCCCTTAGCTAACCAGATCAAGGAAAACATAGAAAAAACATTGCAATCTAGGAAAGAAGAAATAGCGGAGGAGAAAGAAAAGAAAGAAGAATGGATAGATGTTACTGCACCAGGAAAAAGAAATACTTTAGGTCATCTACATCCTTTAAGTATTGTGCAAAGAGATATAGAAGATATTTTTGTTGCTTTAGGATTTGAAATCGCTGATGGTCCTGAAATTGAAACAGAGTTTTATAATTTTGATGCAGTTAATATTCCAGCTGATCATCCTGGTAGAGATATGCAGGATACTTTTTGGATTTCTCAAGAAAAAGATCGTCAACCAGGAAGTGGAATTGTTTTAAGAACGCAAACATCTAGCGTGCAAGTGCGTTATATGGAGAAAAATAAACCGCCTTTTCGGATAATTATTCCTGGAAGAGTTTTTCGTAATGAAGCTACAGATGCTAGCCATGAACACACTTTCCATCAGTTTGAAGTTTTAGTAGTGGGAGAAAAAGTAAATGTGGCTAATTTTTTATTTGTAGCTGAAGAATTTTTTACTCAATTTTTTCAAGAAAAAATAAAAATTCGTTTGAGACCGAGTTATTTTCCTTTTGTGGAACCAGGTTTTGAATTTGATATTTCTTGCACTAGTTGCGGAGGAAAAGGTTGTAGTGTTTGTCAACAAACGGGATGGTTAGAAGTAGGGGGTGCAGGAATGGTGCATCAAAATGTTTTCCAAACAGCCGGTTATCCAAGAAATAAGTATCAGGGTTTTGCCTGGGGCTTTGGAATAGAAAGACTAGCTATGATGAAATATAAAATTGATGATATCCGTCTTTTTCATAGTGGTGATTTAAGATTTATAAAACAATTCTAGAAAATAAATTTTAAAAGTATGCAATTTTCATTTAATTGGTTACAAAAATTAAGCCAAACAAAAAGAAGTGCTTCTCAAGTAGCTAAAGATTTAACTTTACGTAGCTTTGAAGTAGAAGGAGTAGAGAAATGGGAAGTAAAATTAGATAAAAAAATAATAGTTAGCCAAATTAAAGAAATAAAAAAACATCCTAATGCAGATAAGTTACAAATAGTAAAAGTTGATACAGGTAAAAAAGAGATAACTTTAGTTACAGGAGCGTCTAATATAAAAATAGGGCAAAAAGTTCCCTTGGCTTTAGAGGGAGCTAAATTACCTAGTGGGTTAAAAATTAAAGCTACTCGTTTAAGAGGAATTGAATCTAAGGGAATGTTATGTGCTGAAGATGAATTAGGTGTAGGAAATGATCATAGCGGGATTTTAATTTTAGATTCTAATGCACCTTTAGGTAAAAGTATTCAAGAATATTTTTCTTTAGAGAAGGATAATTTATTAGAAATAGATATTTTGCCCAATAGAGCACACGATTGTTTGAGTTATCGTGGAGTAGCTAGAGAAATTGTTGCTATAGAGAAAAGAAATTTTAAAGATAAAATTAAAAAAGAAGCGGAAAAAGAGTGGAAAAAAATTATATCTTATCCTAATACATTGCCAGCAAAAATTTTAACTAAGGATTGTTTTCGTTATACAGGAATAAAAATTAAAAATTTTAAAGTTGAACCTTCTCCTTTTTGGCTGCAAAATTATTTGCGTAAAAGTGGAATTCAGCCAATCAATAATATTGTAGATATAACTAATTATGTAATGCTAGAAACAGGACAACCCTTACATGCTTTTGATGCTAGTTTGTTAAAAATGCCAATAATTATTAGACAGGCTAAAAAAGATGAAAAAATAAAGTTATTAGATAATCAAAAAATAAAATTAATAGGAGAAGAAATAATTATTGCTGATAAAGAAAAACCGATTGCTTTAGCTGGAATTATGGGGGGGAAAGAAAGCGGAATAAAGAGTGATACGCAAGAAATAATTATAGAAGGAGCTTCTTTTAATTCTTCTAAAATTCGTTTTTCCTCGCGTCTTCATAATTTAACCACAGAAGCATCTTATCGTTTTGAAAGAGATTTAGATCCTAACTTAACTTCCTTAGCACTTTCTAGAGCATTGCAATTAATAAAAATAACAGGAGGAAATGAAGTAGAGTTAGAAAATTGGATAGATATTTATCCGCAAAAAATAAAACCTTGGAAAATTATATTATCAAAACAAAAAGTAAAAGATTTATTGGGAGTAGAAATAAAAGAAAAAACAATAAAAAGCATATTAGAACGTTTAGATTTAAAGGTTAAAAATTTTTCAACTCAGTTTGAAATAACTATTGCTACGGAAAGAAAAGATTTACAAACCCCAGAAGATTTAATAGAGGAAATTGGTCGTTTTTACGGTTATGAAAATATTCAACCACAACCTTTACAAGAATATATAAAATTACCTCGTCGTAATGAAAAACGTTTTTTTGAAAAAATTATAAAAGATGTTTGTGTGGCTAGTGGTTGGGATGAAATTAGAGGCTATTCTTTTTACTCTCAAGCTAATGCTCAAGTTTTGAAATTAGATAAAAAAGATCATTTAAAATTATTAAATCCTGATAATCAAGAACAAGCTTGGATGAGACAGAGTTTATCAGTGACTTTATTGAAAGCTGCTCGTTTAAATTTAAGTTATTTTAAAGAAATTAAAATTTTTGAAATAGGAAAAATTTATTTAAAACAAAAAGATGTTTTACCTCAAGAGGAAGAAATGTTAGGAGCTTTAGTGTCTTCGGAAAATAAGCAAGGAGAACAATTTTATAAAGCGAAAGGATTAGCAGAAAATATTTTTTCTAGAGCGCGTTTATCCGATTATTATTGGAATGATAATATAAATGATGAAAAGATTCCTTTCTTTTCTCACCCTTCTAGAAAAGCTTTAATTCAAAATAATAAAGGAGAAATACTAGGATGGGTAGCGGAAGTAAATAGAAAAGTATTACAGTATTTTGGAATTAAAAATCAAAGAGTGGCTATTTTGGAAATTAATTTAAGCCTTTTAAGAAAATTATCCCAAGAAAAACGTATGTATATGCCACTAGCTAAATTTCCACCTGTAAACCGAGATATTTCTTTGCGTGTTTCTAGGCAAACAAAAGTAGCTGAAATAGAAAGTTTAATTTATGAAACGGGAGGAGAATTATTACAGGAAGTAGATTTATTTGATATGTATATAAATGAAGAAGAGGGTGAGAGAGCATTGGGTTTTCATTTAATTTTTCAATCAAAAGAGAGAACTTTATCTAGCCAAGAAGTAGAAAAACTTATGCAGAATATTTTTAAAAAACTAGAAAAAGAATTAGGAGCTAATATTAGAAAATAATTAAATTTTAATTTATAGGATGTTTTATTTAAGAAAAAAAATTTTAAAACTTGCTCAAGATAAAGAAGTTAATTTAAGCAGTTCTCAATTATCAAAAATAAGTTTTTGGGAAAAACAACTTAATAAAAATAAAATCAATCAAGACGAAATTGCTAAAAATGTTTATAGTATATTTCGTTCCCATAATGTTTATTTAAAAGATTGGGAAATTAAAAAATTATTAAAACTTTAAATAATTTAATAAGAAATAATGAGACAAGAAATAAAGAAATATATTCAAGAGTCACTGCAAGAAATTATTCAGAAAGAAAATTTAGGAAAATTTTCCGCTCTAGAGTTTCAGGTTTTTTATCCTCCGCAGGAAAAATTTGGAGATTTAACAACTAACGTAGCTTTAATATTAGCCAGTAAATTGCCTTTATCTTCCTTAGATTTAGCACAGAAAATAAAGAATGAATTAGAAGTTAAAATTAAATCAGAAAAAATAAAAAAAATAGAGATAGTTAAACCTGGTTACATAAATTTTTTTTATACACAAAAGTACTGGCAAGAAAAAGTCACTATTATTAATAAACAGGGAGAAAAATTTGGAGATAGTAAAATTAATTATGATAAATTTATTAACAATGAATTTATTTCTGCTAATCCAACCGGTCCATTGCATTTAGGCAATGGGAGAGGTGGTTATTGGGGAGATGTTTTAAGTAATGTTTGGAAAACCACGGGAGCTCAAGTAGTTAATGAATATTATATTAATGATGCCGGAGAACAAATATTAAAATTGGGACACAGTGTTTTAAAAGATAAAGAAGCTGTGTATCAAGGTGGCTATATTGACAAGTTAAATAAAAAAATTCCTTCAAACATTAAAAATGACTATCAAAAAATTGGAAAATGGGCAGCGCAAGAAATTTTAAAAAAAGAAATTAAGCCGGTAATTAAAGATAAAATGAACATAAATATAGATAGTTGGATTTCTGAGAAAAATGAAATTATTAAAAATGGTTGGAGAGAAAAAGCACTTCAAATATTAAGAGAAAAAAAATTAACTTATCAGCAAGATGGAGCGGAATGGTTTCAATCATCTCAATTTGGTGATGAAAAAGACCGTGTTTTAATTAAAAAAGATGGAAGTAAGACCTATTTTGCTTCAGATTGTGGATATGTTTTTTATAAAATAAATCAAGGATATAATTATTTAGTTGAAATTTGGGGAGCTGATCATCATGGCTATATACAACGTTTTCAAGCAGTGGCAAAAGCATTAGGTTTTCAAGGTAAAATTAAATTTATTATTACTCAATTAGTGCGTTTAATAGAAAATGGAGAAGAGGTTAAAATGAGCAAAAGGAAGGGGAATGTGATTTATATTGAGGATTTAATTAATAAAGTGGGTAGTGATGTGGTGAGATTTTTCTTCTTAATGCGTTCAGTGAATACACATTTAGATTTTGATTTAAAATTAGCTCAGGAAAAATCTAATCAAAATCCAGTTTACTATATTCAATATGTTTTAGCGCGATCTCATAGTATTTCAGAAAAAATAAAAAAGATAAATCTAGAAAAAGATGAATTAGATTTATCTTTACTTCAGCATGATAAGGAGATAGCTTTAATTAAACAAATTTATCGTTTACCAGAAGTTTTAAAAGAAATAAGTGAAAATTTAGAAGTTCATCGTTTAACACATTATGCTATTTCTTTAGCTGATTATTTTCATAGTTTTTATGAAGTATGTAAAATAATAGATGAAAAGAATATTCCTTTAACTCAAGCGCGCTATGAGCTAGTTTTAGCCACAGAAAATGTTCTTAAAAAAACTTTAAAAATTTTAGGAATAAAAAGAATAAAAAAAATGTAAATTTTAAATAATCATTCTTTGTTATAAAAAATAATTATGTTATAATAAAAAAATAAAATAATCAGTTTTGCAAAACAAAAAGAAAAATATGTTATTCAGGAAAAAAATATTATTAATTCTATTGTTAGTGCTTACCACCTTTTTTTTATCTGGATGTTTAAAAAAGAAAGGAAGTAAGGGTTATAAAGTTAATATGGAAATTTGGGGAGTATTTGATGATAGTTCTGTTTTTGAATCTTTATTTGGAGATTATAGAGAAGGTTGTCGTAGCATAGGGGCGAATTTTGTAACTAATATGAAATATAGAAAGTTTACCATAGAAGAATATAAAAAAGAGCTTTTAGATGCTTTGGCAGCTGGCAATGGTCCTGATATTTTTATGATACAAAATAGTTGGGTGCCTCAATTTGAAGATAAGATAGTTCCTGCTCCAGTAGATATCTTAACAGAAAAAGAATTTCGTGAAAATTTTGTAGATGTAGCGGGGCAGGATTTAATTGGCTCAAAAGGAGAAGTTTATGGAGTTCCATTAAGTGTTGATTCTTTAGTGCTTTACTATAATAAAGATATTTTTAATGCCAATGAAATAACTCGTCCTCCAAAAACATGGATAGAGTTCAATCAGGATGTTCAAAAATTAACTAAACTAGATGAATATGGAAAAATTATTCAAGCCGGAGCAGCTATAGGAACAGCTTACAATATTAATCGTTCAACAGATATTTTAAATTTATTAATGTTGCAAAATGGAGTTCAAATGCCAACTAGAGAAGATCCTTATCCAGTTTTTAGTAAAACGGGAGAAGCAAGCAATGTAGTAGATTTCTATACTCAATTTGCTAAGATTGGCTCTCCTGTTTATACTTGGAATCCTCATTTGCATTATTCTTTAGATACTTTTTACGAGGGCAAAGTGGCTATGATGTTTAACTATTCTTGGCACGGGAAGACCATTCAAAAAAAGAATTCAAAATTGAATTTTGGAGTAGCTCCTCTTCCTCAATTAGATCCCAACAATCCAGTGGGATATTCTAATTATTGGGTATTAGTAGTGGCTAAAAATAAGCAAAAACCAAAAGATAATAGAGCAGTTAATAACAAAGGAGATATGATATTAAAAGGAGATGATTATCAAAAAGCGCGTATCAATGAAGATTGGGAATTTTTAAAATATATTGCAATTAAACATAATAAAAAATTTACTTTGAAACATGCCTTTTCAGGAAAAAGAAAAGATTTTGTGGTTAAAGATGATCCTACGGAAAAATATTTAAAAGCCACTAATAAACCAGCAGCCAGAAGAGATTTAATTGAAAAACAAAAAAATGATCCTTTTTTAGGTTCCTTTGTTTATGAAAACTTAATAGCCAAAGACTGGTATCAAACAGAAGCAGAAGCTATGGAAAATATTTGGGCAGAATTAATCAATCAAATCAATTTAGGAGAAATTACTTCTAGAGAAGCCGTTAAAACAGCGGATGTAAGGATGAGACAACTAATTAAGTAAAAATAATTTATTTTTTATAATAAAATGACAAGAAACGAAAAATATTTATTCTTATTTTTTTTACTAAGCACTCTTTTTTTTGGTAGTATATTTTTTTCAAAAAAAAATATAAGTCAGGCTTATTGTTGTATGCCTAGTTGTACTGATCCGATAGAAATTCAAGAAAATGAAGGTAGTGTTATGTCATGTCAATCAAATAGCGATCATATTGACTATAATCATAATACTTGTTCAGAAATTCTTAAATGTCAGAATGTATATAATGGAAGTAGTATGGATGATCCTAACAATAATTCTGGTGGTGGTTCAGAAGGGCTATTTAGTGGTGGTTTAGTTCCCTGCGGAAGAAATCATGATGATGGTAATCCAAGCAACGGAGATGAAACTGCTCCCTGCACCCTTTGTCATTTAGTAGTAGGAGTGCAAAGAATAATTCAGTGGTTAATGCATCTCATTACTTATATAGCTATTGCTGCTTTAGTAGCTGCAGGAATATTTTATATTGTTTCAGCTGGTAATGAAAAAATGTTAGAAATGGCTAAAGGATATATTAAAGCTATTTTAACAGGGTTTGCTGTAGCTTTAGCAGGTTGGGTTTTAGTTAATTATACCCTATATTTATTTAGTGTGACTAGTCAAGAAGGAGGATTTGTCCGAGGGTTGACATCAGGTCAACATTGGTGGGAGTTTTATTGTGATACAACATCTGATTTAGGATCTAGAACAGGTAATATTCCAAGTGTAGGCACAGGTGGAACAACGGGTAGCGGAAGTGGAGGAGGATCAGGTATAGGCATAACAAATGATGTATATAGTAATGATGAAGCAGTAAAATTATTAAATGAGGAGGGAATTCAAGTTACTAGTTCAGGAAACTGTAGTGACTATCACAGATCTAATTGTACTAGTTTAGAAAGTATTCCTAAAACAACTATAGATAATTTAATTAGATTAAAAAGAGAAACAAATTGCTCTTTTAATGTAACTGGAGGAACAGAGGTGGGACATGTTACTCATGGCCCAGGTCTTCCGGTGGTAGATATTAGTCAAAAAGAGTGTTTGGTAGATGCTTTATCTCATCCACAAAAATACAATATTGTAAAAATTTGCACAACTAATCAGTATAGAAAGTTGCGTTATAATTGTGGAAATTATAACGAAAACGCTCCCCATTTTCATTTAGTTTTTAGTTTATGATTAATTAATATGATAATGTTTTTTAACGTAGTTTATGCGGGAAGAATTACTGAGGCAACTCCCATTAGTGAAGTCTTACTTAATGCGCTGAATTTTTTATTAACCATCATAGGTATTGTAGCTATAATAATGCTAGTTATAGCCGGAATAGTTTATTTAACTGCGCAAGGAGATTATCAGCAAATAGATAGAGCTAAAAAGATGACAACGTATGCTATTTTTGGTATAATAATAGCATTAGGATCTATAATTATAGTAAAACAAATTATTAGATTTTTAAATTAACAAGGTTAAGTAAAAATATAATGTGAAGGGAGGTGACAAGTAATGAAGCAAAAAATTAAAAAATTGTATTATGGAATAGCTACTTTAGGGTTAAGTGCTCCCATGTTAGCTTTAGGAGCATATGTTGAACCAAGTAATACAAATTTACCAGGAGGAAGTATTACCGGTATAATTACTAATATAATGCAATGGATATTAGCTTTAATTGGAGTTATTGCTGTAATTGCCTTTGTTATAGCAGGAATTCTTTATCTAACTGCTGCGGGAGATGAAGACAGAATGCAACAAGCGAAACGAGCTATGATTTATGCTATTGTAGGAGTAATCGTAGCCTTGATTGGATTAGTAATTTTAAGAGCAGTTTATGCAATGTTAACTGGTGATAATAATAATTTCTAAAATAAAAATAGTATTTACTAAACAATTTGAAAATTAAGACTTAAAAAATAAAACAGTTTTTAAAAACTGTTTTATTTTTTGAAAAGATGTGTTATACTTTATGTGATTACAAAAAATAAATATGGTTTTAGTTTAAATAAAAAATGCTAGACGAGGAAAAAATAGAAAAATTATTAGAAAAAAATTTAGAAGAAATTCAAGAAATAAAAAAAGAAGTTGATTATATTAAACGATATGTTTTTTGGTCTAAAGTGTGGAGTTTCTCTAAGATTTTTTTTATAGTTCTTCCTCTAATTATTGGTTATATTTATTTAATTCCTATTTTTAAAAATGTTTTAAGTCAGTATGTTGATTTGTTAGGGATACAAGGAGGATTAAAAAATATGCCTGCTAATGAACAGGTGCCGGCTAATATTATTAATAACTTTTTGCAAAAATAACTTTTTAAATTAATTAAAAAAATGAAAACAAAAAAGAAAACATTAAAAAAATATTTATATATAATTCCATTTTTTTGGTTAATTAGTTTTTCTTTTTTTGGAACAATGCAATTAAGTTTGGCTGATTGTGAAGAAGGTTTTCAAGAAGAAGCGGGAGTTTGTATGCCTACTACTACAGGATTAGCTGATCCTAGTGCTACTGATCCTCACCCTATAACTACTGTGGCTATTACGGTTATGAATTGGATTTTAGGTATATTTGGGGTTCTTGCTGTAATTGCCTTTGTTATTGCTGGTATCATATACTTAACTTCTGCAGGAGATGAAGATCGTGCTCAACAAGCAAAACGAGCGATGACCTATTCTATTATAGGGGTTATTGTAGCATTAATGGGATTAGTTATAATCTATGCTGTGGATAATATGTTAAGGAATCAAGCTAGTTTTTAATTTAAAAACTAATTAATTAAAATAAAAACTATGGAAAAAATTAAAAGAAAAATTTGGACAAACGGATTAGTATTAAGTTTAATAGGAATAATTTTGCCCTTTACTACTAAAGCTGATTGGACAGAAGGAATGCTTAATGCAACGGAGTCTAATTTACCAAGCGGAAGTATTACCGGTATAATTACTAATATAATGCAGTGGATATTGGCATTAATAGGAGTTATTGCTATAATCGCTTTTGTTATAGCGGGAATTATTTACTTAACTTCTGCAGGAGATGAAGATCGTGCTCAACAAGCAAAACGAGCGATGACCTATTCTATTATAGGGGTTATTGTAGCATTAATGGGATTAGTTATCATTATTGCTGTGAATAATATGTTAACTGGAGCAGATGATAGTTTTTAGTATTAAAAATAACTAGTAATTATTATGCGAAAAAAACAAAAAAAAATAACTTATATAACTATTTTTCTTTTCAATTTATTTTTAGGATGGTTATTTTTAAATACTTCTAATATAGTCCAAGCAGGATGTTGTATTTTGCCAGATGGATCACAAAGAAAAAGTAATAGCGCAACTGGATGTAGTGGTACTTATACAGAAAATAATTGTTCAGTTAATTCTAATACTGGGAGTAATGGAGGAGGAAACATGATTCATTTTCCTAATCCTTTAGCTTATAATACGGTAGATGAATTAGTAACTAGTGTTTTAGATGCTTTACAAGGGGTTATTGTAGTAATTTCTTTAATTTTTATTGTGGTGGGAGCTATTCTTTATATCACCTCTAGTGGTGATGAAAATCGGATTACTATGGCGCGGAAAGCTATAGCAGCTTCAGTTATAGGTTTAGCAATTGGAATTGCTGCGCCTTCCTTTTTGCATGAGATTGCTATTATATTACAATGGCAAAGTGAACCAGAAACTACCAGTGGCGCTCTTACTATTGCTCAAATTGCTTTAAATACTTTAAATTTTCTTTTATCTATAGTGGGAGTATTAGCTATTATTATGTTGGTAGTGGCGGGAATTATGTATTTAACAGCAGCTGGTGATGAACAGAGAATTGATACAGCCAAGTCTATGACGAAATGGGCGATTATTGGTATTGGTATTGCTTTAGGATCTTTGGTTATTGTTCATCAAATCGCGCGCTTTTTTACATCTACGCCGGCGCCTCCACATTAATTAGCAAGAAATAAAAAAGTG
Source organism: Candidatus Moraniibacteriota bacterium (assembly GCA_026985555.1). Classification (GTDB taxonomy): domain Bacteria; phylum Patescibacteriota; class Minisyncoccia; order Moranbacterales; family UBA9337; genus JALSQF01. The sequence goes on along the minus strand of JALSQF010000006.1, from coordinate 16,365 downwards.
GTCATAAACGACCACTTTTAGTCTGGAGAAAAGATTATGGATCTAAATCTTTTCTCCAGATCTTAATTTCTTGCGCTTGAGGAGAGAAAACTCCGATGGAGTGTCTCTCCTCAAGCACAAAGGATTTGTCACATGTTTTAATGTAGTCCCAAGCCTGACGGCTTGTGACCACATTCCATGGACAAACCCTATATCGGCCAGCAGGTAGCATTATTTGCTGACCGATATTATTTTTTGCCAATTTTTTAGGGTGCCAAAAGCTTTTATAAAGCACCCATTTTTTTGGTTTCTCTCCCCACCGAACATTTCGGATAGGGATAAAACCTCGGGGACCATTGACAAAGTCCCCGTTTTTATTGGAAAACATCACCAACACCAAACCTTCTTGGTTACGGGTGTGTTTCCTAAATGAGTTCAGGAACATTACTTTCGTTCCTTTGCTCATTTTTTTTCTGGAACGGCCTTTTCCGTCGTAAACGACGGTTTCAGCCACGAGATAACCGAAAGTTCCTTTGGTTACCTCGGAAGTTACTCTCTTTTTCTGACTTCTGAGAGCATCTTCCTCCATAAATAAATTAATCTCATCCACTTTGGCTTGTCGCCAAAAGTGGAAAGAGACTAATTTATTGTCTAATAGTGAGATAAAAATATTAAGAACGAACACTATTAGACAAATAAAAAAGAGAAAACCAGCCAGTTTCTTAGCTGGTGGGAAGTAAATTCCTACCAGCAGAAGGAGGATAACAGCCAAACCTATTCCTCCTGTTAAGTAGAAAAATCCTCCAAAAAAACTAATAACGGCTATGGTAATTCCGATAAAAAAAACAACCTGTAGCAGTTTATTTTTAGAGAAAAATTTTATTAAAGCGATCAACAAGAAGGTAACTTCCTCAACCATATTTAAAAATTTTTTTATCATCTTTTTCTCCTTTCTTCTATTTTTTTTCTGGTTTTTTTTGCCCAGGAAGAAATTTTTTCCATCTTTTCCTCCAGGGCAGACCCCCCTTCCCTTAATTCTTTTTGAAGGGGATCTTGTAAACTCTTTCTCCATTGCTGGAGAAATTTTTTGACTATGTAATTCTCTGACAAAACGTTACCACTTAAGCAATAACGTTTTGTTTTCTCTGGACCATCTTTGCTACAAATAAAGATGATCCGAGAAAGAAACTCTAGAGCCTCTTCTTTCTCTGGAATTCCGGCTACCACTGTTCGGAACCGGTTTCTTTCCCAAAAAGAAAGGGAGAGGAGAAATTCCTCTAAAACCCTGTCTTCTTTTGGCGAAAGGTAGCTTCGCAATCCAGCGAAGATCCTTTCATCTTCCAGGGAAAGACCAAGGATTCCAGGAAGTCTTTCTTTAACTTCCTTTCCTCCACTAACCCCATCCATTTTGTTGGACAGGGTGATCATCCAATTTAAAACATCAAATAATGTATCAAAGTTGATTTTTTTCATAACAATATCCTCCTTTATTTTTTAAATTGTTAAATAACTAAACTAACCTGTTATTTTAGTATATTTTTTCTATTTTGTCAAGGTTAAAAATTGTATTAAAAAAGTAAAGCAACTACTACTTTTTAGTAACAAAATCTATTTTTTATTTATAATATTTTCTGTTGTTATTTAATAAGTTTTTAGATATTTGTAAAAACATAGTGAATAATTATTAGAATTAAATTTTTTCATATAGTTTTTTTATGTTACAATATTAATATGGATAAAATTAAAAAACTACGTAACTTTATTAAAGAAAAGCCTTATTTAATCTGGTATGTGAAAGATCTAGATAATCTTTCTAAGGAATCTATTGTGGAGACTGTTTTAAATTATGGTGATTTTAATGATGTTCAAAAAATGATAGCTATTTTAGGAGTTAATGAAGTCGCCAAGATATTTAAACAGCAAACAAAAAATAATAAAAGATGTAATTATAGTTCCAAAACAAAAAACTATTTTCAACTTTATTTTCAAAAATATGCATAAAGAAATATTAACAAAAAAACAAGTAGAATTATTACCACTCATAAAACAATTTTCTAATGATTTTATATTAGTTGGAGGAACTGCAATTGCTTTGCAAATTGGACATAGAGAATCAATAGATTTTGATTTATTTTCAAACACAGAATTTGACAATAATAAAATTAGAAAAATAATTGTTCAAAACTATACAATAAATAGAACTATTTTAGATGAAAAGGATCAATATATAATAATAGTTGATGGAATACGATTGACTTTTCTGTTATATCCTTTTAAATTAAATATTTCTGAGATCTTTCAAAGCTCAATTAAAATGCCAAACTTGTTAACTTTAGCTGCAATGAAAAGTTATGCTTTAGGGAGAAGAGTTAAATGGAAGGATTATGTTGATTTATATTTTATATTAGAAAAATTTCACACTCTTAATGAAATAATAAAAGAAGCAAAAAGGATATTTCACAACGAATTTAATGAGAAGGCATTTAGAGAACAATTAGCTTATTTTAAAGATATTGATTATTCAGAAAAAATAAATTATAAAGAAAATTATTTTGTATCTGATAATGTTATAAAGGAAAAATTAATTGAGTGGAGTTTGCAAATATCATAATTCTATTTATAAATATATTTTAAAAATTTTTTGTTTCACAAAACAAAAAGCTCAATTTTCAAACTTGAAAATTGAGCTGGTTTATTTTTATAATACCTTTTTTTCTTTTAAGAAAAAATATTTTTTTTCAAAAGTTTTATTTTCTAAAAATTTTTTTAACCAAAGCCCCATACTTTGACAGGCTAATTTAAAATAAACATAGTCAAAAAAAGGATGAAAATTTCTTTGTTGTGACAAGCTTATAAATTTTTTTATGTAATTAGTTAAGAAAGTAATGAACTTATAGGCTTTTTGAGGGTTTTCTTTCTCTAATTTATCTATAAATGAGTTTATTTCTTTTAATTCATTTATGGATAAGTAATTCATTTCTTTCATAGCGGAAAACAGGACGACTAAATATTGCTGAGTTAATTCTTTAGTAAGCGATTGCCCTAAAAAAATATTTTTCCAGAAATTGAGAATTTTTTTGAACATAATTTTTCCTCCTCTTTTTTAATTTTTTATTGATTTGTTAAAAAACCTTTTTTATTTTTCTAAGAATGTTATAATAAAATAATTAAAAAAGCAAGAATTTAGTTTAAGTTTTTGATTTAAATAAATTATTAATTATTTTTTTATGTTTCTAGCTAGTTTTGAAAAGTTTACTCTAGTTGATTATCCAGGGAAAATTGCTACAACAGTATTTACACAAGGTTGCAACTTTCGTTGTCCTTTTTGCCATAATCCAGAATTAGTTTTTAAATATAAATCGTCTTTAAATAGCAAAAATAATGTGATAGAAAAAAAATTTTTTCAATTTCTGGAAGCAAGGAAAGGAAAAATAGAAGCAGTTTGTATTACAGGAGGAGAACCTAGTTTACAGCCAGATTTATTAAAATTTATGTCAAAAGTTAAAAACAAAGGATATTTAGTAAAATTAGATACTAATGGAACTAAACCAAGCATTATTCAAGAAGCTATAGAAAAACAAATTGTAGATTATATTGCTATGGACATTAAACATACTTTAAATAAGTATGAGCAAGCTGTGGGTATTAAAACTAAATTAGATAACATTATTAAAAGCGTTAAACTAATTCAAAATAGTAAAATTGATTATGAATTTCGCACCACTGTTGTTCCTGGGATCCATAGAGAAGAAGATTTTAAAGAAATTGCTGATTGGCTAAAAGGAAGCAAAAAATACTATTTGCAAGAATATCGGGAAGAAAAAATTTTAGATCCTAATTTATCTCAAAAAACTTTTCAAAAAAAAATAGATTTAGAAAAGATAAGGAAAATTTTAATTCAAAAAATAGAAAGAGTAGAAATTAGAAATTATACAGATTAAATTAAAGCAAAATATAATTTTTTCCTCCAATATCTTTAATGAGATTTTTAATTTCTAAAAGAGTAAGAAAAGAAGTTAGAGTGGAAATTTCTAAATGAGAAAGTTGAGCTAATTGGTTAATATGAAGTGGTTCTTGAGAAAGATGTTGAATGATTTTCTTTTCTTCTTGAGAAAGTTTATCTTGATATTCTTTTTTTCTTTTCTCTTTTTCTTTTGCAAAAGAAGTTAGATTTAATTCATTTAAAATATCTTGTGTTTGAGTAACAAGTTTAGCTCCTTGTTGAATTAATTTATGCGGTCCAAAAGATGAAGGTGAGAGAATAGATCCAGGGACAGCAAAAACTTCTCTGTTAAATTCTAAAGCCAAACGAGCAGTAATAAGCGTTCCACTTTTGCGAGTGGCTTCAATAATAATGGTTCCCAAGGTTAATCCTGCCATAAGACGATTACGCGCTGGAAAAGTATAAGAACTAGCAGGAGTTCCTAAAGGATAATCGCTTATCAATAGTCCTTGTTCTTGAATTTGTTGTGCTAAATGAAAATGATTACGAGGATAAATAAATTTATCTTCTAGGCTGTTACCTAAGATGGCAAAAGTTGTTCCTTGATTTTCTAAAGAAGCTTTATGCGCAATACTATCTATGCCCAAAGCCATGCCACTTACAATAGTGATACCAGCTTGAACAAGCTCTTTGGTTAAACTATAAGCTACCTGTTTTCCATAAGATGTAAATTTACGTGATCCTACTATAGCTAAAGCAGGAGCTTGATTAAATAAACCATTGCCTTTGTAATAAATTAAAAAAGGAGGATTAGGAATTTCTTTTAATAGTTGAGGATAGTTTTCTTCTTCTATGGTGAGAATTTTAATTTGATGTTGCAGTAATTTTTGCCATTCTCTTTCTGGGTTAATATTTTTTCTTTGTTGAATAATTTTTTCTATTAAAGATGAAGACAAATTTGTTTTTTCTAAATCTTTTTTTGAAGCTTTCCAAATATTTTGAGCCGATGAAAAAAAATTAGCTAAAATTTGCATATTTTTCGGTCCTAATCCCTTGATAAGATTAAGTGCATTCCAGAAAATTTTATTTTCTTCTTTTTGGTATGGCATGTTTTTAGCATTGACAAAAATAGTTTTATTTGTTACAATGTTAAGTTAAATTTTAATTTATTATTTCAAAAATAATTTTTTATTCTGTATGCGAGAAAAATTTTTTTCTAAATTTTTAAGAAAAAAATTGCAAAATCTAACTAATTTTGTTGTTTTTTTTGCACTCTTTTTTTTATTATGGTTTGGGATAAGTCAAAAACTAACTATTTTTGAAAGTCGGGTTTATTTTTTACTTCTTCCTCAAGATAAAAAAACAGCTATACAATTAAATCAAGTAAGTCATAATTTAGCAGAAATTTTAAATTATTCTTTATTTTATCAAAAAAAAGATAGAGAAGCAAAGAAAAATTTAGTATTAGGATCTTGGCAAGCCGTAGTTTTGCCTCAATCTAGTATTATTGAATTAAAAATTTATTCTCAAAATAGCTTGGAAAATAAAAAATTAAAAAAAGCTTTAGTTAATTTATTTTTACAAAAAATATCTTCTTATTATAATATAGATAAAGAAATAAATGTGCGCATTGTTAGAAATACTATTTCTGCAAAAAAGAATCCAATTTTTTATAGCGCTTTACTTAGCTTTAGTATAGTTTTAGGATTATGTTTTTTAAAACAAGTTTTAAGGGATTATTTTATCAATTTTACAAGAAATTACTCTTTTTTCAAGGCAAGAAAAATGGTTCAATTAAACTGGGAAAATATTAGTAATAAAATTAGCAATAAAAATAATAAAAAAAATAAACTATCACAAAAAGAAAAAAAAGAAAAAGAAAATAAATCAGCTAACCAATTCAAAAAACAAAAAGATAAACAAGAAATAATCCAAAAAAAAGAACAGGATTATTCTCAAAAAAATCAATTAATTAAAAAAAGTAAAGCTCCTAATAATTTACCGACACAAAAACAAATAAACACACTTGAAACAGGAGACGTTCCTAGTAATTTACCCATAGGTAATTATGAAAATCCTCCAGCGGAAAAGCCAGAGAAAGAAACAAATGGAAACAACAAAGAAAGCAATAAAGTAAAAAATGAGGAACCTACAGAAGAAGAATATAAAACCAGACTTAATCAGCTACTTCAAGGAGAAGATATAAGTGATATTTAATTTTAAAAAGTATTATATTAAATTATATGAGAAAAAAATATTCTTTAAAATTTTGGATAACTTTTTGGTTAGTAGCTAGTATATTTTTAGCTGGCTGGTTTGTTTTTTGGCAAAACCATTTTCAATCGTTAAATAAAAAAGTAACTAGTAGTTCATCTTTATCAACCAAAGCGATTAATACCTTACCTTTATCAGAGATGAAAAAAAGTAGATTAGTTCTAATAGATAAATTAATAAAAGAATTTATTAACAGTGAGCAAGAAAAAACTTTTTTAGTGCTTTTTCAAAACAATATGGAGCTTCGTCCAGGCGGAGGATTTATTGGATCCTTTGGTATTTTAAAAGTTAAAAAAGGAAAAGTGGTTTCTTTTCAAACTCATGATACAGGTAATTTTGATGGAAGAATTAAGAATGCTCCTCAAGTGCCTTATCCTATGGAAAAATATTTACATGTAAAACGTTTAGGTCTAAGAGATGCTAATTTTTCTCCTGATTTTCCAACCAATGTTCAACAAATAGAAAAATTGTATTATCAGGGAGAAGGTAAGGAAAAGTTTGACGGAGTAATTGCTATTACAGCTAATGTTTTGCAATCATTATTAGAAGTAACTGGTCCTATTAAATTAAAAAATTATCCAGGAACTTATGATCAAGAAAATGCTTTAATTGCTTTAGAATGGCAAGTAGAAAAAGGTTATAAAGAACAGGGAGTTAAAAAAGGAGAACGTAAATCTGTATTAAAAGAACTGGGGGAAGAGATTATTCAACGGATGCATAATTTAACAGTTAAACAAAAATTGCAATTATTAAAGATAATTATGCAAGATCTTAAGCAAAAAGATATTCAGTTATATTTTAAAGATAAATCTATAGAAAAATTAATTAAACAAAATGGTTGGGCAGGAAAAGTAAATCGTGCTTGGTCTAAAGATTATTTAATGGTAGTGGATGCTAATCTGGGCGCTTATAAGAGTGATTATTATATTCAAAGATCAATTGACTATAAAGTAGATTTATCTAAAGCAAAACCGCAAGCTATTTTAAAGATAACTTATAATCATACAGCTCAAAAAAGAGATTGGATGACTAATAATTATTTAAGTTATACAAGAATTTATTTACCTCAAAAAGCCTGGGTTATTCATCACAAAAATACTTCAGAAGAAATATTTGGGAAGGAGTTTCAAAAAAAATTTTTAGGAGCAACTATTATGGTTCCTATTCATCAGAAAAAAACTATTACCATACAATATAATTTACCAGTTAGTTTTAAAAATGATTATAACTTGCTTATTCAGAAACAACCAGGTGTAAATAATGTCAAAACAAAAATAACTATTATTAATGCTAATGGCAAAGAAACAACACAAAAATTTCTTTTAAATCAAGATTGGCAATGGAGAAAATAAGAGACTTTAAATAAGCTTGTAAAGATTCTTGATTTAAACTAAAATTAAAAAAAACATTCTTGTATTTTTTATGAATAAAAAAACTTATCTTACTACTCCTATTTATTATGCCAATGCTTCTCCACACATAGGAACAGCTTATACTACTATTGCTGGAGATGTTTGGCAACGTTTTCAATTACAACACAAAAAAGAATCTTTTTTCTTAACGGGTACAGATGAGCATGGGCTAAAAATAGAAAAAAAAGCTCAGGATTTAAAAATGAAACCACAAGAACTGGTAGATAAAATTTCAGCAGAATTTCAGTATCTTTGGAAAAAATTAGAAATTGCCAATACGCATTTTATCCGCACTAGTGATATAAAACATCAAAAAATAGTACAAGCTGTTCTAGATGATTTTTTTCAGAAAGGAATTATTTATAAAGGAAAATATGAAGGGTTATATTGTGTGGGTTGTGAGCAGTTTAAAAACCCTAGTGATCTAATTGAGGGTAAGTGTCCTGATCACAACATTAAACCAGAGTTAGTTCAAGAAGAAAGCTATCTATTGAAAATGAGTGAAAAACAAAGTGAGTTAATCAATAAAATTAAAACTGATCAGTTAAAAATCCGTCCTCTGAAATATAAAAAAGAAATACTTTCTTTTTTAGAGAATCAAGTGTTAGAAGATATCGCTATTTCTCGTCCTCAGGTCAAATGGGGCATCCCATTACCTTTTGATTCTCAACATACTACTTATGTTTGGTTAGACGCTTTTTTAAGTTATTTAACTGGATTTGGTTGGAAAGGACCACAAGACAAGAAAAGAGGCAAGGAAATTAGTTCTCACTTTTTTCATTTAATCGGTAAAGATATTTTAAGAGTGCATGCCACTATTTGGCCAATTATTTTAATGCACTTGAATTTAGAATTGCCTCAAAAGATTTTTGTTCATGGACACATATTATCTCGGGGTAAAAAAATGAGTAAAAGTTTAGGAAATGTTATTAGTTTAGAAGAGATGCTTGAAAAATTTAATGTGGAAGCTACACGTTATTTATTGTTAAGCGCAGGAAGTTTTGGTGAAGATGTGGATGTAACCTTAGAGAGAATAACCGAAAAATATAATGCTGACTTGGCTAATGGTTTAGGTAATTTAGTTTCTCGGGTAATTAGTTTGAACAAAAATCTGAAAGTTAGTATTCCAGAAAAAAAGGAACTAGGAAATTTTCAGTTATTTTTAGAAAAAAAATTGCGTTTTGATAAAGCCTTAGAGGAAATCTGGAAAATAATAGAGGAAAGTAATGTTTATATAGAAAAAAATAGACCGTGGGAACTAATGAAAAGTAATCAGAAAAAATATAAAAAAGTGATGAGTATTTTAACTAGTAATTTATTTTTGATTGCTGACTTAATTCAACCATTTATGCCACAAACTGCTTTAGAAATTGAAAAATCATTAAAAAATAATCAAGCTACCATTTTATTTCCTCGTATTATAAAATAATTTGTGTACTTATAAATTTTTAAAAATAATTTAGGAAATACAAAAAACAATTAAAAAAAGTTTGATTATTTTTAAATAAAGCGTTATATTTATAAGGTAAAATTATTTTTTAAATTATGTCTAAATTTAAAAAAATTATTTTTTTCTTTATCTTTTTCTTCTTGATATTGGGATTGATTTATAAATTTTATCCTCAAAAATCTTTTCAAGAGCAATATATTTTAGATAAAGTTCAAAAGGGAACTATCCGTCAAACTGTTTCTGTAACAGGTCAAGTTCTTTCTCGTCAGAAAGTTGATTTAGCTTTTGAAATTAATGGAAGATTAAAAGAAAATAAAGTAAAAGTAGGAGATTATGTTCATAAAGGAGATGTTTTAGCTGTTCTAGATAGTAGCTATTATTGGCAAAAGTATAAGGAGGCGCAAGAAAATCAATATATTGCTCAACAAAATTTAGACCTAGCTCGTCGTAAGTGGGATGATTTAAAACCAGAAGAAAAAGAAAGTAAAAAGGCCAGAGTGCGTGTGGCTGAAGCAGAAGCACGCGCTATAAAAAGCCAGTTAATGAAAACTGTTTTATATTCTCCTCAAGATGGTTTGGTAGTTGATGTAAAGCTTGATCCAGGAGAAACTGTTACAGCTAATCTTCCTATAATAACAGTTATTCAAAAAAATGTTTTTGAAATTGATGTGGATGTTCCAGAATCAGATATTGCAAAAATAAAGTTAGGTCAATGGGCAGATTTAAGTTTTGATGCTTTTGGGTCGCAAAAAATATATAAGGCAAAGGTTTATGAAATAGAACCATCAGCCACCATTATTCAAGATGTAGTTTATTATAAGGTAAAATTAGCTCCTCAGGAAGAAATAGTGGGGCTAAGAGATGGTTTAAGTGCTGATGCAGATATTTTAATTCAGGAAAAGAAAAATGTTTTGAAAATCCCTTTGCAAGCTATAAAAAATGAAGGAGCAAAACAGTATGTAGAAAAGATAGATAATGGTAAAATAAAAAGAATTTATATAAAAACTGGCTTAGAGGGAGATCAAGGCAATATAGAAGTTTTGTCGGGATTAACCCAAGGAGAAGAAATAATTATTGCGAAGAAAAAATAAAAACCTTTATTAAAATTAAAACTAGTTTTAATTTTAATAAAGGTTGGTTTTTTAATTGATAAAATTGGAGGAAGGAATAGTTTTCCAAGAAGGAATAAGTTCTTGCCACAAGATAAAATCATTATCTTCTCCTTGCGCCCAGTTTTTTACAAAAGGAGAATTAATAATAATCTGGAAATTTTCGCGGTAACTGATACAATAAGTTTCATTTAGATTTAATTTTAGTCGTTGAACAATATTGATGAAGAGTACTTTTCTCAAGAAACGATAAGTATTAAGCATAATTTTTATTTCATTTTCAGAGTATTTTTTTGAATAATAAAAAATTTCTTTAGATATTTGATCTAAAATAATTACAATGCTTTTTTCGTATTTATTCATAGGTATTTTAGGAGAATTTTTTTCGCTTTTTCCTATCTTTTCAAGAAAACAATCGTTGTATTTTTGTGGAGGAATTATTTCAAAGGGTAATTTTTGGATGATTTCTTTTATTTTTTCTTGGCTTAATAATTTTTCTTTTTTCATTATCTTCTCCTTTTTTATTTTGTTATTTTTTAAAGAACCAGTTGCTTTTCTTAAAAGCTAGGTTATAATGAATTTAATTATATGTCAACGAAAAATAAATTAATTAAAATAAAAAATTTAAAAAAGTTTTATATCAATGGGGAAGTAGAAACAAAAGCTTTAAATGGAGTTGATTTAGAAGTGGTAGAAAATGAATTTGTAGCTATTATGGGACCAAGTGGATCGGGTAAATCAACTTTAATGCAAATAATTGGTTTGTTAGATCGTCCTACAGAAGGAGAATATTGGTTAGCAGGAAAAGATACTTTGAAATTTTCTGATAATGATTTAGCTCGCTTGCGAAATCAAAAAATTGGTTTTATTTTCCAAACCTTTAATCTTTTAGCGCGAACAACTGTTTATGAAAATGTAGAGTTACCATTACTTTATGCCAAGAAAAAAATAAAAAATAAGCAGAAAAAAGTCATTCAAGCTTTAGAAGCGGTTGGTATGAAGCATCGTCTTCATCATTATTCTAATCAGCTTTCAGGAGGTGAAAAACAAAGAGTGGCAATTGCAAGAGCTTTAATTAATAATCCTGAAATTATTTTAGCTGATGAGCCCACAGGAAATCTTGATTCTAAATCTGGATTGCAGGTAATGAATATTTTACAAGATCTTCATAAAAAAGGACATACGATTGTTTTAGTTACTCACGAAACATTTACTGCTGAACATGCCGAAAGAATTTTGCATATGTTAGATGGAAAAATAATTAAAGATGAAAGTGTGGAAAAGCGACGTTTTGCTCAACAAGAAGATTTTTTGAAATAAATTTTAAAAATTCTTGACAAAACGAGTATAATTAGTTAGGATGAAAAAGTTATATAAATAAATTATTATTTATATAAATTAGTTTGTAAAAAATAATAAAATTTTGTAAATAACTAGCTTAGTTATTAGTTATTTTAATTTGTAATAAATTGTTATGCCAACTATTAATCAGCTCAAAAAAAGACCACGTAAAAAAAATAAAAAGAAGTCTAAATCTCCTGCGTTAACCTATCTTTTTAATACTTTAAAAAATCGTCCAGTGGATAGTAAAGGACCTTTCAAAAGAGGAGTTTGTTTAAAAGTGGGAACTACAACGCCTAAAAAACCTAACTCAGCTTTAAGAAAAATTGCTAGAGTGCGTCTTACTAATGGGATGGAGGTGACGGCTTATATACCAGGTATTGGGCATAATTTACAAGAACATTCTATAGTAATGATTAGAGGAGGAAGAGTTAAAGATCTTCCGGGTGTGCGTTATCATGTAGTTAGAGGAGTTTTAGATACAGCAGGAGTGGAAAATAGAAAAAAAGGACGTAGTAAGTATGGAGCTAAAAAACCAAAAGATAATAATTAATATTTTTATTTAATTTAATTTAATATTTAACATTTTTTATTGTTATGCCTAGAAAGAAACGAAATTTTAAAAAACATTGGAAAAAAGATCCTAAATACGGAAGTATTTTAGTAGGTAGGTTTATCGGTCAGATAATGCTTAATGGAAAAAGAAGTGTAGCTGAAAAAATTGTATATGATGCTTTTGATATTATTCACGAAAGAACTAAAAAAGGAGGATTAAATGTATTTGAACAAGCTATTAAAAATGTTTCTCCTTTGTTAGAAATTAAATCACGTAGAATTGGGGGAGCTAATTATCAGGTTCCGATACAGGTTGCTGGAGAAAGAAGACAAACATTAGCAATACGTTGGATTAGAGAAGCTTGTCGTAGTCGTAAAGGAAAAAGTATGGCTGAAAAATTAGCCGATGAGTTAATTGATGCTTCTCAAAAACAAGGAACAGCTATGAAAAAAAGAGAAGATACTCATAGAATGGCGGAAGCAAACAGAGCTTTTGCTCATTTTGCTTAATTAGTTTAAATAAGTACACATTATTTAAATTTTAAAAGATTTAGATAATTATTTTTTTTAATTATAATTTATAGTTAATTATCAATTGTTATGGCAACAGACATAAAAAAATTAAGAAACATTGGTATTATTGCTCATATTGATGGTGGAAAGACAACCACCACAGAACGTATCTTGTATTATACAGGTATTACCCATAAAATTGGCGAGGTTCATGAAGGAGAAGCAACTATGGATTGGATGGAGCAAGAAAGAGAAAGAGGAATAACTATTACTAGCGCAGCTACAACTTGTTTTTGGAAAGATCATCAGATTAACATTATTGATACTCCTGGTCATGTTGATTTCACAGTGGAAGTAGAACGTGCCCTAAGAGTTTTAGATGGAGCTGTTGTTATATTTGACGGGAAAGAAGGAGTGGAACCACAATCAGAAACGGTTTGGCGACAAGCAGATAAATATAATGTTCCAAGAATTTGTTTTGTAAATAAAATTGATAAAGAAGGAGCTGACTTTAAAAATGCTTTAGAATCCATTTGGAATCGTCTTACTCCTAATGCTTTAGCTATTCAAATGCCCATAGGAGAAAGAAGTGAATTTAGTGGAATTATTGATTTAATTAAAATGAAAACCTATGAGTTTGAAGGAGAAATGGGAGAAAAAGTTTTAGAAAAAGAAATTGCAGAAAATTTAATAGAAGAAGCAAAAAAAGCTAGAGAAAAAATGTTAGAAAAAATAGTGGAAACAGATGATTTATTAATGGAAAAATATTTAGAAGGAGAAGAAATTAGTGAAGAAGAAATTAAAAAATCTTTACGTAAGGGTGTTATTGAGAATAAATTAATTCCGGTTTTAGTAGGGACTGCTTTAAGAAATAAAGGAGTGCAAATGGTTTTAGATGCAATTGTGGATTATTTACCTTCTCCAGTAGATATTCCTCCTGTGCAAGGGATTAATCCTAAAACAGGGGAAGAAACAGAAAGAAAAGCTAGTGATGAGGAGCCTTTTGCTGCTTTAGCTTTTAAAATTGCAGCAGATCCTTTTGTAGGACAACTAACCTTTTTTAGAATTTATTCTGGAAAAATAAAAGCAGGATCTTATGTTTATAATTCTACAAAAGGAGAAAAGGAAAGAATTGGAAGAATTTTAAGAATGCATTCTAATCATAGAGAAGAGATTAATGAATTGGGAGCAGGTGAAATAGGAGCTTTAGTGGGATTAAAAAATACAACCACAGGAGATACTCTTTGTGATCAAAACAATCCTATTATATTAGAAGAGATGACTTTCCCAGAACCGGTAATTGATATTGCTATTGAACCAAAAACTAAAGCTGATCAAGAAAAAATGGGATTAGCTTTAAAAAAACTATCTGAAGAAGATCCTACTTTTAGAGTAAGAAGTGATGAAGAAACTGGTCAAACTATTATATCTGGTATGGGAGAATTGCATCTAGATGTTTTAGTGGATAGAATGAAAAGAGAATTTAAAGTAGAAGCTAATATTGGACATCCTCAAGTAGCTTATAGGGAAACAATTAAAAAAACAGCCGAAGCAGAAGGAAAATATATCCGTCAATCAGGAGGAAGAGGTCAATATGGTCATTGTTGGTTGAGATTAGAACCTCAAGAAGCGGGAAAAGGATTTGAATTTGTAGATGAAATCAAGGGAGGAGTTATACCTCAAGAATATATTCCGGCAGTAGAAAAAGGAGTTAAAGAGGCAATGGAAAACGGAGTGGTGGCTGGTTATCCTATGGTAGATATTAAGGTAGTTCTTTATGATGGAAGTTATCATGAAGTGGATTCTTCAGAAGCAGCTTTTAAAATTGCTGGATCAATGGCTTTTCAAGAAGCAGCAAAAAGGGCCAATGCTGTGCTTTTGGAGCCAATTATGAAAGCGGTAGTAACCACCCCAGAACAATTTATGGGAGATGTGGTTGGGGATATTAATTCTCGCCGAGGAGTAGTGAAGGAAATAAATGATAGAGGAGAAGGAAATGCTGTAACAAAAGAAATTGAAGCAGAGATTCCTTTAGCAGAAATGTTTGGATATGCAACGCAGTTACGTTCTATGACTCAAGGACGTGCTAGTTATATTATGGAATTTGATCATTATAGTGAAGTGCCAGCTAATGTAGCAGAAGAAATTATTTCAGGGGGAGGTAAAAAGAATAAGTAATTAATAATAAAAATTATGTTAGCAATTATTAAAACAGGTGGAAAACAATATAAAGTTGAAAAAGGAGATAAAATTAAAATAGAGAAAATAAAAGGTAAGGAAGGGGACAAGGTAATATTTGAAGAAGTGTTGTTACTGGGAGATGATAAAAAAATAAAAGTTGGTAATCCTCTAGTTAAAGCTGCAAAAGTAGAAGCTAAAATTTTAAAGCAAACTAAGAATAAAAAAGTTTGGGGTATTAAACATAAACCCAAAAAACGTTATAAAGTAAAATTTGGTCATAAGCAATTAGCTACAGAGATAGAAATAACTCAAATAAAGTAAATTGTTTTTTTCGTAATTTTTTGATAAAATATAAACTAGAAAAATATGGCAGTTCCAAAACAGAGGCATAATAAGTCAAGAAAAAACAGAAGAAGAGGAGGTCAATCGGGAAGTAAAATTGTAAAACCATCCTTAGTAAAATGTTCTAATTGTGGAGCAATGATATTACCTCATAGAATTTGTCCGCAATGTGGTTTTTATAAAGGAAAAAGTTTTTTAAATGTTTCTCCAAATACCAATAAACAAGAAAAATAATGGCTAATAGACATCTTCAACGTTCTGTAGTTATGCAAACTCTTTTTGAGTGGGATTTTAACAAATTATCTCAAAGTAAGATTGAGGAAGCTTTAGAGCATAATTTGCAAGAATTTGCTTCAGGAATTAAAGAAACAGAGTTTGCTAAAAGATTAATTAAAGGTGTTTTAGAGAAACAAAACGATATTGACAAATTGATTATTCAATGTGCTCCAGAATGGCCATTAGATCAAATTACAGCTATAGATAGAAATATTTTGCGTTTAGGAATTTATGAATTATTATTCGGTAATTATGAAGAAGTTCCTCCTAAAGTGGCAATTAACGAAGCTATAGAATTAGCTAAAAGTTTTGGAGGATCTAATTCCGCTAAATTTGTTAATGGTGTTTTAGGCACTATTTATAAAGAGATGGGCGAACCAATGAAGGATGATGAAAGTAATAAGAAAAAGAAAATCAAAGAAACTAAAAAATCAGATAATTTAAAAAAATCAGAATAAAAATAAAATCCCGTTAATTTTATCTTATATTTTTGAAACTAATGTAATTCGCATTAGTTTTTTCTTTTTAGATTTTAAAAATAGATGCTTTCAATCAATTGTTGAGCATTAGAATAATTTGTGTATTTATAATTATTATGTGTGAGCATGTTTTAAAAAATATAAAATAAGTGGGATATATTTTAGAATGATCTAAAAATATAAAGATAAAAAAATAAAAGTGATTGTTTCGGGGTCATTAAAGGGGTCATTAAATTTTTTTATTGTTTTTGTTAATTTAGTTAGTTTTTTAAATTTAAAATTTTATTATTATAGAAAAAACAACAAAGAACAATCTAAAAATTAAAGATAAAAAATTTAAGTTTATTGTAAAATATTGGAAAAATATTTTATAGTGGCGTTACACTAGACACATTCATAAAAATAACTTATAATTTGTTATTGATACTTTTAAATATTAGAATTTAATTATATATCATGAAAAATAACAAAAAGAAGAAGAATGAAATAATTATTAGAGGCGCTAAAGTAA
>JALSQF010000005.1 GCA_026985555.1 Candidatus Moraniibacteriota bacterium | reverse complement strand
ATGAAAAAGATTATTTTTTTATTGTTATTTAGTTTACTAAGTTTATACGCTCATCAATGCACTGAGTATGAATTAGATAAAGCAGAATATTTTGCAAATCGTGCAGCAGAACAAATAGTATCAAATAGATTTGATGGGGGGCAAGGAATATATGCTAAGGTAAACTCTTGTGATTATAATTCTTATTCTCACCAATATACTTTAAGAGTAGAAATTCATTGGAATGGAGAAATATTTGCGTCTAATCATTATGAGTGTGATGGGGTATTAAGAGTTAATGATGATGGCTTAAATCCAAGTTTTACAATTGAATGGATGAATAGTAAGTTACAATCATATGTATCAGATAGGAATTTATTTAGATTTGTAGTAGGTAGCGTAATAGTGTTAGGTGCATTATCTCAACAACAAAATTGAAAGGAAAAAAATGTTTTCTTTATTTATTTCTCATTCTTCAAAAGATAATAAAAAAATAGAGAAATATATTAAAGATATAAAATCTTATGGTATTGATTCATTTTTTTTAGATTATGATGATGAAAATGGAATAGAAATAAATGAGGAGTGGGAAAAAAAGATTTACAAAGCCATTAATAAATCAAAAATAGTTTTATGTTTTGTTTCTAAAAATTGGATTGATTCGTGTTGGTGTCAAAAAGAGTATTCATTAGCAAAAATTCTTGGAAAAGAGGTTTTTTTATTAAGTATAGAGGATAATGAAAAATATAAAAAAGAAGTTTTTGAGTGGATAGGGAGTCATTTACAACAAATTGATTTAAATGAAAATAGTAATAATTTTAGAAAAGTGTTAAAAAAAATAAATAAAGAATTAAAAGAGTTTTATGATAAACCTTATAAATGGGATGAAAATAGAAATCCATATCCTGGATTAGAATCTTATGAAGAAGATATGGCTGCAGTCTTTTTTGGAAGAGATGAAGAGATTGATGAGTTTGTTGATATTTTAAATAATTCTATAAATCAATTTAGTAAAAAAGTATATATAATTCAAGGTGCTTCTGGACTTGGAAAGTCTTCTTTTTTAAAAGCGGGAATTATTCCAAAATTAAAATATTATTATGAGTATAAGAATAAATGGAAAGTAATTAATACATTTAGGCCCCAAAAAAGACCTCTAAGAAATTTTTTATTATCAACATTAGAAACTTTTAATAAAAAAGAGAAATTTATCGAATATTATAACTCTATAAAAGATGGAAATTTTGAAAAATTTAATTTGTTATTAGATTTAGTAGAAGAGAATAAAAATTTGCTTTTTCCTATAGATCAGGCAGAAGAGTTTTTTACATTAGCTGGTAAAGAAGAAAGAAATATTTTGTTAAATCTCATAAATTACCTTTTAGAAAAAAGAGAAAATATTTATTTTGTTATGACAATTAGAAGTGATTTTATTAAAGAGTATCAAACCGATAAAAATTTTAAAAATTTTCATAAATATAACTACATTTATCTTTTAACACCTATCAAAGAAGAACAAATCTATTCCATAATAAAATATCCTGCAGATAAATCAGATATAATTTTTGAAGATATTTTAGTAGAGAGAATGAAAAATGATTTAAAATCAACAGAAGCAATTCCATTATTAGCATATACACTCAATCAATTAACAAAAAAATTTTTTAATAACCCAGGTAAATATTCAAATCGATATGTTTCTTTACAAGATTACCAAAAGCTATCTAATACTAATCCAATTTATTCAATAATAGAAAATAAGATTAATGAAATATATAATAATTACAACATTTTTGCATCATCAAAAGAAGAATTAGATGACTTATTAAAAAAAATTTTTATTTTTCATTTAATTGAAGTAAAAGTTGATGGAAGTATTACTAAAAAAGTTGAAAAAAAAGAAGTATTTTCTGAAAAAGAAAAGAAAATAGTTGATGAATTAATAAATCAAAGGATACTAATTTCAAAAATAGAACAAAATGAAGAAATTGTAGAAATATCACATGAATCTATTATTAAATATTGGAATAAACTAAATGAATGGATTAATGAAGAAAAAGAGTTTTTAATATTTAAAGCTCAGCTTATAATTGCATATAATCAATATAAAAATGTAACTTCATCAAATGCATTGTTACACGGAATATATTTAGAAAAAGCCAAAAAGTATTACTCTAAAATTAATGAAAATGATTTAAAAGAATATATAAATAAAAGTATTTCTTACAAAAAAGCTGTAGATTTTAAAAGGCGCTCTTTTTTATTTGGAAGTTTTGCAACTATAAGTGGATTTGCATTTTTTGGGTTTAGAATGGCAAATATTGCAAAAAAAAGAGCACAAAACCTTAAAAAAACATTGCATTATTCTCAAAATCTTTTAGCATTAGCATATCTAAATAAAGCAAATGATTATTATAAAGAAGGAT
>JALSQF010000004.1 GCA_026985555.1 Candidatus Moraniibacteriota bacterium | reverse complement strand
CTATTTTTATTTTTAATTGAGATTTTTGATTTTTAAAGAACTAACTATTAGATTTTTGTTAGACTTAACAAATAATCACAATTACAATACGCAAATTTTTTGTGTATTGTGAAATGATTATTTGGTTGATATTGGTTCCATTGTGCCTAAATAAATCTCAAGGTTTTTATCTTTTATTGTTTTTAGGTATTCGTTGTATTCTTTTACAGAAATAAAATTCCATGCTTGTGGACCAATAAAACAAATTAAACTATTATTGTTTATTGTAATAATCTGAATACCCCAACAAAATGATTGTCCAGTTTCTTTTCCTTGTTTTTTCTTATTTTTTACTAAAATTTTATTTAAAATACCAATAGTACATAAATTATCATTTTGTTTATCAAAACAACGTTGCTGTGGTAAAAAATCAATTTCTGATTGCCAATAAAGTTTTGCGGATTTCTTATTTTTGTTAATTTTATAATCATACCTCAAATCCTCCTTCGCATCCTTCGTTACTAAAAACTTAATCCCCAGTTCCGGAATTTCATACCAAACTAAATCTTTTTCTTTTTTTAGTTTTTCTATTTCTTGTTTTGTAAGTTGTGTATGGGGGTTATAATCTATCTCTACTTGTTTTTCATTTTCTTGATTTCCATTTCCTTCTTTCTTCCCTTCATCTTCTTTTTCAACAATCCCATTCTTTCTATTTCCTCCATCTCCCTTTTGCTCTTGTTTGTCATTTTCAATAATTCTCTTTTCTACATTAACATGCTTTAAATCCGCTTTTTTCTGCGACCAGAGATAAAAACCACCGGCTATTATAGCCAATCCTAGAATTGTTATTGTTATTATTATGATTAAGGTTTTTTTGTTCATTGTTCTAATTTGATATTTTTAAATTTGGTTTGAATTAAGTTTTTTAATTTATTTTTTGCACAGCTAATACTTTGATTTATTAGTTTAAATTAAATAATATATTAAAAAATAACATACAAAAATAATAGCGTCAAAATGCATTATAAATTTAAAATAAAATATTTATTTTTTATGTATTATTAAAATGCAAACAAAAGAATTAAATCAACACTCTCTTGCTAATTATCTAAAAAACCTTACTATTAAATTATGGAAACTATATTTTATTTTATTAAAAAACTTATTCCTTCTTTTATTTTTAAAAAAATTCAACCTATTTATCATTGGCTTATAAATGGATTTTCTGCTGTTTTATATAATTTTCCCAGCAACAAACTAATTGTTATTGGCGTTACTGGTACTACCGGAAAAACTACCACTGTTTATTTTTTAGCTCAAATTTTAAGAGAAGCTGGAATTAAAGCTGGCTATACTTCTACAGCTATGTTTAGTGATGGAAAAAAAGATTGGCTCAACAATAAAAAAATGACTATGTTGGGACGTTTTTTTACTCAAAAAATGTTAAGACAAATGGTTAATAATAAATGTCAAGTGGCCATCATAGAAACTACATCTGAAGGAATTCGTCAATTTCGCCATAGATTCATTAATTATGATATTTTAGTTTTTACAGGAATATATCCAGAACATATTGAATCTCATGGTAGTTTTAAAAATTATAAACAAGCTAAATTAGAACTTTTTAGGCATTTAGAAAAACATTGTCATTCCAAAAATCTTGATAAATCTTTTCAAAAATTTTATCCTCTTTTAAAAACAATCGTTGTTAATGGCGATGATAAATACTATAAAGAATTTTTAAATTTTTCTCTTTCTCAAAAAATTATTCTCCAAAAAACATCTTTTCCTCAAAAAATAACTCAGAAAAATCAACTAACTTATTTTTCTTATACTCCTAAAGAAAAAAATGTTTTTTATTTCAATCAAAAAAAAATAGCTCTTAAAATTTTAGGAAATTTTAATATTCTTAATGCTTCTTTGGCCAGTAGCGTTGCTAAAGTTTTAAAGGTAAAAGAAAGTGTTATTAAAAAAGGAATTGAAAAAATTAATAATATTCCAGGAAGAATAGAAAAGATTCAATTAGGCCAAGATTTTGATGTGATAGTAGATTATGCCTTTGAACCCAAAGCACTAGCGTCTCTCTATAAAACCATTTTAGAAAATTTTTCACCCCAAAAAATAATTCATATATTAGGAGCCACTGGAGGAGGACGAGACAAAAAACGGCGTAAACCACTGGGAGAAATAGCGGGCAAAAACGCTGATATAGTTATACTCACTAATGAAGATCCTTACGATGAAGATCCTATAAAAATTATCAATGAGGTAGCTAAAGGAGTGAAAAAGTTTGGCAAAAAAGAAAACAAAAACCTTTTTCTTATAGAAAACAGAGAACGAGCTATAGAAAAAGGCATTCAATTGGCAGAAAAAAATGATTTAGTTTTAATTACAGGTAAAGGAAGTGAACAAGCTATTTGTATAGCTAGTGGAAAAAAAATTCCTTGGGATGATAGAAAAATAGTATCTAAAAAAATAAAAGAAAAGCTAAAAAAATTATCCAATCCAATAAATAAATAAAATTGTCAACAAGAAACCTGTAATAGCTCCAGCTATTACTTCGCTAATTCTGTGTCCCATTCTTTCTTTTAAACGGGGGAATTCTTTTTCATCTAAATCTATTTTTTTACGAATAGCATTGATGTAGCGACCTAAGTCACCCATATAAACTCTTAAACGAGTAGCATCATCTATAATCAAAGTAGCTATCACAACTGCTACTGCAAAAGCTCCGCTTTTTATTCCAGTATAATATCCTACTGTTGTTACTAAAGAAACCATTAGAGCTGTATGCACACTAGGCATGTGCCCATAAGACATTGAATGCTGAAAAGCAAACTTCCAATCATAGTTATGCCTTAAATAAAATAAAACAAATTTAATAAGACGAGTAATAATTAATACCACTAAAGGAATTAAAAAAATAGCTCCATCTCGTATTAATTCTTTTATTAATTCCATAGATTTATGAAAAACTTTTATATGATTAAAAAAAATTATAACATATTTTTTGCCTTTTGAAAAGATAAGATTCAATTTATTTTTATTGTTTTTGTTAATAACAATGAAATTCGCAATATCTTCTGATTCCTATCATTTTATTAACATAATAAATTATACCAGAACCTATTATTCCAATTTTTATAATCTTTTATTAATTATTCTTACATTAACATTTCAAAGAATTATTAAATACTAATTATTATCTT
Source organism: Candidatus Moraniibacteriota bacterium (assembly GCA_026985555.1). Classification (GTDB taxonomy): domain Bacteria; phylum Patescibacteriota; class Minisyncoccia; order Moranbacterales; family UBA9337; genus JALSQF01. The sequence goes on along the minus strand of JALSQF010000004.1, from coordinate 10,397 downwards.
CTAAAATAAAAGCTGGATAGAGTGCTCCTAAAACTACTAATGCCAAAAGAAGAAAAATAGATGAAAGCGGAAAAAAAGAAAGCCAAATAACTGATAAAATTGCTGCGGAAATATAAGCCACTGATTGAGCGGTGCGAAAAAAATTTATCATATCAATATCTCGTCCATCAATTCTTTTATAAAAATAAGAATCTCTTAAAATTTCCACCAGAGCTGCACCTAAACGTGTTCCAAACAATAAAAATGCCCATTCCCATAAAGTATAAGATTTTCCTATAAAAATTAATAAAGTAAAAAGTCCCATCAGAAAAATAGCTCCAAATAACATTTCTTTTTCTCCTGTTTTTTTGTCAGCTATTAAACCAGCGGGATATTGAAATAAGATAAAAGGCAATAACATAATGGTAAATATAATACCTATTTCATGCCAAGCAAAGCCTAAATCCAAAAGATAAAGTGGCGTATAAATAACCATAATAGCGTAAAAAAATTCTAAAGTAAAGGATATCCAATAAATCATTCTCACATTACGCCTTTGTTTTATTTTGTTCCATAAGTTTTTTAAAGTAATTTGCCGTCTAATTTTATGATTTAAACCTCTTAAGCCTAATACGGCTAAATTAATTATTACCAGATGCAAAAAAAAGATAAGTAAAAAAATAGCCGAATAGCCATATTCTTCTAGTAAGTCTGCAGATAAAATAGGCCCTAATAAAAAACCTAAATTAACCATTGTTAAGAGTATCCCCCTAATTCTTCCTGAAGCTTTATCTATAGAAAATGATTCTAATATAATATCTAAATCAACCCAGCTAATAGAAGATATTATAAAATAACTAATTAGTAAAAATATTCCTAAATAATTAATAGAGGAAAATATTAAAGCAGTTATTAACAAAATTTTTAAAAAATAACCTAAAAATAACAGTTTTGATTTTCCTAACCATAAAATAAAACGATGGAAATTTAATAAGGCAATTAAAATAATACCATATATTATTAAATAAAATCCTCCTATATTTTCAGATCCGCTAGCTTGCTTAAAATAAGAAGATGCCACATAAGCCAACAAAGATGAAGAAAATCCTAATAAAAAAGAAAGCGTGATAACTAAATAAATTTTATTTTTATTTAGTTTTTCTTTGTGTTTTAAATAATGATTCATGGTTGTTTTTAAAAACAATTTTTTTGTTTTAATATTTTTAGTTTTAGAAGATTTCAAATCTATCTTAAGGAGTTAGCCTTTTTACATCACGAGGAAATAAAACTGCTTCTTTGATGCTATTTAGTCCTAAAATTTTTTGAACTATTCTTTCACTACCCATTCCCCATCCTCCATGAGGAGGCATACCATAACGAAAAATATCTAAATAATGTTTGTAATCATTGGGATCTAATTTATGTTTTTTCATATTATCAATTAATTGATAATAATCATGAATACGTTGCCCTCCTGTAGCAATTTCTACTCCTCTAAAAATTAAATCAAAGCTAAAAGTAAGCTTTTTATTTTGAAAATCAGGCATAGTATAAAAGGGACGCACAGTAACAGGATAGTGGGTTAAAAAAACAAAATCGCTTTCCCATTCTTTTTTAGCATATTCTCCAATTAATCTCTCTCCCTCTGGATCAATATCCGCTTTCTCTATTTCTTTTCCCATCTCTTTTTTTAAAATTTCTCTAGCTTCATCTAAACGTAAACGAGGAATACCTTTTTTAGGTATAGATACTGAATCTATATTATATTGATTAATTTCTTTTTTATGTTGTTTGTTAATTTCTTTAATTATAAAAGTAATCACTTTTTCTAATTGATCCATAATATCTTCAAATCCTTCAATAAATCCCATTTCAGCATCTAAACTCACATATTCATTAAGATGACGCGTAGTAAAATGTGGTTCTGCGCGAAAAACACTACCTATCTCAAAAACTCTTTCAAAAACACTTACTCCAGCTTGCTTATAAAATTGAGGACTTTGTGCCAAAAAAGCATCTCTATCAAAATATTTAATTTTAAAAAAATTAGCTCCTCCTTCTGTGGCATTACTTAAAATTTTAGGAGTTTTTATTTCTAAAAAATCATTTTGACGCATTATAAAATTGTAAGCATCTAATAAAGTAGCATAGATTTTGAAAATAGATTTTATTTTTTCATTCCTTAAAATTAAAGAACGATGATTTAATAATGTTTCTAAATTAAGATTTATGTTTTCTTTGGTTATCTCCACTGGCAGTTCTTCCTTTGTAGAACTAATAATTTTTAAATTTTCTATTTCTATTTCTACATTGCTAACTTGAGCTTTATTAGTTGTTTCTCCTGGTCTTTCTTTTACTTTTCCTTCTATCTCTACTACGAATTCATTTTTTATTTTTTTAGCTTTTTCATAAGCTTCTTCTTGATCAGGAATAACAACTGTTTGAATTAAACCACTTCTATCTCTAATATCCATAAAAATTATTTTTCCATGGTCTCGTCTACTATTTACCCAACCAGCTATAGTTACTTTTTGTCCAATTTTTTGAGGTAAATCTTTAATCAAAATTCTTTTCATAATTTTAGTATGCTTATTTACAACTATTATCTTAAACTCTTTTTGTTAAAAAGCAAGTATTTTTAAAATTTTTCTTTTTAAAAGAAATTTGCTAGAATTATTTAATCACTTATTAATTTTTGATACTAATAATTATTATATGAAATTTACTCATTTACATGTTCACTCTCATTACTCACTTCTAGATGGGTTAGCTAAAATTGATGATCTTATTAATCGCGCTAAAGAGTTAGGTATGGATTCATTAGCTCTTACTGATCACGGTGTTATGTATGGAGCTGTAGAATTTTTTATTAAAGCTAAAGAAGCGGGAATAAAACCTATTATTGGTTGTGAAATGTATTTAGCTCCTAACGGATTAGAAAATAAAAACAATACTCGCTTAGATAAAACTCGTTATCATTTAACCCTTTTAGTAAAAAACGAGATAGGTTATAAAAATTTAATGAAGTTAGTTTCTATTGCTCATTTAAAAGGATTTTACTATAAACCACGCATAGATAAAAAAACTTTAAAAAAATATAGTCAAGGATTAATAGGAATGAGTGCTTGTATTCAAGGAGAAGTTCCTCAAACAGTTATTAATAAAGGAATTAAAGAAGCTATACAGGTAGCTTTAGAATATGAAAAAATATTTGGAAAAAATAATTTTTATTTAGAAGTTCAGCATCACCCTCATTATGATAAACAAAACATTGCTAACCAAGGACTTTTAGAAATTTCTCAAAAAACTGGCATACCCGCCGTTGCCACAGGAGATATTCACTACATTAAACCTGAAGACGCTAAAATTCAAGATGTTTTACTTTGCATTCAAACCAATCGCAAAGTTAATGAAAAAGATCGTATGAATTTAATGGATTTTGATTTATCTATGAAAGCACCTCAAGAAATGATTAAGGCCTTTAAAAATAATCCGGAAGTCATAAAAAATACACAAGAAATTGTTAATAAATGTAATCATGAAATAAAACTAGGAGAAACGCAGCTTCCTTATTTTGAAGTTCCTCAAGGATTTACTGATAAATCTTACTTAAAATATCTTACTGAAAAAGGACTTAAAAAGCGCTATCCACAGAACAAAATAACACAGGAACATAAAAAAAGATTAGCTTATGAATTATCTATTATTGAGAAAATGGGATTTCCCTCTTATTTTTTAATTGTAGCTGATTTTGTTAATTGGGCTAAAAAACAAGGTATTGTAGTGGGACCGGGAAGAGGAAGCGCTGCAGGAAGTTTCGTTTCTTATCTACTAGGAATTACTAATATTGATCCTTTAAAATATGATCTTCTTTTTGAACGATTTCTTAATCCTGAACGTATTTCTATGCCTGATATTGATATGGATTTTGCTGATGATCGTCGTGATGAAGTTTTAGACTATGTCAGAAAAAAATACGGATATGATCACGTAGCACAAATTATTACTTTTGGAACAATGGCAGCTAGAGCAGCTATCCGTGATGCAGGACGCGCTTTAGGATTTCCTTATGAATTCTGTGATAAAATAGCTAAAATGATTCCTATGTTTTCCCATATAAAAAATGCTTTGGAAGATGTGCAAGAATTTAAAAATCTTTATAATTCAGATGCTTCTGCTAAAAAATTAATTGACACTGCTCAAAAATTAGAAGGAGTTGCTCGTCACGCTTCTATGCATGCTTGTGGAGTTGTTATTACTAAAAATCCAGTCGTAGAATACACTCCTTTACAAAAAATTGCAGGAAAAGATAAAAGCGAAGATTTAGTAACTCAATATTCGTCTTCAACAAAATCTAGTTATGTAGAAAAAATCGGTTTATTAAAAATGGATTTTTTAGGTCTAAAAAATCTAACCATTATTCAAAATGCTATTAATATTATTCAAAAAACTAAACATATAACTATAGATATAGAAAAAATACCTTTAGATGACACTAAAACTTATCAGCTTCTACAACAAGCTCGCACAACAGGAGTGTTTCAATTAGAAAGTTCCGGAATGAAAAGATATTTAAAACAATTGAAACCTACTACCTTAGAAGATGTAATTGCTATGGTAGCTCTTTATAGACCTGGTCCTATGGATTGGATACCTGATTTCATTGAACGCAAACACGGAAAAAAGAAAATTAAATATTTACACCCACTATTAGAACCTATTTTAAAAAAAACTTATGGAGTAGCTGTCTATCAAGAACAAGTAATGCAAATCGCTCAGTCTTTAGCTGGTTTTTCTTTAGGAGAAGCTGACATGCTGAGAAAAGCTATGGGAAAAAAAATTCCAGAATTAATTAAAGAAGAACGTGTTAAATTCATTCAAGGAGCTGTTGAAAATGGCATCAGTCAAAAAACCGCTGAAAAAATTTTTTCTTTTATAGAACCTTTTGCTGGTTATGGATTTAATCGCAGTCATGCAGCTTGCTACGCCCTAATCGGCTATCAAACAGCTTATTTAAAAGCTCACTTCCCCGCTGAATTCATGGCTGCTTTAATGACTTCTGATCAAGACAATAGCGATAGAATTGCTATTGAAGTAGAAGAAGCTAAAGAACTTGGAATTAATGTCCTTCCTCCTAATATTAATGAAAGTTTTGAAGAATTTGCTGTAATTTATGAAAATGAAAAAAAGATTAATATTCGCTTTGGGCTAAATGCTATTAAAAATGTTGGACATACCATTGCTCATCAAATTGTAATTGAAAGAAAAAAAAATGGAAAGTATAACTCTCTAAGTAATTTTTTAGAAAGAGTAACCCATAAAGATTTAAACAAAAAATCTCTAGAAGCACTAGCTAAAGTAGGCGCTTTAGATGAATTAGTAGAACGTAATCAAGCTTTAGAAAACATAGAAAATATTTTAAAATTTTCTAAAAATGCGCAAAAACTTCAAAACAGCAATCAAACTAGTCTTTTTGGCAATATACAAATGGAATCGCCTCAGATTCAACTTTCTTCAGTTGCACCAGCCACAAAAAAACAAAAATTACACTGGGAGAAAGAACTATTAGGATTATTTATTAGTGATCACCCCTTATCAGAATTTCAAGAATATTTCAAAAAAATGGCTACTCCCATTCGTTCTTTAACTGATCTACCTTCTCAAGAAAATATTAAGGTAGGAGGAGTAATAACTAAAATCCAAAAAATTATTACTCGTAGCAAACAACCTATGGCTTTTGTTACAATTGAAGATTTACAAGGTAGTTTAGAACTTATTGTTTTTCCTAAAATATTGGAAGAGTTCAGCGCAATCTGGCAAGAGGAGAAAATAATTCTGGCTACAGGAAATTTATCTCGTAAGGATGCCGAATTAAAATTACTAGTAGAACATGTACAAGAAGTGACCGAAGAAGAACTTAATAATTTTCAACGCATTTCCGTTACTCAAAAAAAATATAAAGCAAACAAAAATAATTCCATTGACGCTAAAGAATATCTTATTAAATTAAATAACAACATTTCTAAAAGCACTTTACAAAATCTTTCTAATTATTTACGCTCTCTTCCTTTAGGAAATACTCAAATATTTCTTTCATTAAAAAATAAAAAAATAAAAACTTCTTTTCAAATAAAATTATCTCAAAAAAATTTAGACGAAATTGATAGTATAATCAATGCATCCACTTGTAGTTATAAAAATTAAACTAATTTTATAATTCAATTATTAATAAATAAAAATTTTAGTTTTTAATTTTTTTGTAAAACAAAAAAATCTAAACTAACTATTCCTAACCATAACCAGAAAAAACCTAACATTATTCCTGAATTAAAAAGGTTAGGGACAAAGAAAGCTAACAAACTTAAACATAAAAAGATTCCCCATAAAATTAAAAAATTATCTTTTTGTTTTACCCCAATAAAAAAATATTCTCCACCCTTTTGAAAAATATTAATTAATATAGCTAAAAAACTAACTAACCCTAATAAACCACTACCTAACCAGACTTCCAAAAAAATATTACTAGCATTTAAATTGTTTCCTAGACTATCTTTACCTAAAACCAAAGAAATATTTCCCCAACCAATTCCTAAAATAAAATGTTTTTTAATTTCCTGAAAAGATTTTTTATAAATTTTTTGGCGAATATTAAAATTAGGATCAGAACGATAAACTTTTGCTATATAATTTCCTTTCCTTTTTTCTGATGCAATTTCTTCTAATTTGATAAAATGGCATTGATATTTTTTTAATTCATCTAAATCGTTAATTTTTAAGGGAAGTTTTTTCTTAAGTTCTTGAAAAGATTGATATTTATTTTTATTACAACTTATGGTTATTTCTTGCCAACCGCTTTGCGTGCTTTGTAAACGATTTTTAAATTCAAATTTACTTAAAGGTATTATTTTAATTAAAAATAAAGACAGGAGAAATAAACCTGCCAAAATTAAGGATGAATACAATAATTTTTTGAAATTAATTAGTATTTTTTTAAAAGCTAAATAAATTAAAAACAAGAAAAAACAAAAAGTTGTCCCTACAGCTCCTAACCAAGCGCTTCTAGAAACAGTTAAAATTAATAATATAAGAGTTAATTCTATTAAAAATAAATTCAAAAAATGATAAAAATATTTTTTTTGGCCAAGTTTATTTTGAGAAAGAAAAACTAAAAAAACTAAATATTCCACAGAAAGTGTTAAAGCTAAAAATATTCCTAGCCAATCAGCTTCAACGAAACTAGCATTTGGTCTTCCTGGCATAGTTTCATAATGCTGATAGCCATGCATAAATTGCCAATTTTGCCAAATTCCATAAACAATTACACCTAAAATGGAAAAATAAAACCATTTTATTGCTACCTTCAATTTATTTTTTTGATTAATAAAATATGGAGTTAGCCAGTAAATACTTCCTAAAATTATTAAAATTAAAGATTGTTTGAGGGCTATTTTTTTATTAAGGGCATTCCCCATAGATAAAAAACTAGCTAAAAAAAATAACACTAAAAATAAATCAATTTTTTTCTGTCTTAATTTCCAAAAAACTTTTTTAAACTTTATCTTTTTTTTGTTTAATAAATAATCTAAACCAAGAAAAAAATACAATACAAAAAGAAGAAATTGGTAAGGACGAATATCAATATTATAAACGGATATAAAAACTATTTTTTCCCAAGGCAGAAAAAAAATTAAAAAAAGAAAGAGAAAGAAAAAAACTTTGTTAACATTTTTTCTGAAATTTATTAGCATAACAATTTATAGTTCTTTAAAATTAATTTAATCATAACAAAAAAAAGGAGGTCTTGCTATGTTTTATATCTGTGAAAATTGTAAAAAAGAAGGAATGGGCACTAATTATGTTAATGTTTTTAATGAAAATAAAATTGTGATTTGTGATTTTTGCGGTCAAAAAACTGAAAAATTTTTTTATTGTCAGAATGATAAAATGAAATCCTTTGCTTTAAATACACATTTTAGAAAAATTATAACCTTCGCTAGCCATTTAGATGGAATGGATTTTTTTCTCCTGTTTTATAAAAAAGAATAGAAAAAGTTATTCAAGATATTTTAAGAAATAATCTTTCCGAAAAATATTAACTATCTACACTAGAACTTAATTATATTTTAAATGGTTATCTTGATTTTTTAAAAATAAAAGGGGAAAATAAGATAATAAATAAGGAAATAAAAGAAATAATGACAGGAATAAAGAAGATAATAATACTTTATTTATCTCACTAATAAAAAATTTGGTTTATCCATCACATCTAGTCTCATAGGCTATATGTTTTTTATTCAAAATTGTAATATTTTTTAATTGGCTCTATTATTTTCCAAAAGGAATTTAAACCACTAGAAAAAGTAACTAGATCACCTGATTTAATTATAACTTTTTCTCCTGTATCTTGATCAGTAATTTCTGCTTGACCTTCAATAATATAACAAACTTCCGTTTGTCCATATTCCCAAGGAAACTCTGAAATATCTTTTTCCCATATTCCCCAATTTTTAATTCCTCTTTTCTCCATTTCTTCTGGAGAAATTTTTTCTACCTTTATTTTTCCCATAGTTTTTATTTTAATAATTACTTATAGTGAATAAATTAAAAACTCATTTCTCTTAATTTTTTAATTCTCTCTTGAATTGGAGGATGCGTCATAAAAAGACGAGAGATTTTTTTACCCTTAAAAGGATTAGCAATAAATAAATGTGCCGTAGATCTATTAGCTCTTTGCAGTGGTTGCGGATCACTATCTATTTTTTCTAAAGCATTAGCTAACCCTTCTGGATAACGAGTTAATAAGGCTCCACTAGCATCAGCTAAATATTCTCTTTTCCGAGAAATAGCTAACTGCATTAATACTGCCGCTAACGGAGCTAATAAAGATAATATTAAAGCTAAAATCATCATTAAGACACGAAACTGATTATTGTCATTATCGTCATTTCCTCTTCCCCAAAAAACCCAATTTTTAAACCAATCTGCTAATAAAATAACAAAGCCAACCAAAACAGTAATTACCGTAGAAAGCAAAATATCTCTATTGCCAATATGAGATAATTCGTGAGCAATTACTCCTTCTAACTCACTCTTTTCTAATTTATTTATTAAACCAGTAGTTAAACAAACTACGCCGTGCTGAGGATCACGTCCTGTCGCAAAAGCATTAGGAGAGGGATCATTAATAATATAAATACGCGGAACAGGCAAACCAGCTGTTATACAAAGATTTTCTACTATATTATAAATATCTCTAGCATTTTCTCTAGTAACCTTTTGCGCTCCATTTATACTTAAAACTATTTTATCGCTCCACCAATAAGAAATAAAACTAGTCATAACAGAAAATATTACCGCTAAATATAAAATAAAACTATTTTGCATTGCTCGTGAAAAAACATATCCGACACCCATAACAAAAATCAAAAAACCACTTAGATAAATCCAGGTTAAATGTTTATTGTGATCAGCTTGCGTATATAAAGTCGCCATAATTCCAATATATTTATTCTTATTTATTTGATTTTAACATTATATCATTTTTTACTAAACTAAAAAACAGCTTTAAAGCTGTTTTTTAGTTAGCTAATAATTTGAACTTCCAAATAACGACGTCCAAAACTAAAAGCTTGTTTTTTTGTTTTCATATAAATATCAAAGCGATTGCCTTTAATTGCTCCCCCTCTATCTTCACAAACATAAACTCCCATTCCTTTAATTTTTATTTTAGTACCAAAAACATATTGAGGAGGACAAGCTAAAGTTCTCTTTTCTTTAACTTTTACTCCACTCGCCGTGATGCCGTCGCTTTTACCACATTCATCGGCTGAAGCTGTATAAGCTGAAAGATTAGCTATAAATATTTTTTTTCTATTTTTAGTTGAATAATAATTTTGATATTTACTTTGGTTTCCACGCACTCTTCTAGCTAAAATAAGGTTTCTTGTAATTTCATCTTCACTTAAAATTTTTAAGGGTTTGTAATTAGGATAATTATAAGGTATTTTTATAATTTTTTTAGTTTCAATTTTATTTTTATTTTTAGTGTTTTCTGTATTAATTTTCTGTGTAGCTATTACTGTTTGAGGAAATAATAATTCTAAAATAGCTATAAACGATAATAATACACTAAAAATACGCATTAAAAAATGCTTAATAATTAGCATTTAAAAACTCATTTTAAATGGCCTTTATTCTAAAAATAAATAAAGGACTTAAATTTTAAGGTACTGTTGATTTTATAATCAACTTCATATACTAGCATATTTAGCTAAAAAAGTCAATACTTCGTATCAAACCATCTAAAATGACACCATGAGCTACATTGATATATCATCTAAAATGATAAAATGTGTTAAGGTATTTAGTTAATAATTAACTAAATAAATCTATGCACACTTAAGCTAAAACAATATATG
>JALSQF010000003.1 GCA_026985555.1 Candidatus Moraniibacteriota bacterium | reverse complement strand
TTCTGGCAAAGAAGAAAGATTGCTGGTGATTACGGGAGTTCCTAAGGCTTGCGCTTCTAAAACTGGGAGACCAAATCCTTCATAGAGAGAGGGAAAAAGAAAGAGAGAGGCGGAAGAGTAAAGAATAGGAAGATCCTTTTGCGGAACAAAGTCTAATAATTTTACTTCTTCTTCTAAAGACATTTTTTTCACTAAATCTTCCGCATCTGTCACTAAAGGCGCTAAATGGGGCATTAGTTTTCCTGAAATAACCAGAGGAGGTAAATTAAAATCTTCTGCTTTTAATTTTTGATAAGCTTTTAATATTCTCTTTATATTTTTTCTTTTTTCTAATCCTCCTCCATAATATAAATAACCAGGAGAAAGATTATATTTTTGAAGCACTCTTTCCCTTGTCTTAAAACTAATTTCTTGATAAAAAATTGGATGAATAGCTGGATAAATTACTTTTATTTGAGAAGGTGAGAGAGAAAGATAACTAATTAAATCCTTTTTAGTAGAATAAGAAACAGCTATAATTTTATCAGCTTTTTTTATAGCTCGTAAAGTAAGTTTCCAATAAATTTTTTTCCGCCAATTATTTAGATATTCCGAAAAAAGATGAGGGATAATATCATGCACTATCATTAAATGATAAGCATCAGAAAACACACTCGGACATTGATACAAACTTAAAAAAATATCTCCTTTAATTTTTTTAAAATTACGAGGCAATAAAATTTTTTCTTTCCATATTTTTTGCAATAAATCCTTTCTCTGATAAAAAGAATGCATGATTGTAGTTTGAAAATCTGAAAAAATTTTTTCTTTATTTAATCTATCCTGAAGATAAATTAAAGTTTTATTTTTCCGATAAAAATTATCCTGTTTAAAAGAATTTATTAGACTAACAGTTACTTGACCTATACCTGTATTCGGCTGGCTTAAAAAAAAAGCATTAATCCCAATTATTTTTTTTCTTTTATTTTCCATTGATAATTTAATAATATTTATTTAATAACTCCCACAAAATGAATTTTACTTAAATCATAAGGAATTACTACATCCGCTTGTTGAACTAAATGATCATCAGATAAATGAATATTGGTTAAATTTCCAATTAAAAGTCCTTCTGGAGTTTTATCCGTAGCTACCGTAACAATTTCATCATTATTATTTATAGCTTCTGTGGGCATTACCATATCTAAATAGACTCCTAACCCATATTTTCCTTTTAAAATTCCTTTCGTATTAGTGTTTTTATCCATTGCACTAATATTACTTTGAGAATTAGAAATTAAAATAATTTGAGCGCTATACTGAAAAACCTTTTTTACTTTTCCTATAAAAATACCTTGCGCTATCACCACTGGTTGACCCACCTCAATTCCTTGTTTTTTTCCTTTATCAATTAATAACCAGTTATTTATATTAGAACTTCTGCCAATAATTTGCGCTTTTTCTATTTTAAATTTATCTTGAGGTAATAAACCTAACTCTTCCCTTAAATGTTTATTTTCTTTCTCTAAGTTTTCTAATTGATTATTTCTAGCTAATAGTCTTATATTTTCTTGATATAGTCTTTCATTTTCTTGTTTTAATTTGCTAATGTTTTCAAATAAATAAATAAAATTATTTGCTTTTTGAGAGGTTAAATAAAAAACTTTTTGAAAAGGATAAGTTATGCTAAAAACAAAATTAAAAAAAAATTTTTCTTGAAAAAAATTTAAAAATAAAACCAAAAGAATAATTATTCCTACCCAAAAAATTTTCTGTTTTTTATTGAAAAATTTTTTTATCCCCATATGTTCTTATTTTTTTCTTAAAAAATAACAGAATTGTTTATTATTTAATGTAGCGGTTTTTCAATTTTATCTGTTTCTAAAAGAACATCTTTTAAGTGTTCCAAATCATTCAAAACAATTCCTGTCCCTCTTACTACCGCTGTTAAAGGATCCTCCATCATTCTCACTGGCATACCTGTTTGATTAGCAATTAATTTATCTAAGCCTCTAATTAAGCTCCCTCCGCCAGCTAAAATAATCCCTTGTTGCATTATGTCAGCTATAAGTTCTGGAGGAGTTTCTTCAATAATAGTTCTAATATTGTTTACAATAATTCTAATTGAACGAGAAAGCGCCTCCTCAATTTCTTCATTATTGGCTTTTATTTCTTTTGGTAATCCACTAACTAAATCCCTACCTCTAATTACAATTCTTTCTTTTTTTTCTTGAGGATAAGCGCTTCCTATTCTTATCTTTACTTCCTCAGCCGTTCTTTCCCCAATCAATAAATTAAATTTATCCCGACAATAACGCACAATATCTTCGTTCATCTCATCTCCTGCAATTCTTAAACTCCTGGAAACCACTACTCCTCCTAAAGAAATCACTGCTATTTCACTTGTTCCTCCTCCAATATCTACTATCATATTTCCTGTGGCATTAATAACAGGCAAACGTGCTCCGATAGCTGCTGCCATAGGTTCATCAATTAAATAAGCTTCTCGCGCTCCTGCATTAATAGTAGCTTCTATTACTGCCCTTCTTTCTACTTCTGTTACTCCCGAAGGAATTCCTACTAACACTCTAGGACGAGGAAGTAAGGCAAAAGATTTTTTACGAACTTTATTAATAAAATAACGCAACATCTGTTGTGTTGTTTCATAATCACTCACTACACCATCAACTAAAGGACGAATAGCTACTATATGTCCCGGCGTTTTGCCCACCATTTTTTTAGCTTCTTTTCCTATGGCTAAAATTTGACCAGTCTTTTTGTTGATAGCTACAACCGACGGTTCATTAATCACGATACCTTTACCATTAACATAAACTAAAGTGTTAGCCGTTCCTAAATCTATACCTACATCATTAGAAAGATTTCCAAAAAATTTTCCAGTTATTTTATTTTTCCATTGTTTATACTTATTCATCATAAAAAAACGAATTTTAATTTCATTAAATAACTATCAAATAAAAACTAACATAAAAATATTATTTTGTCTAAAAAATTATACAAAAAAATTATACAAAATAATCCTCTCGTAAACCATTCTATAAACTTATACTTATATCTCATTAAAAGCTTGAAAAAATTTTAAATACTTTTCTATTTTTCTTTTTTATCCTTATTGTTGTCAAAATTAAAAAAGAAGAAAAATAATAGAATAGCAAATATTATAAAAAATAAAGATAATATCTGACCTAAGGTTAATATATTCCAGATTAAACCAATCTGTTCGTCTGATTGACGAAAAAACTCTATTCCAAAACGAATTAAATTATAAAAAAGAATATAGCTTAAAAAAAGATAACCTTTTTGAGTACAAAAACTGCTGTTTTTTTCTCTTTTTCTTTTTTGCCAACATCTATTTTTAATGAAAAATAAAATAAAAAATAATAATATTCCTTCTCCTAAAGCTTCATATAATTGAGAAGGATGACGCAAAAAATTTTCTCCCTTAAAATACATTCCCCAAAATTTTTGAGTAGGTCTTCCATATAATTCCCTATTCAAAAAATTTCCTATTCTTCCCCAAAAATATCCCAAAGGAGTTACTAATGCAATTTGATCAGCTAACCAAAGAAAATCTATTTTGTAATGATAGCAAAAAATTATACCCATTATTAAAGCTCCTATCAATCCTCCATGATAACTCATTCCTGAAATCCCCTGCCAAATTAATTTTTGTTGATTTTGATCATAAAAAAATGGCCAAAAAATTTCCTGCCAATGGTGCAAATAATAAGATAGATCATAAAAAAAAACATATCCTAAACGTCCTCCCAATAAAATTCCTATTGCCATATAAATAAAAAAAATATCCCAATCAATATTCTTTTTATTTTTTTCTTGAAAAAATATTTGTTTTTTCAAGAAAAAATAAACCATTAATAATGCAAAAAGAAACATCAGCGAATACCAGCGCAAAGAAAAAAAATCAAAATTAAAAATTAAAGGATTAATTTTTTCTGGCAGGTGTTGATAGAAGTTCAACATAATTACAATCTGATTATTTTTTTGATTTAATTTGCCAGTTAACTAAAATAATTCCCCATATTAGCCAAACTAAACCCACTAAATAACCCGCTATTACATCACTTAAATAATGCACTCCTAAATAAAGACGCGTAAATCCAATCAATATAATTAAACTTATTCCTATCCAAAAATAATTTAATTGCTTTTCCCATATTTTACTTTTTTTTATGAAATAGTAAGTTAAAAAGCCGTAAAAAATCATAGCTAAGGTAGCGTGTCCGCTAGGAAAAGAATAGGTTTTTTCAAAAGAAAAAATTGCTTCAGGACGATGACGACCAATTAATTTTTTAATCCAATGAGCGGAAAGCTCCCCTCCTAACAAAATTATCCAGAAAGGAATAAGAAATATTTTTTCTTTTTTTCGTAACCAAAATAAAGAAATAAATGCAGCTAAAATTAGAACAAACCACCATTTACCTAAATAAGTTATTATCATTATATATTGAGCTATTGTTGAAACTTGAATAAAGTGAATTAGGTTAATAGTAATTTTATCTAACCATGGAATTTGTTGAAGAGAAATAATCTTTTTCCCCCAGATAATTATTCCCCCTAAAATAATTAACATTGTTAACGTCCAAGTCAAAAATAAACCTGTTATCTTTTTTTCATCAAAACGAGAACGAAAAAAAAGAAAAGTTTGAGGAGATTGTTTTTCTTTTTTTTGTAACCATTTATTTTTTAATATCATTTTCAAAGCGAATCTCCATAAAGGATAATGCCAATATTTTTCTTGTTGTTTTCTTTTAGCCACTAACCAACGCAAATAAAAAAGAAAAGATAAAGATAAAAATAAAAAGAAAAAGAAAAAACCTGCTCGCGATAACCAAATCCGAGCTAAATTTAAAGATTGAGCAAATAAATAACCAGCTCCCGCCCATTCTAATGACCACCCTATTCCTCCTAAAATATTCCAAAAAATAAACTCTTTTTGAGACATTTGAAAGGCACCCGCAATAAAAGGTATGACTTCTTTTAAAGTAGGGATAAACCTTCCCCAAAAAACACTTTTACCTCCATGTTTTTGAAAATAAATTTGCGCTTTTTTAAAGTAAGCCGGTTTCAAAAACCAAAAACCTTTTTTCAAATAACTACTAGCATATTTTTTTCCTAAATAATAATTTAAATTATCGCCTAAAACAGCTCCCATAATAGCAAAGATTAACACCCCATAAAAATTTAGCCAGTGATAAGCGCTTAAAGCACCTAACACCATAATTACACTAGAACCGGGCAAAAATAAACCTAAAGCCAAAATTGTTTCCAAAAAAGACGCACCTAAAGCTAAAACATAACCCCACCCAGACGAATGTATTATTTGAACAAGTAATAAATTATTATTTAATATTTCAGACATAAATAAAGCAACCACCAGTTAAAACTATTATAAAAAATTAAATATATTTTACTCCAACTAATCGCATTTTCTTCCCTTTAATATTTCTTCCTATCAAAACAACCACTTTATCTCCTTCCTTTAATAATTTTTCTTTTAAGGCTAACTTAATAGTTTTATCTATAAGTAAGTCTAATTTTTCTTTTTTCTTAAATAAATAAGCCTCCACTCCCCATAACAAAGAAAAATAATGAAAAGTTTTACGCCTATTAGTAGCTACTAATATTTTTTGTTGAGGACGAAAATGAGAAATTAATCGCGCCGTAAATCCGCTTAAACTAATTACTACAATGGCTTTAGCTGAAAAACTTTCCGCTAATTCATAAGCGCTTCTAGCTAAAACAGAATATTCTGACTGAAGTTTAATGCTTAATGGTTTTACTTTTTCATCGTCCCAAATTGATTTTTCCGTGCTATAAATAATTTTCTGCATAGTAGAAACACTTTCTACAGGATATTTTCCACTAGCACTTTCTCCTGAAAGCATAACTGCATCAGTATGATCAATAACAGCATTAGAAACATCACTCACTTCTGCTCTTGTAGGACGAGGATTTCTAATCATGCTATCTAACATTTGTGTAGCTACAATAACCGGTTTCGCTCTTTTTAAAGATTCGGCAATAATCCTTTTTTGTAAAACAGCTAATTTATTTTCATCCATTTCTATACCTAAATCCCCACGCGCTACCATAACTCCATCAGCTTCATCCAAAATTTCACCTAAATTGGTAATAGCTTGTTGTCTTTCAATTTTAGCAATTATCCAAGGAACGTTTTCCCTCTTTTTTGTTTTTTTGAAAATTAGTTGTTTTAAATATTGAATATCTTCGCTAGAACTAACAAAAGAAAGAGCAATAAAATCTAGTTTTTCTTTTAAAATAAAATCTAAATCCTTCTTGTCTTTTTGAGTAATAACATCAATATTTAAATCTACTCCCGGTATATTAACACCCTTATGATTACGTATAATTCCACCATCTATAACCTTTGTTACTAAGTATTCTTTTCTGTTTTCAAGAACCTTCAAACTAATTAAACCATCTTCTATTAAAATTTCACTATCCTTCCTGATATTTTTTATAATATGAGGATAATCTAGAAAGAAAAACGGCCTATCAAAACGTTGAAACGTCTTTTTTTGACTTCCATCTACCACTAAAATTTTTTCTCCTCTCTCAATTTTTAAATCCTCTGCTATTTGCACCCTAATTCTTGGTCCTTGTAAATCTCCTAAAATTCCTATGTTAACATTTAACTCCTTAGCTAACTCACGAATATTTTTTATTGCTTTACGATGCCAAATATAGCTTCCGTGTGAAAAATTTAAACGTGCTATCCTCATACCGTTTTTAATCATTTGCTTTAAAATATCTTTTTTTTCTGACGCCGGACCTAAAGTAGCCACTATTCTTGTTTTAGTCTGCATAATTTTATCTTTTTATTTTAATAAATAAAAAAACGATTCTTAAAATTATATAACTTTAATAGTATAACAAAAAAGAAACTATTCAACAATAGTTTCTTTTTTAAATATTTGAAAGAAATTATTTAATCAATTGAAATCCACCAATAAGAGGCAATTCTTTCATTTCACCTTTAGAAGCATTAATTACTCCTATAACAGCTAATACTAATGAAGCTATCATTCCTAAAGGTAAAATTATAAACCATCCTAACACTGGAATAATTCCCCCTAAAGTGCTAACAATAAATCCGGCTAATAATAAATTTAATTGTTGATTAGCATGGAACTTAACAAAAGGAATTTTTTTCTTTTCATTATCTAGTAAGGGAATAAAAAACAACAAAGGAATGATATAACCAATAATAGCCATAATTTTATTATCATCTACTTCTTTAGAATCGCTAGCATTATTTCCACTATCCGCTTCCATTGTCATTTGCTCAACATCATTATTTTCTTGTTTTGATTCCTGTTGTTCTGTTTCTATTGTTTGATTTTTTTGTTCTTCCATATTTTTCTAAAATTTTAAATTTTAAAAAATTAAAATTTAAAATATTTTTTAAATTATTAAATTTATTCTAATATAACATATTTTATTTTAGTAAGCAAGCTTTTGAAAAATGATTACTTTTAAAATGAACTACTCAATTGAAATTCAAACTAACTTCTCTAATTTCAATTTTAAATTCTCCAAAAACTAAGTCTAAAAAATTCCTCTCTTAAATTTTTAAATACTTTTAATTTACCATTTATTTTTTAATATATTTTCAATATATCTTATTTTACATAATTTATACAATCTTTAAATATTTAATTCAATACACCTTTATTTTTTTTGTCTATATGTTTTTCAAATTCTTTTTCTATATATTTTTTTATTTTTCTTTGAAATATTTTCTTATCAAATTTAAGCGCTTGGGAATGTATATATGCTGAATTAAAATTGATTTTCTGACTTTTTTTTACAGCTTTAATAATACTTTCTGGTGTTTGTTTTTCAAAAAAAATACCTGTTTTATTATTTTCTAAATGTTCTACAATATCTCCCCCTTTAAATGCAATTAAGGGCCTTCCTGATGCCATAGCTTCAATGGCAACAATTCCAAAATCTTCTTCTTGCGGAAAAATAAAAGCTTGACACTGAGCATAATAATGAGGTAATTCTTTATCTGATACTCTCTCTAAAAATTCTATATTAGAATTAGCTATTTTTTTCAAACGTTTCAATTCTGGACCACGACCGATAATTTTTAAAGGTAATCCTAATTGATTAAAAGCTTTTATAGCAATATCATGTCTCTTATAGGCAATTAATCTACCCACCATCAAATAATAAGATTTTTGTTGAGAATTAACATAAAAATTTTCTATATTAACTGGAGGATGAATAACTTGAGCTGAACGATGATAATATTTTTTAATTCTCTTTGCTACAAAATTAGAATTAGCTATTACCTTATCTACTCTAGAAAAACTAATCCTATCCCATATTCTTAAATAATTCATAGCAAAAGGAATCATATTTTTAATCCAACGTGGAAAACCAAAATCTTGAGTATATTTTTGACAATCATCCCAAGCATATCGCATAGGAGTATGCACATAAGAAATATGTAAGGTGTGAGGATGAGTGATGATTCCTTTAGCATAGCTAGAAGAATCGGATAAAACTATATCGTATTGAGAAAAATCAAATTGTTCTATAGCTAAAGGCATTAGTAAGGGAAAAAGTCTGTGCCAACGACGCGCTAATAAATTTTTTTGCAAAAAAGAAGTATGAATAATTTTAGAACTAAAAGATCTTTTAATAATTTTTTTATCAGAAACTATTGTATAAATATGCGCCTGAGGAAAAATTTCAGCAAAAGACTCTAATACTCTCTCGGCTCCTCCGTATTGCACTAAATAATCATGCACTAAAGCAATTTTCATTGAAATAAAATTATTTAACAATTAATTCTACTTTTTTAGAATATAGCGGGATTTTAATAGGTAAATATTTAGGAGAAAATTCAATTTTTATTTTTTGAATTTGAGGATATTTTTTAATTATTCCTTGAAGATCACTTTCGTTCTTTCCTAAAATTTCTTTTTTAAATTTATCTTTATCAAAAACTGTATCAAAAGAAATTTTGCCATTGGCTTTAATTAAACAAACATTTTTATTATAATCACAATCATTTTTTCCAAAATTTATTTCTTTCACTTTTATCGTCCATTCAATATTGTTTTTGTTTTTAATAAAATCTTGAGCTTTTTTTATAATTTCTTTTTTTAAAATTTCTTCATCAAAAACTGCTAATTTATATTTAACTTTAATCTTATAACTAAAACTTTTTGTAATCATACCTTCACTAGGAAAAGCAAAATTTTCAATAATATCATATTGAAGCATATCTTTAGTAAAATCTTCATTCTTTTTAATTTTAACTTTTTCTTTGCTTACTATCTTATCTATCAACTGTCTTAAGGTTTTATCTTGAGCTTCTTTAATATCTGAAGCTAAAACCACCTTCATTTCTGTTTCCCCTCCTCCTCCAATCATATTGCTATCAGATTTTGCATAAATATCTTTATAAATCGGACTTCCTTCTAATCCAGGAATGGTAAATTTACTCGGTCCAATATTAAAATCTTCACCTGCTTTGTCTGCTACTACTCCTACAATAACTTCTCCTGGAGAATTATCTTTATTTTTAGAAGGAACCATCACATTCTTTATTAAACGAAAAACTTTACCGTCTTTAGTCATTATTCGTGTCGTAGCTATTAATGGTTGCTTTTTACTTGACTGATTATAAATTGTTACTACTCCTCTAGCTTTTTTGTCTGCTATTTTGCTTTTTCCTGAAGCTAAATAATTTTTTGTAATTTCTTCTTCACCTTCAATAATTCTCATTGGAATTTCATTATTAACTGGCTTAATAGAAGACTGCGTAATTAATTCTACTTCTTTTTCATAGGACTTTAAATCTATTTTTACCAAAGCTTTCGGTAACCATAAATAAACAAACAAAAAAACAGATAACGCTACTAAAAACAAAGACAATCCTCCTAGCCATAACTTGGCTTTTAGAGAAACTTTGTTTTTTTGATATTTTTTAGCTCCAGTTTTAATTTTTAATTGAGAATTAAATGAAGAAGTTTTCTCCTGCGATTGAGAATTAGATTGAGATATTCTTTTGCTAAAAATCTCTTCTAATTCTTTAGTATGGTTAGAGGAAAATTTTGAGTGAAGCTTTTGCTCATTTCTTTCTTTTGATTTTTCTTTTTCTTTTGGTTGTAAAGTTTTATCTTTTTTTCTTGTCGTTATTCTCCAAAAATCTATTATTTTTTTCTTTTGATTATTCGTTTTTTTTACAATCTTTTCTCTTTCTTTTTCTATTGTTTTTCTCGGAACAATGTTTTTTTTAGTTACTGAATTATTAACATCACTATTATTTTTAATAATTTTATTTATTTTTTTTCTAGCCGGTTGAAGAAAAAATTTATCACTTCCCAATTCTTCTAGTCTATTTTTTGATTGTTGAGAATTATTTTGTAGAGCAACCACTTTAGCTAATGATTTATTTTTTTTAATTTGAGCTTTTATAGCATTCTTTTTCACTAAGGTGCTGAGTTCATCTAAGGATTGAACCACTAAAATATTCACCTTTTGAGCTAGTGATCTACCATTTTCATCTTTGGTAACTAAAATAATTTTTCTTTTTAATTTATCTGCTTCTCTTTTTAAAAGCTTTAAATTAACTATACTTTGCAAAACTAAAGCTCTTGGAGGAACTACAAAAATTATTTCCTTAACCGAGCTACTTCTAAATTTATCAATTACTGATGTAATTTCTTCATCACCAGCAATATAAAATACTTTCGCCATATAAAAAAATAGAAAAAATTAATTACTAATATTCTCCATTGCTTCCTGTAAAATACTGGCTATTTCTCGCTTTTCCTCTACAAAATCAACTAGAAGACTAGCTAATCCCATAGGCGTAACATCCTGTGGATTAGTTAATTTATCCGTTTTATCAATAATTCTATAAACATCTTTAGGTTGTAAAAAACTAACTACTGGTTGTTTACTAAAAGGTAACCTCTTTGACCATTCTCCCTTATCTAAAACTTTTTTTATTTCTGGCAAAGCTGATCCTCCGCCACACAAAAATATTCTTGGTGGTAATAAATTATTTTCTGAAAATTCTTCTAAAGACAACTCTATTCCACTTAGCCAAACCCTGCTATCCTCTCTAAAAATAGTTCTAATTTTAGCTGAAACATCTTTTCCTAATTCTCCTAAAGAATAGTGAATTTTTAATTTTTCGGCTTCCCGAAAACTAATATTTAATTCTCTAGCTAATCGCTTAGTAAAAGCGCGACCACCTAAAGCAAACATTTTTGTTCCCTCTAATCCTCCGTTACGCACTACTGCAATATCTGTCGTTCCTCCACCTACATCAACAAAAATAGCTCCAAATTCAGGATCATCTTCAAAACCTACTGATTTAGCTACAGCATAAGGTTCTGCCACAATACTAACTAAATTAATATTTAGTTTACTAGCAATCGTCTGTAAGGCTCCTAAATGAATCATAGGCGCATAAGCATTAAAAACAGCAATAGAAACTTCTCTACCTTGAAAACCTAAAGGATCACTAACTTTATATCCATCAATAGTTACATCTGCTATAGCAGCATTAACTAGTTTTATATCTATTTCAGACTGACCTATTTCTAAAGCCAATTGATTCTTAATTTTTTCATAAGCTTTTTGTTGAACCTTTTCTATAATGGTTTTAAGTTCGTCTTTATCAATTTTAACATCTGGCTTAACTCTTTCATAATGCACAATAGTAGTTGTTCCTTTTACTAGTTCTCCTGCAATACCTACAATCACATCCGGAGTTTTTTTTATCTCCGCATTATTTTTAGCAATTTCAATGGCCCTGCGCGCGCTTTCAATTACTCCGCTAATATCTGAAACAGCTCCACTTTGCATATTACCTATTTTTTGATAAACCTTTCCCACCCCCACAACGACACCTTTTTTATTTTCACTATCCACCTCTACTGCTAAAGCTTTTACTACTTCCGTTCCTATATCTAAAGCCAATAAGATTCTAGGATATTTTTTAAAAAGATTAAAAAATGACATATATTTTAAAATTTTATTTCAATTTGATTTCTTTAATTTGATATTTGTTTTTGAGACTTTTTCTTTTTATAGCGGAAGAATTTAATAATCCTTTTTGCGCTCCATAATATTGAATCACACTTTCGCTGTTGGCCATTCCCCAATACAAATTATTTTTGAAATTTTTCCCTTTTATTGTTCCAGCTAAAAATCCACTATTAAAAGAATCTCCTGCTCCGGTGGTATCAATAACCAAATTATTTTTTTCAGTATTAATAACTTTATAATAGCATAAATCTCCTGTTTTGTAATAATTTACCCCTTTCTTTCCTTCTGTAATGATAACTTGCTTCACTCCCTTTTGACTTATTTTTTTCAATAAAAAACTTATTTTTCTTAGATCCTCTTTTTGAATATTGTTCATATGCATTACTATTTCTATAGCTTCATCTTTATTAACTAATAAAACTTCTGTAAATTTTAACATTCGTATAATTTTTTGAGGATTTTCTTTTATGTTTCCTTGTCCTGGATTAAAGGCTATTTTTTTTCTCTTATCTTTTTTAACAACTTCTATTATTTTATCTAAATTATTAGTCCAATTTCCATTTAAAGATCCAATAAAAATCCAATTATATTTTTTCAAATCTTTAGAAACAATTTTTAAATGTTCATTCGCCTGACGATTATAAAAAATAACATGATCATGGGTTTTATCATCAACTACTATTATAGAAATATCACTAGAAATTTTCTTTATAGCTTTTATGTTGTTTAGTTTTACTTTATTCTTTTTTAATTCCTTTATTAACCATTGGCCTGTATCATCATTGCCAATAACAGAACAACAGGCTGACTGAATTCCTAATTTTGATAATCCTTGAGAAACATTAGCCGCACATCCTCCTACACTCTCTTGATAAGATTTAATCTTATATTTAGCTCCTAACTCAAAAGCTATCTTCTCTTGCGACAAAATATCTTGCGGAGTTTTTAAAATTTTTCCTTCAGAAACAGAGAAAAAAACATCTTTCCCTAGTGAACCAATGCAAATTACTTTATTAAAATTAAACATATCAACAAAATATTATGAAAAAATTAAAAATAATGAGGATATTAACTAACAAACAAAACTAAATAAAAAATTTTTTTAACTACTGTACTTATATTATTAATATTATACGAAACATATTTTCTAAATATTAAAACCACACTTATTGTTAACATTTTAAGGACCTGGTAACGAATTCTCTTCTTCTGAGTAATTATATTGAGAATTGTTAGTATTATTATTTTGGTTATTATTAGAATTAGAAGAATTATTAGCGTTATTAGAGTTATTAGAGTTGTTAGAGTTGTTAGAGTTGTTAGAAGAATTTAAATTACTACTGCTTAAACTGCCTAAATCAATATTAACTAAATCTGGATTAATCACAAACAAAAGCAAATAAGCCAAAATAACAGCTAAAACTCCTAGAATAGCATCCCGAATAATATCTTTAGCTTTTTCTATTGTGCTAGTATTTCCCGCTGCTGTTATATACATATAGCCTCCTATAGTTAACATTAACAAAGCCGCTATGCCAATAGTCCACACAGCAAAACGAAAAATAGCTTCTATATATTTAGGAAAAGTAGAAATATCTTCTGTGCCTGGAATTTTTTCCATCGGATGATAATTATAATTCGCAGCCTGAGAAATTCCTTGAAAATTAAATCCTAGAAAACCAACTAACAATAGAGGCAATAAAATTATTTTTATTCTATTTTTTAACATATTTTTTAATTTTAGTTTTTATTGGAAATAAATTTAAACTATCTTTGCAATTATTTTAAAAAATTCTTTAGGATAAAGGCTTGCTCCTCCTACCAAAGCACCGTCCATTTGGCTTTTTAGAATTACTTGGTTAGCATTTTTAGAAACAACTGAACCTCCATAAATTATTTTTATTTTTTCAGCTATTTTAAGACTGTATTTTTTAGCTATTATTTTTTTAATCAACAAACGCGCTTCTAATATGTCGTCTGCAGAAGGTGTTTCTCCTGTGCCAATCGCCCAAACTGGCTCATAGGCAAAAATTATTTTCTCTACTCTAGCTTTACTAACTTGATTTAATCCTTTTATTATTTGATTAGTTAAAACTTCTTTTCTTTTTCCTTTTTCTTTTTCTTTCGCTGTTTCTCCTGTGCAAAAAATAGGCAAAATATCGTTTTTTAAAGCTATTAATATTTTTTGATTAACTATTTCATCTGTCTCACAAAAATATTTTCTTCTTTCACTATGACCAATTATGCTCCATTTTATGTCCAAACCCTTAAGCATAGGAACTGAAATTTCTCCTGTAAAAGCCCCTTTTTTCTCCCAATGAATATTTTGTGCTCCTATATTAATCCACTGATTTTTTTTAAATCGTTTTACGAAACTTTCTAAATAAATAGATGGGGGACAGATAATAACCTCTGTTTTATTTTTAATTTGTTTTTTTGTTAGCTTACTTTCTTTAGTTAATGATGACCAAAACAAATCTCTTTCTCTAAGAGAGAGGATATTCATTTTCAAGTTGGCTATGATAATTTTTTTATTATCTTTTAATAACATACATTTAAATTTAATATAACATATTTTAATTTAAATTTCCAACTAACATCATATTTTAAAAATTTTTCTTGAAAAAAATTTAAAAAAATTAAGTTTAAAAATTTAAAAATACTTTCTGGCTATTTAAATATCCATTTAAATGGATATTTAAATAGCCAGAAGAAAAATTTAATTTAATAAATAAACTTGTTTAATGCTAAAAATATGCTAAAGTAAAATTAAAGGATGGAATAAGTTTTTAAATTACAAACTGTTTAAATCTTCTATGGATAACTTTTTTACTAATAATCATAATTCAAATATTTTTTCAATAAAAATAAAACAATCTTTACCTATCGTCATTTATCCACATCCTATTTTACGCCAAAAAACTGAAGATATTAAAGATCCTACTAAACCTGAAATTCAACAACTTATTCAGAGTATGTTAATCACAATGAAAAATAACAACGGGCTTGGTTTAGCTGCTCCTCAGATTAATCAGGCCAAAAATTTATGTGTGATAGATTTTCAAAATAAAATTTATATTCTTATAAATCCTAAAATTACGTTTTTTTCCCAAGAAAAAAACGTAGCCGAAGAAGGTTGTCTTAGTTTTCCTGGAAAATTTTTAAATGTAAAAAGATCAAATAAAATATCACTTCAATATTTAACCGTTTCAGGAAAAAGAAAAAAATTAATGGCTGAAGGAATGCTAGCTAGAATAATCCAACATGAAGTTGATCATTTGCAAGGAAAACTATTTATTGATTATACTAATTCTAAATAATTTAAATAAAAAATAACAAAAAATATGAAACTCAAAATAAAACCTAATTCTATTAATCTTGTTTTTATGGGGACTTCTAATTTCGCCAAAAAAATTCTCGCTTCTCTCTTGGAAAGAGAGTATAATATCACAGCTGTTTATACGCAAATAGATAAACCTGTTGGAAGAAAGCAAGAAGTTATCCCTACTCCAGTTAAACATCTAGCTCAAAAAAATAAAATAAAAGTATTTCAACCTAAAAAGTTTGATAAACAAGAAATTGAAAAATTAAAAGAAATATCCCCTGATTTAATCATTGTAGCTGATTATGGAAAAATACTACCTCCAGAAGTATTAGAAATTCCTACCTTCAATTGTCTTAATGTTCACGCTTCATTATTACCTAAACTTAGAGGACCATCTCCTATTCAAAATGCTCTCTGGAAAGGAAAAAGAAAAACAGGTGTTACTATTATAATTATGAATGAAAATATTGATACAGGAGATATTGTTTCTCAAAAAGAACAAAATATTAGTAAATATGATACATTTTTAACTTTAGAACAAAAATTAGCTGAATTAGGAGGAGATTTATTGGTTCAAACCATTCCTCTTTGGATAAATCAAAAAATAGAACCGCGCCAACAAGACGAGTCTAAAGCTACTCTTTGTCAATTAATTGAAAGAAATGACGGAAGAATATTTTTTGAAAAAACAGCTAAAGAAATCTATAATCAATATCGCGCTCTCTATCCCTGGCCAGGAATTTTTGCTTTTTGGAATGACAGAGAAACATTAAAAAGAATTAAATTCATTAAAATATCTTATAATAAAAATAATCCCTCAGAAAAATTTCCCTTAGGCAAAGTTTTTAAAGAAGAAAATACTCAAAAAATAGCTGTTCAAACCGGACAAGGAATAATTTATTTAGAAAAAGTGCAATTAGAAGGAAAATTTGCTTTTATGATAGAAGAATTTATCAACGGTTATCCTCACTTTATTGGCAGTATTTTAAAATAATATATGTTTCAAACTAAAAACCATCTTAATCAAAATAAAACTCCTTTTAATACCAATAAAATTATTTTATTTGGTTTTATTTTGATTATTTTAATAGTTAGTTTTATTTTTTTACGATCCACTTCCTCTCTCTCAACTAAAAAAAATAACTTTCAAAAAACCGAAAAAAAAATAAATTACCCCACTATTTCTCCTCAAAAAATATTTCAAGCTATTCAAAAAGAAAATGTTCTAAAATATAATTTATTGGATATTCGCTCTTCTCAAGAATATAGAAAAGAACATATTTTAGATTCTAGTAATATTAATTTTCAAGATTTTAATAATAACCCTAATTATAATTCTAATGAAAAATTAAATGTTCTAATCACTAATTATGCCAATGATAAAGAAATCAAACTTCTTTGGGAAAATTTAAATCCTGAAAAAAAACAAAATACTTTTATTTTGGAAGGAGGTCTAGCCAATTGGATTAAAAATGCTTATCCTGTTGTTTCTTTAGGAGATATACAATCTTTCGTTGATCAATCCAAAGTAAAACAAATAAATCTAGAGGAATTGAAAAAGATAATAGCAAAGAAAAATAAATTTACCACTTTTGTTGATATACGAAATTATCAAGAATATAAAAAAAACCATCTTAAAGACGCTATTAATATACCTTTTTATAAACTTGAAAAAGAACGACAAAAGATAGCTTTAGATAATTTCATTATTCTTTATAGTTCTACTGGTAAACAAGCTTTTCAATATGGCGTAATGCTTTATGATTTAGGATTTAATTTAGTTACTGTTATTCAAGATGGTTTTGACGCAGAAAAATGGAAAAATGAAGGATTAGAAATTAGTTCTAATTAAAAATTTTATTTTTCTAATATTTTTATATTTTGATTATTCAACTAAAAAATCGGCTGAGCCGATTTTTTAGTTGAATTTTTTATAGAAAAAGTTTTAATCCTTTTCAATTTCTTCTCTTATTTTACGTAAAATTAAACTAGCCTCTTCTTTTCCACCTAAACCAAAAGCTAAACCAAAAGCTAAGGAAAGAGCAGCTACAATTCCTGTAAAAAGAATTTCTGCCAACGATTTAGCAATGCCCAATTGAATAAGCGCTGCTAATAATCCAAAAATGATAATTGACCATTTAGCTAATGTAGCTAAAAAAGAAGCGCTGACTATCCCCGCCGCTTTAACACTAGAACGAACTATGCGATAGATAAAATTTCCTAGCAAAAAAGCTATACTTAAAATTACAACTGCTACTATAATATTAGGAACATAAAGAATAATATTGTTCAAAAATTCTGTTACTTGATAAAGATCTAAAATATCTGCTGCCGCCATTAAAGAAACTAAAATTAAGAACCATTTAATCAATGCTCCACATAAAGTAGAAATATTAAACTGTAAATCTTTCTCTCTTAAATATTTCCCTAACCTTCCTTCATTAACTATAGTATCTATTCTAGTTAATTTTACGATCTTAGTTGTTAATTTACCCAAAATAACAGCCACTATTAATCCTACTACAAAAACCAATAAGGCACCTAAAAAAACTGGGATAAAATTAATAAATTCTGTTAATAATTGACTCCAGGAAACAAAAACTGCGCTACTAACATTATCTACTATATTCATAAAAAACACCTCCTCTCTTATTTATTATTTATTTTTAATAAAATAAACAACATTAATAAATATTTAATTTTATTATAACATATTTCTAAACTTTATTCTACTTCTAATCTTTACTAATCATTCTTAATAAAAAATACTGATCAGTAGCATACGAAAGCTTATCTAATTGAAAATAAAAGAATAAAAAAAAGAAAAGTTGAAAAATAGAAATTAAATATATTTTTACACAAAAGAGCAAAAAAACTAAACTTATTTTTTAAATTTAAAATTTATTTTTAAGTTTAGTTGTATTAATATATCCTTTTACAATCCATTCTTTTTCTTGTTTAAATTATGTTCTTGTAACGTTCGTGAAAAAACTGTTTCTCCTGTTTCTGGATTGTTCAGAAAAAAATAGTAACTATTTTTTTCTGGGTAAATAGCCGCTAAAATAGCGTCCTTGCCAGGATTATCAATGGGCGCTGGAGGTAATCCAATATTTTTATAAGTATTAAAAGGTGAATTTATTTGCGTATCCGCATAGGAAAATTGTTTTTTATTTTTCTTTAAAATATAAGCTAGAGTAGCGCAACTTTGTAAAGGATATTGATCTTGAACTCTTCTCCAAAAAATATCGCTCACTCTTTTCTTATCTTCAAAGGATCTCACTTCTTTTTCTAAAAGACTAGCCATTATAATGACTTGATAGATACTTTTTTTCTGTTTTTTAATATCTACTCTCATTTGATTATCTAATTTTCTGTCAAAATTATCTAACATTTTTTTAATAATTTCTTCTCCTGAAATTTGATTAGAAAAAAAATAAGTATCTGGAAACAAAAAACCCTCTAAAGTATTTTTTGTAGGAACATCTTTTAAAAACGAATAATGATATTTTTTATAAAAAAAGGAAGAATTTTGAGATAATTCTAAAAAATTAACATAATCTAAATTATTTTTTTTCAATTTTTCAGCCATTTGTTGAGTAGACCAACCTTCAGGAAAAGTTATCTTAAGACTTTGATTATTTTTTTTCTTATCGTGCGTAATTAGATAAGCTAACTCTGCCAAATTAATTTGAGGAGAAATTTGATATTGATTAGCGATAATTTTATTAGTTAAATGATTTTTCCAAAGATAAAAAGCTAATTGATATTGGTTAATTATTTTTTTTTGATTAAAAGTTTGACATATTTCCCACCAGCTCATTCCTTTTTTTATTGTTATATTAACAACCTCTTTATTCTTAACCTGCCTTAAAGAAAGTTGTTTCTGTAAATAAAAAAAATAGCTTAATGTTAAGGCTATTAGTACTACTAAAATCTGAAAAAATTTTTTAGAAAAATTTAGTTTCATTTTATTTTTAACCTTTTACCACTAGAGGAACAAAATTAAAACCAGAAAACTCTTCTTTATAAAATTCATTTTCTCCTTTTTTTTCTAAATACCAAATAGTATTATTCACTGGAATAACCATTTTGCCTTTTATTTTAAGTTGTCGTTTTAGGGCCTGGGGAACTTCCTCTGCCATAGCTGAAACTAAAATTCTATCATAAGGAGCATTTTTCTCTAATCCTAGACTACCATCACTATTGTATATTTCCACCCTCCCTTCATCTATGAATCCAAATTTATTAACATTACGTTGAGCTAATTCTGCTAATTCTTTAATACGTTCTACTCCTGTTACCTTTCCCTTAGGTCCTACGATATAAGCCAACAAAGCTGTAGTCCAACCAGAACCACTTCCCACATCTAAAATATTTTGATTTTTTTGAGGGTTAAGTAATTCTAACATGATAGCTACAGTAAGTGGCTGTGAAATTGTTTGACCATGACCAATAGGCAGAGGAATATTTACATTAGCTTCGGATTCTAGTTCTTCTGGAACAAATTCTATCCTTTCTATATTAGCAAAAGCATCAATAATTTCACTTGTCTTTAAATATCCCTGCTCAATTAGACTATTAACTAAACTATTCATATTTAAAAAAAATTATAAACCAGTTACCTGCACTAAAAAATTACGTTTTCTTCCACCATCAAATTCTACTGCAAAAATACTTTGTCGTTCAGTTAAAAACATTTTTCCTTTTTCTATAGGAACAACTTCGCTTCCTCCTACTATAATTTGCTTACAATGAGAATGCCCATTGCTTCTTCCATCTGATTTAGTTGCTTTTTTAAGCTCAAATAGATCATGAGAATATTGATCATCAATAGGAGCAATTCTATAAAGTACTCTAGCAAAATCTTGTAAAAGCATTGGTTCATTATGATTAATCGCTACACCCATTGTGGTATGAGGCATATAAATTAAAACCTGTCCTTCTCTAATTCCAGAATTATCAATAATCTCTTGCACTTTATCAGTTATATCAACAAACTCTATATCTTTCTTTGTTTCAATAACAATTTCTTTTTTATAAATTTTCATATTTTTTTGTTTTTATGTTAATTATCAAAAAGTTTTTATTGTTGAAATACTTGCGCCACTTTTTTAACTACTTGCTTATTAAATATACTTGGTATTATTTTAGCAGAAGTAGGTTTTTTAATCAAACTAGCAATTGCTTCCGCTACTTTAATTTTATGATTACTAGTAATAATTCTTACTTGATTATCTAAAACACCTCTAAAAATTCCAGGAAAAGCCAAGACATTATTAATTTGATTGGGAAAATCACTTCTTCCCGTAGCTACAACTTTTGCCCCTCCTTCTTTGGCTTCTCGTGGCATTATTTCTGGCACAGGATTACTCATAGCAAAAACAATGGAATTTTTATTCATTAATCTTATGTCTTCCGCTTTTAAAATATTAGGAGCAGAAACGCCAATAAAAACATCAGCTTTCACTAATGCTTTTTGTATTTTACCTTTTATCCTGTCTAGATTTGTTTTTAGAGCTATTTCTTGTTTAGCTTGGTTAAGTTTTTTCCTTCCTGCATAAATAATTCCTTGACTATCTGCTAAAATAATATTTTTTATCCCATATTTCATCAAAAGTTTTGCAATAGCTATGCCAGCCGCTCCAGCACCAGAAATTACTATTTTAATTTCATTTTTCTTTTTTTTCACTACTTTTAAAGCATTTATTAATCCCGCTAAAACAACTATAGCTGTTCCGTGTTGATCATCATGAAAAATTGGAATAGTTATCTCTTTTTTCAGTTTTTCTTCTATCTCAAAACAACGTGGAGCCGAAATATCTTCTAAATTAATTCCACCAAAAGTTGGCGCAATATTTTTTATTATTTTTACAATTTCATCTTCGTTTTGAGTCTTTAAAACTAAAGGAAAAGCATCCACCTTGGCTAATTCTTTAAAAAGTAAGGCTTTTCCTTCCATAACTGGCAAAGCCGCTTCTGGACCAATATTACCCAGCCCCAAAACAGCACTACCATCCGAAATAACAGCCACGCTATTTTTCCTTATACTATATTGAAAAGATAATTTTTTTTCTCTAGCTATAGCTAAAGAAACATCAGCTACTCCAGGTGTGTATAATGTAGCTAAATTTTTTGGAGTTAATTTTTGTTTAGAACAAATCTCTATTTTTCCACCTATTTTCTGAGATAAAGCCACAGCTGAACTAATTTTTTTTGACCTCATATTTTTTAATTATTTATAATAATTATTATATATTATTTTTAAAAAGAAAGAAAATATTTATACAAGACAATCACTTCATAAACAATTTTGTATTTTAAAAAAAGTGTTTCTGATAATATAATCTTATTCTATCTGATATTTTTTATATTTTAAGAAAATTATAATTTTAATATATAAATCCTTTAATTACCCGACTTTTAATAGGAAGTGTTCTTCTGCTTACTTTTCCCCATCCTATTCTGTTCATTTCAGAAACCGTAATGGTTTTTTTATTTACTTTTTCTACAATAGCCACATGCCCCCACCAAGATTCAGAAGTTACCATAATAGCACCTTTACGAGGAGTTCTTCCCACCTTGTAACCTAAGGCCTTAGCATGATAAAGCCATGTTCCTGCATTACCTCCCCAAGGAACATAACGTTTTTGAGCCACATACCAAGTGCAATATCCATAAGGAAAGCGATGACCCTTGCCAGCCTTACCCTCTAATTTTTTCCAACCAGAAACACGTGTTACTCCACCGCTAGGAGTAGCATAGGAACGACGCATAATTCCAAAACGATTGTTATTATTTTTTGGTTTAGGCGTTTCCTTTTGCCCATCAGGAATAATAATTTCTTCTCCTTTTTTAATTTCCCCATTAGCAGGTAAGTCGTTGAAAGCAATAATTCTATCTTTATTAGCCTTATATTTTTTAGCAATTTTATCTAGAGTTTCTCCTTGTTTTACTGTATGAATTAAACCTGCCACTGGTAAAATAAATAATTTATCACCTGGTTTAATAGAATTAATATTCTCAATATCATTAGCCCACAAAATAGTATTGACTGTAACATGAAAATTTTGAGCAATTTTCCCCACTGTATCTCCTTTTTTCACTTCGTATATTTTTACCCCTTCTCCTTCTTGAGGATCCTTCATTATCATTCCCTTGTTCATGCTAGCTAGCATATAACCTTGTTGGGAAGAAATTACCATATTAGATTCTTGATTTTCATTTTTTTCTAAACTTTCTAAATTTTCTACATTAACAGCTAAATTAGCCTTAGCTAAAGGCATTACTGCTAAATTATCTTTATCACTAGACAATACTTTTTTTTGAGAAAAAATTGTTTTATCATCTTTTGATTTCCAATATCCAAATAAAAAACCGCTAGAACTATTTTGCGCTGTTGTATTAGTAGTTATAACTAGAAGAGAGCTAGAAAAAACTACTGCCATAGCTGCATAATTTTGCCACAAATGTAACAATTTAATTGTTCTGCGTTTCTTGATAAAGTTAGCTATTTGTTGTTGAATTTGATAAATCTTTTTTTGAAGATTTTTAAAATTGAAACGTTTATATTTTAACGTATTAGTTTGTTTACTAATAGCGCTTAACCTTTCTATTAGTTTTAATTTTAACTTTTCTTGCCCCCATTTCAAGAATTGAAAAGTATCCATTAAAACCCTAATTTCTTACACTAAAAACAAGTATAATAAACTCCGTTTAAATGTCAAGGTTTGTTTTATTTATTTTAATATAACTTAAAAATTATATTCTACTAACTATTTTTGCTTTTAATATTTAAAAAATGAGCTTTTTAAAGAATTCTTTCATCTAAAACCCTTTCAAATTTTTTAAAAACAGAGCTACCTTTTAATTGTTTTTTCATTTTTAATTAAAGTTTTTTAATGTTTTTGTTGTTTTTATTTAATTATTAAACTAATTTTTTGAATTCAATTAAGTTAAAGGTTTTATAAATTGTAAGTGATATATAACTAACTTTCTTTAATGATTTTTTCAATTTATAGTTTTTTCTAATTCTATTTTCTAAATATTTTATATATTTTTTAACCAACAAGTTTAAATTCAAAAATATTTTTAAATTTTTCAAAACCTATTTTTCCTTCTGGCTATTTAAATATCCATTTAAATGGATATTTAAATAGCCAGAAATATAAAATTAAATTCTTATTTTCATCAATCTAATTAAGTTGATTGAAAAATAAAAATAGAAAATTTTATTTTAAATAAAAAAACCTGATTTTTTAATTAAATCAGGTTTTTTGCTTAAATTTAAAGTTTTTTAAGGGGCTACTTCTGTCCAGTCTTCAGTTTTTTGTTCTTTTTTGTTAGCTGAACAGTTAACGGAAGTTTTGCAATTGCCAGAACATGTCCATGTCCATTTAGAAGTGTTACTATTATAATTTAAAGTGGAAGGCGTACCATTATTACACAAATTTGAAGTTGGTCTAGTATAAAAACTTTGTCCGTTAGCTGAACCACATTTACCACTAGTTATTGCTTGCACAGAAGCTGTACAAGTATCATTATTACCTCCATTTAATCCTAAGCATTGCCAAGTAGTAGAAGTTCCTTTATTAGGAAAGATTGGTTTAGTTGGGTTTGGAGTTCCTTTATTACAAAATATTCCTTTGGTAAAACTTGTAGCATGACAATCATAAGTTTTTGCATCCTCATTATTACACTCACCATTGACTGCATTAACATTAACCGTAACCGTTTTTCTTCCCGTGCTATCTCCTTGAGAATTCCAACATTCTAAAGAATATGTTTTACTAGAAGTTAAAGAATCTGTAGATTGGCTTCCTCCGGTGTTACTTTTCCAACCACGCCAATCTCCTGAAGCATAACAACTTTGCACATGACTAGTCGTCCAGCTTAAATTAGAAGTTTTACCATAATCAACTGAACTAGGATTAGCAGTGAAAAATAAAGTTGGTTTATCTTCGGAACAAGTAATATTAGAACCTCCATTTGTTCCTAAACATTGCCATTTCCATTGAGTTGATGTATCAGGAATATCTTGAGAAGCACCCCTATTACATTGATTATGTCTAGAAGCACATTGACCATTGACTCTATTAACATTAACCGTAACCGTTTTTCTTCCCGTGCTATTTCCTTGAGAATTCCAACATTCTAAAGAATATGTTTTACTAGAAGTTAAAGGACCTGTAGATTGGCTTCCTCCGGTGTTACTTTTCCAACCACGCCAAGCTCCTGAAGCATAACAACTTTGCACATGACTAGTTGTCCATCTTAGATTAGAAGCTGTATTATAATTAACTGGATTAGGATTAGCAGTGAAAGATAAAGTTGGTTTATCTTCGGAACAAGTAATATTAGAACCTCCATTTGTTCCTACACATTGCCATCTCCATTGGGTTGATGTATCAGGAATATCTCGTGAAGCACCCCTATTACATTGATTATGTATAAGGGCGCATCGACCATTAATAGCTAATCTCTGAACACATCTAGCTGTAGTTCCTCCATTAACTCCTTGACATTGCCAAGTATAAGTACTAGAAGAAGAATTGTAATGATGATTGATAGAGTTTCCTTTTAAACAATAATAATGTCCTATAGCACATTGTCCGTTAATTTTGTTAGGCCTAATATTGATTGGTAAATAAAAACTACCTATATTTACTCCAATATCTTGACTGTTACAAGTTGAAAATACGGGATAAATTCGTAAATAATCTGTTTTTTCTGAATTATTATCATTATTAGCCCAATCTACAGGAATAGTAAAAGTTTTATCAAAATATATACGACCATTGGAACTTTTATGTGATTCTTCGTTACCGACATGTTGAATATTACCTCCTCCTGAATTTAAAACATAATCATTTCTTTTTATAATACCTATATGAGGATAAGAACCAGAGGTACACTTAGTTGCCCATATGGTAGTACAGGAAACATTATTACTAACACCATTTATATCTTTTCCTAAAATCATATTAAATAAAGCACCAGTTACTTTACCCCAAGTCCACTTACCCCCTACTTTGCAACGATAAGATGCTTTTTCATTTGTTTTTATATAACCTTTGATGTGTATAGGACTACCAGGATAAAAAATTTGCCCTTGAAACGGAGAATCAAAATGAACTTCTTTAAAATAATCATAATTAGGATGATCACAAGAACCACACTGAGGAGATATCGAACCCTCCGTAAAATAAACCCTGGCTTCAGCTTTTAATTGTACACCTCCAAAATATGTATAAATTATTAACAATAAAGCTAACAGTTTCCAAAAGTCAAAAATTAATATTCTTTTTTTATTGATCATTTTTTTAAAAAATAAATAATTAATAAAATTATTACTGAACCACTTTAATTATTGGACAATCAGCTTCTGCTGTCTGACCAGTAAAATCTGTAGTTTTTAGATAAACATGTTTAATACCAGGTTTCTTATAAATAAAACTAAAAATTGGCTGATTACTTTTCAAGCCATCATCACCAAATGCTTCATAAGTATAATAAGGAGTTCCTGATTGCATATAAGTAAAGATAAATTCAAGCTCCTCACCAACTCTAGCTGTAATAACATCTTTTGATTTTGTTTCTACTTTGTTTAAATCTCGTGTTATAGGAATAACATCACAACCTAATTCTAATAAAGTTGGTTTTACTTCTACTGGAAAAGTAGTATATATTCCATTATATTCAGCATAAATTTCTGCTTTACCTATCTGCTGAGGAATGAAAAAACCTTTTTTATTTTTAGGAAAATTATAAATTGAAAATATTTTTGAATTATTAGACGCCCACTCAGATTCTTGAGTTACATCTTTTTCTTTTCCTTTTTCGTTAGTATAAATTAATTTAAAATATCCACTATTTCCAGCATGAAATTCATTATTATTACTTTTAATTTCCAAACGAGGTTCTTTATCATCAATTTCTTCTTTAACCTCCTTAACTTCTTTCTTAATTTCCTTAACATTCTTAGTAACCTTAGCTGGTTTTGATATTGATTTGGTAGTTGTCTTTCTGTTAAACATAATCATTAGAAGAATAACTAAACCAATAATAACAACGATAGCTAAAACTAAATAAAGAATTTTGTTTTTATTTTCTTTCTCCATAATTTTATTTTTGTTAGTTATTTTAACTTAATTTTATTATAAGGTATTTTAAAAAAATTGTAAAATATTTTATTCTAAGTTATCTATAATACTTCTTAATGTATTTTTACTCGTGCCTAAAAGAAAATATTTATCAGTAAAGGTATAGTCTATGGATGAACCATCTTGATTATCTATATTAACATAATGAATTTTTAGATCTTTGTAAGAACTTTCTTTAAAAACATATTTTTTATTAAAATCTATTTTTTTGTTTAAAAATAATGGGGAAAGCTGTTTTACTAAATTGTTTTGATCTTTGAATAACATTGAATTTAAATTATTCTTTTGATCTTTCTTAATTTTAATTATTAAACCAGAGTGAACCTTGCCATTATCATTAAAGAAACAAAAATAAAATTTTTCATCTAAAAGATTGGTTAGATTGTTGTTTAAATTAAGCTTAAATAAATAAGCGAAGCGAGAAAATGCTAAGGGATTATTGTTTTTATCTGTAACAATAAACTTAACTAATTTATTATTATAATCAGTTTGATTTATTTTTTGACTTATTTTTATTAATTCTTGTCGTATGCTTTCCTTATTAGTTGTTTCTGTATCCAATAAAAAATAATTAGGACCCGTTAAAGAATATTCTAATTCTTTTTTATTTTCTATTTGTTTTTTGTCTGCTTTCGTATCATAGTCTTTTATATAATCTGGCAAAGAATAATTTTTTTTCCAATAATAATATCCTCCCCAACCTAAGGTTACTAAAATAATGCCAAGCATAGCTACTACAATGCCTGTTTTTAAAGAATAACTCTTTTGATTTTTTGGTTCGGGAGCGGGAGCAATATCAGAAAATGACTTTTTAATTTTATTCTTATCTTGAGAAGAGAAATAATTATTTTTTTTAGATTCAGAAATTTCATTTTTAGTTTCTTGTGTAACTCCTTGATTAATCGCTGATTTTTGTAAATTATCATCTTTTTTCCACATATCAGCATAAGGATTTTCAAAAGATAAATTGTTATTTTCTTGTTGCTTATCTCTTTCTGATTTTTTTTGATTATATTCGTCCTTTTCACTCAATTGAGTAAAATTTTTATCATCTGTTATTTCTTCATTTTCAAAATATTTATTAGACTTATCCAAATAAGTATTTTCAGTCTTTTCTTCTATTTGTTCTTTCGTGTTATTTTTTATATCAAGCTGAGATTGATCTTGAGATTGATTTTCTGTTTTCTTCTGCCCTTTTCTATTTTCTTCTACTTGCTTTATTTTTTTATCCAAATTATCAAAGGTAGTTTCGTCATTTTCAACATCATTTAGAAAAGGACTATTTGATTCTGTAATGGGCAAATCCTGTTTTTTATCATATTCTTTGTTTTTATCCTTTTGTCCATTTTCACTATAATATATCTTACTCGTTTTTTTTCTAACAACACTATTTATATCATCTTGCATCGTATGCACACGGGATAACAAGTCTTGATAATCCTCTTTAGATAAACGCGATTTACTGCTACTTTCTTTTTTATTTTTTTTATTTTTTTTAATCAAGCTCCACATGTATTTTTTACTAATGCTTTAAATTTGAATTTATTATAAACTATCTTTACATCTTTAGCAAATAATTTATTTAATTTTTTGTTAAAATTTCTTTAAATTCTCTTTCTGAAATAATTTTTACTCCTAACTTCTTAGCTTTTTCATATTTAGAACCTGGATTTTTACCCACCACTACATAATCCGTTTTCTTACTCACTGAAGAAACCGGTTGACCGCCTAAATAACGAATTTTTTCTTTGGCTTCTTCTCTAGTAAATTCTTTTAGTTCTCCTGTAAAAACGAATGTTTTTCCAGATAAAATATTTTTCTGAGTTTGTAAATGTAAAAGAGGATTTATTATTTTAATGCCAACTTTAGTTAGTTTTCTGAGAAGTTGCTGATTTTTTTTAGCACTAAACCATTCTATCAAACTCTCGGCTGCTTTTTCTCCTATTCCTTTAATTTTCAACCAATCATCAGATTTTACTTGAGAAAAAACTTTCAATAAATCTAAAGGAGTTTTTATTTCTTTACCACTAAACTGGTTAATATTTTTAGCAATTAAAACGGCTGTTTCTTCTCCTATATAACGAATACCTAAAGCATACAAAAAATTAGTTAAATTAATTTTCTTACTTTTTTGAATAGCTTGAATTAAATTTTGAGCTGATTTTTCAGCAAATCTTTCTAATGGCTGTAAATCACCAACTGTTAATTCAAAAATATCAACCGGGGTAACAATAAGTCCTGCATTAACTAATTGTTCTATAATTTTTTCTCCTAATCCTTCAATGTTAAAACCTTTCTTGCTAACAAAATGAATTATTTTTTGTATTTCTATAGCAAAACAATGTGGATTTAGACAATAATGAGCAGCGCTTAATTCCTTTTGCTTTTTGTTTTTAGAAATAATGATTTTTTTTACTTCTCCTCCACAAATAGGACATTGCTGAGGCATTCTCCATTTTTTTTCCCGACCTGTTCTTAAATTTTTTAATACGCCTACTACTTCAGGAATTATATCTCCCGCTTTTTGAATAACAACCGTATCACCAATCCTAATATCTAATTTTTTTATTTCATCTTCATTGTGTAAAGTAGCCCGACTAACTAAAGAACCTGCTACACGCACTGGTTTTAAATAAGCTACGGGAGTCAAAACACCTGTTCTTCCAATTTGCACTTGAATATCCTTTACAATGGTAGTAACTTTTTCTGCTGGAAATTTATAAGCAACGCCCCAACGCGGAGATTTTCCCGTGTAACCTAGTTTTTCTTGAATAATTTGCGAATTTATTTTAATAACTATACCATCTATATCATAATTTAATACTTTATTATTTTTTCTCCTTTGAGCCCAAAACTGATAATATTTTTCAATAGCTCCAATATTATCAATTAATTTGTAGTTTTGATTAACTTTAAATCCTAATTTTTCTAAAAGTTTTAGTTCTTGAAACTGGGTAGTTGGTTTTTTTAAATTTTTATCCCAAAAAATATGATCTTTCTTTAACTCCGAAATAATTTGATTATTTAAAATTATTTCATCTATATCATAAATAAAACTATCTAATCTACGTTTAGCTGCTATACGCGGATCTAATTGACGAATTGATCCTGCGGCTGCATTACGTGCGTTAGCAAAGAGAGACTTTCCTTCTTTTTTTCTCTGTGCATTTAATCGTTCTAGTTCTTGCCTGCTCATCCAAATTTCCCCTACCACAATTAAATCCACTATATAATTTAATTTTAACGGTATGCTCTGAATGGTTTTAACGTTAGCTGTCACATCTTCACCTGTAACTCCGTCTCCTCTGGTTATTGCTTGTTTAAAAATTCCTTTTTTGTAAACAAGAATGATTTTTAAACCATCTATTTTTAATTCGCAACAATATCCTTGAAAAATATTTTTGATTATTTCTAAACTTGAGAAATTTTCTAATGACAAATCCTTTTTTTTAACTAATCTGATAATTTTTTCTTGCCATTCTGTTAGTTCATTTTTATCAAAAACATCATCAAAAGACCATTGTTTGTATTTATGTTTTACTTTTTTAAATTTTTCTAGAGGTTTTCCACCAATTCTTTTAGTTGGACTAACAGGAGAATCAAATTCCGGATATTTGTCTTCTAGCTTTCTTAATTCTTCCATTAAAGAATCATACACTTCATCAGTAATTTCGGGCTTATCTAAAACATGATAAAGATAACGATGATGATCTATTTCTTTTCTTAATTTTTCTATCCTCTTTTTAATTCGTTCTTTAATATTTTTCACTAGCTAAAAATTAATCTACTAACTAATTTATTTTTAAAATATTTCTCAATTTTTAAACTAAACTATTTTATTCAACAGTAACTTGTATAGCGCGCTTGATTCCATTAATTTCACCCACTGACTTTATTTTTTTAATATTACTAACAGAACCAGAACAATTATTAATAGAATTATTATTATTAAAAAAAGATATAGTCACTTGTCCTCCTAATAAACTATAAGATATAATTCCATTTTCACAATCATTAGGTTTATCAGCTAAGTCTTGTATTTGAGTATTAGTAGTATCTTTTTTCTTATTTAATACTTTCTCTAATCCACTATTGGCTATCTGAATAGCTTGAGTTGATTTACTAGTAACAGAAGAGGTTTGTTGTTGAGTAACTACTACTTTAGTAATTCCTAAAACTACCGAAAGAATAAGAAACATAATAATTAAAGAAAAAACTAAAACACTTCCTTTTGATGTTATTTTTTTAATCATAAATTTTATTTTTAATAATTAAATTATTTTTGTGTTTTCAGTAATTCTTTTCTACTTAAATTAATACGTCCTTGACTATCTATTTCTTTAACTTTAACTGGAACAATATCTCCTACCTTAACTACATCTTCCACCTTATTTACTCTGTGATCAGTTAATTCTGAAATATGAATTAACCCTTCTTGTCCTGGTAAAATTTCCGCAAAAGCCCCAAAATTCATAATTTTGGTTATTCGCGCTTTAAAAACTTCTCCCACCTTTATTTCTCTAGTAAGATTTTCTATCCATTCTTTAGCTTTTTGCGCGCTAACCTCATCACTAGAAGTAATAAAGATAGAACCGTCATCTTCTATATCAATAGCTACTCCTGTTTCATCTATAATTTCATTAATTACCTTTCCTCCAGAGCCAATTACATCCCTAATTCTATTTGGATTTATTTTCATATGAATTATTCGTGGAGCATATTGAGATAATTCAGAACGAGGTTTGTCAATGGTTTTTAACATTACTTCTAAAATTTCCATCCGCGCTTTTCGCGCTTGTTTTAAAGCTTGCCTTAAAATATCTATACTTACTCCTTCCACCTTAACATCCATTTGCAAAGCTGTAACTCCTTTTTCTGTTCCCGCCACTTTAAAATCCATATCTCCGTAATGATCTTCCATTCCTTGAATATCAGTTAATATTTTATAATTATCTTTCTGTTTTTCATCAATAATTACTCCCATAGCAATTCCACTTACTGGACGTTTAATTGGCACACCTGCATCCATCAATGATAAAGTGGAACCACACGTAGAAGCCATAGAAGAAGAACCATTGGAAGAAAGCACCTCTGATACTAACAACATAGTATAAGGAAATTCTTCTTTATCTGGTAAAACTGGTAACAAAGCTTTCTCTGCTAAAGCTCCGTGCCCGATTTCTCTTCTTCCTGGACCTCGCATAAATCTCACTTCTCCCACAGAATAAGGAGGAAAATTATAATGATGAATATAACGTTTTTTAGAATCCGTTTCCATTGTATCAATTATTTGTTCATCACCTGGAGCACCCAAAGTAGTAACAGTCAGTACTTGCGTTTTTCCTCTATTAAATAATCCTGAACCATGTGTTCGTGATAAAACTCTAACTTGGCTACTAATAAGACGCAATTCATTTAATTTGCGTTTATCTAGGCGTAATTCTTTTTCTAAAATATTTTTATGAACTATTTCATCAGCCATTTCATCAAAAAGAATAGTTACTATTTGAAGCAATTCTTCTAATTTTTCTCCTGTATAATTTTCTTCTAAATATTTCTTAGCTTTATCCTGTAACTGATTTAATTTCTCATCCTTAACATGTTTTTCCTCCTGAGAAAAAATAATTTTTTCTAATTCTGTTTTATTTAAAATATCCTTTATTTTTTCTTCTATTTCTTTTTCCGCTTGCAAAAGAAAAACTTCTCTTTTTTCTTTACCTATTTCTTTTTTTATTTCATTAATAAAATCTACTATCTTACTAATGTTTTTTTGCGCTAATTCTAAAGCGGCTAAAATCTCTTCTTCTGGAGTTTCTTTTAAGCCTGCCTCTATCATATTAATTTTATCTCTAGTTCCAGCTACGGTTAGATCTAAACTTCCCTCTTCCTTTTCTTCAACTAAAGGATTTAAAATAAACTCACCATTTAATTTTCCTATTTTTACTGCTCCAATGGGACCATTCCAAGGTATATCAGAAATAGTTAAAGCTAAAGAAGCAGCTATTATAGAAATAAAATCAGGATCATTTTCGCCATCATAAGAAAGAACAGTGATAATTACTTGCACATCTTGACGCATTCTAGAATTAAAAAGTGGACGGATAGATCTATCCACCGCTCGTCCCGCTAAAATAGCCTCGTCTGAAGGACGACCTTCTCTTTTGATAAAACGAGATCCCTTTATTTTTCCCGCCGCATAATAACGTTCTTCATAATCAACCATTAAAGGAAAGTATCCTAAATTCGCTGAAGGTTTTTCGCTCATTACCGCTGTAGCTAAAACCTCTGTTTCTCCATAACGCACTCTAACTGATCCATTAGCTTGCTCTGCAAATAATCCTGACTTTACTATTAATTCCCTTCCTCCTAACTGAAGAGTCCATTTTTTTTCTTCTAACATAAAAATTTTAATTATTATAAGAACATCTACTAAACACTTTATTTTAATCAAATACTTATGCTTAATTAAAATAGCGTGTCTGCTAGATTCTTATAATAATTATTATTATAAATTACACTAATTATCTTTAGTTTAACTTAAAAATAAGATAAGTCAAACACTCCTTATTTCTAATATTTTTTTAAATAATCTTGCATTATGTCCATTAATTTCTGAGTTACTCTTCCAACTTTTCCGTTTTTAATCAATTTATTATCCACTTTTACCACAGGAACTATATTTTTATTAGAAGCTGTCAAAAAAACTTCGTCAGCTTGAAATAATTCTTTAATTTTAATATCTCTTTCTTTTACAAGAAACTTATTTTTTTGCGCTAATTTAATTACTAAGTTTCTAGTAATTCCCAATAAAATATTTTCTCGTGGAGTAATAATTGTACTCTTTTTTACAATAAAAATATTAGAGGTAGAAGCTTCTAAAACCAAATTTTCCCAGAAAAAAACTATTTCCAAAGCTTTATTTTTCTTTTTTTCTTTTTGATAACGCAAAGCTTCTAGATAATTA
Source organism: Candidatus Moraniibacteriota bacterium (assembly GCA_026985555.1). Taxonomy (GTDB): domain Bacteria; phylum Patescibacteriota; class Minisyncoccia; order Moranbacterales; family UBA9337; genus JALSQF01. The sequence continues at coordinate 138,366 of JALSQF010000003.1, read as the reverse complement.
GTTACCTTAGCTGTAGGTATCTCCCTTTTATAATGAACACTAATAATTTTAGATCCCTGAGTATAAACTTTATGAGAAGGAAATAATGGTTCAGCATTTTCTAAAAAAATTAAAAAATTTGTATCACCTTCATAAGTAAATCCATCTTGAGAAAAACCACCACTTAAAACCGTCCTTAAAATAGCGGAAGAAAATTTATTATATTTTAAAAGTTGCTTAACATTAGCTCTGTATTCTTGACAATTTAATGGCATTTTCATATTGAGTTGTTGAGCTGAATTTTTTAAACGCTTCCAATGTTCTTTGATTAAAAAAGGTTTTTGATTAACTACTTTCATTACATCAAAAACAGCATAGCCTCTTAAAAATCCTAAATCGTAAGGATTAATTTTAATTTGTCGCAAAGGTCTAACTTTGCCTTGATAGAAAACATAAGACATATTAATATAATTTAAATTTTTAATTATTGAAACAAATTTTTAGTTAATTGATGAATATCTGAATAATCAGCGTAACCTTTTTTAGGAACTAAAATAAAAGCTCTTATTCCATTCATATTCAAATGATCTACTCTTAACAAACTATCCTGTTTCCAAGCATCTACTGCTTTATTGATAATATTTTTTGTATCTAAATTATAAGCTAAAAAAACAAAATCATCTATATCATCTAAATCAACATTGGTCTTCAAATTATTTTCTATATTTCCTAATAATTTATTCATTTTAAAAATATTCAACCAATTTTGTGAAAATATTTTATCTCTTACGGCTTGAATCACTTGCTGTTGTCTTTTAGCTCTACCAAAATCACCCTCTGGATCACTGTGTCTTTCTCTAGCATATTTCAAAGCTGTTTCTCCATTTAAATGATGCCAGCCTTTCTTCAGTTGAAATGTTTCATAACTATAATTAGGTCCAGGATAACGTGTATCATAATAATCTCTTTCAGAATAAATATCTATTCCACCTATATCATCTATAATTTTTTTAAAACCATCAAAATCTAAAATAAAGTAATAATCAACAGGCAAACCTGTAACATTTTCCACGGCTTTCACGATATATTGAGCTCCCTTATGTTGATTGATTCCTCTTTGATACAAGGAGTTTATTTTGGCTCCAGAAAATTCTTCTTCTTGAGAGTTGTGATTAAGATAATATAAATCTCTTGGTAAAGAAAGTAAAGCAATTTTTTTCTTTTTTAAATTTAAACTCATTAACATAATTGTATCTGTTAAATTAGTACCGGCTTTCCCTTTTCCTGCAATTCCTAAAAGTAAAATATTAATTTGTTCTCTTTCCTTACCTTTTAAATCAATATTTTGAAAATTTTTATTTTTAATCTGCAACAAATTAAAAGCTAATTTAGCTGTAGCAAATACATTTTCTGACTGTGAAAACTTTTGCTTATTTTTTACAATAATCACCTTTTTGCTCGTCTGAGAAAATCTAAATAATAAAAATCCTGCTAACATTAACATTGAAAAAAATAAAATGAAGCAGAAAAGAAAAAAACGTTTTAACCAACGTTTAAATATTTGTTTTTTAGAAATTTTATTGACTATAAAAAGTGTTTCTTGATTTATCTTTCCTTTGTTTTTTTCTTTTGATATATTGTTATATTTATCTTTAAATTTTTTTTGACTCTTTAAATTATGGCCTTTATTTTTACGTAAACTATCTACCATAATTTTTTCAAATAATTAAATAGAAAAATAAAAAAAATTAACCTCTAGAAACATATTCTCCTTTTTCTGTATTAATTATCACTGTGTCATTAACTTTTATAAAAAGAGGGGCGCTAATTTTCATTCCGGTTTCTAATGTTACTAATTTATTACCACCTGAAGCTGTATCACCTTTTATTCCTGGAGGCGCATCAACCACTTTAAACTTCATTTTAACCGGTAATTCAATGTTAATAGGTTCTCCTTGATAAATTAAAATATTAACTTCAGTTCCTTCTATTAAATAATTAGCGCTATCACCTAAATTTTGACTAGTAATCGTAAATTGCTCAAAATTATCCTGATTCATAAAAATATAGTCATTATTATCTTTGTAAAGATATTGTGCCCGATTAATTTCTAAATCAGCTTCTTTTACTTTATCTGCTCCTTGAAAAGTTTTTTCTAAAACAGCTCCTGTTTTTAAATTTTTTAATCTTGTCCTTAAAACAGCCCCTGCTCTTCCCATTTTTGAATGTTCGTGAGAAAGAACTTTATAGGGCTGACCATTAAGTTCAATATTTTTTCCTGACTTAATTTCTGAAATACCTAACATAATAAGAATTATTTAATCACAAAAGGAACTAGCGCCATAATTCTAGCTCTTTTAATTGCTTGAGTTAAACGACGTTGATGTTTAGCGCAAGTGCCATAACGTTTAGGAGGATAAATTTTTCCTTGAGAATTCAAAAAACGTCTTAAAAGATAAGCATCTTTATAATCAATATGATCTATTTTATTTTGACAAAAATAACAACTTTTCTTTTCCATAAAATTATTTCTTAATATTTAAATATAAATTCTAACTTTAAATCTTATTATTAAAAAGGAACATCTTCAATTTTTATTTCATCATCTTCTTCATCTAAATTTATAGTAGGTATTTCTTCTTCTGATGTATTTTTAGTTTCTCCTGATACATTATTTTTTGTATCATTTTCGTTATTTTTTTCTACTGCTTGATTTTGATTAGAAATGTTTTGATTATATGTTCCAGAATTTGATCCTTGAGGCTTACTTCCAAATTGAATATCATTCGCTATTACCTCTGTAGTATATTTTTCTACTCCACTTTTATCCGTATAACTTCTAGTTTGCAAACGTCCTTCTATGTAAGCTTCTTGGCCTTTAATTAAATACTGGCTAACTGTTTCTGCTAATCTTCCAAACATAACTACACGATGAAATTCTGTTTGTTCTTGTTTTTGTCCCGATTGATCAGTCCAAAAACGATTAGTAGCTAAATTAATTGTAGCTACCGGTTGTCCAGAATTTGTATTTCTTAATTCGGGATCACGAGTTAAACGACCTACTAAAATTACTTTATTAACATTCATAGTTTTATTTTTTCAATTTTTTTAATTGAAAAAGATTAAAAAATTAATTTTAATTAAATGTTTAAAATTTCTTCTAACTTCTTATCAATATCATCACCTTTATCACTTTCTAGTGTTGAATCTTCTTTTTTCTTGTTTTCTGTATTTTGAGAAGACATTTTATCTTTTTCTTCTAGAATATCTTTTTTAACTTCTGCTTTAGTTTCTTTATTTTTATCAACTTCTTTTTTTTCTATTTTATCTTCTTTTTTCAGTTTTGTTGTTTCAGTTTTTTTCGTTTTTGAATCAGTTTTTTTCTTTTCTATCTTTGATTCTTCTTTATTGTTTTTTAAATTTTCCTTTTTGTCTTTTGCTGGCTTAATTTCTGCAATTTCTTTATTTTCTAAAGGCGGCAATTCTTCTGCTTTTACTATTATAAAACGTAAAATATTATCTTGCAAATTTAATTTACGAGTAATATTACCAATGAAATCTTTTTTAATCTTATCTTTAAATCGCTGATCTTTATCAGGTAATACAAAACGACGCGCTATATAAGTTCCTCTTTTTTCGTGCTGAATAGGATAAGCTAATTTTCTTTGCTCTATCCATTCTTCTTCTAAAAATTTTCCTCCCTGTTTAATTATAATACCTTCTACTTCTTTTTTAATTGTTACTAAATTATTCTCTTGACTTTCTCCTATTAAATACAAAATTTCATATTCCATATTTTTTTAAATTTATTTTACTTACTAAAAAACCGATAAAGACCCTTGCCTGCTACTTTATCGGCACGTTTTTATCTTATCCTCTTAAGATTTAGAGGTGAAATAAAAAGGGACTTTAAATTATATTTTATTTAACTTTACTAGTGTAAATTAATTTTTAACTTTTGTCAAATAACTCTATTAAAAGAATGCATCTTGAACATTCCTCCATATTCCTATATAAATCTTTTTTTAAAAATTCATCTAAAACTCTATTCAAACTTTTAAAAAATGATATACAATTAACTTCCTTTAATAGTCTTTTCTTTAATTTATAGTTTTTTCTAATTCTATTTTCTAAATATTTTATATATTTTTAAACCAATAAGTTTAAATTCAAAAAATATTTTTAAATTTTTAAAAAGTATTTTTCCTTCTGGCTATTTAAATATCCATTTTAAAAACCAACCTCGCCAAAAGGTTGGTTTTAATTATAAAAGAAATTTATTTTGTTCTACTGTCTATTTTTTAGCTCTTGAAGAGCTTGTTTAAGTTCATCAATTTCTTTTTGTTGTTCTTTTATTTGCTTTTGCTGCTCTTTAAAAGCTTCTATAAAAACACCTATAAAACCATTATATTCAACGGTTTTATAGCCACTAGGACCAGTGCTCACTAAAGCGGGAAATTGACTTTCAATTTCTTGAGCAATTACCCCCATTCCTGGAACATTACCATCTTTCATTTTATATTCTACTCCTCTAATTTTAGTTATTTTTTCTAAAGCATTATTAATTGTCTTAATGTCTTTTTTTAATCTTTTATCAGAAGTATAATGAAACGTCCTTGCCCATACATCAGCCCATCTTCCCTTACCTTTTCCTACTACCAATCCAGCCTGGCTACCTAAAGGACGAACTCTAATTCCTATAGATCCATTTAAAGAATGTGCGTCAGGAGAAGAATTAAAAGCATAAATCCAAGGACCACCTATATTATCTACTTTTCTATAATCACTAACAGAATTTACTGTTCCTAATATTAGATTATACTTACCGCTTCCTGCATACACCTGATCATCAGCTATTACATCACCAGAGGCACGTACATCTTTTGACGCAATAACATTTCCCCCATGCATAGCAATAATACTACCATAATTAATTAAATAATTTCTATTCATCAACCCAAATCCAGATACATTATCTCTATTGATAAACAATCCTCCTGCTTTTTCTTGAAATTTATTCCCCACATTGAGTGGTGCAGCCAAATTACCCTTGGGAGGCTTTGAGGAAGGTTCTGTCCAAGCCATTGCAAATTGGATAGAAGCACCTAACATAATTCCCGTAATAATTATCCCTAACCAATGATTGGTTTTCATTTCTTTTTTCATAGTTTTAGTTTATTAAATTAAATTAATTATTATTTATTTTAAATTCAATTACACTATATCTTATTAATAATATTTTTTATCGGTTTCTTTGAATTTCTTCCAAAAGAGCGCATATTTCTTCTTTTTCTTTATCAGAAAGAGGTCTGTTACTAACCAAGCTCTTCTTTAAAATTGAATCAATTTTTTTGAAATTTTCATTTTCTTGATCCGATGTTAAATCTGAATTTCTTGAATTATTTTTTTCTTTTTCCAAAAGAACGCGTATTTCTTCTTTTTCTTTATCAGAAAGAGGTCTGTTACTAACCAAGCTCTTCTTTAAAATTGAATCAATTTTTTTGAAATTTTCATTTTCTTGATCCGATGTTAAATCTGAATTTCTTGAATTATTTTTTTCTTTTTCCAAAAGAACGCGTATTTCTTCTTTTTCTTTATCAGAAAGAGGTGTATTGTTAAAATCAACCTCTTTATGAATCTTTTTATTATAATTTTTAAATTTAAATCTATTTAAATTCATTTTAGACAAATAATATTCGTAAGATTCCTTCTTAAAAAAACCTAAAAAGATTATTAAACCCAAAATAAATATTAATACAATTACAATAGTTACACCTAAAACCTTTCTATTGGTCATTATGTTATTTTTTAAAAATTTCATATTTTTATTTTTTAATATTTATTTTTATTTTCTCGTTTTTAATTTTAAGGAGTTACCTCTCTCCAGTCATCTACTCCTCCTGTTACATTAACTGTAAAAGAAGTATTTTTACCATTATATGAAACATTTACATTTTCACTACCAGCCTTATTAGCTTGAACAGTTCCTTTAAAAGGAATAGTAACGGCATCCTGAGGATTATTTGTGTCATTCCAGCTAGCACTAGTAGTTACATCTATTCCCGAACAACTATTAGAGTTAGTAACTAAACAAGCTTTTAAATTTTGAGTATTTCCTTTTTTCATTTGAAGAGTATTTACTAATGTTCCTCCTGTACAAGAATTTTCACAAACAACTAAATTTCTATTATCTGATACATTAACTAGCAAACTATTACTTAGAGAATTCCCATTATCATTATATGAAACATTTACATTTTCACTACCAGCCTTATTAGCTTGAACAGTTCCTTTAGAAGGAATACTAACGGCATCCTGAGGACTATTTGTATCATTCCAGCTAGCACTAGCAGTTACATCTGTTCCCGAACAACTACTAGCACTATCAGCTAAACAAGCTCTTAAATTTCTAGTATCATTTATATTCATAGTTAATGCTGGCAAAGGATTACCGCTACTACAAATATTACAAATATTTAAATGATGTGTTACTGTCGGATTAGTTTGGGCTCTACTAAAGTCAATCCAACCTAATTCATCAGACCAAGCATAACCCTTTAGCTGACCACTACTAGGGGTAATCGTAACTCCATAATAACCTCCAACTTGAACTGTCCCACTCATTTTAATCCAACCCAACCAACCGCCAGAATTACCTATTGAACTAGCAGTTTGAATACTCACTATTCTAGCCCAACCTTCCAGTTTATTACCTACTCTTTTAACGCTATAATTAGGAGCAGCTGGATAAGGACCTTCAGGCTCAAAATTAATCCATCCTAAATTTTCGCTCCAAGCATATCCTGTCACATTACCATCATTAGCAGGAATATTAAGTCCATAATTAACATTTCCTCCACCAGTAATATTATTAGTACTTATCCAACCAAAATTAGTATCACTTCCGGCCCATAACCAACCTCTAACATTATCATTGCTTCCAGCTTCAACATTAAAAGAGATTGCGCTTATACCAATTAAAATTACTAACGCTAAAAATATTTTTTTTAACATATTTTTATTTTTATTTTTTAGTTAAATTTAAAAAATACAAATCTAAACAAAAACTAAGTTTATTTTAAAATAAACTTAGTTTCTTGTCAAATAAATATATCTTAAAGTTATCCACAATTAAGTTTGTTTAAGAAAAAATTATTTAATCACAGCTAGAATATCTTCATTTTTAATAATATAATAATCTTTGTTTTCCACTTTTATTTCCGTTTCACTAAATTTTTTAAAAATTACTTTGTCTCCTTTCTTTACTTTTATTTTTTCATCATCTCCTGTGGCTACAACTAACCCTTCTTGTGGTTTCTCCCCTTCCGCTGTTTCAGGAAGATAAATGCCACTTTCTGTTTTTTGTTCATCATTAACAATTGGTTCTAAAAGAAGATTGTCTCCTAATGGTTGAATATTTACGTTACTCATATGTTTAAATAGATAGATTAATTATTACTTTTATTATTTTAATTATTTTTTTGTTTCCGTCAAGATTTCTACTCCTTTTTCTGTGATTAAAATTGTATTTTCCCAATGAGCGCTTAATTTCCGATCTGCTGTAACAAAAACCCAACCATCTTCCCCTAAAATTGTTTCAAAAGTTCCCTGATTTATCATCGGTTCTAAAGCTAAAGTCATTCCTTTTTTCAAAGGCATATCTCTATAGTTTTTCTGATCATAAAAATTATAAACGGAAGGTTCTTCGTGTAGTTCTTTTCCTATTCCATGTCCAGTTAAATTTCTTACCACGGAAAAACCTTTTTGCTCCACATATTTTTGCACAGCTTTAGAATAATCACTTAACCAGGCTCCTTCTTTTAAGCTTTTTATTCCTAAAAAAAAACTTTTCCGCACTACCTCCATTATTTTTTGTGCTTCAGAACTAATTTTTCCTACGGGAAAAGTTCTTGCCATATCAGAATAATAACCTTTATAAATCATCCCTATATCAATTTTTAAAAGATCTCCTTCTCTCAACATTTTTTCTTTTGAAGGAATACCATGCACTATTTCTTCATTAAGAGAAGCACAAATTGTTGCCGGAAAAGGATTAACAGGATCTCCATAATTTTTAAAAGCTGGCTTTCCACCTAAAGAAAGAATTAATTTTTCCGCTAAATTATCTAGAGATAATGTATTTTTTCCTGGCAGAACATTTTTCTCTAATTCCATCATTACCTGAGCTAAACGTTTTCCACTAGCACGCATCAGATTTATTTCTTTCTCTGTTTTAATTAAAGACATAAAAATTACTTCTTACTAATTACGGGCGCTTTTTTTTCTGGCAATAAAACATCTTTCTCAAGATCTGAATTAAGATCTTTTTCAGAAAAATCATCTGGGGATTGTTTATCAGCAGTTTCTACAAATAAATAAAACCAACTGGCATAAGAAAAAGTATTTAGTATTCCGTTAAATAATAATAAAATTAAAATTAGACTAATTGATACAATTATTAAAATAGAATATTGTATTGCGATAATATGTCCTAAACCAATACTAAATAACAAAATTAAAAAGAAAAATATTAAAAATGGAGCTAATAATATAAAACTAAAAACTGCTCGTATGATCATTAAAAGTAAAGCTAAAACCAAAACATTTTTCCATTGTTTTTTTAAAAAAATATAGGCTAAATTTAAAGAATCAATTATTTTTACCTTTCCTATTACAATATAAAAACTGGCTATAATTTTTAGAAAATTGAAAAAAATTATAAAAGGAAATAATATGAGTAAGGCTAGAAAAAACAATAAAAAACCTGCTATAAATTGTGCTGAAAAAATTAACCAAGTTACAGGAAGAAATAAAATTAAAATTAAAATTAAATTAAAGAAAAAAAATAATAATCCCAATAAAAATAAAGGCACTCCAAAATGCAATCCTTCTCTTAATCCTTTTTTAAAACTCACTTCTTCTCCCCGAGCTAATTTATACAAAGACCCTATTAAAGACCCCTGGCCAATAGCGCTTAATATCCATAAGAAAAAAATAAAAAGAAAAAAAAGAAGAACAAAAAAAATTATAATTGTCTCATAATGAAAAAAAGCGATTTTGAAATTTTTTATCGTTTCAATTTTAATTTTATTGAATTCTAATTTATTTTTATAATTCTCACTAAAAGGAAAGGTATAATTAAAACTTATACCGCTAGAAAAAATAATTGCTCCGAACCACCAAAGGTATTTGTTATACCAGGTTATTTGCCAAGCATTTTTTATAATTTTAATGAAATTAACTTTCATTTTATTTTTATATTAGTATTTGAACTATTTAACAAAAAATGTTTTTATTTTTTTATTTCTGAATTATTCTTTTTTTCTTCTAAATTTTCTTCTTGTTCATTTTCACCAAAAACAATTTGATCAAATTCTTCTTTCTCTATGGTTTCTTTCTTTAGTAATGTTTGAGCTAGTTTTTCTAGAATAGACATCTTTTCCTTTAAAATACGTATGGCTTTTTCTTCTGCTTCTTGAATAAAACGAGAAACTTCTTGATCGATTTTTTCAGCTGTGCTCTCCGCATAATCTTTCTCTTCATTGATTTCTTTTCCAAGAAAAATTAATTCTTCTTTTTTACCAAAAGTTCTTGGACCTAATGAACTCATACCATAACGTGTCACTAAATCTCTAGCCATATGAGTAGCTCTCTCTAAATCATTAGATGCTCCTGTGGTCAATTTTTCTTCCCCAAAAATTTCTTTTTCTGCCACATAACCTCCTAATAAAACAGCCATCTCTGATTGGAAATAAAGTTTAGAATGTAAATGAATATCTTTTTCTGGCACAGCTAAAGTATATCCTCCCGCTCTGCCACGAGAAATAATAGAAACTTTTTGAATAGGATCAGCTTCAGGTAAAATAGCTCCAATTAAAGCATGTCCGGCTTCATGATAAGCTACTATTTTTTTCTCTTCCTTGTTCATGCCCGCACTTTTTCTTTCTGGTCCTAACAATACTTTTTCTATAGCCTCAATTAATTCTTCCATATGCACTACTCTTTTCCCTTTACGCGCCGCCAAAATAGCCGCTTCGTTTAATAAATTAGCTAAATCAGCCCCAGAAAAACCAGGCGTTCTCTGAGCAATTATTTTTAAATTAACATTTTTAGCTAAAGGTTTATTCTTGGCATGAATTTCTAAAATAGCTTCTCTGTCTTTTATATCAGGCAAATCTAAAGTTATTCGCCTATCAAAACGACCTGGTCTTAATAAAGCTGGATCTAGAACATCAGGACGATTAGTAGCAGCAATAACAATTACATTAGTATCTGTTTCAAAACCATCCATTTCCACTAGTATTTGATTAAGAGTTTGTTCTCTTTCATCATGTCCTCCTCCTAGTCCAGCTCCTCTATGACGACCCACTGCATCAATTTCATCAATAAAAATTATAGAAGGCGCATTTTTTTTAGCTTGTTTAAATAAATCTCTCACACGAGAAGCTCCTACTCCCACAAACATTTCTACAAATTCAGAACCACTTATATTAAAAAAAGGAACATTGGCTTCTCCCGCTATAGCTTTAGCCATTAAAGTTTTCCCTGTTCCCGGAGGACCTAATAAAAGCATTCCTTTAGGAATACGCGCGCCCATCTTAAGAAATTTTTGAGGATGACGTAAAAAATCAACAAACTCTTGCATTTCTTCTTTAGCTTCCTTGTTGCCAGCTACATCCTTAAAAGTTAAACGTCTTTTTTTATCTTTTGGATTTAACATTCTTGCCTTACTTAACCCAAAAGAAAGAGCTTGTGAATTTCCTCTTTGAGCTTGACGCATCATAAACCAGATAAAACCAGCAATCAATAAAAAGGGTAACAAAAATGGCAATATTATACCTGCCCAAGTCATAGCTACTGATGGCTGTTTTATTTTTACATCCACTGCTCTTAACTTATTTTTATCTACACCGTAACCATTTAAAGTTTCCCCTAAAGAACTTTGCATTTCCTTAGCTGCCTTTTCTTTGGTTCCATCTTGAAGTTCTATTTTTAAATTAGTTCCATCAACTTCTATTTTTTTTACCTTGTTCTCATTTATTTGTGTAACTAACTCACTTAAAGGAACCTCTTTTATTTTTTGATTAGGAGCATTATATAAAATTAACATTCCCGCAATTAACAAGAAAATTAAAATTATATAACTAGTATTTTTCATTAATTTATCCATGTCTTTATTTCTCTTTTAAAAATATTTAATTATTTTGCTTTTAAAAGCATAATAACTTTTTTTCTTCCTTATTGTCAAATAATATTAATAAAATTAATTTTACTATTTAATTTTATTTCTTACTTTTGAAATAATTATTTTATCTCCTTTTTTAAGTAGTGTTATATTTTGTTTTTTAAAAAGATGTATTTTATTTTTTTGACTTCTAATAATTTTTAACATTTCATTTATATCATTATTATAAAAATCAAAAAGACTGCCTCTTAATTTTTCCCAAATTAAACGTAAAAACATTTTTTGAATAGCTTTATCTAATTTTAAAAAATCTTTTTCTTGAAAAATTATTTCATTTATTTCGTTTTTTAAGTCAATCTTCCACTGACTAAAAATTTTTTCTGTTTCTCTTCTTAAAAAATTATAGTCATCAGCAACGTTATTAGCTAAAATAGCTAAATTATCTTTAATTTTAGAATTATAATTTTTTTCTAGATAAGGTAACAATTTCCAACGAATTTTATTACGTAGAAATTTCAAACTCTTATTACTTTTATCTTTTCTGTATTCTATTTTATATTTTTGTAAATAATTTATTATCTCCTCTCTTTTAGTATTGAGAAGGGGTCGCACAATATAATTATTTCTAAAATTCATAGCGGACAATCCTTGCAATCCACTTCCCCTAATTAAATGAAGTAGAAGGGTTTCCGCTTGATCATCTTGATTGTGCCCTACAACAATCCAGTTATAATCATAACGTTGTCTAATTTTCTCAAAAAAATTATATCTAATTTCTCTTAAAAAATTTTCATTAACTTCATTTTTTTTCTGTAAGGAAATTTTTTTTAAATAAAAGGGATAATTAAATTTTTGAGCTAAATTTTCCACTAATTTTTCATCTCTTTGAGAATCTTTTCCTCTTAAATTGTAATTAATATGCGCTACGCCTAATTTCCATTGATATTTTTTAGCTAATTGGTTAAAAATATTCAAAAGAAAAACACTGTCTGGACCGCCTGAAACAGCTATAATAATTTTATCTTTTTTTTGTAAAACTTGTTGAGAAAAAAGATAATTTTGAATATTTTTAAGTAGATTATTTTGAGACATAAAGAAAATAAAAAAGCCAACTAGTTGAATTTTAGATTTATTTTTTCTTCTTTTTATATTTTTCTAAATCTCTTAGCGCATTTTTTCTAACAATTTCAGTTATATTCCTTTCATTACGTTCCACTATTTCTAAAATCTTAAAAATAATTATAAAAACTATCACAAAGCCAAAAAAAATTAAAACATTTAAATTTTCACCTAAACCCAATTTCATTGATAATTGACGAGCTACATCTGGAAATAAAGAGAAAAATAAAACACCGCCCCAAATAATTAAACTAAAAATAAACTTTAAAAAAGTTTGTTTATATTCTTTTTTAAAAAACTTTTTAACTCTATCTACAATAAAGAAAAGCGCCACCACGATCAATAACCATTGAAAAAAAGAGATTTTAAATAGTATAGCTTTTAACATTTATTAAAAATTAAATTAACTTAACTATAAATTAACATTTTAATTAACGTTTTTATGCCGTTAATAAAATTTTGTTTATTTTTCTTATTCATAGAATATTGTGTATAACGAACTTCAATGGGAATTTCTGTATAGCTTAGTTTATGTTTTTTAATCTCTCTAATTATTTCACTATCATATTCATAACGATCAGTTTTGGTATCTATTAAATCAATAGCTTTCCTAGAATAAGCTCTAAATCCGGATTGACTATCGCTAACCCATAATCCATAAATTATCCAAGTAAAAAAATTACCTATTTGATTATGCATAATTTTATACCAAGGCATTCCTTGAGGATTTTTTAATCTACTCCCTAAAACAACATCATATTTATCATTTATTAATTGTAACATTTTCTTAATATCTTTAGGATTATGTTGCCCATCTCCATCTAATGTTACAACCACATCTGCTCCTAATTTTTTAGCCGCTTCTATTCCCGTTTTTACAGCCGCTCCCTTTCCTCTATTAATTTCCAGTTTTAAAGCTAAACACTCTTTTCTGGCTATATCAAAACTATCATCTGAACTTCCATCATCCACTACTATAATTTTATCATATCCATATTGCTTAATTTCTTCTAATGTTTCTTTCAGTACCTTGCTTTCATTATAAACTGGAATAATAAGAAAAATTTTTTTCATAATTCAAATCTTTAATTTTTTTTAATTATACTATATAATGCATTTACATTCAAACAAATTTATGAAAATATTAGTTTTTTCTCCCTACTATCCACCTCACATTGGTGGGTTGGAATTTTATTCTGCTGAATTTAATAATTATTTAGAAAAAAGAAAACATCAAATTACAGTATTTACTCCACACTTACCTAAGGATACTCCGCTTCAAGAAACAAAAGATAATATAAAGATTATACGCTTTCCTGCTTTTGAAATTGTACCCAATTACCCACTACCCAAATTTTGGTCTTTAAAATTCTGGCAACTGTATTATAATTTATTTCACAAAAAATACACCTTAATTATTTCTCACACTCGTTTTTTTTCAACCTCCATACTATCATTATTTTTATCAAAATTTAAAAGAATAAAATGGCTACATATTGAACATGGTTCTGATTTCGTACAATCTGGCGGAAAATTTGTTACTTTCATTGCTAAAATTTATGACTATACTTTTGGAAAAATAATTTTAAAATCTACCGACAAAGTTATTGCCATTTCCCAAGAAGTAGCTAATTTTTGTAATCAGCTAACTAAAAACAAAAATACTTGTCAAACTGTTATCCACAGAGGAATAGATATTGAAAATATAGATAACATCTTACTTTCTCAAAGCATTCAAAGAAAATATTTAAATAAACTAATTATTACCTTTGTTGGTAGAATAATTGACGGCAAAGGAATAAAAGATTTAATTCAAGCTATACAAAATATTATTACATCAAAAGAAACTAATAAAAAAATAGTGTGTTTAATAATCGGCTCCGGACCACAAGAAAAAAATCTCCAAAAAATTATACAGAAAAAAGGTTTAAAAAAATATATTCAATTATTAGGAAGCAAAAAACATCATGAAGTAATTGCTATTTTAAAAGCATCTCATATTTTTGTAAATCCTAGTTATACCGAAGGATTGCCTACTTCTGTTTTAGAAGCAGCAACCTGTGGAAAGGCCATCATTGCCACTAATGTTGGTGGAACCAATCAAATTATAAAAAATAAACAAAGCGGTTATTTAATAAAACCTAAGGATATTAATTCTTTAACTCACAGATTAATTGATTTAATTGATAATCCTGATAAAATAAAAATATTTGGACAAAAAGCTCGTAATCACATTAAACAAAATTTTTCTTGGCAAAAATCAATAGAAAAATATGAGACAGTATTCAAAAAACTCTTGGCTAAAAAATAATTTAATTACTTTAAATTTGGTTACTTTGTTGATTTATTTAGCTGGTTATTTATTACACTCATTTTTAAACTTTAATTTCCTATTAAATATCAGTGGGTTATTTTATTTATTATTTATCACTCCTTTTAATTTGATTTATATTTTCGGATTAGAATATGAAAATAATTTGGAACTTATATTGTTTTTGTTAACTATATTTTTTACTCTTTATACTCCTTTTTATTTTTTGAGTAATTATTTTTTTAATTTATCTTTTAATCTAAAAAACATCTTATTAGTTAGTGTTATTATTTCCTTAATTGCTATTTTCTTATCTATCCCAAATAAAAAAAGGAAGAAACCCTGCTCTTTTTCTTTTAATATCAATATTATTTTAAAGTTTTACAAAAAATACTGGCCTCTCTTTGTCACCATTGTTTTATTTGGAATAATACATTTAATTAACTTTCATTATTATAAATTTATACCTGAATGGGATGGATACTCTAAAATGATTGAAATAAAAAAAATTATTAATAATAATAGAATACTCAATAATTATCGCGGATTTTTTTCAACTGCTATTATTATTTTGCATCAATTTTCTAAAATAAATCTTTATACTTTTTTTTCTACTGTATTTGTTTTTTTTCAACTTACTTTTTTATTGGTCATTTTTCAATTTATTCAAAAATTAAAAATCAACGACAAAATAAGTCAGTTTATCATTCTTTTTTCCACTTTTGGTATTCCTGTTTTAAATATGGAAACGGATGTGGTTAGACCGCAAACTATTTTTCTTATTTTATTTCCTATTTATATTTATTTTATTTATCAAGCTTTTAAACAAAATAAAGCTGGATATTGGGCACTATCTAGCTTAATTGCTATAGGAGGATTAAATTATCATGAATTTTTTTTAATTGTCTTTATAATTCATACAATTTTTGTTTTTTATTTTTTCTATAAAAAATATTATTATCAAGATACAAAAAATAAAATAATTCTTTTTCTTTTTTTCGTAATTGTTTTATTAATTTTTGTTTTATTAGCAGAACATCTTTATATTATTCAGTTTGGAATAAATACGTTTAAAAGAATCTTTCATCAAATCATTCAAATAAACCAATGGCGCTGGTGGTTCCTAAGTAATTATAGCGGAGATGCTTCTCAATATCAGGTTGGTTGGTCAGGCCTAACAGGATTAATAAAATATTATGCTTACTACATTAGCCCTTTAATATTGTTTTTATTTTTTCTTTATATAATTTACTATAAATCACTTAAGAAAAATACTCTTTCTTTCTTAGTTTTTCCTTTTGTTTTTATATTTTTAATTTATAGCGAAATACTTCCGCGTTTAAATTACTTCTATTTACCTGAAAGATTTTGGATTATTAGTGATATTTTGTTTTTAGTCTTGTTGGTTCTTTTTTTCAAAATAATAACTAAAGAAAAAATTTTTTCTCAAAAAAAATATCATGTTTTTTTAATAATTTTATTCATTCTATCTAATATAGGATTAATCGGATCATTTTATGTTGCACAACAAAAAAAATCATTAATAACCTCTGATGAATATCAAGTAACCTTATGGATTAAAGAACATACACCTGCTAATTCTTTATTTATTACTCAACGAGGAAATTCACCACTAATTGAATATTTTTCTCAAAGACAAATTACACCTTTTCCTAATAAAGATTTTTTTGACGGAAAAGATGATGATTTAATTGATATTTTTTATCAAAATGCTATTAATGTTAATTTAAAAAAAATTCTTCAAAATGAATTAGTTGAAATAAACTTATTAAAAAAGAAAGTCAAAGAAAATAATCTCAATAATTTAACTGAGATAAATCAAGCTTTAAGTGATTTAAAACAATTAAAAGACACTGTCACAATAACACTCCAAAAAAGAGAAGCTATTCTCAAGAAAACAAAATCTAACCAAGTATCTATTTACGCCTTATATTCTAAGCAAAAATTTGATAATCTTTATGCTCAAAGAGAGTGGTGGTTAAAAGCTAACTATTACGGAGCACACATAGAAAATCTTACCAAAAAATATCCTCTGATTTATAATAAAAATGGAATTTATATTTGGAAATTAAAATAATTAATAAATTCTTATATAATTAATACAATGTGTGGGATAACTGGAAAAATATACTTTCAAAAAAATAATTTATTTGTAAATGAAACAGCCATTGACAAAATGAATACAGCCATTGATCATCGAGGACCAGATGATGCTGGAATTTTTATTAGTGATAATAAAAAAATTGGCTTAGGACAAAGACGCTTGTCTATTATTGATCTTTCTCCTCTGGGACATCAACCTATGCACTATGAACACCAAGGGAAAAAATATACTATTGTTTTTAATGGTGAAATTTATAACTTTCAAAAAGAACGAGAATTATTAAAAAAAGAAAATTATTCTTTTCAATCAAAAACAGATACAGAAGTTATTATGGCTTTGTATGATAAATATAAAATAAATTTTTTAGAACACCTTCGGGGGATGTTTGCTTTTGCTCTTTATGATCATCAAAAAAATAAATTAATTTGCGCTAGAGATAGACTAGGCAAAAAACCATTTAAATATTATCAGGACGCGAACGTTTTTATGTTTGCTTCTGAAATAAAATCAATTCTTACTCAACCAGAATACAAGAAAGAAGTTGATTATGAAGCTATCCACCACTATTTGACTTTGCAATATTGTCCCGCCCCTTTAACTGGATTTAAAAATATTCAAAAACTTGAACCTGCTCATTACTTAATCATAGATTGTAATACTGGAAAAAGAAAAAAAGGAAAATATTGGCAATTAAATTATAATCACAAATTACATTTAAATGAAAACGAGTGGAAAAATAAAATTTTAGAAGAATTAAATACGGCTGTAAAATTAAGGATGATTTCCGATGTTCCCTTGGGCGCTTTTTTGTCTGGAGGGATTGACTCTAGTGCTGTGGTAGCTTTAATGGCTAAAAATAGCTCTCAACCGATTAAAACTTTTTCTATTGGTTTTAATGAAATTGATCATGATGAAACAATTTATGCTCAAATGATCGCCGATAAATATAAAACTGACCATCATAAATTCATTGTTAAACCCAATGCCTTAGAAATGCTACCAATGTTAGTTAAACAATATGAAGAACCCTACGCTGATTCTAGTGCTTTACCAACATTTTATTTAGCCCAAAAAACACGAGAATATGTTACGGTTGCTCTTAATGGTGATGGCGGAGATGAAAATTTTGCTGGTTATGGACGCTACAGTATACAAAAATTTAGCTTATGGTATGACAAAATTGGACCCTTACATAATGTGTTAGCTAAACCCGTAGCAAAATTAATTAATTCCATTTTTAAAACAACTCTAACTAATCATGCTCAAACTTTTGCTGAAACTTTATCCTTTCCCTACAACGAAAGATACTTGTCGTATATTCAATATTTTTCTCGGAAGGCGAAAAACAATTTATACTCTAGCGAAATGCAAAATAAAGTAGGTAATTTAATTACTAACGACATTTTAATACATACTTTTCAAAAAGCTCAAGCAAGAAATAAAGTGGAACAAACTATTTACACTGATATTGCCACCTATTTACCTGATGATTTATTAGTTAAGGTAGATATTGCCACAATGGCTAATGGTTTAGAAAGTCGTTCTCCGTTTTTAGATCATAAATTTATGGAAATGACCGCTCAAATACCAGCTAACTTAAAATTAAAAGGATTAAATAATAAGAAATACATTCTTAAAAAGGCTTTAGAAAAAGATTTAGTCCCTAAAGAAATTTTATATAGAAAAAAAATGGGTTTTGGTGTTCCCATTGAACATTGGTTTCGTAACGAAATGAAAGATTATATTTATGAAATATTATTATCTAACAGAGCAATCTCTAGAAATCTTTTTAAAAAAGAAAATATCAAAAAATTATTAGATACTCATGTAAATACTAAAATAAATCATGCTTATCGTATTTGGGCACTACTAACTTTAGAATTATGGTTTAGAGAATTTTTTGATCAAAATTAATAATATGCAACCTATTTTAAAAAAATATTTATGAACAAAAAAACCATCTTTTTTATGATAAATTCTCTAGAATCCGGTGGAGCAGAAAGAGTATTATCAAATATTTTACCTAAATTATCTAAAAAATTTAAAATTCATCTCATTCTTTTAAAAGATAGTCGTTTTTATGATTTGCCAAAAAACATTAAAATTATTTCCTTTTCTAATATAAAAAACAATGTTTTAATGATTCCTTTTTTTCTTTTCTACGTCTGGAAATTAAAAAAACTTCTTAAAAAATATCAACCTTATAAAATAATCAGTTTTTTAGAAATTGCTAATTTTGTTAATATTTTAACCAATAAAAATGCTATAATTTCTTTTCGCACCTCTTTTTTTTTCTTTAATCAATCTAGTTTAATCGGTAAACTTTATTTATTATTCACTAAATTATTATATCCTAAAGCACAAAAAATAATCGTAAATTCACAAGAAAATAAACAAAATTTAGCTACACAACTCAATATATCATTAGATAAAATAAAAGTTATTTATAATCCCGTAAACACAGCTAAAATAACACAACTTTACCACAAAGAAACAAAGCTTTTTTTAAAAAATCAGCGTGACACCATATTTATTACCGTTGGAAGATTAGATAAATTAAAAAACATAGGAGTTATAATTAAATCTTTTAGAAAATTACCTCATAAAAAAAAGTTGCTTGTGCTTGGCGAGGGACCAGAAAAAAATAACTTGCAAAATTTAATTCAAAAATACAATTTAAATAAACAAGTTTTTTTATTAGGCAAAAAAAAGAATGTTTACAAATATTTAAATCTGGCTGATTATTTTATTTTTGCTTCTCAAGCAGAAGGATTTCCTAATGTTTTAATTGAGGCTATGGCTTGTAACTTGCCCATTATTACTTCCGACTTTAAAACTGGTGCTAGAGAAATTATTGATCCTACTTTAGATTTTAATCAAAAAATAAAATACCCCTATTATGGACCAAACGGGATATTATTAAGTTTAGATGATTTTGAAAATGATTTTAAGAAAATAAACTTTAAAAAATTACAACAAAGACAAATAGGACTTAATAATTTTAAAACAAGTAAAATTGTTGAAGACTGGTCTCGTGAAATAAGCTAAATCTAATTAACAATAAAATACCGGAGAAAGAATTATAACTTTTCTCCGGTTTATTTTTTATTTAACCACAGAAATTTTATCTCTGTGATTCAAGACCAGCTCACACAAACACTCCATGAGCTGGTCTTCTCTCTTATCCAACTCTCTCACAACGGAGAGCTGGATAAGATCTCCTTTTTTTAAAAATAAAAAATTAAAATTCATTTTTATTTTTTTAATCATTTTTTCCCTCCTTTTTTCTTTATTTTTTCTTTTTTAAATTAACTTAACTTCTTATTTTAATATATTTTTTCTGCTTTGTCAATACCTATTTTAGGATACATTTTTACTTCTAAAAAAAATTATTCTCATATATTTTAAATTATTATATACATATCTATTACTATTTATAATTTATATTTTTAGTAGAAAATTAAAATTCAGTACAATTTTTTATTTGTTTTTAATTTCTCTTTTATTCTCTACTTTTTTATTTTTTTCTCGCACAATTTTTCTAAACATTTTTTACTCACACGCCCAAATTTTTTTCAATTAAGGAAAAGAAAAATTTTCTGTTTTGCCTGTCGCCGCAGCGAAGCGGAGGCGGGCGGAAACGCTGGGCGGGATTCAATCCTCAAAATCCTCTGGATTTTGCTCAAAAAAGGTTAGAATTTCGTCCAAACAGTACCGCCAATTTACGATTTTGTCATTTTGGGAAGATATTGCCTCGCGGCAAAGCCGCTCGGCAGGCGCGCTACGCGCGCCAAAACCCCATTTTAGGGCGATTTGCCACGCTCCGCGCGGGCAAAAAGAAATGTTTTGGTGTTGGAGTTGGAAGTTCGTTTGGGTAAAACCCAAAGCAAACGAAGTTTTGCCAACCAATCTTTTTTCGTTTCGCCTTTGACGAAACTTGGAAGCAATAATTTTTTAATATTTTGACTGCCAAAAATATGAGCAAAGACAATAAAGACAATAAAGCAAAAAATCAAACCAGAAAGTTTTTCATTTACGCCCGCAAGTCTACCGATTCGGAAGATCGGCAAGTGCGAAACATTGCCGACCAAATAGCGGAATTGAAAGAGTTGGCGAAAAAAGAAAATTTGGAAATTGTTGATATTATCGTAGAAAAACAAACCGCCAAAAAGCCCGGGCGACCGATGTTTGCCGATATGTTAAAGCGAATGGAAGCGGGCGAAGCAACGGGAATTTTAGCGTGGCACCCCGACAGACTGGCAAGAAACAGCGTTGACGGCGGGCAAATTATTTATCTTGTTGATATTGGCGTTATCAAAGAGCTAAAATTCCCGACTTTCTGGTTTGACCCAACTCCTCAAGGAAAATTTATGCTTTCCATCGCTTTTGGGCAGTCAAAATATTATGTTGATAATCTTTCGGAGAATATCAAAAGAGGACACCGCCAAAAGTTAAAGCAAGGTTTATGGCCTCAAATGGCCCCTTTGGGATATTTGAACGACAAGAAAACAAAAATGATTTATTTGGATAAAGAAAAAGCCCCTCTCATAAAAAAGGCATTTGAGGCCTACGCGACAGGCAAATACACATTGAGAGAACTCCGAAAGATTATCAACGAGCTTGGCTTGCGCGGGCGGCGAGGAAAAATGCTTTCCGTTTCCAATTATCAGTATTTATTGCAAAATCCTTTCTATTACGGACTAATCCGCTACAATGGCGAATTTTACGAAGGAAAGCACGAACCGATTATCACAAAGAAACTTTTTGACCAAGTGCAAGAAGTGATGAAAAGAAAGTCCAAACCGTAAAAAGCGGACAAGATGAAATTTTTTCTTTATCGGGGAATTTTCAAGTGCGGAGAGTGCGGATATTCAATCACGGCGGACAAGAAAATCAAGAAAAGCGGTAAGGAATATATTTACTACTATTGCACAAGGAAAAACCCAAACCATAAATGCACGCAAAATGTATTTACGAGAGAAGAAAAAATTTCATCTCAAATCAACGAAGCAATACAAAAAGTTTCTTTGTCTGATGATTGCGCCGATTGGATGTTGAAAGAGATTGAAAAAGAAAGAAAAGTAAAGGCGCAATCATCAAACTTTTTTGCTCAAAAGATAAAACAAGAAATCGCAAAAATTGACGAGAAACTGAAAAAGCTGATGAACGCTTATCTGGAAAGTGTTTTGAACATCAAAGAATATCAGAAAGCGAAAAACAAACTCATCAATCAAAAACAAGTTTTGAAAGACAAATTGAAGTCTTTTGAGCAAAAAAGCGATAATCGGTTCGAACTCGCCGAGAAATTTATAAAAGACAGTAAACAAGCCAAAATTATCGCTTCCAAAGAAAATCCCGAAGGGATTCGAGATTTTCTAAAAAAGATTGGTTCGAACTTCCAAATTCAAAACCAAAACATTTCTTTTTGACCACGCGGAGCGTGGCAAATCCTTGTAAATTCAGCCCTTTTCGCGCAAAGCGCGGCCTCAGAGGAGCTTTGCTCCGCTCCAAATTCAGCCAAAAATGCAAAAATTGCAAATTTGCGGAGAGGGAGGGATTCGAACCCTCGGTACCTGTGAAGGTACAACACCTTAGCAGGGTGCCCCTTTCAACCACTCAGGCACCTCTCCTTTTTTCCTAGTAATTTATACTATTATTATTTCAACACTTTAATAGCATAACTAAAATTTATTAAAAAATCAATATTTACAAATATTGATTTTTTAATAAAAAAACTAGATGACATTATTTTGGCGGCGACCTACTTTCTCAAGACTTTTAAGTCTCAATATCATCGGCGCTAAGAGGCTTAACTACTGTGTTCGGTATGGGAACAGGTGTACCCCTCTCGCTAAAACCACCAAAATAATATCATCTAGTTTCAGTTGGTATCTGCAAAATTATTTAAAATAACTACATTAAGTTACTTTTAACTACTAATCATTGTAACAAACGCTAGCGTAATTGCTACAATGAAATGAAAGTAAAAAGGTTTAATGTCATTAGTACTTCTTGGCTCAATGTGTCACCACACTTACACCTAAAGCCTATCAACCTAGTCATCTTCTAGGGACTAGTTGCCTTATCTTGAGGTGGGCTTCCCGCTTAGATGCTTTCAGCGGTTATCCCGTCCGAACTTAGCTACTCGACAATGCTCCTGGCGGAACAGCCGATACACCAGAGGTTCGTTCTTTCCGGTCCTCTCGTACTAGGAAAGACTCCTCTCAAGCAACAACGCCTACGGCAGATAGAGACCAACCTGTCTCACGACGGTTTGAACCCAGCTCGCGTACCTCTTTAATTGGCGAACAGCCAAACCCTTGGGACCTTCTCCAGCCCCAGGATGAGATGAGCCGACATCGAGGTGCCAAACAGTGCCGTCGATGTGAACTCTTGGGCACTATTAGCCTGTTATCCCCGGGGTAACTTTTATCTGATGATCTTCCACGCTCCTACAAGCGATGGTCGGTTCACTAAATTCCACTTTCGTGACTGCGCGACTTATAGGTCTTGCAGTAAAGCTGGCTTATGCTTTTGCACTATCAGCCCGATTTCCATCCGGACCTAGCCAACCTTTGTAAACGCCTCCGTTACCATTTAGGAGGCGACCGCCCCAGTCAAACTACCCACCAGGCACTGTCCCCAGTCTGGTAGTTGATAACCTAACGTTTTTTTAGTGTTTAAATTACATATCAATTCATTGTGTATGCTTTACAACTTGTCTTATTAGTTAGCTAACCAACTAACAGACTAGGGTTAGAATTGCAATTTTAATAGGGTGGTATTCCACTGTTGGCTCCACCTTGTCCGAAAACAAGGTTTCACAGCCTCCCACCTATGCTCGGCAACTAAAACCACAATCCAATGCCAAGCTGCAGTAAAGCTCCACGGGGTCTTTTCGTCTTGCCGTAGGTAGACGGCATCTTTACCGTCATTGCAATTTCACCGGGTCCTTCGTTGAGACAGTTCCCCAGTCGTTACGCCTTTGATGCGGGTCAGAATTTACCTGACAAGGAATTTCGCTACCTTAGGACCGTTATAGTTACGGCCGACGTTCACCGGCGCTTCGGGGATTGGCTTGCACCGCTCCCGTTAACGTTCCGGCACTGGTCAGGCGTCAGCCCCTATACTTCCCCTTGCGGGTTTGCAGAGACCTGTGTTTTTGGTAAACAGTCGCCAGGGAATCTTTAGCTGCGCCCAGTACTCAATTTAAACTAAAACCAAAAAAGTTTTAATCTAAATTGAGTACTGGGAAGGCATCTCGCGAACTTACGCCTAGCTATTTTGCCGAGTTCCTTAACGAAGGTTCTCCCGTTCCCCTTAGGCTACTCGCCCAGTCCACCTGTGTCGGTTTGCGGTACGGACACGATAATACTAACCTTAGAAGTTTTTCCTGGTACCTTGCTCATCAACGTTCTTCCGAAAAAATTCAGAATTCCGAAATATTCTTGGGCTCACATATGGCGGATTTACCTACCATATACCCTTAAATATCCCACGCAAATCCAATAATGCGCGTTGACTACTAAGATACGTCCCTCCATCGAATATTATCGTGGTCACGGAATATTAACCGTGTGTCCATCGACTACGCTTTTCAGCCTCGCCTTAGGACCGACTAACCCTGGGATGATTGCCATTGCCCAGGAAACCTTGGACTTTCGGGGTCCCGAGATTTCATCGGGATTGCGGTTACTCATGCCAACATTCTCACTTCTGTACGCTCCACTATGGCTCACGCCTTTAGCTTCACTGCCTACAGAACGCTCTCCTACCACTTATAACTTTCATTGAAAAAACAAAATTAACATTCTACAATTTTGTAAAATTTCTCAATGAAAGTTATAAGTCCGTATCTTCGGTATCATACTTAGCCCCGTTACATCTTCGGCGCAAAATCTCTAAGCTAGTGAGCTGTTACGCACTCTTTAAAAGATGGCTGCTTCTAAGCCAACTTCCTAGGTGTCTCAGAGATTTTACTTCCTTTCCCACTTAGTATGAATTTAGGGACCTTAGATTACGATCTGGGCTGTTTCCCTTTTGAGATCCGACCTTAGCGCCGGATTTCTGACTGCTCGGATAAGGTGCATAAGAATTCGGAGTTTGGTTGAGTACCCTACGGCGAACCGCGAATACTCATCCAGTAGCTCTACCTCCTATGTCCATTTACCGAACGCTAGCCCTCAAGCTATTTCGGAGAGAACCAGCTATAGCCGAGCTCGATTGGAATTTCTCCTCTACACACAGGTCATCCCCTGATGTTGCACGATCAGTGGGTGCGGGCCTCCTCTCAATGTTACTTGAGATTCACCCTGCCCATATGTAGCTCGCCCGGCTTCGGGTCTAGTCCATGCGACAAACGGCGGTTAAACCTCGCTTTCACTTTGGATACATAGCAAAGCTACTTATCCACGCCACATAGAACTAACTCGTTGGCCCGTTCTGCAAAAAGTACGCCATCATCGTATAAATACGACTCTGACTCTTTGTAAGCATATGGTTTCAGATACTATTTCATCTCCCTCACCGGGATGCTTTTCACCTTTCCCTCACGGTACTAGTTCACTATCGATCTCATGCAATATTTAGCCTTGGAAGTTAGTGCTCCCAGTTTCAGACGGGATTTCTCCGGTCCCGCCCTACTCGGGAATTATCTAACCAATTATATTTTATTTTCGCATACAGGACTGTTACCTTCTATGGTTCCTCTTTCCAAAGGTATTCTGCTAATAAAATAAAATCAGTTTCCTAAAAGGAATAGATAACCCCACAACCCCTTGCCGAAACAAGGTTTGGGCTAATCCGCTTTCGCTCGCCACTACTAACGGAATCTCTATTGATTTCTTTTCCTCCAGCTACTAAGATGTTTCAGTTCGCTGGGTTCACTTTGTAAACCTATGAATTCAGTTTACAATACCTTGATAAATCAAGGTGGGTTGCCCCATTCGGAAATCCCCGGATCAAAGCTCACTTGACAGCTCCCCGAGGCTTATCGCAGCCTGTCACGTCCTTCATCGTTCGCATGAGTCTAGGCATCCACCATACGCCTGAGTAACCTTTTTACTTTCAAAATTAGTAGTTAAAAATAACTTAACTAATTTTTGACTCAATAAAATTACTTACCTACTTTATTTTGGTTTTATTTCAGAAACTATTTTTCCGCTTAAAAATAATTTCCTTTCTATAAAACCATCTTTTCTATTTTGTTTTTAATTTACTCATTTATGCGGAAATTAATACTTTAGATTTTAAGTTCAGTTTATATTTTAATAATCTAAAATATCAATTTCTTCACAAACTTTTTAATTAATTTTCAAATAAAAAACTCCGCCATAACGGAATTCAACTAATTTCTATTTCATTTTTTATTTCTATTAAATAGATTTAAATGAAATTAGATTGAAATACCGTTTATATTTTTGCTTATTATTTTTTGATATAGATTGTTTTTTCAATTAGTTAAATTAAAAAAATAATTATTTTTGCAAGCCTCATCAGAATAACAAATTTATTTTTTTTGTCAAGAGTTGAAAGATATTTAAATTAAATTCCTAATAATTTTTTATATTCTATTTCTTAAAAAGAAAAAGTTTATTAGCTTCTGGCTATTTAAATATCCATTTAAATGGATATTTAAATAGCCAGAAGCATTTTCTAAAAATTATTTTATAATCTTATCTACAATCCCATATTTTTTTGCTTCTTCCGCACTCATAAAATAATCTCTATCTGTATCTTTTTCTATTTTACTTAATCTTTGTTTAGTATGTTTTGCTAATATCTTATTTAATCTTTCCTTGGTTCTTAAAATATGTTTAGCATGAATATCCACATCTGTAGCTTGTCCTTGTGCTCCTCCCATAACTTGATGAATCATTACTTCTCCATTAGGTAAAATCATTCTTTTTCCCTTGGCGCCTGCCGCTAAAAGAAGAGAAGCAGCGGAAGCAGCCATTCCTATACAAATAGTTTGCACATCTGGTTTAACATATTGCATTGTATCATAAATAGCTAGAGCAGAAGTAACTACACCACCAGGAGAATTAATATAAATTTTTATATCCTCCTTATTGTTTTGTGATTCCAAAAATAATAATTGAGCAATTACTGCGTTAGCTAAAACATCTTCAATAGGAGTGCCAATAAAAATTATTCTATCTTTAAGAAGACGCGAATAAATATCATAAGCTCTTTCTCCATAGTTAGTTTTTTCAATAACAGTAGGAATTAATAATTGATTATTTATATCTTTTTTCATATGCTAATTAAATTAAATAATTAAACTAAAAAATTATTCCATTTTTTCCAATATTTGTAAAATCTTTTCGTTTTGTAAAGTGGCTTTTACATATTCATATAATCTTTTCATATCAATATTTTTTTCCAAATCTTTAACTCCTCTATATTGTTGTAAAACTTTATTCATTTCCGCTTCAATTTCACCAGAAGGAACTTTAATTTCTTTTAGTTTAGCTAAATAATCTAGAGCTAAAGATGATTTTATTCTTTTTTCAGCTTGTGGCTTCCATCCTTTTTGCAAATCTTCTTTTTTCTTATTTATTTGTTTTAAATAATCATCTAAATTTAAACCCGATCTTTGTAGTTGATCTTCAAATTCGTGTGTCATTTTGTGTAATTCTTCATCTAATAAAATTTGAGGTAAATCTACTTTCATTTTTTCAATAATAGCATCTAAAATTTCTTCCCTTTGTTTGTTTTTAATTTTAATCTTTTCTTCTTCTGTTAAACCTTCTTTTAAGCTCTCTTTTAGTTCTTGTAAGTTTTTAAATTTACCTAAACTAGTAGCAAAATTATCATCAATAGAAGGAGTTTCTCTTTTTTGCACAGCCTTCATTTTCACTCTAAATTGAGCTTTCTTTCCTGCTAAATTTTTAGCATGATAATTTTCTGGAAATTTTAATTCAAATTCTTTTTCTTCCTCTGCTTTCATTCCTATTATTTTTTCTTCAAATCCAGGAATAAAAACTCCTCTGCCTAGAATTAAATTGTGATTTTTACTAGAACCATTTTCAATAATCACACCATTTTGTAAAACATCAAAATCAATTTGCACACTGTCTCCTGATCGTGCTTCACGATTAACGGCTACTAACTTTACTCTACTTTCAGCTAGTTTTTTCAATTCCTGATCTATTCTATCTTTCTTAATATCTATTTTTGTATCTACATACTTTTTATTAATTCTTTTTACTTCACTTTCCCAATCTTTTAATTCAACTTCTGGCATAACGGCTGTAATAATTTTATACTCTAAATCATTTCCTTCGGCTAATTTCAATAATTCTACCTGTGGAGCACCTATGGCTTCAATTTTTTCTTTTTGAATAACTTGAGCATAATCATTTTGGATAGCTTTTTCCGCTGATTGATTAAGTATGGTTTCTAATCCTACTTTTTGTTCTATAATTTCACGAGGAACTTTTCCTGGACGAAATCCTTCTACTTTAATCTCTCGGGAAAAATTATTGATAGTTTCTTGAAAAAACTTTTTCCATTTTTCCCAAGGAATACTTAAATTTATTTCTACTTGAGAGTGGGGTAATTTTTTTAATTTCATATAATTGATTTTTCTAGTTTATTTATTAAATTATTTTTCTTCTTTTTTTACTTTTTCTTCTTTATTGGTAACTTCACTTTTTAATTCTTCTCCCTTGTTTATATTTTCATCTTTGGTTTTTTTTTCTTTTCTTGTTCTTCTTCCTGAATTAAATTAGCCCCTTCCACATCAATTTTCCAATCAGTTAATTTAGCTGCTAATCTTACATTTTGCCCTCGTTTTCCAATAGCTAACGAAAGTTGATCTTCTGGGACCTTAACAATAGCATGCTTATTTTTTTCATCTAAATCTACTGCCAAAACTTTAGCGGGACTTAAAGAAGACGCAATAAATTTAGCTGGATCTTTATCCCATTCTATAATATCTATTTTTTCTCCATTTAATTCATCAATAATTGTTTGCACTCTTGTTCCTTTTTGCCCAACACAAGAGCCAATCGGATCAACTCCTTCCTCTTTAGCTTCTACAGCAATTTTACTCCTTTCTCCCGCTTCCCTAGCTACTGCTTTTATTTCTACCGTTCCTGCAAATATCTCTGGAACTTCTAGTTCAAAAAGTTTTCTAAGCATTTCAGGATGATTACGACTTAAGATAACACCAGGACCTTTTGTGTCCACTTCCACTTTAGCTAGATAAACCTTTATTCTTTGTCCTATCCTATAATTCTCTCTCGGAATTTGTTCACTAGGAAGTAATACGCCAGTTGATTTTCCTAAATCAATATAGACATTACTTCCTTCTACTCTTTGCACTGTTCCGCTTATTACTTCTCCTTCTTTTTCTTTATATTCTTCATACATCGCATTTCTTTCTGCTTCTCTTATTCTTTGAATAATAACCTGTTTAGCTGTTTGAGCAGCTATACGTCCATAATTACTCTTGGCTTCTAATTTAGTTTCAATGGTATCACCGACTTTAACATCTTTTTTTATTTTCCGTGCTTCTTCTAAAAGAATATCTCTTTCTGGATTAAAACGATTTAATTTGGTTTCATTACTTTTAGATTTATCTTTTTTTTGGTTGATATTTTTATCTTTATTATTTTCCAACGAAGACATTTCTCGCGTAGTTTCATCAACTACTTCTTTCACTAAATAAAATTCTGTTCCTCCTGTTACTAAATCAAATTTAGCTCTAATGTGTTGCCCTTTTTTTCCATAATCTTTCTTATAAGCAGCTGCTAAAGCAGCTTCTACTGTTTCCATTACTTTTTCTTTAGACAATCCCTTTTCTTCACAAAGTTGATCAATAGCGCTGAGAAATTCCTCGCTGTTTAATCCTTTTTCTTTTTTTACTTTTTGCGACATATTTTTAAAATTAATATTTATAGTGTTTACTTTTATTAAAAAATTTTCTTTAGTTTAAAAAAAGATCCGCAATCACGAATCTTAAAAATCAAAATTCTTTACCAATTAATATTATTATAACAAAAAAAATATTTTTGTCAAATTTAGATACAACTTAAACAACTTGTATATCTCTTAATTCATTCATTAAATCTAAATAAAACTTTAAATTATGCAAAGCTACTAAACGCATTCCTAAAGGATCTTGGTATTTAAATAAATGATGTAAAAAAGAAAAATTATAATATTGGCATAATTCACACTGACAATGCTTATCTATAATTTTTGTATTATTTTTAAAACGTTGATTGGAAATATTAACTACTTCATATTTCAATTTATTTCTTACTATTATTTTTGGATATTTTCTGATTAGCAATTTTCCATGTCGCCCTTCTCTAGTGGGAATTACACAATCAAACATATCCCAACCCATTGAAACACTTTTTACAATGTCTTCTGGACTTCCTATTCCTAAGGCAAATTTCCACTTATTATTAGGTATCATTTTAGCCGTTGCCTTTAAAATATCTTCCATAAAATTTCCTTGAGAATCAACATGTCTACCTCCAAAACCATAACCATCCCAATCTTTGAAAATATCATCTTTTTCTTCAAAGGCTATTTTTTTTAATCCATTTAAACAATACTCTCTCAAATCAAGATAAGGACCACCTTGGATTACGGCAAATAATAAGGGACGTTTTTTAAAACTAATTCTTCTGTTTCTTATTTGCCTTTTATATTCTTTTACAGAACGACGCGCCCATTGTAATGTCCTTTCTACTGCTTGTTTTATTTTATCTTTTTTTAAATTGTTTTGTGGAGGATCATCTAAAACAACCATCATGTCTACTCCAAGATCAAATTGCATAGCAATAGATTTTTCTGGAGTAAGCCAGAGCCATTTTCCATCTAAAGGAGAACGAAAATAAGCTCCTTTATCAGTTATTTTTCCCATTTTTTTATTTCTACGAATCAAAGAAAAAACTTGATATCCACCACTATCCGATAAAACAGGAATTTCCCAGTTGCCCCATTTATGAATATTCTCCTTTTTAAAGAAAGATTGACCTGGTCGCAAAAAAAGATGATATGTATTAACTACTACCGCTTCTAAATTAATATTTGAAAGATCTTTTAAAGAAAGGAATTTAACAAAACCTCTGGTAGCATCTGGCATAAAAAAGGGGGACTCTATTTCCCCGTAATTAGTTTTTAAAAACTTTTTTTGCCTTATCTGATTTTTTTTGTTCATAATTAAAAACTATGATTCATTAATAACTTTATAAGCTGATTGAGGAATACTAGCATCTTCCATTAGATTTGTTCGTTTTTCTTTTAATTCCTGATGAATAATTTCATGCGTAAAAGTATCCTCTGCCTCTAAAATTACTTTATTTAATAATAAAATTTCTTTACCAACCTGATTAATTTGAGGAACAACTCCTATTTGAAAACTAACTTCTTTAGGAAAATCAAGAATACCTTTTCCGTTTTCTAAATAAGGAATTTTCCAAACTATTTCGTGAGTTCGTTCATTGAAATGTATATTACTATGCTCATTTTCTGGCTTAACAATTCCCTTCCATTTATTTCCCGTTGGTAAAAAAGCTTTCACAGTAACATCTTTAATTTCATTAGAAACATTAGTAATTTTCCAGTGAAGAACATAAGTAGTTTCTTTATTGACTTCAGGAGGAATAGGACCAAAATTTTCAATTTCAGAATCATTATAATAACCTTTTTCTTCTAAAATAACTTTAGAAGTTAATTTAGCAATGAGACGATTAGATACAGTTATTGTTTTAGGTAATTGATATGTTTCAATATGTAAATCAGGGCTATCAATCGTAGCTACTCCTTCTAATACAAAATTTTTATCTTGATGGCTATTAATTTCTAGTTTATTTTTAATAGGTAAATCAAAATCTATTTCACCTTGTTCACCTGAAGACAAATTAGCTAATTTAGGAATATCAACTGCTTTCCATGTAATAGTTTTGGTATTAGCATCTACTGCGCCTTTTTGCAATCGTAACTTACTCCAATCAACAATCTTTGTATTCATTTTGAGATTAATCACTACATTTCTTAAACCGACTTTGCTATTGTTACCATATTTTATTTTATATCTTACTACATCCCCCAAATGAACATTTAAATTTTCTTGATTATTAATTAATTGTTTTACAAAAAGAGGAGAAGATGTAATACGAACAGTTTTTTGAGACATACTATAAGCCAAAAATCCTGTCTTTCCTTCGTTAATTTTCCCTACACTAACAGTAATAGTTTTAATTTCATCAGTAACACCTTTTAAAGTTCCTTTAATCTTAATAATGCTTTCATTACCTGGAACAAGAGAAGCTAGATACCAGATATTCTCTTTTTGTATTGGATAAGGATCAGCATTTTGAAAACTAAAATTATTTGGATATTCTGCTTTTATATAAATATCTTTAAAGGTTATCTGACTATCATTTTTGCAATGTATCTCATATTCAATTTGTCCATTATTTAAAACTTCTTTGGGAGATAAAATATGCAATTCCAAAGGAGACTTTTTAATTTTAATTACATATTGTTTTTGCGCTATAAATTTACTACTAAAATTCTTCGGATAATAACTTAAAAAAGCGGTTAAATAACCTTCATAACTTTCGGGAGCATAAAAACGTCCTTTAATTTTTATTTTTCCTTTCTGATATGGCTTTAAATCGCCTATATATAACAAACTGCTAGTTTTCCCTTGATACTTAAATCTAAAATTTTTTTCTGGAATAAAATTTCTAGGATAAACTATTTTTAATTCAACATTTTTTAATCTAGTTCTATTTTTATTAAAATATTTTAATTCAAATTCAGCTAAATCTGCTCCTTGAACATTCTTATCTCCCATCCATTCTAACATTACTTTTTTTTCAGAAAAAGCCGTTTGTTTAAATTTAACTATAGCTATCCAAAAAACGCTTCCTATAATCATAGCATTAACTAAAACTAATCCAATAATAAAAGCCATTTTTTGCCAATAATCCCATCCTTTAGTCATTTTTTCCCAACGGCTTTTGCCTTTAAAAATAAAGCTAGAACGATTGGGAAAATTATCTATATCAAAAGGACCAGAATCAAATTTTCTTTCATCAATAGAAGATTTAGGATTATATAACTCCTGATTTATTTTTTTAAGAGGGTCTTCTGTCATTTTTATCTTGTTTTTTATTTTATTTTTTTAAATAATTTTGTATGCTATTAACTGCAATCGCTCCTTCAGCAGCTGCTGTAACAATTTGTTTAAATTTATTAGAACCAGTGGTAATATCTCCCGCTGCCCACACTCCTTTTAAACTAGTGCTTCCATCAGCATTAATTTTAATGTAGCCATCTTCATCTAATTCAATTCCTAATTGCTTAGCTAAAAAATTATTAGGAACGGATCCAATTTCCACAAACACACCATCTATTTTTAGTTCTTTAGAATTTTTATAAGGATTATCTAGAATAACTTTTTCTACTTTATTATTTCCTTCTATTTTTAATAAATTAGTATTATAAATTACCTCTATTTTTGAATTTGAAAGAATGGATTTTTGCCAAAATTTTTCAGCTCTTAATTGATTCTTGCGATAAATAAGATAAACTTTTTTAGCAATATCTCCTAAATAAATAGCTGCCACAGCAGCGCTATCACTTCCACCAACAACAATTACATTTTTGTTTTTATAAAAAAATCCATCACAAGTAGCGCAATAAGAAACACCTTTTCCTGCCAATTCTTTTTCTCCTGGAATATTAAGTTTTCTATGTTTACTACCTAATGCTAATAAAATTGTTCGCGCTAACACTTCCTCTTTACTATCTAAAATAATTTTAAAATGATTATCTTTTTTGTTTATATTATCCACTAGATTAAGTTTTATATCTGCTTTTAAATTTTGAGCATGCTGATAGGCTTTTTGAGCAAATTCTGCCCCTGTAATTTTTTCTGTCCCTAACCAATTTCCAATCTCATGAGTTTCTGTAGTTAATCCTCCTGGAACCTGACCAATAATCACGTTCTTTAATCCATATCTAGAAGCATACACAGAAGCATTTAATCCTGCTGGACCAGCACCAACTATAGCTAAATCATATAAAACATTTTTCATATCTTTGTCTTTTTGCATAATTTTTAAAAAATAAAAAACTATTTAGTAGCAATAAGAATATAATGAAAATTACCGGCCTCTTCAGGTTCACTAACAGAAAAACCTTGTTCTATTAATATTTTACTCAACTCTTCAACGGATACTCTTTTTTTTATGTCAGGACCCATAGCAAAATTATTTTCATTCCATTCCATAATTAAAACACTTCCTCCTTTTTTTAAAATCCTAAAAGCTTCTTTTAACATTTGCTTTTTCTCTTGATTTTGGAATAAAACATCTTTAAGGATAACCCAATCCACACTTTCATTAGATAAACCGCTTCCTTTTTCTTTAGTAAGATCAACTCTTTTAATAATAATATTTTCTAATCCAAAAGTGTGGGATTGACTTTCTATGGATTCTAATGCTGAGGGAAGCACATCTAAAGCATAAATTACTCCTTTTTCTCCGACTTTTCTAGCTAAAGGTATTGTAAAAAACCCTGATCCACTTCCAAAATCAGCGATTTTACTTCCTGTTTTTATTTTTAGGTTATCAATAATTTTTTGCGGATCTGCAAAACGAAAAGCTACCTTAAATTTTTTAGAATCTTTTTTATTTTTATTTTTTTGAAGTATCATAAATTAAAATACATTAAATAATAATCTTATAAGTATTATAAAATATTCTCCCTCTTCTGACAATATACTTTTAACATAATGTATTTTATTAAAAAAATTTAAAACATAAAATGGATAAAAATTTAATTTGAGTCTCTTCTGGCTATTTAAATATCCATTTAAATGGATATTTAAATAGCCAGAAGAAGTTTTTTCTAAAAATAAAGGTTAGTTAAATTATTTATTAAAACTATAATTAAAATAAAACACTTTGTAAACACTTAAAGTTTCTTGATTCAGGTTTTAAATTTTCTAAAAATTAAGCTTGAAAAACTAAATTAAAATTTTAGTAAAAATACCTATAAATATAGTTATTCAGTACAAAAAGTTGACAATTTAAAGTTCTTTTGCTATTCTGCCTCACTATGGTTTTAACATCTGAAGAACAATTTGCAAGAATAATTAAAAAAAGTCAAAATATTTTGATTTTAATTCCTTCTAACGCCGATGGAGATATTATTGGTTCCGCTTGGAGCATTTATAATTTATCCAAACAACTTGGCAATAATCCTACTTTAATTTTTCCTCAATGGAAAAAAAATATTGCTTTGAAAAAATTTTCCTTTTTAGATACACCTTCTAACCTTCAAGAAAAAATAACAGGAGCGCAAGATTTTGTATTATCTTTCAATACACAACATAAAAAAATAATAGACACAAAGGTGGAACAAAAAGAAAATGAATTAAGAATTTATGTTACTCCAGAGTATGGTTCTTTTGATCCTCGCGATTTTTCTTTTATTCCCTCAGTTTTTCATTATGATTTAGTTATTACCATTGGCATTCCTGATAAAGAATCTTTAGGTGAAATTTATGAAAAAAATCCTGACATCTTTTATGAAATTCCTGTAGTTAATATTGACTACCATAGTCATAATGATAATTTCGGACAAATAAATTTAGTTAATGTAGTTGCTTCATCTAATAGTGAGATTGTTTACTTGTTTTTAGAAAAATATTTTTCTCAAAATATTAATCATTTTATTTTGCATTCTTTATTGAGTGGCATTATTAGCGCTACTAATAGTTTTCAGAGAAAAAATACCACTCCTCGTTCCCTCCAAATTTCAGCTCAACTAATTGAAAAAGGAGCTGATCAACAAGAAATAATCAGACATCTTTATAAAACACAACCATTATCTTTGCTAAAGCTTTGGGGAAAAGCTATGTCAAAATTAAAATATGACGATGGATTGGGTTTGGCTTGGACAATTATAACCTTAGAAGATTTTATCCAAACTCGCACTCAACCTTATTATCTACCAGAAATACTTACTAAAATTCAAAACAATTATTCTAATGGAAAAGTTTTTATAGCTATTTTTCAAGAAAAATCTCAAAAATTTAAATTATTTATCAAAACTACTGTGCCTAATATAATAGAAAAAATGATTAACAATTCTAGATTTCAAGAAGAAAATAATTTAATTGTAGCTTATGTTTCTGCTTCTAATTTAGAAGAAGCTGAAAAAGAAGCCTTGCAACTTATAAAAAATACATTGAATTAGAAAATTTAAAGAACAAAAAATATTGTTGTTTATCTAATTAAAATAGTTTATACTATAAATAAATTATTTTTTATATCCTACTTTCTTTAATTAATACTCAAATAAAAATAAAAAATGGTCAAAATAATAAAGAAAAAATTTCTATCTCCCTGGAAAAAAAGAAAAGAAGAACGTTTAAAAAGAACCTTTAAAAAATTACAACATCTTTCTGAAGAAGAATTAGCCTTCCGTTTAGCTAAAGAAAATCACTTACCTTATATAGATCTTTCCCTTTTTGCCATTGATCCTGAAACAGTTCAAATTATTCCAGAAAAAGATGCCCGAAAATTTAAAATAGCTTCTTTTCAAAAAACTAATAAACGTATTCGTTTAGCTATATTTAATCCTGCTCTTCCTGGTTTTAAAAAATATCTTGATTATCTTAAAAAAGAAAAAGGTTGGCAAATATCTCCTTATATAGTTTCTTTTTCTTCTTTAGAAAAAGCTTGGAAAAAATATAATGAAAAAAAATACTTAACTTTTTTAGATCTTACTCAGGCCAACCTAACTACAAAAGATTTAGATAAATTTGAAGAAAAATTTAAGAATCTTATCAATTTAAAAGAAAGGATATTAGAATTACCCACAACAGAAATCATTAACACTATTATAGCTGGAGCTTTAAAAATGGGAGCTAGCGATATCCATCTAGAACCACAGGATGATCAAATACGTTTACGTTATAGACTTGATGGAGTTTTACAAGATATAGGTTTTTTTCCAAAAAAAATTCACCATCAGATAATCTTTCGTTTAAAAATGATGAGTAAAATGAAAATAAATCTTCATGATATTGCTCAAGATGGACATTTCACTATAAAAGTAAATAAAGAAAGAATAGATATAAGATCTAGTGTTCTTCCTGGAAATTATGGAGAAACTATTGTAATGCGTTTATTAGATCAAAGAAAGGTTTTATTAACTATAGAAAAGTTAGGATTAAGAGGAAAAGCTTATGAATTAGTAAAAAAAGAAATTGCTAGACCAAATGGAATGATTCTCACTACTGGACCCACTGGTTCAGGAAAAACTACTACTCTTTATTCTTTTATTAATTTGCTTAATAAACCCGGAGTAAAAATTGTTACCATAGAAAATCCAATTGAGTATCAAATTGAAAATATTTCTCAAACCCAGGTAGCTCCAGATCGCCATTATTCTTTTGCAGAAGGATTACGAGCCATTGTCAGACAAGATCCTGACATTATTCTTGTAGGAGAAATTAGAGATGATGAAACTGCTGATATTGCTATTAATGCTGCTTTAACTGGACATTTAGTATTATCTACTCTTCATACTAATAATGCGGCAGGAACTATTCCTCGTTTTATAGAATTAGGAGCGCGTCCTAATTTAATCGCTGCTTCAGCCAATATTTTTATGGCACAACGACTTGTTCGTAAACTATGTCCTTATTGCAAAGAAAAATACAAACCTGCTGACAAAGTTGCTAATTTATTAAAAGAACTACTTTCTGTTATTTCTCCTCGCTCAAATATTACCATACCTAAAAACATAGATTTTCTTTATCGTTCTCGGGGTTGTTCTCATTGCAACTACACTGGTTATAAAGGACGTATAGGTATTTTTGAAGTGTTGCCAGTTAGTGAAAATATTAAACAACTTATTTTAAAAATGGAAAGTGAAGATACTATTACTCAAACAGCTATTGAAGAGGGTATGGTTACTATGGCTCAAGATGGAATTATCAAAGCCATAGAAGGAATCACTTCATTAGAAGAAGTCCAAAGAGTAGCCGGTGAAACTAAATTCTTAAAAAATCTCTATAATAAATTAATGGAACAATCCTTATCTAGAGGAATAAACATAGAGAAAAAAAATATTGACAAAATTAAAGAATACTCTCATTCTCCTCAAAAGTTTCAATCTTTAATTAAAAAAACTCCTTTTAAAAAATTAACTGAATACATTTTAACTGGCGCTCTTCTTTGGGAAGCAGAAGATATTCATATTGAGCCTGAAGAAAAAGATGTAGTTATACGTTATCGTATTGATGGAGTTATTCAAAATATGGCTAGAATTCCACTTGATGAATACCCTTTCTTACTAGGTAAATTAAAATTATTAAGCGGACTCAAATCGGAAAAACAAGTTGGCTTAAAAGATAGCCGTTTTACTCTCTATATAGAAAATAATTCTATTATTCAAGAAACTAAAGTAAACATTAGAATATCATTTATAGCAGGAGGATATGGTGAAACAGTTATAATGAAATTTTCAAACCATTCGGCTATTGCTAAAGATATAGAACAATTAGAAATTCTCCCTTATAATTTAAAGAGGATTATTCAAGAAACAAGCAAACCTAATGGCCTATTCCTTAACGCTGGACCCACTGGTTCAGGAAAAACTACTACTCTTTACAGCATTCTAAGTGGACTTAGTCAGCCAGAATTAAAAATCATCACAGTAGAAGATCCCATTGAATATCAACTGAAGGGAATATTACAGACTCAAGTAAATAAAGAAAAGAATTATACTTTTGCTACAGCGCTACGTTCTCTTCTTAGGCAAAATCCCGATATTCTAATGGTTGGAGAAATTCGTGATGATGAAACCGCTAAAATCACAGTGCAAGCTTCTATAAGTGGTCATTTACTCTTATCAACTTTGCGTACTAACGACGCCTCTGGAGTAGCACCCCGCCTAATAGGTTTAGGTGTAGATGCTGATAATTTAGCCAACTCTGCTAATGCTTTTATGTCTCAACGCCTTGTAAGAAAATTATGTAGCTGTAAAAAACGAAGAAAAATCAAACCAGAAGAAAAAGAAGAATTTAAAAAAATTATTAAGTCTGTTTCTTCTAAAATAAAAGATTTAGAAATTACTCTTCCAGAATATATTTACGAACCTAACGGATGTGAAAAATGTAATCATCTCGGCTACAAAGGACGCGCGCCTATCAGTGAAGTTTTGGTTGTAGATGATAGTATTCGCCATCTTATTGCTCAAAGAGCTTTAGCTACTGATATAAAACAAAAAGCCGTACAAAATGGTATGATAACTATGTATGAAGATGGAATTATAAAAATTATTCAAGGAAAAACTACTTTTGAAGAAGTAAGGCGAGTAACTAGTTTTTAATCTTAAACTTTTTAATTTTTCAGCACTTATATATATTATATACTATTTGAAATCCAAGAGAAAACTTTACCTTAAAATTTTAACTATTGCTACTAATGCATCTCTCTTTTGTTGAGGATTTTTAAATTTATATAAACATTTTTCTAGTTCAGAATTTACGCTTTTCTTTTTATGGTTAGTTTTTCTAGCTCTAACTAATTTTTTAGCATCATAAATCATAAGGATATCAATTCTAACTTTAAATCCTCTGTCTAATAAGGCATTTTCATAAAAATTTTTTATAGTATCACCAAATAACGAAGGATATTCATAAGAATTGTCTAAGATAATTTTATGGTTTTTTATTTTAAAAAATCCAGCTTGAATATCATGATCATATCCAGAAAACTCTTCAAAACAAACTTCTTTTCTTTGAAAATCATATTTATCAGTTCCTAATTGAAGAATAATATTTATCAATTTATCTAACGAAAGATGGGGATGATCATCTTTTCCTATCGCTCTATAAAGATATTCTCCATCAGATAAATTTTTCTCTATCAGTGTATCTACTTTCTGACCGATCTTAAGATAATTTGGCCTTCTATTTAAATTATATTCTGGAAGAACAATAGTTAATATCTTTGTTGT
Source organism: Candidatus Moraniibacteriota bacterium (assembly GCA_026985555.1). Lineage (GTDB taxonomy): Bacteria > Patescibacteriota > Minisyncoccia > Moranbacterales > UBA9337 > JALSQF01. The sequence continues at coordinate 98,634 of JALSQF010000003.1, read as the reverse complement.
CATAAAATATTAGACATTCTTTTTGATTTATTTTTCAAAAATTTACACAAAAAATAATAAGTTAAAAAGTCTTATTATTTTTTTAATAAATTAAGCTTACATTAATTGAACCATTAAAACAATTTCAAGCTTTAATTTTCTTTAAATAAAAATGCAAAACAGAAAAAGATAATAAATAATTTATTTTTTCAATACAAAACTTTATTAATCTTTATTATTTTCTACTACTTTATTAATTTTTTTGGCAATTTTCTCAAAAAGTTTTTTATTTTCCTTTAAAAAAGCTTTGGCTTTCTCTCTTCCTACCCCTAATTTTTCTCCTTCATAAGAATAAGAATTCCCCGCTTTTTTAATCACTTCATACTTTACTCCCGTGTCCAATAAATCACCTGAACGAGAAATTCCTTCATTATACATAATATCAAATTCTGTAGTTTTAAAAGGAGGAGCTACTTTATTTTTAACTACTTTTACTTTTACTCTATTCCCTACTACTTCGTCCGCTTTTTTAATTTGAGCTGATCTTCTTACTTCAATTCTAACTGAAGAATAAAATTTTAGAGCATTTCCTCCCGTAGTCGTTTCTGGATTACCAAACATTACTCCAATTTTCATTCTAATTTGATTAATAAAAATAACTGTAGTATTGCTACGCGCAATAATAGCTGTCAGCTTACGCAAAGCTTGAGACATTAAACGAGCTTGCCTGCCAACGTGCTGATCTCCCATTTCTCCTTCAATCTCCGCCCGTGGAACTAAAGCAGCTACTGAATCAATTACAATTACATCAATAGCTCCAGAACGCACTAAAGTTTCCACGATATCCAAAGCCTGTTCTCCTGTGTCTGGTTGTGAAATCAATAAATCATTTATCTTAACTCCTATTTTTTTAGCATATTCTGGATCTAAAGCGTGCTCTGCATCCACAAAAGCAGCTGTTCCTCCCATTTTTTGAGCATTAGCAATAATATGCAAGGATAAAGTTGTTTTTCCAGAAGATTCTGGTCCATAAATTTCTATAATCCTTCCTCTCGGAACACCTCCTATTCCTAAAGCTAAATCTAAAGAAACCGAACCAGTGGGAATAGATTCTACATCTACTTTTTTTACTTCCCCCAATTTCATAATTGTTCCTTCGCCAAACTTCCCCCTAATTTCGTCTACCACTTTAGCAACTTTAGTATTTTCAACTTTATTGCTAGCTTTTTTATCACTTTTCTTTTTAACCATATTTTTTAATTTTTAATTACCAAACTTATTTTATTTAAAATTTGCCGTAAACAATAATTTGTTTTTCTGTTTTTTTGTGAAAACGATTTTCCGCTTGAATTATAATTTTATTTTCTCCCTTTTTAATAATAATCTTTTCTTCAAAATGACCTTGGTCTTTAACTAATATTGGTTGTTGATTAATTTTTACCTTTGCATTTTCTTCTGTTACTCCTTTTAAAACTAATTCCGTTTTTTGAACTGTCTCTCCATTTTGTGGAATTAAAACAACTAAACGAGGAGCAGAAATAAATTTATTTAATTCTGTGTATATAAAAAATCCTCCACTGCTTAATATTACCAATAATACTAGTATAATAAAATATTTAAATTTAAAAGTAAAGAAATCTATTTTAGGTAAATTAATAATTTTCTTTTGAAAACTAGAAGAAGTTTTTTTGATATTACTTTGAATACCTTTTTCTCTCTCATAATATTTCAATAAAATATTAGGATTCACATTTAAATATTCTGCGCAACTTCTTAAAAATCCCTTAATATAAACATCGGCTGGTAATTTTTCATAATCTCCTTTTTCTAAATTAATTAAATATTTTATAGGAATTTGAGTATTTTTAGATATTTCATTTAAACTAATTCTTCTTTCATTACGTAATTCTTGCATTTTTTCACCTAAAGTAAGTCCTCTTACTTTTTTCTTTTTAAATCCATTCATAAAATTAATTCATAAAAAATTTGTTGCTTTTTATTTAAATAAACAAAAATAATAAAATAAAGATTTTTTTTTAAATTTGCCACTTATCCCTTTTTGATTGATCCGCTAAAGAATCTTGATAATCAATTTCATTAGAAAAATTTTTTTGATTTTGATCTTTATCATTATCATTACTAATAACCTTTCTTGGTTTAAATCCTTGAGGAGGTCCAATAACTCCTTTCTCTTCCAATGTGTCAATTAAGCGAGCTGCTCTCGGATAACCAATACTTAATCTTCTTTGTAAAAGAGAAGCTGATATTTCTCCTGCTTGAAGAGCCACTTCTTTTGCTTTTAAATATAATTCATCTGATTGATCATCAAATACTTCATCATTAAAATCAATTTTTTCTTCTTTGGGCCCATCTAAAAAAGAGTCATTTTTTTCTTCTTTATTTTCATTTTCTTCCTTGTTTTCGCCTGTTTTATTATCCTCATTTTTTTCTGTCAATTGCTGTTTTAGTTTTATTTTTTCTCCTTGTTTTTTCCAAAAATCAGTAACCGCTTTAATGTCTTTTTCTGAAACATAAATTCCTTGTAAACGAATAATTTGATCTGTATTAGGTCCTAAAAATAATAAATCACCTTTTCCTAACAACTTTTCTGCTCCTCCACGATCAATAATGGTCCGAGAATCTATCTGATTAGGAACATGCAGAGCAATTCTAGAAGGAATATTACTTTTAATTAAACTGGTTACTATTTCTGCTTTTGGCTTTTGGGTGGAAATTATAAGATGTATTCCTGCTGCCCTACCCATTTGAGCAATTTGTACAATATAACTTTCCACTTCTTTTTTATGATTAATAATTATCTCTGCTAATTCATCTATAACTACTACTATATAACTCATTTTTTTAATAATTTTCTTTTCTCCGTTTTCTTCTACTGGAAAAGATAAATTTAAAAAAGCTTTTTCGTTGTAAGATTCTATATCTCTTGATTTTGATAATTCAATCAATTTATATCTTTTTTTCATTTCTTCAATTGTCCATTTCAAAGCATTCATTATTCTATTTTGATCTTTGATAACATTGGAAACTAAATGAGGAATATTATCATAATAAGAAAATTCCACTCGTTTTGGATCTATTAAAATTAACTTTAAATCTTCCGGACTATTCTTATACAATAAAGATAATAAAGTAGCATTCATCGTAACGCTTTTTCCTGATCCTGTAGTTCCTGCTATTAATAAATGGGGCATCTGAGCTAAACTAGATACTACATACTTTCCATTTATGTCTTCACCTAAAGCTATCGGCAAGTTACCTTTAAAGTTTTGAAATGACTTATCCTTTAATATTTCTCTCGGCATTAAAACAGAACGATTAGTATTAGGCACTTCAATGCCAATTAAAGATTTCCCTGGTATAGGAGCTTCTATTCTAATAGAATGAGCAGCTAAAGCTAAAGCTAAATCATTACTCAAAGAAGTTATTTTACTCAATTTAACTCCCATAGCCGGAGAAAAAGTGTATTGAATAACGGTAGGACCTTCTTGAAATCCCACTGGTTTTACAATAATATCAAAATGTTTTAGAGTTTCCACTATTCTAGCTTGTTTCTCTTTTAATTCCTTGCGGGTATTTTTTTTAACTGATAAATTTTGAGAACTACCTTCCACTAAATTGAAAGGCGGCATTTTCCATTCTAAAAAATCCTTTTTTTTCTTCCCAGTCTTATTTTCTTCTAAAAATAAATTATTTTCTTGAAAACTATTTTCTCCTAAAAGATTTTCCTGCTGATTTAAATTATTTGTCAATTGATTGTTTTTTTCACTTTCATCTAAAAATTTAATATTTTTTATGTTATTTTTTTTATCTGGAGATTGTTCGGAATGATTTATCTGCTTTGCTTTAGTGATCTTTTTTTGAGAATTCATTGTTAAATCACTTATCTTTTTCTCGTTTTTTTCTTTATTTCCTTGAGACGATAAAGCAACTTTTTCTAGCACATTTGTTTCTAAATGATTATTTTCATCTTCTAAATTTTCTGTATCAATATTAATTTTAGTTTCCCCACTAGTTTGAACCGGATCTTCTAACTCGTTATCTTTCTTGAAAATATCTTTCCAAAAATTAACTACTTTATGTAACCAAAGAGATAAAGAAAAATTGAAAGCTAAAATAATTCCTATCAAAGCAAAAGCTATCAGAATAATTATTCCCGCTATTTTTCCTGTTAATTTTAACAAAATAATAGCCAACAAATATCCTAAAAAACCACCGCCTTTTCCTGCTTTTGCCATTGCTAAAAATTCTTTTTCGGAAAAAGTAAAATGAAATAATCCTAGAAAACCAAAAAAAACTAAAATTAAGCCAGCTATTTTAGTTATATAAAAATGATTTTTTTTGCGAAACAAAAGCACTAAAGAAGTTAAAAAAAGCATTAAAGGAAACAACCACTTTCCCCATCCAAAAGATAAACCCCCTATTTTATTAAAAAATCTCCCCACTATTCCTGCTTGTTCAATAAAACCAAGCACAAATAATACTCCTAATAAAAAAAGCAAAATAGCTGCAATATTTCGTCGTGTTTCTACTTTAACTCTTTCTTTTTCTTGAATTTTCTTCGTTTTGTTTGATTTCTCTTTCTTTTTCTTTTTAGACATATTTTTATTATATCATATTTCCAGTTCCTAATCTATCTATCTTTAATCTTATTTTTAGTTAATAAAAAATAAAAAACAAATAAAATTATATACCATAATAGAAAAAAATACCATGAAAAATTATTTATTTTATAGACTACGCCCCAGCTAGATAAAGTTTTAATTACAATTATTATATAATGAAGCAATAGATAACTTAACCATTCAAAGAATAAAGTTAGAAATGGAAAAAATATCACACTTATAGACAAAAGAAAAACTAAACCAACTGTCAAGGGAAGCACGCTAAGAATTAATAAATTAGCCAGCAAAGAAAGAGGTGAAAAATTATGAAAGCTAGAAAAAATAATAGGCAAAACAAAGATTTGAGCAACTAAAGTAAGAAAAAATATTTCTCCAAAACCAAATGTTTTATGTTTTTGAAGAAAATATTTTTCTCCTAGAGGTGCCCATAAAATCAATCCTAAAGTGGCTAGAAAAGAAAGCTGAAAACCTACATCCCAACGCAAAAGAAGTGGATTGAATAATAGCATGCCTACGACAGCAAGTAGAATAACATTAATTGCATTTCCCAATCTTCCTTTTTTTATAGCCCAGAGTAAAAAAGAACTCATTATTCCCGCTCTCACTGCTGAAGCTGGCCAACCAATTAAAACAATAAAAGAAAAAATTCCTAATAAAGCTAACCAAAAAGCATTTTTTCTGTTAAATCCCAAAAAAATTCCTAATAATATTAAATAATTAGCTATTATGGTAACATTAAATCCGGAAACGGCAACGATATGGCTCATACCCGTTTGAGAAAACTGCTTCTGTAACGACAAACTCATTCTATGGCTTCCTCCTAAAAGTAATCCACTGGCTAAAGCTGCTTCGGGTTGAGGAAGTTTTTCATTTATATTTTTTTCTAGTTTCTTTTTTGTTTTTAATAAAAAACTATAGACAAAATTTCCTTGATTAGACTGAATAATTTTAATGTGATTATCTAAACAAACATAATAAATTTTATCTTTAGCTAAAAACATTTTATAATCAAAGTCTGAAGAAAAATTTTGAGGAATTCTAGGTTGACAGAAATAATTTATTTTATCCCCATATTGGAAATGAGGATATTTACTAGTTTTTATTAATATTTTTATTTTTTGATTTTTATTTTTTTGATCTTTAGCTTGAGTTAAAACTATTAAATTTTGATAATTATTTTTAATAATAGGATCATTAACTATTATTCCTTTTTGAGAAAATTGATTAAAAGAATAACCTTGATTTATTTCTTTTAAAGCTAATTGCACTCTAAAAACTCCTAAAAATAGAAAAAATATTAAAACAATAGAAATTTTAGCTTTTTTATTAGCAAAAAGGTATATTATTAACCAAAGAAAAAGAATACTTACGATTATTTCCAAGTGAATAATTTTAGAAAAAGGAAAAAAAGATTCTTCTAAAATTCCCACTAAAAAACTGAAACTACTTAAAAAAAATATTTTTGACTTATTAATTTTTTGCACTTATTTGTAAAAATTATTTTTATTTTTTTATAAAAAAAATTCTTTTCATTATCTTGCAGACAACCCGAAATATAGGAACCTCGGGGAGAGAACAGTGCCGAGGAACGTTTCAGCCTTGACCAAAACGCCCATGTCTGGGCTAATAAAGTTCCCTGATTGAGAGCAAAAGATAGCAACTCCCAATTGTCTGCAAGATATTAAAAAGAATTTAATTCTTACTTACTATTTATTTTTTTATCTTAAATTACTGATGACTTTCAAGACTAGCATGCTTTGATTTTTTTGTCAAGTGCTGATATAATTTTAAATATAAATTATAATAAAATAAGTTTATCTGTATCATTTTATTATTTTAAAATTAAACTATTTACTTTTATGATTACCAATTCTCAAGAACAATCAGAAGATATTCAATTAGATCAAACCCTTCGTCCTCAAAATTTTCAGGAATACGTTGGACAAGAAAAAACTAAAAAAAATCTTAAAATTCTAATAGAAGCCGCCAAAAAAAGAAAAGAAGCTATTGAACATGTTCTTCTTTATGGACCAGCTGGACTAGGAAAAACAACTCTTTCTCATATCATAGCTAAAGAAATGAATGTTAATATTAAAATAACTTCTGGTCCAGCTATTGAAAAAGTAGGAGATTTAGGATCTATCTTAACCAATTTACAAGATGGAGATGTTTTATTTATTGATGAAATTCATCGCCTTAATAAATTAGTAGAAGAAATTCTCTACCCTGCTATGGAAGATTATAAATTAGACATAATCGTAGGCAAAGGACCTTCTGCTAGAACACTTCAACTGGATTTGCCAAAATTTACCCTTATCGGTGCTACGACACGTTTAGGATCTATTTCTAATCCCCTTCGCAATAGATTTGGAGTTATTAATCGCTTGGAATTTTATACTACTGAAGAAATTCAAAAAATTATTCAACGTTCTAGTAAAATTTTAAACATTGAAATAGATGAAAAAGGATCAAAAATTATTGCCCAATGTAGCCGACAAACTCCTCGTATTGCTAACCGTTTATTAAAAAGAGTTCGCGATCTCGCTCAAATTAAAAACAAACCAATAATTGATGAATCAATATCTCAAGAAGCATTAAACACTTTAGAAATTGATAATTTTGGTCTAGAACCCACTGACAGAGAAATTATTAAAACTATCATTGAAAAATTTCAAGGTGGTCCTGTTGGAATTCAAACATTAGCCGCCGCTACAGCAGAAGAAATACGAACCATTGAAGATGTTTATGAACCCTTTTTGATTCAAATAGGATTTTTAGCCAGAACACCTCGCGGAAGAGTAGTTACAAAAAACGCTTATGACCATTTGGGTTACAAATTTACTCAAGCGCAACAACAAAAATTAATTTAAATAAATAATTGAAAATCTATGTTATTAAAAAATATTTTTTCTCTTTTATATCTAATTATTATCTTAAGTTTTCTTGTCGCAGGTTTGTTTATTATTTATCACATTGTTAAATATTCTATCAATAAAACACATAGTTTAATAATGCTTAGTATTTTTATTATGGTCTTTGGCTTACTTCTTATATTAAATCTTAACTTATTTTTTCATTTAGATTTTAGATCTTTTTCCGTTTTCTCCCAATTTTAATTTATATTTTATAATTATAAACATCTTTTATTTTTTTATCTTTTATCTTTTTCAATTCTCTTCTTTTTTTTCTGGCTATTTAAATATCCATTTAAATGGATATTTAAATAGCCAGAAGCATTTTTTAAAAATTTTATCAGTTGATTCAACTTTTTTAATATAATTTTTGATTAAAACTAAACATATTCTATTTTAAAAAAACTTCTAAAATCTATATTCTTAAAAATCTCAAAAGATAAATTTAAAAAATTTATTAAAAATGTCGCAACACTAGTCCAAAAATTTGTTAAAAATAGATAATTATGCTATAATAGATATATAATAAGATTAACCTACAAAAAAATGTCTCAAAATAAAATCAATCAACCCATTGTCCATATGGTTTCCGATGAAGAAGCACAAGGAAAAACTCAAGAAATATTTCAACATATGAAAGAAACAGCAGGAGAAGTTCCTAAATGGATGCGGGTTATGGCTAATTGTGAAGATACTTTAGTTGGTTTTATGGCATTATTCAAATCACTAATGGATAATGAACCTGTTAATGCTTTACTAAAATGGAAAGTGGCTTATGTAGTTTCAGAACTAAATAAGTGTGAACTTTGTGTGGATATTACTAAAATGAAAATGAAAAGTATGGGTATTCAAGAAGAAGATATTGCAAAATTAGAAGATGTTTCCGATGAAAAAGAAAAAATAGCTTTAGAATATGCTAAAGAAGTTACTCAAGAAGCATTTAAAATTAGCAATGAGCTTTTAGAAAAAATGAAAGAAAATTTTTCAGACAAAGAAATCGTAGAAATTACTGCAGTGGTAGGCTTATTTAACTTTACTAATCGTTTTAATGATGCTTTAAAAATTTATCCTGATATAAAATAATTTAATATCTTGTTCTATTAAAAATAAATTTATAAAATAAAAGCCGTTAATAACGGTTTTTATTTTATTTTTTATGAAATAAAATTTGCTTTTTTTTAAAATCAAGTTATTATAAATTAACTAACAATTTTGTTTATGAAAGAACAAAAAAAAGAAGCCAAAACACCACCACATAATATTGAAGCCGAACAATCCGTTTTAGGCGCTTTAATGCTGGAAAAAGATAGTATTATTAAAGTAGCTGACATTTTGAAAAGTAATGATTTTTATCAAAACAAACACTCTCTTATTTATGAAGCTATGTTAGATTTATACGAAAAACAAGAACCTTTAGATATGCTTAGTGTTTCTAGCCGTTTAGAAGAAAAAAATCAATTAGAAGAAGTAGGCGGATCTTCTTACTTAGCCTCCTTAATTAATTCCGTAGCTTCTGCTTCTAATATTGTTTATTATGCTAAATTAGTCCAAAAAAAATCTCTTTTGAGAAAATTGATTACCACAGCCACAGAGATAATAGAACTAGGATATAATGAAAGTGAGGACACAGAAAAAATATTAGACGAAGCAGAACAAAAACTTTTTGCTATATCTCAAAAATATATTAAACAAGATTTTGTTCCTATAAAGTCCATTTTAGAAGAAGCCTTTAACCGCATTGATGAATTGCATAAAAATAAAGGAGAATTAAGAGGCATCCCTAGCGGATTTCCTGATTTAGATAATCTTCTAGCTGGCTTTCAAAAATCCGATTTAATTATTCTAGCAGCACGCCCTTCCATTGGAAAAACTACTTTAGCTCTTGATTTAGCACGTTATATTGGCACAAAAAATAAAACTCCTGTAGGAATATTTAGCTTAGAAATGTCAGCTGATCAACTTATTGATAGAATGATAGCAGCTGAAGCAAAAATAGATTTATGGCGTTTACGCACCGGGCGATTAAGAGATAAAGAAAATGGAAGTGATTTTGAGAAAATTAGCAACGCTATGGGAATTCTTTCTGAAGCTCCTATTTATATTGACGACACTGGTTCAGCTAATATTATGGAAATGCGCACCATGGCCAGAAGATTACAAGCGGAACATCAATTAGGAGTTATTATCATTGATTACTTACAATTAATGGAAGGTCGTTCACGTGGAGGAGACAACCGTGTTCAAGAAATTTCGGAAATTTCTCGTTCTTTAAAACAGTTAGCCCGTGAATTAAATGTTCCCGTAATTGCTTTGTCACAACTTTCTCGTCAAGTGGAATCACGTTCTCCTCAAATCCCTAAACTTTCAGATTTAAGAGAATCTGGATCAATTGAGCAAGATGCTGATGTTGTTATGTTTTTATACAGAGAAGACAGAGAAAAACCTGATACTCCTAATAAAAACATAGTAGATGTTCTTGTAGCTAAACATCGTAACGGACCAGTGGGGAAAATACAACTTTACTTTAATGAAAACTCTACTACTTTTCAGTCTTTAGAAAAAATTCATTCTGCCACAGAAAATTTTGCAGAAGAGAATACTTAATTAAAATAAAAAATTATGTATCCAAAAACTTTTCAAAAATTAATCAATAATTTTTCTCAATTACCATCCATTGGACCTCGTTTAGCAGAAAGACTAGTCCTCCATCTTTTCAAACAGAAAAAAGAAATTATAGACGATTTCGCTAAAAATTTATTAGCTCTAAAGAATTTAAAAAGCTGTCAACGTTGTTATAATTTAGCCGAAACAAAATATTGTGAAATTTGCAACAATAATAACCGCAACCAAAAAATAATATGCGTGGTAGAAGATCCTTTAGATATTATTGCTTTAGAAAAAACTAAAAAATATCAAGGACTTTATCATGTTTTAGGAGGAACTATAGAAAATGAAGAAAAAATTAAATATCTTAATGTTAATCAATTAATTCACAGAATAAAAAAAGAACAAACAGAGGAGTTAATTATCGCCACTAACCCTACTACAGAAGGAGATTTAACTGCTTTTTATCTCAAAGAAAAGTTAAAATCATATCCAATAAAAATTACTCGCTTAGCTAGAGGACTTAGCACAGGAGGAGATATTGAATACGCCGATGAAATAACCCTTTCTAGCGCTTTAATAAACCGCCAAAAAATAAAATAAGCAATCTCTTATAAGAGATTGCTTATAAAAAAGTTATTCTATTTTTTTACGAAAATTAATCACTTCTAATTTTCGCTCTATTCCCTCCTTGATTTCAGATTGTTCTAACATTTTTTTAATTTCTTCATAAACCAAGGGCATATCTCCTTGGCAAAAAAAACAACATCTACTTAAATAATCTGTCAAATTTATTACTCCAACTATATCTTCCTCATCCAAACACACTAACACTTCTGCATTTCTAAATTTTTGAAGACATTCTAAAACCTCTATTCTGTATCTTATTTTTTGACGAGAACTTTTTTCGTCATCTCCTTTTAACCTATAACATTCCCCGCACAATATCCCTGCAGAAAAAAGACTCATTTTTATCCTCCTTTCTTTTTTTATCAAAAAAACTAAAGTTAAGAAATTTAAAAAATATTGACTTTTTTTCTTAAACTTAGTTTTATAATAACATTATATATTAAAAAGGCAAACTAATCTTTATGCAAAAGAAAAAAAATAAAATTATTGTTATTTTAGGACCCACTGCCTCTGGTAAATCTAGTTTGGCTGTTGAGATAGCTTCTCATTTTCAAGGAGAAATTATATCAGCAGACTCTCGTCAAATTTATCGCCATACAGAAATTAACACAGGAGCTGTTCCTATTAATAAAGATCCTTATAAAAATATACCTCACCATCTCATTAGTTTTCTTTCTTTAAATAAAAACTTTAATGTGGTTGATTTTCAAAAGAAAACAACTGAACTTATTCCAAGAATATTCAAAAAAAATAAACTCCCTATTATTTGTGGTGGGAGTATTTTTTGGATTTATGCCTTAATCAAAGGACAACAATTTCCTCAAGTTCAACCCAATTTCCATTTAAGAAAACAACTGGAACAAAAAACTGCTTCTCAATTATTTCAAAAACTAAAAAAAAGAAATCCTCAACAAGCTCATAGAATTGGTCCGCACAACAAAATACGCTTAATCAGAGCTTTAGAAATTATCAATTCTCTAGGTGATATTCCTCCTCTTCAGTATAATCCCCCTCCTTATGACTTTATTTTTTTGTATCCTTATTACAACTGGGAAGAATTAAAGAAGAGGATTAAAAAAAATGTTGAAATTCGTTGGAAACAAAATATGATAGAAGAAATTAAAAGATTAAATGAAAAAGGTTACACCTGGAAACAGATTGAAAGATTGGGTTTAAGTTTTTATCTCATATCTCAATTTTTAAAAAAAGAACCAAACACAGATGAAAATTTAAAAAAGTTAAAAGAAAAAATTTATTTAGCAGAAAAAAATTACGCTAAACGTCAATTAACTTGGATAAAAAAATTTAAAAAAACCAAAACTATCCATCTTATAAAAAATAAATCTATAGCTATTTCATTATTAAAAAACAAAACTACTTTTTAAAAAGTAGTTTTGTTTTTCTGATTGAAATGTTTCGTTTATTTCGGTTCAGCTCCCGTTGGCATTTGAGGTATATTTTCCATTTGCTTTTCTAGCCCTTTCAATGCTTTTTGTTGTTTTTCTAACATAGCGCACTGATCTACAAAATTAACATTTTTGGGAACTGATAAATCTATACTAGATATAGCTTCGCACTTAACATTTTCTCCTTGAGACAATTTTTTCTCTATATCAACAGACTCACTGTCATCTTTCTCATCTTCAATAGTTTCTTCTGAATTAGGTTCTACATCGGAACTACCTTTTAATTTTTTAATACAACTCTGATCCATTTTTGTACCAGATTCTTCTCCCTCTGTCCACATATACATAGTTTCTCCGTCAAAAATTACTGTATTCTTTTTACCCTCTGCACTTGTAAAAACTGTTTTATAATTTTTACTTTTAGTATCTACATAAGTTGTCACCATAACACTACCATTACCTAATTCAGAATCACTATAAACACATTTTATTTTTTTGCCAGATAAAAATAATTTTTTCACAGATTCTGGCAAATTACTTAGTTTATTTTCTTTTGTTTGTTGATTATTGTTTATGTTTTGTTGATTTGTATTTTGTTTATTTTGAGATAATCCTTTGGAAGTATTTATTTGATTTTGTTGAGTTTCTTTTTTCTTACATCCTCCTAAAAGGATTACTCCTGCTACTAAAAACATAGCTAGAAATATTTTTTTTCTCATATTGTTTTATTTTAATAATTATTAATTTAATAAATAATCTTTTTACTTTTATTACTTTTACTTTCCTTTTCTTCTTTCTCTTTGTGAAAATTCTTCTAGGGCCAATTTTAACTCGCTCCCCTTGAAATCAGGAAAAAGTTTGTCAGAAAAATATAATTGAGCATTAGCTGTATCCCACATCATAAAACCAGCGCTTAAATGAGGTTCTCCTCCTGTTCTAATCAAATAATCCACTTCTGGCAAATCTTTAGTCATTAAATGTTCCTTAATAACTTTTTTTGTTATTTTTTTGGCTGAATTATATTTCTCCACTATTTTCTTAATCGTTTGTAACATTTCATCATCTCCATTATAAGCTAAGAAGAAATTAAGAGTTCTTTCTTTATAGGATCTTGTTTTTTTAATACCGTCTTTTAAAATTTTTTTTAATCTACGAGGAAATTGCTCTTCCCAACGTCCAATGATATTTATTCTCACTTTATATTTTTCAATATCTTTACTTTCTAATAATCGCTTAAAATACTTTTCATAAATCTTTAATAACGCTCTCGTTTCTTGCCATGGCCTTTTACTTAGATTATCTAGAGATGATCCCCAAAAAGACATATTTTTTACTCCCAGTTTTAATCCTTGACGCACTAAAATTTCTATTGCCTCTGCTCCTGCTTCATGTCCTTTCCATGGTTTTTTATGACGTTTCCTTGCCCAACGACGATTACCATCAGGGATTATTACTAAATGTTGTGGCATTATTTTTTTTGTTTTTCCTTTATTTTTCATAACAATACCATTTTAACAAAACAAATTATGATTGTCCATAATTAAATCTCTCTTTCTTGCATATAATCAGCTACTCCTAATAAAAAATTTTTAGCGGTCAAATTCCATTTTAATTGATGAATAATTTTTTTACTTTCATCTATCTTTCTTTGCGCTAATTGTTGCGCATATTTTTTTGCGCCCGTTTTTTCCATTATTTGACGATAAGCTCGTATCTCTTTTAGAGTAATTCTATTTTTTCCAATTAAACTTTGCATAAATTTTTTTTCTTTTGAATTAACTTTTTTTAATGCTTTTATCAATAAAATGGTTTGTTTCCCTTCTCTAATATCAGATCCTATGGGTTTACCTAGTTTTTTCTCATCCCCATAAATGCCTAAAATATCATCTTGAATTTGAAAAGCAATTCCCAAAGGAAGAGAAAACTGACTAATTTTATTTAAATCTTTCTGTGTCGCTCCTCCTAAAATTGCTCCTAAATGCATTGGCCCCTCTAAAGAATACTTGGCTGTTTTATTCTCATACATTTTTAAAATTTCCTTTTCTGTGGCGCGTTTTTTGTAACTAATATAAACATCTTGCGCTTCACCTATAACCGTCATAGAAACAATAGATTGTAATTTATCTAAAGCTTTAATGATTAAATCAGAAGAAAATTTGGATTGAAAAATTATTTGATTACCTAATGCTCCCACCATATCACCTAAAATAATTGCCATAGAGTTACCAAAATGTTCTTCATCTTGAAACATTTTTTTTCCAATTTTTTGATAATAATAATTAACTGTATCTACATTGTGCCTCTTAAAATCTTTATCAATAATATCATCATGAATTAAGAGAAAAATATGAATTAACTCTATAGCCACAGAAGTTTTTAATATTTCTTGTCTCTTTTTTCCACCTACGCCCAAATAAGCGTAATACATTAAAGCAGGACGTAACCTTTTTCCCCCGCTGAGAGAAAACTTTTTAATATATTTTAAAGCATTAGTTATAAATCTGTCTTCTTTAGATGATTCTTGAATAACTTTGTTTAAATATTTTTCTATTTCTATATCTACTTTAGTTTTAAAATCTCTCAATGCTTTTTGAATTTCCATATAAATATCTAAAAAATTACTTTGAAATTGTAACTATTATTTCAAAAAAAGGCAAGGATAATATAAAAAACTTGTAAAACTTTTTATTTATATTATGATTAATTAAATTTAAAAAATAAAATCTTAATATAGTTTATGAAAAATAAATCTCTAGAAATATTAGCTCCTGCAGGAAGTTTTTCCAAAATGCAATATGCTTTAAACTATGGAGCTAACGCTGTTTATGCTGGCGTGCCTGATTTTTCCTTGCGCGCTAGAATTAATGATTTTACTCTACCTACATTAAAAAAAGGAGTTACCTATACTCATAAAAAAAAGAAAAAATTTTATCTAACCCTTAATATTTACGCTCATAATCGCCATCTCCCTTTATTAGAAAAACATCTCTACAAAATTAAAAAAATACCTGTAGATGGAATAATTATAAGTGATCCTGGAATTTTAGAATTAGTTAAAAAATATTTGCCTCAAATAGAAATTCATTTATCCACTCAAGCCAATGCTACTAATTGGCAAGCGGTTAGATTCTGGCAAAAACAAGGTGTTAAAAGAATTATTTTAGCTAGAGAAGTTACTCTTCAAGAAATTAAAGAAATTCACCAGAAAGTGCCTGAAGTAGAATTAGAATATTTTGTTCATGGAGCTATGTGTATGAGTTATTCGGGACGTTGTATTTTAAGCAAATGGATGACGGGAAGAAGCGCTAATTTAGGAGATTGCGCTCAACCCTGTCGTTGGCTTTACCAACAGAAAAAAGAAACCATAAAAACTATGAGTGTGGAAGATCAAACTAAAAAATTTGAGATAGATTTAGAGGAAGATCAGCACGGCACTTATTTTTTCAATAGTCAAGATCTTAATTTGTTACATTATTTATCTGCCCTTAAAAAAGCTGGGATTAGTTCCTTTAAAATAGAAGGACGCAATAAAAGTGTTTATTATTTAGCTACCGTTGTGAAAGCCTATAGTAAGATAGCTCGTTTACTAGAAAAAAATACAACCAGAAAAAATTTAGATTTGGCCCTTTTACAAGAACAAACTAATTTAAATTCTTTAATTCATCGTGGTTATACCACTGGATTTCTCTTGGGCAATGAACCTGGTCATAATTTTCAAAATTCTCACAACACTAGTTCTTATGAATTTGTAGGAGAAGTTTTACATAATACTTATCGCAATCATTTAACTAAAATTAAAGTTCATAATGCCATTTATCTTAATGATAAAATAGAAATAATTTCTCCTCAAAACAATTATCCTGTTAAAATAATCAAAATTTACAACGAAAAAAGAGAATCCGTTTCTTCTGCCCATGGTGGACATAAAAGTATTTATTATTTAGAATTAAGTAAACCTTTGAAAAAATACGATTTAATTAGAAAACTAATTTAATTTTTATTTTGTCCCTGTAGTTCAACGGATAGAACAAGTCCCTCCTAAGGACTAGATATAGGTTCAATTCCTATCAGGGACACTAGTTTATAAAATTCAATTTTTTAATATTTCTTAATCTTTAAAGACAATGATTTTCTTTCAGCACTTTTTTTAATTCTTCAATATCTTCTTTAGTTGGTTGTAAGTTTTTAAAATCTTGATCTCCTGCTAAATAATACATTATAGAATGGCTATTTATTACATGTTTCATTTGCAAAGCATGTCCTAATTCGTGCGCTAAAACCAAAATCAAATCTGAATAATTATTAAACTGATAAATTTCTATATGATCGCCAAAATATTTTCCTTGATCAAAGTGACATTTTTGACCATAATTATTTTCGTATTTTCTCACATTGCTATTATAATTTTCCACTAGTTTCTTTTCTTTTTGGGCTAATAAATTTATTTTTTGTATTAGTTTATTCAGTTCCTTTCTTTTGGTTTCTATTTTATTTCTTCGTTTATCTAATTCTTTTTTTTCTTTTTGCAATTTTTTATATTCATCTGATGGCGCTCCACCCTCTTTGTTCCAATAAGCTACTTTCTGATTGTATTGGCTTAAATCAGTATTAAAATTTTTAACTCTCTTTTGATAAACATCTAATTTAATCTGATAACGCTTAATTAATTCTTGATATTCTTTACTCATCTTTCCTTTGGTTTTTTGAACTTGATCTAATTGTTCATATAGTTTTTTATAAGCCAAAGTTCGCTCTTGTCTCTGATCAAAAATAAAATTAATTTTAAAATTAGCTTTTTCATCATATTGCAGTAAATTCATACGAATTGCTTTCTCCCAAATACTTTCCGCTTGCAATAGAGCTTGCCGAGCTTCTTCTGAAGTAAGATTAAAACGATTATCTAATTTTCCTAAAGAATAATGCAACGGAAGAAAACACTTTTGCTTTTTAGTTAAAAAAAGAGGAGATTTAAAATTATCAATTGGAATTATTTTTTTTTGAAAAGTAAAAAAATTATCCGAGAAAAAAAGACCGCCTAGAATGAGTATAAAAAAAATTATTTTTTTCAACATAGAAAATAATTTATTTCTAATAACCTATCTTAATTATAGAATAAATTATGCTTTTTCTAAAATATTTATTCAAAAGATTAAACTCTTGACAAAAATTAGTTTTTTCCTTAACATTCTTTTGAAAGGTTATTTAACAACGATTACGATTAACCGAGGCAAAAAATAACAAGAAAGGAGGTTTAAAAAAACAACAATTTGTTTTTGCTAAGGTTAATCAAAAAAAGAAAAGGAGGATACTATGAAAAAGGAATTTTTTCTATCTTTAATTTTTTCAATTTCTATTTTCTGTTTTGCCAGTTTTGCCCTGGCGGCCCAGCCCACGGGGGTCACCGTTTTTAACGGTGCCTCCTCATACAACGGAATTGAGGCCGTAGGCGGACCCATGCCTACGGTAATCAATTCTATTTCCCAAAATAATTACGCCGAGCAAGGCGTAATCCTGGGAGAAAATTATCTCCCAGTAGGAGTTGAGGTAAACCAGAATGGCTCCACAGTCGGAGCCAGAACGGGTAACTCTCGCTCCGCAGTTTTTGCGGAAGAGAGTAATTTTTATGGTTTCAAAGGGACCGTTGGAACCAACGGCGTCAATATTTATCTGGACGCCGGTTCCAATGGATACGTAGAAACCCAGCATCGCGCCGCTGGGTTTACAGAGGGCTACAATTACACCGGTGTTTTTGCCCCCGGAGTAAGTATAACCACCCAAACGGGTGGCGGGGCTGAAAGCATCGGAAATGCTAACTCTTATTTTAACAGCGGGGTTAGCGTCAATGTGTCATATTAATTAGCAGGTCAGGAGGCACTATGTATTTACATAGGCCTCCTTTTTTATTTTTATTTTTTAGTGAAATAAAAAAGAGGAAAGTAAATCCTAAATGGATTTTCTTTCCTCTTTATTTTTTTATTTCACTGGAATTTCAGTTCCTGCCACAGGGGCAGTGGGCTGAATATTAATGTATTTTCCCCCAGCACAGGCTGAGAGAAAAAGAGTTGCCGTTAAACACAAAATAAAAATTTTTATTTTTTTCATTGCTTACCCTCCTTTCTTATTGTCTTAAATTTTTCTTGAACATGATTACGCCTAAGAGACTTATTAGTCTCTAACGTAATCTTTTTTATCTTTATCTCCTGCCCTTTAGTGCGCCAGAATCTGGCTTTCACGAAAGGACAGGTTTCTATTTTTACCCAGGAATGTCCTACGCCGGTCCCTCCGGCACCAGACACTCCGACTTTTTCCTGGGGACCAACAACACCGGTGGCACCAGCTCCGGTGCCCACGTGCCAGCCTCCTGCTTCCGACTGCTGATTCCAACCCAGTGTAAACTCCACTAGGTCAGCTCCATTCTCAGAAGCTAAATAACGGGCAATTTGCAGTCCATCTTCACTGGTCTGTTCCTTATGAAGAACGACTGCCATTTCTCCCACCAATACCATCCCCTGAGTAGATACAGATCCCCAGGGGACTTGGGTTACACTGGAAACATTCTCGTAATTCCGATAAAAATGTTTCCAGAGTTTTTCGTATTCAATCCTAATGGCAGGATTTTGCACTTCATACCTGCCCAAATAAGGACTAAATACGTTCCAGGGGGTTTTCGGCAACTGCCATGGACCAAAATATTCCATGGCATTAGGTCCTCCCAGTAAAGGAGACCCCGGCAGTTGCCGGTTAATGTTCTCAATTTTGTCATGACTATCTATGGCCACAGAAGATCTTGTCTGTGGCGAAACAGTCTGACTAGGATTTATGGACGGAGAGATATTGGGATTAACTCCCACGTCCACATTAATATTAGGCGAAATGTTAGGAGAAACATTGGTGTTTGTTACCGCCGTTCCTCCTTCGGCGAAACTACTGGCCGATCCTCCTCCCGCCATCACTCCCACATTGGCAGTAGCAGAAGAAGAGGAATTGGCCTGACCAGCTAAAACTATAGCCGGCAACATCAAAATAAACGAAAATAAAATAAACGATCTTTTCATAATAATCCTCCTTTTTTTGTTTTTTTCAAATTTCAAAATAAAAAAATTTTTTTAAATTTTAAAACTTCACTTCTTCACCTCCTTTTCTTTTTCTTTTATTTTTAAAGTCCTTCTATGTATAACGTGATTTAAAATACTACTTTACAATTTACTTTTTGTCAAGCCTTTGCTACTATAAAATTATGCTTAATAAGATACCACCTAAAATATTATTTACTCTGTCTCAGTTAGAACAAGCTGGCTGGGAAGCTTTTTTGGTGGGAGGATGCGTAAGAGATTTACTTTTAAATAAAGAACCGCAAGATTGGGATATTACCACCAACGCTAAACCAAAAGATATTTTAAAAGTTTTTCCAGAAGCAAAATATGAAAATAATTTTGGAACAGTAATATTGCCAGTTAAATATATTCCCTCAAAAAAAGAAAAAACTTTCCAGAAAAAAAAGCAAAAAGGTAATTCAAATACAAAAAGAAAAAGAGGGGAATCAAACAAATCTAATGATTGGGATCAAACTGGAAATATTGAAATTACTACCTATCGTATTGAATCAACTTATTCTGACTATCGCCGTCCTGATAAAATTCGCTTTGCTCAAACATTAAAGGAAGATTTAAGTCGGAGAGATTTTACCATTAACGCTATGGCTTTAAAAATTTTTACTCCTTCTCAATTTAAAATTATAGATCTTTATCAAGGAAAAAAAGATTTAAAAAAACATCTTATTCGCACTGTTGCTAACCCTAATGATCGCTTTAATGAAGATGCTTTAAGAATGATGCGCGCCATTAGATTTACCTCTCAATTAAGCCAAGGAGATAGTTTAGATTTTCTTAAAAACAGAGAAGGTCAAGGAAAACAAAACCAGCAGTCTTTAAATAAAAATCTTTGGAGAATAGAAAAAGAAACTTTTTCAGCTATTCAAAAAAATAGCCACCTTTTAAAATATATTTCTTCGGAACGTATTCGTGATGAACTAGAAAAAATAATTTTATCTCAACGTCCCGCTTGGGGAATAGAATTGTTAGTAGAAACAAATTTAATGAAATATATTATTCCCGAAATTTATAAGACCATTGGGATAAAACAAAATCGCCATCATTATTACGGACCCTATAACACCGTCTATAAACATATGTTGGCTAGCTTAAAAAAATGTCCCTCCCGTAAATTAGAAGTTCGTTTAGCCGCTTGGCTTCATGATATAGGTAAACCTCAAGCCAAAAAAGGAGAAGGCTACTATGCTACTTTCTATGGACATGAATACATAGGCGCTAGAATAACCCAAAAAATCCTAGAACGTTTGAAATTTCCTCGTAAAATTATTGATAAAACGGTTTTGTTGGTAAAAAATCATATGTTTTATTACGATGTTGATAAGGTAGGAGAACACGGAGTAAGAAGAGTTATTCAAAAAGTAGGCCTAGAAAATATTAATGATTTAATTGATGTTAGGATCAGCGATCGTTTAGGAAGCGGTGTTCCTAAAGCTGTTCCTTATAAATTGCGCCATTTTCAATATATGGTAAAAAAACTTTCTCATGATCCTCTTTCCGTTAAACAACTTAAAATCAATGGCCATGATATTATTCAAAAATTAAAAATAAAACCTGGTCCAATAGTAGGCGCCCTTTTAGAGATACTTTTAGCTAAGGTTCTTGAAAATCCGCGCTTTAATCAAAAAGAGAAACTTTTAAATTATGCTCGCCAACTTCAAAAAAAAGATTTAAAAACACTGCGCCAAATTGCTCGCCAAAAAATAAATTCAGAAAAAGAAAAAACAGACCAAGAAATAAAAAAAGAATATTATCTTTAAAAATATCTTCAATATTAAAAAAGTGGCTTTAAACCGCTTTTTAGTTATTGAATGATATTTTTTCCTATTTGAATTAATTCTAAAAAATTAGAAGACAAATAATATCCTATTACATTCTCACTTGTTAAATAAAAATTGTAATAAAAAGTTTTGCCTAATGTAAAAACATATTTAGGCGTTTTTCCTTTACAACAAGCTAATTCTGGAAAGAAAATTAACATTAATAAACAAAAGTCTCCTCCTTTTTGTAATGCCAAACTAGATTTTTTTTCCTCGGCTTCCATTAAAAAATCAACCACGTAATAACTTTTTAAGTTAGAATGTAAAAATTTAGTTATTAATTTTGCTAAATAAATACCTGCGCAAAAAAACTATGCTTAATTAGTCTTTCGTTAATTAAATAACCATTAATTTCTTTCGTTAAAAATTTTTCCAGATCATCCTTAATTAAAATGATATCTCCATAATATTCCACTAGCTGTTTCTTTTTTAATCTTTGCGCTCTTTTTAAAAGAACAGTTAAATCTTCATCCATTTCGTTCTCTTTTTTTATTCTCTCTGTCAAGGAAACTATTTTTTTCATTGCATATTCCTCCTTTAATAGTTTATTTAAACTTAAATAAATCAATTTAAAAAATCAAGTTTTCTTTGCCTTCTGGCTATTTAAATATCCATTTAAATGGATATTTAAATAGCCAGAAGATTTTTTAAAATCTCTATCCTTTAAATCATTTTGAATGCTCTATTTTACGGTTAATTTAATGATTCAAATGCATAGTATTTTTATTTATTTTATGCTAAAATATTTTTATCATCTTTAGTTAATAATAAACCAATTATGCAAATTAAAAACCAGATAATTAAATTAACAACTAAAGAAACTTTAGAGTTTATTGATATTACAGATAAAATTCAAAGCAAAATAAAAGAAGCTAACATTAAAAATGGTCTTATCAACATACAAACTTTACACACAACCACTGCTGTTATTGTTAATGAAGCTGAACCTCTTTTAATAGAAGATATGAAAAACTTACTGAATAAATTAGCTCCTCAAAATTATAATTATCAACACGATAATTTTGAAATCAGAACAGTTAATATGTGTGATGGAGAATGCGCTAATGGACACGCTCACAATAAAGCTATTCATTTGCCTACCTCTGTCTTACTAAACATTGTTAATAATGAGTTACAATTAGGTACTTGGCAAAGAATCTTTTTTATTGAATTAGATCGTTCTCGTCAACGTCAAATAGCGCTTCAAATTATGGGTAAATAATAACTTATTTTAAATTTATGAACATAAAAAAAATAGTTAATTTCATCTTTGAAATCAATCAACTCAAACAGAGAAAAACCAGTGGCTGGTATTTAGCTGGAGTTAATAATCCGCCTTCTGTAGCTGAACACTCTTTAAGAGCTGCTCAAATTGGTTATATTTTAGCCACAATGGAAAATGCCAATGCAGAAAAAGTAGCTACTATGTTGATTATACACGACAATGTAGAAGCTAGAATTGGCGATCAAAATAAAGTTTCTGCTCGCTATTTTTCCAAAAAAGAAGCAGAAGAAAAAGCTTTTCAAGAACAAATATCAGATTTAGGAGAACAAATTGAAAGAAAGTGGAAAGAATATTTTAATGAATTTGAAAAAAGAAACACTCCCGAAGGAATTATATCTAAAGATGCCGATTGGTTAGAAACTGCTTTTCAAGCCAAAGAATATTTAGATCTTGGCTATTATTCTGCTCAAAATTGGATTGATAATGTAGAAAAAGCTTTAGAAACTACTTCCGCTAAACAAATTATACAAGAAATGAAGCAAACGACTTTTACTGAGTGGTGGAAAAATCTTAAAAAGATGACTTATAAAAAATTACAATAAAAAAATTAATCTATTGCTTTTATTTTTTTTAACATCCATCAATTGTAAGTTTCTTACTCCTAAAATAAAATAAGAATTTAAAGAGTTAGCTCTTTTCATTATAATCCAATATGGTTTATTTAAAATAAAATTTTTAGGTTTTTCTTTTTGTTTTATAAATAGCATACTTAAAAAAATTTTGTTTCTTTAAATACCGTTATTAATAAAATAACTACACTAGCAATAACTTTTATTTGCTTACTCATAAACTTTTATTTTTATTTGGATGGTGTGTAGTTTTATAATATTATTTTTTTTAACAAGTTGTAAATCATTTTTATTTTTTTGTATTTTTTTTACCAAATTGACGCATTCTTTAAATTATAATTTAAAATCATCACACTAGTAAAAAGTGGAGAAATTCCTAACTATTTTTTTAATTCTTTATCTATATGTTTGCTTTTATCTTTAAATGCATTTTTTAATGGCACAAATTGCCAAAAATATTCTCTTCTATAATAATTCTCTAATAATAATTTTCATCACCCCAAATTTTTCTAAATTATTCTCAGAGTGTTTTAATTTCCATTTTTTAAATTCAATTTTTTACCATAAGTATCTAAAACTTTTACTTGTGGATATTTTCTCATAATTTCTTGAGTAATATATTTTATCCTACTATTACTTTCTTTATGTTTGCGCTCATCCGTAAATGAAGATAATTGCAAGATGAAATTATTGTCTTGAGCATATTGAAATATACCATCAACTATTTTTTTGCCATATCCTTTTCCTCTAAATTTTTTATCAACAGCAACACTTTTAACCCATATAATATTTTCATTATAAGGTGATTTTTCTAATACCCCTAACGCTACAATCAGACTATCTTCTTTAATTACCGGAAATTTATATTCATTTAAATCACGCCTAGTGAATACTCTTGGTGAAAAAAATCTAAAAACCCCTCCTTCTTCTGTGCTAAAAAATCTATTATCTACAGGCCAATTTTTGTCTTGATATATTATATCCCGCAATTGATTTGGTTTCAACAATTCAAATTGCCCGCCTTGTTCATTTTTTTCTCTTGAAATTTCAATTTGTTTCTCCATATGTTGCTATTTGATATATTGTAAATTAATATAAATCTTTTTTACTTGTCTGTATCATATTTTTTTGTAATCATTTTTTAAATTTAGTTTTTTTACCATAAGTATCTAAAACTTTTGCTTACTATACACTAAGTTAAAAAAATTCTAACTAAAATCATAAAGTTTGCTTCAAAATTGGAGTCTTTTGAATAATTAAACCTAACAAAGAATTACAAACTTCGCGATATTTATCCCCAAATACACCCTTTACCTGATGTGAAAAATTATATCCATGATTTTCGGTTCCTTCTTCATAATGAGCTAACTCATGGACAACTGTTTTTATTAGATTTTTTGTGGAAGAATTTAAAATAATTCTATTAATTGCAAAAATATCTTTACCCAGTGGATTTCTTTGAAAATAACCAGCTTTTTTGCTATTTTCTATTACTTCAATTTTTAACCTATTTCCATAAAGTAAAGCAATGATTTCTTTTAAAGAATTTAATCTTTTTTTCTCCGATTGATTTAAATTATTATCATCAACCTTATTCTCACTCTGTTCTAAGTTTGCCATAGCAACAATCATGCTCTTCTTAAATGAAGGAAAAATATTACTATAAACATTTGCATTACTACTTGATAGTGAAGTGTAAGTATTTTCTAAACTTGCCTTTTCTTTTTGTAAAATAGCGAACAATTTACTATCTTGTATCTCTTCTTGAATTCTTTGCAACATCTTTATTCTTTCATTATGCAAGGTTACTTTTTCTTTTTGATAATCCACTTCTACTAAAACAACTAAACGAGCTAATTTTGATGTTGAATCATTTTCATCAGAAAGCCATTGCCAGTCACTATCTGATAATTCAGCTCCTGAATTAAGTTGTTTAGCTAACCTTACAATCCTTTCACCATCTTGATTATCATAGGATAAGTGATAATTTGGATTATTGAAATAATCATCCGACCACCCAACAAACTTACGCCGAGAAGTTAACAATTCTTTTGCCACTATTTTAACAGATGCTCTAGCAATACTCTTCTGGATTTTCTTTAAAAATTTTTGCTCTTGAGCTAATCTACTTCTATCTTTAATTAAAGGAAGCTTTTTATCTAAAACTATTGATAAATTTAAATCCTTAAAAATATCTTGAATTTGTTTAGGAACCAATTCCAAATACCGCTGTTCAAGATTACTCATTCGTAATCCATCTCCGTGTGCTACTTGAGAAAATTTTCCTTGCTCCAGTTTAACCATATACTCTTGTCCATCAAGCTCAAAAGTTTCCGCTTGCTTTGTAATACTTTGCTTTTCTATCTTCGTGCCATTAAGATATGTCTCAATATGCTGTCCGTCGCCTAAATCAACCTGCCAGAGTGCAGTGTTTTTTAATATATTTGCTTCCAGTAACCCAAACTCAAGTTCCGTAATTTTGCTTTTATTCATCTCTGTTTTTCTAATAATAGTTGTCCCTTGATAAGATTCATTTATTTTTTTATATTGAGTAATATCAAATCCAACTCCTTTTTGATCATCTCCTTTTTTAATTTTAATTTGAATATATTTTGTTTCTCCATTTCCTGTTGATGTTTTTATTTCTAAAATATCCCCATCTTCCATAGTAGACAAAAAACCACTGCCGAAATATCCAGCATCTCCATCTTTTTTATTATTTATTTTAGCCACTAAAAGAGTAGCCAAAGAAGAAATACCAATTCCATGATCTTCATATTTTTCTACAAAAAATAACTGGTTTGTTTTCGTATCTTGTTCTTGCCAAATAGAAATATTAAATTGATTTCTTTCAGAAACATTTGGATTTTGTTTTAAAACTGCATCCCCAACATTTTGAAAAATCTCCCTCACATAAATTCCTTCTTCTGAGGATTGTCCTCTAATTTCTTTTTTAATTTGTTCTTCAATAAGTTCTCTTGTATTTAAACTAATTTCTTTCTTATTTTTTCGTCTTTCTTTTAATACTTTAATTACGTCTTCATCGGAAACATTTCCTTGTCCTGCAATAATGTATAATTCCACTGGATCAATGCCACTTTCTTCAAAAATATTTTCCGCTTTTTGAGGAATAATACTTTCAGCTTCTTTTATCTCTAAATTTATATCACTTTCTAAAAATTTTAAAAATACACCTGCTGGCATTTGAGGATCTTTCTCTTTGCCAAGATATGATAAAATTGATTTTCCATTATACTCGCCTTGCAAAGCGCTTTTAAAGGTAGTAAAGATACTTGCCTGTTTTATACGAGATAACTTATCTAAAAGCAATCCAATATCTTGTTTAGATTTATCTATATTATTTAAATATTTATCTACAATTGAGTAAAAGAAATTTCTTTCATAGAGATTGTCAATGTCTTTTAATAAGTTTGAAAATTCTTCTATATTATTTTCTAATAATTTAAATTTCTGAATACTCAAAACCATTTCTACTTGAAGACTGTTATCTTCTAATTTAGAAAATAACTGTTCTGTTGTTTTTGGATCTGTCATTAAACTTAAAATAGTATTTCTTAGATATGTTGAAATTTGATATTCTTGAAATTGTTGCTCCTTTTTTTGTAAATAACTAAATACTTGAGACAACTGCTCTGGTTTAGAAAGAAGATTATTTATTCCTTCAAAATCTTGTTCGTTTTTTTCTATTTCTTTTAATTTGTTTCTTACCCTGCTTATTAAAATTTCTTCAATATCAGTCTTGTCAATTAAACTATCATCTAAGGAATTTATTATATTTTTGATTTGAACAACTAATTCGTTCTCGTTAACTTGTCCTATTATTTTTTGTGAAAAATGATAGTAATCTAAAGTCTGAAAACCATCCTCAAATCTTAAACCAATTAAACCGTTTTCTAGTGAAGTTAGCCAAAAACAATTACCCATATCATCTATTCGCATTTTTTCTTGGCTATTTTGGTCTAACAGCACAAAACCATGTTCAAATCCTAAACCAATTAAACCGTTTTCTAGTGAAGTTAGCCAAAAACAATTACCCATATCATCTATTCGCATTTTTTCTTGGCTATTTTGGTCTAACAGCACAAAACCATGTTCAAATCCTAAACCAATTAAACCGTTTTCTAATTGGGTAACTTCATAACAAGCACCCATGTTATCTATAGACATTTTTTCTTGGCTATTTTTGTCTAACAGCACAAAACCTTTCTCAAATCTTAAACCAAATAAACCGTTTTCTAAGTAGGTGACTTCATGACAAGTGCCCATTTTTTTGTTTAATTCCTTGTATTCTTTGAGGAATAAATCACTTAAAACTGAGTTTTGTATTGTTTCTACTTGCTCTCTTTGTTTTTCTTTATTATTTTTTTTGACAGATTGTTTTTTGATCAATATTTTTCTTAATATATGAATTTCTTTCTCATCATAAGAAGTAATAATCGGATTAAGAGATAATTCAATCAATTCTTCTAATGATTCTTTTTTAAAATCATCTGTTTCTTGCTCATAAATTTGTAATACCCTTTTATCAAACAAATAGCTACCTCTATATTCAATAAATTTATTATCTTTTAGATCCAATTCTTTGAAATCTACACCATAAACTTTTGCGCCTCTAAAATACTCTGCGCGTTCCACGCCTGGAATACTTTCTATTTTAAAATCAAACAATCTCTCATTTAAATAGAATAATTCTTTATTACTCTTACTGTTATCTAAATCTAAATTTTGCCATTTTTGATGATTTGGTAGTAATATATATTCTTGTTGTAATTCCTGAATTAATGGTTGGGCCTGCTTTTTTATTTTCTTAATATGAGTTAAAATTTCGCTATTTTGCTCTTTGTTTTTTTGCTTATCACCAAGATTTTTCTTTTGCATTTGTTCATCTAAATATATCAAAATAGAATTTAAAAGCTGTGCTTTTTCTTGAGCTAGTTTGTTGGAGTTTAAAATTTCTGTAACAATCTTGTTAATTGTATTTAAAAATGTTTCATCAAGAAAAATACCTTGCCTTGATTCTGGAACTCTAAAATTTGGTCCTTCTAAAAGAAGACCATTTTGAGAGTAATTTAAATATTTACTATTTTTTAAGTCTGCATCTTCTAAAATTTCATTACCTCGAGAAAAAAATACCTTTCCCTGATTAACTTCATCCTCCAATAACCAAACTTCTGGAAACGATTTATCCTTTTTAATTGCCATCTTTTTAGTGCCAGCACGCGGAACAAACATTGTGCTTAATGTCTTAGCATCCATACCAACCCCACCATCTATAATTTGAATTTTATCATTTTTAATATCTACACGAACTATTTTAGTAGATTCATATTCACTGGCTGTTTTACCTTTTAAGTTTTTGATTTTTTGATAATTATTGATAACTTCACCATTTAAAATTAATTGCGCTCCTAAAGTTAATCTGAAAGTGTATTTAATTTGTTTTTCTATTTCTTTAATTCTTTCCGGGGTTAATTCTTTTTTTAATTTTACAGAAACTATTGTACCAGAAGTACTGGGAAAGTTATCAATATTTTTTATACTGGAATAATAATCATTATCTGCCCCCTTTTTAATATTTAATAACCTTGCTCTATCACCATCTTTCTTACTCTTTATAATAATTTCTCCGCCATCATCTACATATGACAAAAGCTGCTTAATCCCCAAACCCTTTTCGCCAATTTGAACATTTCTCATAGCATCTAAAGCATTAGATACCGCTTCCACAACTGCTTGCTTTTTTGCATCTGGTGATTGCCTGCTAATAACTATTTCATCTTTAAATTTGTAAAATTTCTTTTCTTCGTCTGGTAAACTATTCCAAAATTCTTGGTATGCTTTCCACAAATCACCTTCTTGTAAATCTATTTCAGAAAGATTTATCTTTTCAATATATGATAGAGGCAAATAAATTTGTTTCTTTTTTTCTACATCTGAAATAGCTTCTTTTTTTGATTTTCTTATTTCTTTTAGTAGGCCTTTTAAAATTTTTAAAGCGCCCACCCTACTAACTCCATTTATTTCAGTTAATTTTAAATAATCCTGTAAAGATCCAGAGAAATTATTAACTCTATTTTTTTGCTCATCAACCCAATCTTTTCCTTGAATTACTTTATTTAAAGCATCCAAAAAAATACTATCCTTATTCTCAAATAATTTAAATAGTTCTTCCCCCGCTTCTAAATTTTTTGGTTTTTTAAAAAATTTTATTTGTTCCATAAAATGATTTTTCTAAAAACTTAACCTCAACTTGGACTTCAATAGCAAATTAAAACTTTGTTGTAATTTTAATACATTTGCATTTTCAATAAAATCACTCTGAAATATTTTAAAAATCAAGACTCATTTCTAATTATTTATTGTTGCTAGTTTATTTTAATAATATTATTTTTTGTGCCTTATATACTGTTTTTTATTTGCTAATTATCAATTTTTGCATTTTTTTTAAAAATCACTTCTCATTTAAAATACTCTATTTTTTACATCATCAATAACTATTATTAAAATTCCATTTTCTCTCTAAATAACTTTCCACTTCCTTTTTCTAATTCTAGCATGAAAGTTGTATTATCAGAATTGGCATTTATATTTATTGTTTCCCACTTTTTAGTTTCAATGTTAAATGCCTCTAAACCATTAATTGCTTTAAGAATTTTTATTTCCGAATTAACCGAAGTGCGATAACTTGTATTTGTTAACATAAAATATTCTTTTCCATCATTTCTACTGAACATTCCCACTGTTAAACTAGTCTTATTATCTACTGGATAAATAAATTTCTTATCGCCTTCCTTCCTTTGTCCAATAATCTTTTCTCCTTTTACTTGATAAACATCTACTGTTTTTAAATTTGCCATCATATCTCCTAAAGATTTAATTTCTTTATTCACTTTTTGTAAATTTATATAAATCTTATTTCTAGCCGGATTTTGTATCACGCCCCAATCCTCGGCATCCCAATGAAACCAAAGTAATCCTTTAGCTCCATAAGTTAACATATGATAAGCTAGCCAACGCATTTCATTGAGATTTGGCGTTCGCCAATCTAATTCACTAGCGCTAGTTCCATTAGTACCAACGGCCTGCACAAAACCATAAAAAGGTATGTTATATTCTAAAGCTTTTTGACGAATCATCCCTAGCAGTTGTAAAAATTGTCTATTTCTATCAAAACCATTGAAAAAATTATAACGATCAAAACAAAGCACCTTCGCTTTAGTTATTTCTAAAAACTTATCAATATTTTTTTCTGTAGTATATTCATTATCACCAATATTAACTAAACTATAGTGTTTGGGATCTTTTTGTCTAATTCTCTCTATTACTTTAGCTATATTTTTGTAAGCGGAAGGAAAAGGTTCATCACAAATCCAGTAACCAATTAAATCTGGATCATCTTTATACTTATCTACTAAAATATCAAGTTTTTTTAATAAAACCTCTGGCACCACTGCTGGTCTAACATTATAAGTTTCATTATCTTCATCAGGATTTTTAACTCCCCTTAAGTAATCAATATTTCCTGGCCCCTCTTCTGGAAATAGCGCTCTAACATTCAAAAAATATTTAAAATGATATTTATGTATTTTTTCCATTAATTTAGCTTCATCTCTGGCCCATAAAAAATTATCAAAACCTGCTTTTTGATAATAATCAAAATCTTTATCACGATAAGGTCCATAACGCCAAGCATAGGGAGGATTATAAATACTAAGTAAAAATCTATCCAAAGCAGATTTGATTTCTGTTTTTTTATCTGCATTAATTTCTTTTTCCCTATTCGTTGCTTGTTCGTCTTTTAATTGCTGCTTCATTTCTTCTGATTGAGAATTTGTTTCTTGCTTGCCATCTTTTTTGTTATTATTTTTATTAATTTTGATTTCTTCTTGTTTGTTTTGAATATTGTTTTGATAATATTTACTAATACTAAAAGTAAATATTCCAGATAAGATTAAAACAATAATTCCTAGACCTATGATAATTTTTGTTTTCATATTTTTGTTTTAAATAATTATTAAGTTGAATATCTTTTATTGTTTTTATTTTAATACAGCTTTAATTCTTCTTATTCCTGCTCCGCTAGATTTTTCTTTGAGAATTTTAAACGTACCTTTTATTTCTGAAAGATTTTTAACATGTGGACCACCACAAAGCTCCCGAGAATAAATTTCACCTTGAGGAGAAGTAATGGTATAAACCTTAACTTGCTCTGGATATTTTTCCCAAAAAGCGCCTGTTACTCCTTCATCTATGGCTTGTTGTTTAGGCATTTCAGCTATTTCTACTTTTCCACCAGTTTTTAGAGCATTATTGACAAAATCTTCTACGGCTTTTCTTTGCTCCTCTGTCATCGCTTGACTATAAGAAAAATCAAAACGAATTCTCTCAGGAGTAATATTAGAACCTTTTTGGCTAACTTCTTCTCCTAATACTTTACGCAAACCAGCTAACATTAAATGTGTAATAGTATGTAATTGAGTTGTTGCTTCATCATTATCTGCTAAACCTCCCTTAAATTTTCCAGCGCTAGCCGTTCGTGATAAATCTTTGTGCTTTTGCAACTCTTCTTGAAAAGATTTTTTAATTTCTTTTATATCATATTCAATTCCTGTTTTATCCAACTCTTCAATAAACATTTCTATTGGAAAACCATAGGTTTGGTATAAGTCAAAAGCATGATATCCCGTTACAATTCTAATCGCCTCACCTTTATTTTTAACAACTCGTGGTGTTGTATCAAATATCGCCTCCATTTTCTTTAAACCTTTAACTAAAGTCTTCCTAAACTTTTTTTCTTCTTCTTCCAGTGCTCCTAAAATTTTATCTCTATTTTCTCCTAGATCTTTGTAATAATCCTCATAAGTTTTAATCACCTCTTCGGCAATCTGACTAGTAAAGTTTTCTTTTATTCCTAATTGATGTCCAAATCTTACCGCTCGCCGAATAAGTCTCCGTGTAAAATATCCCTGATCTTTATTAGAAGGTAAAGATCCATCATTAATTAAAAAAGTCGCTCCCTTAATGTGATCTAAAATAACTCTAAAAGATTGTTTGATATTTTCATCATCACCTACATAAAAAGATTCTTTATAATCAGTCACTTTTTCTGTATTTTTCTGCGTTTGTTCAGCATTTTTCTGCGACCATAAAATGGCATCTAACTTTTTCATTGGTAGTTGAAACAAATCTGTTAAAAAAATATCAGGATTATCTAAAACAGCTGCTGTCATTCTTTCTAAACCACCCCCAAAATCAATATTTTTTTGTTTCAATTCTTCAAATCCATTTTCAGTTTTCTTGTATTGCATAAAAACGCTATTACCAATTTCCATAAAACGCCCACACTCACAAGCTGGATGACAGGGTTGATCTTTCCAAGGAGAATTTTCATGAAATTTATGTTCTGGACCAAAATCCCAAAATATTTCTGAGTCAGGACCGCCTGGCTCGCCCAGCGGCATTTTATGTGGCGCTCCCGCTCGTGACCACCAATTTTCCGAATCGGAATAATAAAAAATTCTATTTCTATTATCTAAATCCACTAAACATTTTCCTTTTAAATCTACGCCCTTTTGTTTTAAATCTATTAAATCAACGCTTTTCGCTTCAATTTCTACTTTTTGAAATTGTTTTTGCCAAATTTTCACCGCCTCCTCTTCTTTTGGCAAACCTAATTTTTCATTCCCACGATAAACGGAAACATAAAGCCGCTGAGGATCTAGCTCTAACTTTTTAGTTAAAAATTCAAAAATCCACTCAATTTGTTCTTGTTTAAAATAATCACCCAAAGACCAATTGCCTAGCATTTCAAAAAAAGTAGTATGCCGATTATCTCCCACTTCTTCAATATCTCCACTACGAAAACATTTTTGAACATTGGCTATTCGCTTTACGCCTCCGGGATATTTTTCTCCTAATAAATACCGCACCATTGGTTGCATTCCTGATCCGGTAAAAAGTGTCGTGGGATCATTTTCCGGCAATAAAGAAGCCGACGGCACAATCTTATGCCCTCGTTTATTCATAAATTCTAAAAATTCTTGTCTGATACTTGAACTAGAAAATTTGGTTTTAATTTTCATTGAAAAACATTAAAGACTTATTTAAATTCATTTTAAACTAAGCTATTGAAAAATCAAGTTTTAAAAATATTTTTTCAAGATAAAAAAACGGACAGCGCCGTTTAGGATTAAAATTATATTAATCACTAAACGAACGCTGCCCTGAGAAATTTAGGGTGCCACGTAGAGACCTTCGGTCTCTACGGGCTGGTGAGACCCATCGCTGGGTCTTACCAGCCGAATCGCTCCGGCCGGCAGGTTCGCCAACGCGGAGCTGAGTGGCACCCGGTGAGGCGAGCAAAAGTATGCACTACATTGCCACCTCCCACAAACAACGGCCTTGGTCTTGGCCATACCGTTGTCTTTTTTAACAATTTCATAGACCCTCTGCCCCATGGGAGCCGAAGCCCAAACTTGGCTCCCGGACGAATATCTGGACCAAGGCACATCGCTGCACCCAGCCCGGTATTCGTAGGCAGGTGGAATCCCCTGCCAGACCGCGACGAGGGTCAGGGCCTCATCGGAGACGGCCCTGCCCTCGCTAGTGAGGGCTACTTGAGAGATGGTAATTACCCGCCGGGTGATACCATCTTGATCACGAAATTGTAGGGAGGTGTTACCCTCCCTTACAATTTGGGTCAGAGAGGCACCCGGCAGGACCGAGTGCACCTCTGAACAAACCCTGTCCACGGCCCACTGAGGACCGGTTAAAATTACCTGCTCAGCCGAAGCTAAGAAGGGTAAGAAAAAAAAGGAAAAAAAGAAGAGAAAAATAATCTTTTTCATGTTTTCCTCCTTGATTTTTTCCTCCTGCCCACAGAGGAAATCTTAAAGAACTTTAGCTAGCTAGGCAACTAGCCAGACGTTTTCCAGGGAGAAACGCCAACCCGTCTTATTCTTTTACCTCCTTTTTGATTTTTTAAAATTGTCTGTCCTGGGTAAGGACAGAAGAAGAAAGAAAATTTTTCCTAATTTTCTTTCTCACTTCTACCCTTTTAAAAAAGAATTACAACATAATTAACAATTTTAATCAACTTTTAACTTTTTATTATAGCATGAAATGTTACTCGTTGTCAATACCCTCCAATTCTCTCCATTCTGTTAAATACTCTTCTGGACTAGAAAAACTATTTTTCTTTTTTCTTAATAATTGATTATCTGGAAAAAAGTAAATAATAGATCCAGCGATTAAAACTCCCACCAGTAACCCCAGTAAAGTATTTAGCCATACCTTTGGCCAAGCGGAATCAAAGGGAGTTATAGGACCATCAATAAGTTTAATCTCCACTCTATCTCCTCCTCCGTGATACTTTTGACCATTTTGAGAAAGATTCCAAGCAATAGCTTGCGCTAAATTTTCCGCCTGATCTCTAGAAGAAGAAAGAACGGAAATCTTAATTATACCAGTGTTATTAATTTTTTTAACTGCCACTGCTTTTTTCCAACTTTTTTTCCATTCCTCTGGATCACGAGGAAAATCATTAACAATTTTATAGGGTGATTGAAAAAGTTCTTGAAAAAATTTATTAGTATAAATTATTCTAGAAAAAATCTGACTTAAGTATTCAGCCGATTTAGCCGCTGAAAAAGCATCCACTTTTTCCACTGATTGTTTTTGAATAATCAAAATACTTACTGTGCTTTCATATTTAATGGGTAAAATAGTGCTCAAAGCAAAACTTATACTAGCTAATAACAATGCAGAAAAAAATACTAATTGCCACTGCTTTTTTAAATTGTAGAAAAAATTATGAGACATAGATTTAAATTATTGATAATTATTAATTAATTATAAACACTATCTACTATAGATAAATTCTGATTATATTTTTTGGAAGCTTTTTTTTCCGTTTTAATAATTTTAATTTTACTAATTCTACGCATCATTTTTTCTTGAATTAATAAACGTAGACTAGGTTTTTTACCTGTTAATTCCATATATTTAGTTTTAGAAACATAATCTTGAAAAGCATATAATAAAGCTATCATAAAACCAAACTTCCCATCTAAAAATCCTAAACGTAAAACATACATATATAGAAAACGTAAGGTAGGAGTAAAAGGTAAAAATTGCCAAATATCTTTCAAATAAGCTTTTGTATAAAAAGGATTTAATATTTCTCTCCATTGAAATTTATTTAAACCCTGCTGATGAACTTTCAACATATAATTGGCTTGGTAGGTAGAATAGCGATTAAATTTTTCAAAAAATTGTTCTAAAGTTCTATCACTATAGTGTAGAATATCTCCTTTAATATTCTTAATTTTCTCTTTAGATAAAAGAATATGAGCATGCACATCGCGATCTTCATAACGACAAGATTTTCTAAAAAGACGGATATTATAAAGAGGATAACGACCACCCCAACGCAAGAATTTTCCAAAAAAGAAATGTTTTCTCGCGATACCAAACCCATCATATTGATTTAATTCTCGTGGATTAGATAGCAATCTCTGAATATTATTTTTTAATTCTTTAGTTACTACCTCATCACTATCTAAAAGTAATATCCAATCATATTTAGCTTGAGGAATAGCCCAGTTTTTTTGTTTAGCGCTATAAACATATTCATGGGCTAAAACTCGCGCGCCTAATTTTTTAGCCTTAATAACAGTTTTATCGGTAGAAAAAGAATCTACTACTAAAATTTCATCCGCCCATTGCACAGATTTAATGGCTTGTTCTATTAAATCCTCCACATTATAAGTGGGAATAATAACGGATATTTTTTGACGAGTTATTTTTTGCATAAAATTATTTTTTATAATTTAACTTCAAATACTAGCATATTTTTTCTTTTTTGTCAATACCTTAATCTTAATACGTCCTACTATTAAAAATTTATTTTTTAATTTCTGGCTATTTAAATATCCATTTAAATGGATATTTAAATAGCCAGAAAGAATAATTTTTGTCAACTAAATCCTTTTATGTTAAACTGCTATTTATGAATGAATTACTTTCTAATCTTAATCAAGAACAACAAAAAGCTGTTCAAACTATTTATGGACCTGTTTTAGTTGTTGCTGGAGCTGGTTCGGGAAAAACCAGAACTTTAACTCATCGCGTAGCTTATTTAATTAAAAAAGAAAAGATTAGTCCTTCTAATATTTTAGCTGTAACTTTCACCAACAAAGCAGCTAAAGAAATGCGCGCTAGAATTGCAGAACTATTAAATATTTCGCCACCTAATAATTCTTTTCAAAATAATTATGCTTTTCCTCACTTAGGAACTTTTCATTCTGTTTGCGTTCGTCTTTTAAGACAAGAAATTGAAAATCTAGGTTATTCTAAAACATTTAATATTTTAGATGATCAAGATCAATTAACTTTAATTAAAAAAATATTTAAAGAACTATCTTTAAACAAAGAACAATTTAACCCCCGCTCTATTTTAGCTACCATTTCTAAAGCTAAAAACAACCTTTTAGAAGTAGAGGATTTTTCTTCTCAAGCCAATGGTTTTTATGAAGAAATAGTATCTAAAATATTTTCTCTTTATCAAAAAAATCTTTTAAAAAGCCAATCTCTAGACTTTGATGATTTACTTTTTTTTACTGTTAAACTTTTACGACAATATCCCAACATTTTAGAAAAATATCAAAAAACTTTTCAATACATACTAGTAGATGAATATCAGGATACTAACCATGCTCAATATACTTTAATAAAATTATTGGCTCAGAAACATCAAAATATTTTTGCCGTTGGAGATGATTGGCAAGCCATTTATGGCTGGAGACAAGCTGACATTCGTAATATTTTAAATTTTGAAAAAGATTTTCCTCAGGCTAAAATAATCAAACTAGAACAAAATTATCGTTCTACTCAAATTATTCTAGACTCTGCTAATCAAATTATTGCGCAAAATATCAACCAAAAAAAGAAAAAAATTTGGACAAAAGAAAAAAAAGGAGAATTAATCACTCTTTATACCGCTCAAGATGAAAATGATGAAGCTAATTTTATAAGTCAAATTATTCAAGAAAAAATTAAGAAAGAAAAAAATATTGATTACAATCATTTTGCTATTTTATACAGAACTAACGCTCAATCTCGTGCTTTAGAAGAAAGTTTTTTAAAGTATGGTTTACCTTATCGTATTATCGGAGGAATAAAATTCTATCAAAGACAAGAAATTAAAGATATAATTGCTTACCTACGCTTTATTCAAAATAATTCTGATTTAATGGCTTTAGAAAGAATAATTAATCAACCCAAAAGAGGTATTGGTAAAAAAACTTTAGAAAAATGGTTACAATTATCCTCTACTTTACAAAAAAACCCTTGTCAATTAGTTTTAGATAATGATTACTTAAAACTAAAAATACCCTCCGCTAAAAAAAGAATTCTCTATCAATTTTCAGAACTCATTTTCCAATTAAAACAAATGACTGAAAAAATTTCTCTAGATGATTTCATTAAACAAGTAGTTCAAAAGACTGGCTATCAATCTTTTTTAAAAAATTTAAGAAATGAAGGAGAAACTCGTTGGGAAAATATTCAAGAACTTTTTAGTGTCGCTAAAAAATATAAAAATAATCCAGCTAGTTTGGTTCTAGATAGTTTTTTAGAAGAAGTCGCTTTAGCCACGGATACAGATAATATAGCTGAAGATCAACCTGTTATTCATCTTATGACTTTACATAGCGCCAAAGGACTAGAATTTCCTGTTGTTTTTATAACCGGTGTAGAAGAAAGTATCTTACCCCATTCTCGCAGCTTACTCTCCGAAAAAGAATTAGAAGAAGAAAGACGTTTAATGTATGTTGGTATTACTCGCGCTCAAAAAAAAGTTTATTTAACTCATACCGAATTTCGCAATATTTTCGGATCTATCCAAAATAATGCACCTTCTCGTTTTTTAGAAGAAATTTCCCCTAATTTAATAGAGAAACTATCTTTTAATCAAAATAATTTAAATAAAACTAAGAAAAAAGAAACTTCTGCAAAAAATCAAAAAAATTTTCTAAAAAATAAAGTTCAATTTAAAGATGGTGATTATGTTCTTCACCCCCAGTTTGGCAAAGGTTTAATAGTAGCTACTCAAAACGACATAGCTAATATTGCTTTTTCCCAACAAGGTATCAAAAAACTTTCTTTAAAATATGCTCCTCTTAAAAAAATATAAAAAAATGATTTGTTATTGATTTTTTAATTCTTGATAAGCTTTTTCTAAAATATCAGCTGATCTTTTTAGATTATTTAATTCTTCCTGAGACAATTTTAAACAAATTCTTTTTACTATACCCCTTTTTCCAATTACAGTCGGAATACTTAAAGAAACATTTTTTATCCCATATTCTCCCATCATTAAATGAGAAACTGGTAAAACAGTTTTGCGATCAAATAAAACTACTTTTGACAAATGAGCCACTCC
The DNA here is from genome assembly GCA_026985555.1 of Candidatus Moraniibacteriota bacterium. Taxonomy (GTDB): domain Bacteria; phylum Patescibacteriota; class Minisyncoccia; order Moranbacterales; family UBA9337; genus JALSQF01. The sequence goes on along the minus strand of JALSQF010000003.1, from coordinate 60,214 downwards.
TGCTCCGATAGCATAATAAGTTGATTTTTTTCCTTCAATAATTTTATAAGCTGCTTTTTTAGTTTTTTGAAAAAGATTATTTTTTTCTTCAGAAGAAAGATATTGACAATTTTCTAATTCCAAATTACCAATAGAAGCTGTATCCCAAACAGGAAACTCACTATCACCATGTTCTCCTAATATATAAGCATGAATACTTTTAGGGTTAATATTTAATTTTTGACCCAATAAAAATCTAAACCTAGCTGAATCTAAAATTGTTCCTGAACCAAAAACTTGATTTTTTTTATCAGGAAAATCTTCAATTATTAAACGTGTTAGAATATCCACTGGATTACTTACAACAATAATTACAATATCATCATTTTTCTGAAAAATTTTCTTAGCTACTTCTTGAATTATTTTAGCATTAGTTTTTAATAAATCTAAACGAGTTTGTCCTGGTTTTTGCGCTATTCCACAGGCAATTATAGCTAACCTGCTATCTTGACAGTCATCATAGCTTCCTTGATGCACTTGAGTTTGACCTGCAAAAGAAACAGAGTGTTGCAAATCCATAATTTGAGCTTCTAATAATTTTTTATTAATATCAATCATGGCAATTTCTTCCACTGTTTCTTTTAATAACAAACTATAAGCAATAGTAGAACCAACCATTCCAGCACCAATAATAGTAATTTTATTTTTTAACATATTTTTTAATTTTTAATAATTATTTACCTAAATAAAATGAAACATCATCTTCATAATAAGATTTTTTTCCTACGATATGTTTAGTTAAAACTGTTTTTAAAGCGTTCTTTCCTATTTCATTTCTCAGTTGATTACTCTTAATTAATTGTCTTAAATATTTTTCCCAATCATCTAAACTATAAGCCAAGAATCCATTCTGATTATTTTGAATTACCTCCTGAAAAGTTTGAGTGGCTGTGGCTATGGAAGGAACTTCCACTAAACCAGCTTCCATAAACTTTATAGCTGATTTAGCCTCACAAAAAGCATCCCCTAAACGTAAAGGAATAAGATTAATATCTATTTGACTTAAATTTTGAAAATGCTCTTTCCTTGGAACAAAAGAAAATTGATAAATTTGAGAAGAGAAATTTTGAATAAATTCATTTTTTACATCTAAAGGACCAACTAAAAATAATTTTACAAAGGAATAATCCTTTAATACTTTTGTAAGTACAGGAATAATTGTCGCAAAATCTTGATTATGACTTAAAGTTCCACTAAAATAACCTATTTTTATTTCCTCTTGAAATTGTTTTTTTCTCTTTATATTTTTCTCCTCTCTTATGTTTTTAGCCCACTTAATTTCCTCTAAATTAATTTTGTTAAAAATTGTTTGAACTGGTTTATTATAAAATTGCTGAATAATATTTTTTAAATAAGTAGTAGAAACGGTTACATAATCAGGTAGAATTTCTTGAAAAAAATATTCCCCTATTCCCGCTTGATATTGCTTTCTTTCGGCTAAGCTAGCTTGCTGATAATATTCTGTTTTTTTCCATTGTTCCTGTGACAAAACTAAATCATCTAAATCAAAAATTATTTTTTTTCTTTCTTGTTTAGCTAATTGAATAAGCCATTTTAATTTTTTATTTTTAATAACTCTATGATGAAAAACAATAACAGAAAAATTTTTTATTAAAAATTTTAAAAAAAGATTACTTTGATTAACTGCTAAAGCCGAAATATTTTTCAAGTTTAAATCTTCTGCTACATTAAAGGTGCGATAACGTGCGCTATCTCCTACTCCTCCGCTAATTAATAAAACTTGGCCATTTTTTTTATAAGCTAGCCAACCTTTTAAAAAAAGTTTTCCATCCTGCCAAAGTTTTTTAAAGCCATTTTTAAAACCGCTTTGTTTTAAGGTAGTTTTAATTTTAGCTAGTCTAATTTTTAAAATATGCATAAAAAATTATTGCATTTTCATTTCTAAAACTAAATCATTTTTTAAAACTTCTTCTCTAACTTTTTCCCCGTCTTTAGTTTTAATAGTAATCTTTATTGGAATATCCCCCACACCAGATTGTTTTTGGATAAGCAAACGATAGTTTCCCTGTCTTACTTTTTCAGGTAATTCATATTTTATTTCTGCTAATGTTTGACGATTAATTAAGGTATGTAAAATAAAACCAAAATAAGTTTTATTAAATTCATCGGCTATAAGTGGGTAACTTACCATTTTTCTTTCTAATAATTTACTTCCTTGAGGAGTATAAACACGTAAATAAGAATGATAATCACTAGTTCTCCAGTCTCCATGTGTCGCTGTATGTTTATATAAAATTTTTAGAAAAGCCACTGGCTTCTCTCCAGTTAAGTCAACATAATAATCTAAAGAACGTTTAATATAATAATCTGATTTAAGCGCTCCCATATTAGCATCTACTACCATTAAATAATCACCACTCCAATCTTGCGCCACGGTTCCATCCCAATGCACACTTTTTATCGCCTCTTGTAATTCCTGATTTTGAAAAGCAAGCATTATATTTTTTTCTCTCAGTTCTCTAAGTCCCAATTGAGAAAGTTGTGAAATTTTATTAATGTGAAACAATCTATTTTTTATTTCTGCTGCTAATTTTTTCATTACCGCTTTTCTATAGCGTGTATCTAAATTCTCATTATAAAGATATTTTTTCTCCACAGCTTCTTCTAATTTTAAAGTAGCATTTTTACTGTTAAATTCTCCATAGTATTTTAAATAAATAGGACCGCTTAATTCTAAAAGATGATTCAATACATTAGAGTTAATAGCAATTACTCCATCAAAATTATCATTACCTCCCGCTAAACGATAAAAGTATTTAGCTTTTTTTACATTTTCTAAAAAATCAGGAGAAAAATTAGAATCACGAAACTTCCACTTTTTAATTTGCATCATCCTTTTAAAAGGATAGGGTGGTTTAATTTTAGCTTTAATTCTTTGATCTAAAATATTAGCATCTTCTATATACATACTTTCTATTTCTCCATTTTTTATTTTTAAAACTGCATATTGACCTAAAAAACCTCCTCCGGGACGCAATTCCATATTATTTTGCAATAAAATCAAATAACGTCTTGTTTGATTATCTTTTTTTGTTAATTCCTGTGAAAGCTTATCTAAAGTTTGCAATTCCTTTTTCGTATCTTTGTTAATAGGAAGAAACTGCATAGTCTTCTCCATTATAGAGAATGATTTGATAGCTAAAGTTTTTTTATCTTGTTCCGCTAAAAAATAAATTCCTGCTAAAATTACTAAACTTAAAATAATTATTGTTACTATTATCTTTTTTTGAACTAATTTTTGTATTATTTGCTTCATTTATTTATTTTAAATTTAAAAATAAAATAACATTATTTATCCTAACCTAAAATTAAATAACAAGCAAATTTGAAAAATAAAAAGCGGATTTTACTCCGCTTTTTAACAAATAAATTTTTTCTAAAAAAACTAATAATTTTCTGCTTGAACTTGAAAATAAGCTTGAGGATGTCCACAAGAAGGACATTGTTCTGGTGGAGTTTTCCCTTTATGCACATAACCACATTTACGACAAACCCAGGTTACTTCTTCCTCTTTTTGAAAAATACTTTCTTTTTTTAATTCCTCTAGTAATTTTTGATAACGTTCTTCATGGTGAGCTTCTGCTTTAGCAATAGCTTCTAAACGTTGCGCTACTTCTTCTAAACCTTCTTCTCTAGCAATTTGAGCAAACTCTGGATACATATTTGTTTGCTCATAGTTTTCTCCCTCAATAGCTGCTTGTAAATTATCTTGTGTGTTTCCTAATGTGGTTGGCGCTTCTGCTTCTACTTTTATTACATTATACTCTTCTTCTCCTAAACGTTTTTTTAAATCATTAATCATTCTAAAGAGCCATTTAGCATGTTCTCTTTCTTGTTCCGCTGTTTCACTAAAAATAGACGCTATTTGTTCATATCCTTCCTTTTTAGCAATTTTAGAATAAATTGTGTAACGATTACGAGCTTGTGATTCTCCTATAAAAGCCTGAGTTAAGTTTTTAATTGTTTTTTCCATAGTTTTTATTTTAATTAATTATTAACTTAATAATTATAACATAGTTTTTTGAAAATATCCATATTAAAAGGCTAATGATTCAACATTAGCCTTTTAATATTTTTAAATATTAATATTATTTCCAAATATTACCACAATAACAGCCTCTTCCTGTGATAAAGATAACTGCTTCATGGTCTTTAATATTATTTTTTGGGATACATGATAACTTATTATATTATTAAGCTCACTGAGCTTATCTATTTCTCCATTATAATACAAGTCATCAATATATCTCCCCAACATTCTTAGGTACGAAATTAATTCTTCGGGTTCTGTTTTACAAAACCCATAAAGAACAACCCCCTATAAAAGATGACGAAAATAAATCTTCTATCCCTATAAGTTTTCTTAAGGTTTTAACTACTCCCTTAGCAGGAGAAAGCGCTGACACTACAGTTAAAACTAAAATAAAAAATTCCTTTCGCTCTTTTTCTGCAGAATCCAAAGATGTTGGATAAATTGGAGGCGACAAATACAACAAATATTTTTTATCTACCCAATTATTTATAGCAGATAATATTTTGTCGTTACCAATCATCTCTGCTAAATGTAATATATTTACCAATAATTTCCTGTCTAAAGGATACTGCCATAAAATTTTTTCCATTCCTTTACAAAAATTATCTTGAGCATTTTCTGTTAAATGCTCACAGATATCCTTTAAATCAAATATATTTGTTCCTTTCCCTATGTAATGGTGAAGGGGATAAAAAGCTCTATATAAAATTTCTCAACTGTATATTTCTCTAATTTTTGATATTTTTCCATCTCATCCTCCTTTTTTCTTTTTTAAAGAGCTTGTTTAATTTTAATTAATACTTATTTTTAATTAATACATTAATTTATATTAGGCAATAAAAAGTATCAATAAAAACTTTAAATCAAAAAATATATTTTAAATTTTAATATAGGATTGTAAAAAATTTAAAAAAACAAAAGATTAGAAATAAAAATTGTTAATTTTCTAACTATTTTCTTTTTATAGCAGGAAAAATTGTAGTTTCCCTAATTGATTTATTCATTAAAATAGAAAAAAAACGCTCACTCATTCCAAAACCAAAAGCAGGAGGCATTCCATACTCTAAAGCTTCTAAAAAATCATTATCTATCATTTGCGCTTCCTTATCTCCTTTTTCTCTTAATTTCATTTGCTCTTCAAAACGTTTACGTTGTTCTAAAGGATCATTAAGTTCAGAAAAAGCATTACCTAGTTCACTTCCACAAGCAATGGGCTGAAAACGTAAAACTTTTTTTGGGTTTTGAGGATCTTTTTTCGCTAGAGGAGAAATTATTAAAGGATGTCCTGTTAACAATACTGGTTGAATTAACTGAGGTCTAATAACTTTTTTATATAAAAGATCTATCATTCTTCCTTGTCCATATTCTTTCTTATAATCTATCTTTAATTCTTGAGCTTTATCCTGAAAATCTTTTATTTTTAAATTATCTTGATTTAAATCTATACCTACTTCCTTTTGAAAAATTTCAAAATAATCTATTTCTTTCCACTTTTTTTTCCAATTAATTTCTTCTTTTCCACATTGAGTAACTAACTTTCCATCAGTAACTGCGCTTACAACCGCATAAAATAACTTTTGAACTAATTCTTTTCCCATTTCTAAATCAGCATAAGCCCAATAAAACTCCATATGATCAAACTCCTGCAAGTGCTCCCTATCTATTCCCTCATTGCGAAAAACTTTACCAATTTCAAAAACTTTTTCATAACCACCTACTAACAATCTTTTTAAAGCTAGCTCTAAAGAAATTCTTAAATAAAAATCTTGATTTAAAGCATTATGGTGAGTAATAAATGGTTCTGCTTCTGCTCCTCCAGGAATATGTTCCATCACTGGAGTTTGCACTTCTAAAAAATTTTTCTGAAATAAAAACTCACGGATAGTTTGCCAAAAAATATTTTTTTTGTAAAAAAGTTCTTTAGTTTCCTTATTTAAAAGTAAATCTAAATAACGATGACGTAAAATTTGTTCTTTATCCTTTAAACCATAATATTCAGTTGGAATAGGACGTATATTTTTACTTAATATTTTCCAGTCTGTAACTCTTAAAGTAATTTCACCTGTTTTAGTTTTAAACAGTATTCCCTTTACTTGAATAAAATCACCTATTTCAATGTTTTTTACAAACAATTTATACCTATCAGCTTTTATATTATTTTTGTTTAAAAATAATTGAATTTTTCCACTTTCATCTTCTATATGACAAAAAGTAGATCTTCCCATGGGACGCAAGGAACGCACTCTTCCCGCTAAATATATTTCTCTTTCTCCAATCTTATCAAAATCTTCTTTAATTTTCTGATTAGAAAAATCTTTCTTTACCTGACTAGGATAAGGATCTAATCCATTTTTTTTGAGATTATTCAGTTTAGTTAATTTTGTTTCTAATATGTCAGAACGCATAGAAATAATTAAAAAATATAAAAAAACTAAAAATTATTTTATTTCAAGAATAGTATAAACTACTTCTCCACTAGGAGTTTTTATGGCTACTCTATCTTTTACTCTTTTTCCTAATAAAGCTTTTCCAATGGGAGATTCGTTAGATATTTTTCGTTCTTGAGGATTTGATTCATTAGATCCTACAATAGTAAAACTTAATTCAGATCCATTAAATTTAACTTTAACACTAGATCCTATTTCTACTCGTTCATTACTATCAGATTTATAAACAACTTGAGAATTTTTTATCATTGATTCTAGCTGATTTATTCTAGATTCATTCTCTCCTTGCTGTCTTTTAGCTTCACTATACTCTGCATTTTCACTTAGGTCGCCTTGTTCTTTAGCCTCCTTTATAGCGGCGGCAATCTCTTGACGAATTTTGGTTTTACGTTCTTCTAATTCTTTTTTAATCTTATTAAGTCCCTCTTGTGTAATTAATTTTGTCATCTTATTTGTTTTTACGATTTAATTACTTTTAATATATTAAAATCGTTTTTAATATATTAAAAAGATAGCCAAATAATAAACAAATTTTGATAAAAAGTCAAATCTTTAAACAGACAAAATATATAAATTAATTTTCTAATTTTTCATATTCCTAAATTATTTTCTGGTATTCTAAAACTTGATTTTAAGAGTTTTAATTCTTTAAAACACCTGTTTTTTCTAAATACTCTTTCAAGGCATCTTGATAATTTCTTAAAGGCTCTAATTTAGTGTTTAATAAAGTAGAAATATACGGACGTTTAGCTAGACGAAAAAACTCATCTGCATCAACTGCTTTGATTTTTTTGTCTGAACCTGCTATTAAAAACAGCTCTTCTGCAGCTTCAAACCAAGTTACTGCTCCTTGATTAACAATATGATAAATACCAAACTCTTTTTTAGTTTCAATAATTTCTTTTGTTTTTTGAGCTAAATCAGGAGCATAAGTAAAACAAGAAATTTCTTCATCTACCACTTTTATTTCATTATTTTTTTTACTCATTTCCAACATTATATCAAAAAAGCTTTTTTTAGATTTTTTTGATATAGCTGAATTTCCAAATAACCGAGAAAGACGAATAATATAATATTTTTTTCCTTTTTTTTGAACTTCCTTTTCTCCTTTTAGTTTAGTTTTTCCATATTTATTAAGAGGATTTGGTAAAGCTTTTTCATCAAATCCTAAATCTAAATTAAAATCACTATGCAATTCACAAGTAGCACACATTCCTGTGCATCCTGTCGGCTCTGAAACTTGAGGCAATTCCTTTCCAAAAACATAATCACTAGAATAATGCACAAAAATTGCATTTATTTTTTTAGCTACTTCGGCTAAATACCCAGGCGCTAAACCATTAACTTTCTCTGCCAATCTAAATTCATTTTTATTTTTTTCGCACTTATCTACTGCATTATATGCAGCCGCATTTAAAATTATTTTCGGTTTTAATTTTAAAACTTTTTTTTGAACTTCTTTTTCTCTAGTTATATCAATATCTGTTTTATCCCAACCAATAACTTTATATTTTTTATCTTTTTGAAAAATATCTACCAATTCCTGACCTAGTGTTCCTTGAGATCCTATTATTAAAATTTTTTGCATAACATTTAAATTATAAAGTTAAATTGAAGTTTTTTAAATTATTTTACCCTAATGGTTTTTGAAAATCATCTTCTATTTTTGTTAAAGCAATAACTATATTACTATTTACCTTTTTAGGTTTCATTAAAAGAATAGCCAGGGAACGATGCATACCTTCTACCAAAATAATTTTATTATCAGAAATTATACCCGTTAACATAGTTTGATAAGGAAAATTATTTTTAATAGATTGGATTTTTGGGTGCTTATTAAGACGATCCTTGTCTAACTTTACAATATCTTTCAGTGATAGAGTAAAACGATTATTAGGATAAAAATGTTTCTGCCAACCTTTAGATGGTACACCATAAATATTTGGAAGCGTTTCTACTGGTTTTTTTATTTACCGATTACCTTTTGCGCGATTATGAGTCTTGCACAACATCTGGCAATTCTTTGCCGAAGTCGCGCCTCCCTTGCTCCATGCCGATACATGATCGGCGTCCATTTCGTTGAATTGCCAGATTTTACTCTTGTTGGCGTCATGACTAATAGCACACAGCGGACAATTTGATATTTTTTTCTTTTTGGCTTCGTCTGTTTGTTTGGCATAAACAGCTCTTTTGGTTGCTTCATCAAAAACACGAACATCAAGCAATCTTGTATCGCGAGAACCGCCTAATATATACTCAAAAATACCTCGGCGGTTTTTTACATACGGATCAGCATAAAGTCTGTGCATTTCGGCCGAAACTTTTTTGGGGTCATAAGAGTTTTTGTGATATGTTTCGTATAACCGGCCCCATTCCAACCCGCGCATTTCGCTTTCCACATCTTCAAAGATGGCAGAAGCCCAATCAATCACCGTGTCAAAATAATTTTTTACTTCGTCAATATTGTTATCATACCTATGCGCGCTCATATATTCACCTATTTTTCCTTTGCTTACCCAATCAAGCGCTGTGTGCCAAAAATCCTGGCGATTGACACTCCCTTTTATGTAGGCGCTCCATTTTTGAATATTGGCATTTTGACTATTGCTAAACCACTCTTTTCCTTTGGTAACAAACGGCCCAGAGTAAACAGCGTTAAGCAACTCCTGCTCGTTCAGCGGAACACCGACAATATTAATGGTTTTAAACCATTCTTTTATTTCACTTTCCGTGCCTTCGCATTCGTAAATCAAAAGCGTTGTTTCTAAAATCTTTTTCTGCTTGTCTTGCGCCATACCGGAAAAGTATTGTTCATTGCCATTTTCATCTTTAATTGCAAATTTATCAGTCACAAATCGCCCCAAACTGGTAATACGCTGTTGCCCGTCCAAAACTTCAAATTGATCTTTGCCTACTTTGTTAAAATAAATAAGCCCCAGCGGATAGCCATTTAAAACTGATTCAATAACGGCTTGCTCTCTTTTACCCCCATCAGACGCATAAATGTAGTTACGCTGATATTCCGGTTGGATGGTGAGTTTGCCGGATAAACCAAATAAACCCTTGCCTTCAAGTTCGCTATAAACAAATCCTGCACAAATATCTTTAACAGTAATGTTGGTTTTTAAAGTTGTCTTCATATTATTTTACTTAATCAAATATTATGTAGTTATTAATAATTCTTCTTTAAGCTTATTTTGTTATTTTCTTTGCTTGCCGTCCAGTTTTTGAATAGTTTAACAAATGATTTCTTAACTGGATTTTTGGCAAATGGATTATTAACAAAAATACAATCCTCACCTATATTTTTAGGATGATTTAAAACTGTTTTATTTGAAAATAAAACTCCACTTACAAAACTAAGATTTTCATTGGTAAAATAATTTACCGATACGGATTCGTTATTTGTTTTCTTAACTTTATTTCTGTATGAAAAATTGGTTTCGCCTGTTTTAATATTGATCTGCATAAATTGAAAACCGAACAATGCTTTCAATACATTTGGCATACTTGGATCTTCAGCATGTGACAAGTCGCCAGTATTTATAGCAATAATAAACGGCATTTTTGGATTAAACCATTCTTTATTTTTCCAATTTTTATATTGATTCAATGCTTTATCTTTTATGGCTTGCGTAATCCTCAAAATCATTTTATCAACTGGCACATCTTGGACACGGATTTCTTCTGGCGTTGTGGCAATAAACATTTCTGGAACTGAATCGGGTTTATTTGGATCGCCCTTTGTCGGCGCAACGCACTCAATATAAGCAGTTTTATCAATCACAAAATCCGGCCCTTCATTTTCTGATTGTATTATCAAGTTCTTTTTTAAAAGCACATTACCGACATACATTTCCCATGTTCTTTGATGAAAATTGGTTCGGATTTGATTTAAAAAATGCCTATCTGCATAAGATTTGTATTTTCCCCACAGTTTATTAAATTTTTCGCGTCTTTCTTTAAAACAACCACTAGTAATAAAATATGGATCATATTTCGGATATAGTTTTTTTACCTTTTCCAACTCCTCGTTTGTTTCAATAAGAGGAAGCTCTATTGTGAAAATAGTATCTTGCATAATTTATTTCCAAGAAATTAATTTCTCTAACCTTTTATTTTTTCTTATGTTTTATAATTACTCTTCTATATACACACTTACCATTTATTGCCGGTCCTCTTCCCCTCCAATGCGGAGGTTGTAGTCTGTGGTCATCGAGTCCTAAAATCTCAAACTGATCCGGATTATATTTATCTAAAAAACTAATCGGCACACCCATTACTCCATCATAGTCGCTTGGGATTGCTTCTGTATAAGGCACTTCAATCGCATCGTAGTTATCATATTTTTTATAACTGTTAGGATTCTTTTGAATTTTTTTATTAAATTTAAGGTTGTCCGCCATGGTCATCAGTGACAATGGCTGGTGGCGTCGGCCATGGTCAAGGTTAGTAAACCAATGCACATTGCGGAATTTCACTAAACCTGTTTTGGGGTCGTATACTCCAGAAGCAAACTCTCGGACATTTGGCGTATAAAAATATGCGTTTCCTCCACTAAACCCGTTTCCCAACCACATTTTATTATCTTTAATTAAAGGAAATATTTCTTTATAGGTAATCGCGTTCATACTGCCGATTATCAAAAAATTTTTGTTGTAATCAAAAAGTTGTTTAACATATTCGCGAAAAAGAGAAAATGGCGGATTGGTAACCACAATATCGGATTGTTTCAAAAGCTCTACACATTCATCACTTCTAAAATCGCCATTCTCTTTGAGTGGTGCCCATTCATTATTTTTATTTGCTTTTAGTTGCTCAGCTATATCGTGTAAATCAAATTCTCCATCTTTATTAAAATCTCCTACTTCAGTAATGATAAATTTATTAGCAGTTACTTTAGGACGGCCTTTTGTTTGTTTAGAGGTTTTATTGTCCCCAAATAATGTCAGTTGTGTATTGGCTATAGGGGAAGGTTTATAACTGGTGGTAATTAGTTTTTTTAATCCAAGTTTATTAAAATTGAGCACAAAATAGCGAAAGAAATTACTTTCATACGGATCATCGCAGTTGGCATACACTGTCTGATCACGAAATGTATCTGGGTTATATTCTAAATATGCCTCAACTTCTTTTTGAATGTCTTGATATTGAGTATAAAACTCGTCATTTTTTACTTTTTTTGCGTTTGTAAGATTTTTGTTTGGCATATTTATTTCATTAAATCATCAAGCGCAACACCTAAAGCGTCCGCAATCTTTTTAACGGTTTCAATGCGGGGATCGGGCGTTGAACCCGCCTCAATCTTTGCGATAGTATGAAAGGCAAGATTGGCTCTTTTTGAAAGCACATCTTGAGAAATACCAAGCTTGTTTCGGTATTTCTTTATATTATCCCCAATTGTAGATTTTTGCTTTGACATTGTCGTATAGTTTTACTATTATAAAGATATAGTAATACTTTTTATTATCTATAGTTATTATATGAATTATTTGCGATTTAGTCAAATAAAATGTGGCTAGCAGAATATCAAAACAGAAAAATTTTCTTTTCCTTTTAAAAGAAAAAAAAAGCGCGCGAAAAAATTAAGAAATGTAGAGAAAATTTTTCTGTTTTACTCAGTCGTTTGATCGGCTAGACATAGACTCTAAGCGCATTCTGCGCCCGTTAGGGCGCAACAGATTGCCGTTCAAAGAAAGTTCGAGCGGCGTTCAGTAATTGTGACCAAATGCAACTTTACGAGCTTTGAGACGAAAAGTAAGGCTCGTAAAGTTACATTTAGTCGGGATGCCGAGAATTGAACTCGGGCTACACGCACCCCATGCGTGCGTACTACCATTATACTACACCCCGAAAAAAATAATAAATTTATTTTTTATTTAAATATTATCCACAAAAACACACCCAACATTACAAAGGCCAAAATAATTTTGACCACTGCCCCTAAAATTGTTCCTAAAATTGTTCCCATACCAGCTCTCATCGCTTGATGAGTCTTTTGATATTTTAAATATTCTCCCAAAAATGCTCCCACAAAAGAACCAATCAATAAACCAAAAATATTTAAAATAATAAACCCCACTACGCTCCCTACTAAAGCTCCCAAGACTCCAAACCAACTTGCTCCCAACAACTTCGCCCCCAGAATTCCTGTCATAAAATCAATGATTATACCAACTAAAGCAATTACTCCTGTAAAAATTAAAATCCCTAAACTAATTTCTTGCCAATTAGTTGCCCAAGCATATACAAAAATTCCTAACCAAATAACTGGAAGGCTTGGGATAATTGGCAAAATAATTCCCGTTAAACCTATTAAAAATAATATTGTTACTATAATTATTAAAACAATAGTATTCATAAAAAATTATTTTTTTAATAATTTTTTTAGTTCTGCAAATTTAACCCCCTGTTGATCTTTGGTAGAAATAATAGGTTGAACAATTCCATATTTTTCTAATTGCCAATCAATATTTAAATCAGCATCATCCCATTTAACACTGATTTCTGCTTCTGGCTGATATAAATTAGTGCATTTATAACTAAAAATAGTTTCGTCTTTTAAAGCAAGAAAACCATGTAAAAATCCTTCTGGAATCCAAAATTGATTTTTCTCTTCTGCTGTCAAAAGCAAACTTTCCCATTGGCCAAAGGTTTCTGAGTCAGGACGAATATCTACCGCCACATCCAAAACACTACCCTTTATAACTTGCACTAATTTTCCCTGGCTGTAAGGTTGTTTTTGATAATGTAAACCCCTTAAAACACCCTTGTCAGATTGAGATAAATTATCTTGAACAAATTCAACTTTAATATTATTTTTAAAATATTTGTCTTTGTTATAAGTTTCTACAAAAAATCCTCTCTTATCTTGAAAAACTTGCGGTTCAATAATCAATAAACCATTTATTTTAGTCTGAATAATTTTCATATTTTTGTAAATAAATTCTAAAAGATAAATCAACTTTTATTAATATTAATTCCTTTGTTTTATACTATATATATTATAACATATATAGTATAAAATAACTTAACATACTATTCTATTTATATAAAACATTTAAATTATTTTTATGTTTTTAAAAAAATATATTCAAAAAACAATCTCCTTAAAGATTGTTTTTTGAATAACAAAAGTTAATTTTAAATATTATTGAACTTTAATTTTAATTTTATCTTTTTTAACATCAACGATAACTTTACTGTTTTCTTTAATTTTTCCTTCAATAATTTGTAAAGCTAACTCATCTAAAATTTCATTTTGTATTACTCGTTTGAGAGGACGCGCGCCATAAACAGGATCATATCCTTTCTGCGCTAAATACTTTTTCATAGCTGTTGTAATTTCTAGTTTAATGTTTTTCTTATCTAAACGTTCCTTTACTCTTTCTATTTGTAAATCTATAATCTTTTCTAACATTATTTTACTAATCGGATGAAAAATAACTATTTCATCTAAACGATTAAGGAATTCGGGTTTAAACTTTTCTCTTAAAGCCTCCATTACTTTGTTTCTCATTTCTTCTTCAGATAATGTTTCTTTGTTTTTCTCTCCCTTAAATCCGACTTCTTGCATTTTATAAATAATATCCGATCCTACGTTAGACGTCATAATTATAACTGTATTTTTAAAATTTACGGTTCTTCCTTTTGCATCAGTTAAACGACCATCATCTAATATCTGCAATAAAATATTAAATACTTGAGGATGAGCTTTCTCTATTTCGTCAAATAAAATAACACTATAGGGACGACGACGAATAATTTCAGTTAATTGTCCGCCTTCTTCATATCCCACATAACCAGGAGGCGATCCAATTAATTTAGCTGTAGAATGCGCTTCCATGTACTCACTCATATCTAAACGAATAAGTGCTTTTTCATTATCAAAAAGAAATTCTGTTAAAGCTTTAGCTAGCTCTGTTTTTCCTACTCCAGTAGGACCTAAAAACATAAAAGAACCAATGGGACGATTTTCTTCTGCTATTCCAGCTCTATTACGACGAATAGCATTAGAAACCGCTTTAATGGCTTCGTCTTGTCCTACCACTCTTTTCTTAAGTTCTTTTTCCATTCTAGCTAATTTTTGCATTTCCCCTTCAATCATCCTTTCAACGGGAATACCTGTCCAACGAGAAACAACTCTGGCAACATCTTCAGCTGTAACCTCCTCTTTAAGTAAAGCTCCTTTTGCTTGAACCTTTTCTAATTTTTTTTGTTCTTCTTTCATTCTTTTTTCTATTTCAGGTATGCGTCCATAACGAATTTCAGCTACTTTGTCTAATTCCCCTTTTCTTTCTAAAATTTCTGCCTCTGATTTTAATTTATCAATCTCTTCTTTATAGCTTTTTATTTTTTCTATATATCCTTTTTCTGTTTTCCATTGTAAGGTTAATTTTTTAGCCTCTTCTTTTAAATTAGCTAACTTTTTTTCTATTTTTTGTATTTTTTCTTTATTTTTTTCTTTTTCTCCGTGATCTCTTTTTAAAGCTTTCTTTTCAATTTCTAAGCGACGTATTTCTCTTTCTAATTTATCAATTTCTTCTGGCATAGAATCTATATTTATTTTTAACATAGAAGCTGCTTCATCAATCAAATCTACTGCTTTGTCCGGCAAAAAACGATCACTAATATAACGTTGTGAAAGTTTTACCGCTGCCTCAATAGCATCATCAGTGATTCTCACACCATGATAAAGTTCATATTTCTTTTTGATTCCTCTCAAAATAGCAATGGCATCTTCTTCGTTGGGCTCATTAACTATTACGGGCTGGAAACGTCTTTCTAAAGCCGCGTCTTTTTCAATATATTTCTGATATTCTTTTAAAGTTGTTGCTCCTATGGTACGCAATTTTCCTCGCGCTAAAGCTGGCTTTAACATATTAGAAGCATCCATACTTCCTTCCGTTGCTCCAGCACCTACCAGTGTATGTAATTCATCTATAAACATAATATATTTTCCTGCAGAATTTTCAATTTCTTTTAAAATAGCTTTTAGACGTTCTTCAAATTCTCCTCTAAACTTAGCACCTGCTACTAATGCGCCAAGATCTAAGCTTAATATTTCTTTATCTTTTAAATTTTCTGGAACATCTCCCGCTGCTATTCTTTGTGCTAATCCTTCTACAATAGCAGTTTTTCCCGTTCCTGCTTCACCTACTAACACAGGATTATTTTTTGTTCTACGACTAAGTATTTGCATTACCCTTCTAATTTCTTTATCTCTTCCAATAACTGGATCTAATTTATCTTCACGTGCTAACTTAGTTAAATTAATTGTATATTTTTCCAATGCCTGATACTTACCTTCCGGATTAGGACTATCCGCTCTTTGACTGCCTCTTAATTCTGCCAAAATTTTTAAAACTTTATTGTAATCTAGCCCTGCCAATTCTAACATTTTTTTAGCTGGAGTATTGGCAGACAAAAATCCTAATAATAAATGTTCTGTGGAAATAAAATCATCTCCTAATTTTTGCGCTTCCTGTTGCGCGCTTTCTAAAACCTGATTTAAAGCCTGAGTTACATAAACTTGAGTAGAAGAACCTGCTACACTTACTCTAGGATATTTATCTATCTCTTGGTTAATGTCATTTTCTAATTGAGCAACATTAATTTCTGCTTTTTCTAACAAACGAGGCACTAATGAATCTTGTTGGGAAACTAAAACCAGCAATAAGTGAAAAACATCCACCTGCTGTTGATTACGTGATAAAGCTAATTCTTGCGCCTGACGCAAAGCTTCCTGACTTTTTTGAGTAAATTTTTCAATATTCATATTTTTATTTTTAAAGTGTATTAATTAAAATAATATACTAACTATTTCTATTTTTAGTATAAAATATATTTTAGCACTCGTCAAGCAAGAGTGCTAAAATATATTTTTTGCACTCTAAATTTACTCAAGAACAAACTAGTCATTTTTCTTTTTAAGAACAAACTTTTGATCTAAATCTTCAATAATGTAACCTGCTTGATTAATTTTTTCTCTTATTTTGTCTGCTAATTGAAAGTTTTTATTTTTACGCGCCTCTTCCCTTTTTTGAGCTAGTTGTAAAATTTTTGCAGGTATTTTTTCTTTTTTATATTTCTTACTAGATAATTTTAATCCTAATACACGATTTACTTTTTCCCAAAGTATTTTTATTTTTTTAGCTTGTGACTTATTTATTTTATTTGCAGTTAATAACTTATTTAAATTACTTATCCATTCATATAAAATGCTTAACGCTAAAGGCGTATTTAAATCATCATTAAGCGCCTTTTCAAAATTGTTTTGAAAATTAGCATTAATATCATCTACTAATTTTTCATTTCCATTTTTCTCTGGATTCTCTATTTTTTCTATAGCTTGAATAAATTTAATTATTTTATCTAAATTTTTCTGCGCTTGTTTCATCCCTTTCCAGGTAAAATTTAAAGGAGAACGATAATGTGATGACAAAATTAATAAACGAAAATTCATAGCTGTATATCCTTGTTTTTTTAAGTCCTCTAAACGATAAAAATTTCCTTGGGACTTACTCATTTTTTCCCCATCTACCAACAAATGTCTAGTATGCACCCAATAATTAACAAATTTTTTTTCTGACGCTCCTTCTGCCTGAGCAATTTCAGCTTCATGATGCGGAAAAATATTATCTTCTCCTCCTGTATGAATATCAAAAGTAGTTCCTAAATATTCTGTACTCATTGCAGAACATTCAATGTGCCAACCAGGATAGCCTACACTCCAAGGAGAATTCCATTTCATTAAGTGATTTTGAGGGGCTTTTAACCAAAGAGCAAAATCCCAGGGATGTTTTTTGTCCGGATGTTCTTCTAGTCGCGCGCCTATTTTTAATTTTTCTAAGGTATTTCCTGATAGTTTTCCATAATTTTCAAATTTAGTGACATCGTAAAAAACATTTCCCTTTACTTCATAAGCTAAACCTTTGTCCAATAATATTTTTATTAAATCAATCATCTCTTTGATATGTAAAGTAGCTTTAGGAAAATAGTGCGCCGGTAAAATATTGAGCTCTTTTTCTGTTTTGTGAAAATAGTCTTCATAAAATTTGGCAATTTCTTGAGGAGTTTTTTTAATTTCTTGCGATTTTTTAATAAGCTTATCCTCTCCACTATCTCCTTGAGCGATATCATCATCCGTTAAGTGACCTACATCTGTAATGTTTTTAATATGTTTAACTTCATAACCTAAATATTCTAAATAACGACGAAGGATATCAGCAGTTAAATAGGATCGTAAATTGCCAATATGAATATAATCATAAACCGTTGGACCACAAGTATAAATTCCAACTTTACCTTTATGAATAGATTTAAAAACTTCCTTTTTTTTAGAAAAAGTATTATAAATTGATAACATAATCAAAAAAATTATTATTTATTATTTAATATAATATAACATTTTCATAATAACATAAAAAAGAAAATAATAATAAGAAATAAACTTGCTTGTTTATTATTTTCAAACTATAATAAAAATCAACCTAATACAATATTCTTATGCTAACTTTAAATGATATTTATCATTCTTTTCGTCTTCCGTTAACACCTAGAAGAAAAGATCTGATTGCTAAAGCTTATTCTTTCGCAGAAAATGCTCACAGGGGACAAAAAAGACGTTCCGGGGAAGATTATTTTCAACATTCCATAGCTACAGCTAAAATATTAGCAGAAATAGGAATGGGTTCTAAAACTGTTGCTGCAGGATTATTACACGACGTTCCAGAAGACACCTCTGTAACTCTTATAGAGTTAGAAGAAAATTTTGGAAAAGAAATTGCTCAAATTGTTGAAGGCATTACTAAATTGGGAAAAATTAAACTACGTGGTAATAAGGAAGAATATTTTCTTGAAAATCTAAGAAAAATGTTTTTAGCTATGGCCGCTGATATTAGAGTAGTTATTATTAAATTGGCTGATCGTCTTCATAATATGAGAACTCTTCAATATAATCCACCAGAAAAACAACAGAGAATTGCTAAGGAAACAATGGAAATATATGTTCCTTTGGCTAATCGCTTAGGAATAGGAGAGATTAAGGGAGAATTAGCTGACTTAAGTTTTCAATATTTAGATCCTCAAAATTATCAAAAAACAGAAAATTTAAGAAACCAATATTATAAACAAGCGGAAACTTACCTTAAAAAAGGAATTAAGGAATTAAAAAAAGAATTAAAAAAACACGGGATCAATACAATTGAAATATATGGTCGCACTAAAAGAACTTATAGTCTCTTTTTAAAACTACAACGCCATGATATGAATATTAATAGAATCTTTGATTTAGTAGCTATTCGCATAATTGTTCCTGAAGTTGTAGATTGCTATGAAACATTAGGAATAGTTCATGAAAAATATCGTCCTATGATAGGAAGAATTAAAGATTATATTTCTCTTCCTAAACCTAATGGCTATCAATCTATTCATACTACAATATTCGGTCCTGAAGGAAAAATTTTAGAAGTACAAATTCGCACACCTAAAATGCACCAAGAAGCAGAATTCGGTATTGCTGCACATTGGATTTATAGTGAAAAAGAACAGAGCCTTTGGAAAAATGTTTTTAACCGCAAACATAAGGGAAAGGTTCCTGAAAAAGAAATTCAGTGGGTTAAGCAACTACGAGATTGGCAAAAAGAAATAGGAAGAGATGACAAAGAATTTATAGAAGGATTAAAAATTGATTTTTTTAAAAACAGAATTTTTGCTTTAACTCCCCTGGGAGACATTATTGATCTTCCTGAAGACGCTACTCCTATTGATTTTGCTTATGCTATTCATACAGAAATAGGTCATCGCACCACTGGAGCAAAAGTTAACGGTAAAATGGTTCCCTTAGATTATAAAATAAAAAATGGAGAAATAGTAGAAATATTAACTACCAAAAAGAAAAAATTACCTAATCGCAACTGGCTTTATTTTATAAAAACATCTGCCGCTCGTTCTCATATTCGCAGAGCTTTACGAGAGTCTCAAGAAAATATTTAATTTGTAATTTTCTTTTAATCATTAATAACTTATGACTAATTTTCAAGAAAAAATAAATGCCATTAAAAGTGAATATGAAAGTATTCAAAAAAAATTAAATTCTACTGATATAATTTCTGATACTTCTCTTTTAACTAGTTTATCCAAACGACAAAGTGAATTAAAAGAAATTATGGATGTTATATTAGAATTAGACAAAATACAGCAAACCATGAAAGATAATGCCGAAATTATTAATTCCAAAAATGATCCTGAACTTCAAGAATTAGCTTTAGAAGAAAATACTCAATTATCTACTCAAAAAAAAGAAATAGAAAAAAAATTAGAAAAAATGTTATTACCATCTTCTCCTTTAGATAAAAAGAATGTGGTAGTAGAAATTAGAGCAGGCGCAGGAGGAGATGAATCAGCTTTGTTTGCAGCAGATCTTTTTAGAATGTATTCTCGTTTTGCAGAAAAAAATAATTGGAAAGTTATATTGATTAACTCTCATAGAACTGGAATAGGAGGATTCAAAGAAGTTATTTTTGAAATAGTTTCTTCTAATTTAAATAATCCTGTTTATGCTAAAATGAAATATGAATCAGGAGTTCACAGAGTTCAACGTATTCCAGAAACAGAAAAATCTGGTCGCATTCATACCTCCACTGCTACTGTAGCTATCTTACCCGAAGCTGAAGAAATAGATCTTAAAATTGACCCTAAAGAGTTACGCATTGATACTTTTGCTTCATCTGGACCAGGTGGACAATCAGTGAATACCACTAATAGTGCTGTTAGAATCACTCACTTACCTACTGGCTTAGTCGTTTCCTGTCAAGACGAAAAGTCACAACACAAAAACAAAAATAAAGCAATGAAAGTACTACGCTCACGTTTACTTCAAAAAAAGACAGAAGAAGAAAAGAAAAAAATGGGACAAAAAAGACGAAATCAAATTGGAACCGGAGATAGAAGCGAAAAAATACGCACCTATAATTTTCCTCAAGATAGAATAACTGACCATCGTATTAAACAGTCTTGGAGTAATTTAGAAAATATTCTAGATGGAAATTTAAATAAAATAATCACTGCCATTCAAGAAGAGGATATTAAAAGACAGCTTCAAAAATCTTAAAATTAAATAAAGTTTAAAATTGTGTATATTCAAGATATTATTAAAAAATATCGCTCTCTTTTAGATTATTTAGATTTAGAAATAATAATTAGTTATTCCATTAATAAGACCAGAGAATTTGTATTAACTTATCCTCTTTACAAACTAAATCCTAAAGAAGAAAAAAAAATAAAAGAAAATATTTCTAGAAGAATACAGAAAGAACCCTTAGCTTATATTATCGGATACAAAGAGTTCTACAGTTTAAAATTTAAAGTTAATCAAAACACTCTTATCCCTCGTCCAGAAACAGAATTGCTTGTAGACATAGCTTTAAAAGATATTAAAAAAACACATTCTAAAAAAAATGTTTATATTATAGACACGGGAACTGGATCAGGAAATATTATAATTTCTTTAGCTAAAAATATTAATAATTATACAAAAAAACATTGTTATTTTTATGCTTTAGACATTTCATCTCAAGCTCTTACGATTGCTAAAGAAAACGCTCTTTATCATCAAGTTAAAAAAGAAATAGTTTTCTTAAAAAGCGATTTATTAAAAAAAATAATTACAAAAAAATTTCTTTATAATAAAGAAAATAATATATTTGTTTTAGCAAACCTTCCTTATCTATCTCAAAAAAACTATTTAAATACTGATGAAACTATTAAAAAATATGAGCCTCGGTTAGCCTTAGTTAGCGGTAAAAATGGATTATTTCATTATGAAAAATTATTTCAACAAATCAAATTTATTCAAACAAAACAAAGTTCTGCTTCTTTTGTTATTATTTTAGAATTCTCTCCAGAACAGAAAACAATTCTTGAAAAAATTATTAACTTTTATTTTCCTAAAAATAAATTAAATTTTTATCAAGATCTTCAACATAAAACACGCTTAGTAAAAATCAAATTGTAAATACTAAACCATAATTTTTGTTTTTGTCTAGTTGACAGAGATAAATCTTTTATTAAAATGAAAAGACAAAGAATAATCCACTTTAAGTGGATTGGCTTCAACGTAAGCTGTACTTTAATAATTTAACTAGAAAGGAAGGTGAAATTATGCAAGAAGAAAAATTTAATGAAAGTAGTGATGAAGAAACTCAAGCAGAGTATAATGAAGACAGTTTTAATGAAGAATCAAGCAATGGATTAAAACAATGGATTCAAGATAATTTGCGTATTATTCTTAGTGTTATTGTTGTTATAGCTATTGCTGGTGGAATTTATTCTTATTCTAAAAGAGCACCAGAAGACAATACATCATCTGATATTGCTTCTCAAATAGAAACTGAAGAATTGCAAAATCAGAAAGAAAATAATGCTGAAAAAGATAATCTTACAGAAGAAGAAAAACAAGCTGAAGAAAAAGCAGAAACAGAAAAAACTGAAAATTCAGCTGAAAATAATAAAAAGAAAGATGACACTCAAAAAGTAAGCGCAACAGAAACGAAAAAAGTTAGTCAAGAAACAGAAAATTCTTTCATTGAAACTGCTCAAAAAGGAGAAGGTTTAACTCATCTTGCTAGACATGCTTTGGCAGATTATTTAGAAAAAAATCCTGATTCCGAGTTAAAAGCCGAACAAAAAATTTATATAGAAGACTACCTTCGTAAAAATGTTGGCTTTCACAAAGGAATTCATGTAGGAACTAGCGTGGAATTTTCTAAAGATTTAATTAAAAAAGCAATTAGTCAAGCTAAACAACTAAACGAAAAACAGATTAAGAATTTACACAAGTATGTCGTGCGAGTATCTAGTCTCCAATAAAATTAAAAAAATCTTTGTTCTTTTCTATAAGTAAAACCCGGCTAACATGCCGGGTTTTACTTATAGAAAAATAGTTTTACTATTTTTTTAATTTTGAGAATTGACAATATTGGAATTAATTCCAGAGTTAGTTATATCTTTAGAATTATTAGATTCAGAAACCTCATTTTTTTCTGTATTAGAATCTCCTAAATTTTCACTATTATTATTCAAATTACCAGATGATTCTAAAGAATTTCTTAGTTTTTTCTGAGCCTCTTTCACTTCTTTCTTAAAAGTATCAATAGCTGTTTTAATTTTTTCTTTACGAGTATCTCTCAATTTTTTTGCTTCATCTTTAATACTTTTAACCTTTTGTCTTTTTATTTTAAATGAATTGCGCGCTTCCTGAAAATCATTTTTTAATTGAGTACGAATAGTTGAAATATTTGTTTTAGATTGACAAGCTGTTTGAGCTTTATCTATAGCCTGTTTTCTAGCTTTTTTAAATTCAAACCAGAGCATCGTTATAGCTGTTTTACGTTTTTCAATTAAACTTTTTATTCCATTCCTATATTCTTGTCGCGCCAGATCAATACTAGTCCTTCTCTTTTTAACAGCGCTTTCAATATCTTTTTCAAATTCTTGAATAGCCTTTTTCTTATCTTCGTTATTCACTTTAGCTTCTAATTTTTTATAATAATTATTTCTCCAATCGTCCCGTATCTCTCTACGTTCCTTTAATTTACTATCCACTTCTTTCCAATGATTTTCTATACGTTCTATTCTATTTTCTCTGTTAGTAACGAAACGATTTTCAAAGTTATTCAATCTTTCCGTTAAACGTTCCTTCACTTTATCTAAACGAGAGCAAAAATTTTGTTGTTTTTTTTCTTTTAAATTTTCCACCTGATTAGCACGTCGTTGCTCAACATTTTGAATTTTTTTCACATTCTTTTCTGCTCTTTTTTTGGCATCTGTCCAAAAAATTGCTTGACTAGAAAAAGAAAAAAATAAACCAATTAATATTATCACAATAACAATACTTTTTTTATTCATATTTTTATATTAAATATTTAATTACTTATTTTTTAATTAAAAACTTTCTTGATCTAATTTATCCAAATCATTTATCTGATCAATATCATCATCACTAATATTATCTTCCTCTCCTTCTAAACTATCCTCATCAAAATCAATGTTAGTATTTTCTATGTTTACTTCCTTTACTATTTTTTCATTATTTTTTGGCTGAATTTGATTATTATTAGATTCTTCTTTTTGATTATTTTGATTAGCTTTTATTTCTTTTTCTGTTTTAACTGACGTTTTTTCTAATGACTGCAACTTTATTTCTTGTTTTTGATAATAATAAACTGAAAACAAAACCATTATTATTAAAACAACTGCTACTAAAATAGTGTAAATAATTTTTTTCTTTTCCATATATTTTAATTAATTTATTTAATATTAATATTTTAACATTTTTGCTAAATAATTTAAACCGTCATTATTTCTTTTTCTTTTTTTACTCTTATTTCTTCTATTTTTTGATTATATTCACTAATTATTTCTTCTAACCTTTCTTTTCCTCTATATTTATCATCTTCGGAAATATCTCCTTCTGTTTCTGCTTGTTGAATTTTTTTCCAAATTTCTTCGCGAATATTGCGAATAGCTACTCTGGTTTCTTCCGCTTTTTGATTAAGAAGTTTTACTAAATCCTTTCTTCTTTCTTCTGTTAATGGTGGCAAATTAATCCTAATTACCTTTCCATCATTACTAGGATTAAGTCCCAAATCAGACATTTTTATAGCCGCTTCTATATTAGCTAAACTATCTATATTCCAAGGCTGAATAACAATTAAACGTGGTTCCGGAACACTAATATTAGCAGCTTGCTTAAGAGGAGTTTTGTTGCCATAATAATCTATCATTAAATTTTCCACTAATCCTGGATTAGCTCTCCCTGTGCGAATTTTTCCTATTTCTTGTTGAAAAAATATTATGGCTTTTTCTAAATCACTTTTTTTGGAAGAAATAATTTTTTGATACATATTTTTTAAAATTATTTTTAATTACTATTTACTTTGTCCCATTGTAGCAAAAATAACTTCAGTATTATCTCTGCTAAAAAATAAATTGGTAATTTCTTTGTTAGTATCTAACTGAAAAGTTCTCCATGTTTTTCCTTTGTTATCAGAAACATAAATAGTTTTACCAGCCGTATAAATTATTTTTTGAGAATTAAAAGGACTAATAGCTAATGCTTTTATGGGAAATCCATTAGAACTTCCTAGAGTATTTAATTTATACAATTTTTTACCTGCATTTTGACTATAAAATACGCCCTTATCTGTTCCTAGATAAACACAACCCTTCTCTTTTTCATCTAAAGCAATAGAATAAACAGTTCCTAAATCAATCTTTTCATCTTTTCCTTGTATAATATTTTTAATCTTTTCTTGATTAAATTCTTCAATAGAATGAAACTCTTTCCCTCTATCTACGCTAAATAAAACACCTTTTTTATAAAGTAAAAGATAAATTATATTATTATCCTTTTTATCTATTTTTATTTTCACTATTGGAGCCGAAGCTATAAAAACATTTTCCCATGTTTCGCCTCCATCTTTACTTCTAAATAAACTTCCTTTCGTATCTCCGGCATAAAGCCAACCCTGGGAATCTAAAGCCAAACTTATAACTTTTATTCCTTCTTTTGGTTCTGTGTAAATTTCTTTCCATGTTTCTCCTCCATCTTTACTTTTATAAATTTTTCCTCGTTTTTTTTCTGAACCAACTGCATAAACATTAATTAGTAATTGGTCCTGTTGATCTTTTTTTTCATCAACAGCTAAAGCATACACATCTACTAAATTAAAAGATTGTAAATGTTCCCAATCTTCACCAGCGATACTTTTAAGTATTCCTTTATTTTTTGTTCCAAAAAAAATAGTTTGTAAATATCCTTGAGAAGCAACATCTAAGGACAAAATATTTAAATTAAAAATATTTTTCTCGCCTGCTTTATTTTTCATTTCCCATGTTTTCCCTCCATCGTTAGAAATTAAAAACCCACCCCATTCTATTTTTTGAGAAGGTTTATTTTGAACAATAGAATTATTTTTCTGGCAACCAGTTACCAACAATAAAAACAAAAATAGAAATAACCACGAAAAAGCTTTTTTGATCATAAAAATTACTTTTTAAAAATCCATTATTAGTTTTCAGTTATATTATAACAAACTAGCTTATTTTTTCTACTATTCATAACGTAAAGCATCTAACGCATGAATATAAGCGGCTCTTCTGGCAGGACCAATTCCTGTTACTAAACCTAAGAAGGCAATAAAGACAACTAGAGCTATCACAAAATAACTAGGAATATAAATAAAAGCTACCGATTCTAGATTTCTCTGATGAGCCAATAAATTGAAAAAAATATTAAATATTTTAGCTAAACCATAGCCACCAAAAAAACCAATTATTCCTCCTAAAAAACTAATGATTGCTGCCTCCAAGATAAACATTTTAAAAATATCTTTTCTTTTAGCTCCTAAAGCTTTTAAAATTCCCACTTCTTTTGTTCTTTGTAATAAAGATACACTTAAAGTATTCAGCATTCCCATAGCTGAAATGGACATAATAATCACACCAAAGATGATTAAAACAATTTTCACTCCCCAGAAAAAAGAATTAATATCATTAATTACATCTATTACGCTTTCTGTATTAAAACCTAAAACCTCTATATTTTTTCTTATTTCACTCATTTTAGCTTCATCTGTTGATTTTATTTTAACTTTTCCTTCTTGAGCTAAATCTATTTTGAATTTATCTTTAAGACAACAAGATGGAAACCAAACAATTGCATTATTATCATCTATAACCGCTACCACCTCTGCTTCATTATCTGTAATATTTTTCTCCTCTTTTAAATCAGAATTTGTTTCTCTAGAAAGAATAATATCAAACTTAATACTTTTTCCAATAATATCTTTAGGATTTTTAAAACCTAAAATGCTAGCTGCTTTAGTAGAAATAGCTGCTTTACTAGCACTATCTTTTAAATCTATCGTTCCATATTTTACTGGAATATTAGATAGCTCAAAATATTTTTTTGTTGTTCCATAAATAATTACATCTGTTTGATAATTATCAAAATAAATTTTTCCCCCTGTATTTACTTTTACCGCTACATCTTCTACTCCATTTATTTTTTTAATTTTTTCCACATTCTTTTCATTTAAAGAAACAAAATTATCCAATTTCTTATTATTAACATTAATCACATCAATAGGATTTTTTTTAGTAACTTCATTCACTATCATTTTTTGAACACCAAAACCAATACAAATTAAAAAAGTTACAATTCCTATCCCCACACTTACTCCAGCAATAGTTAAAAATGAACGTAATTTATTTACCATTAAATTACGATAACTGATATAAATAACTGAAGCTAAACGCATACGACGAATATTTTGTAAATCATCTGAATAATTTTTTTTAGATTGACTTAAAAATAGCTTTAAAAATATTGTCTTTGTTTTGTCCAAAAGATTTTTAAAAATTTTCCTCATTTTTTTACAAAAAATATTTCTCATTTTATTTTTTTCTATCACTATTAGCTATAAAATCTATGCCATGTTTGTTAATTATATTAGAAACAATTTTTCCATCTAACATATTTACTATTCTAGAGGCATATTTATATTGATTCAAATCATGTGTAACCATAAGTATAGTTATACCAAACTTTTTATTAATATCACGCAATAATAATAACAAATTTTTACCCGCTTTTTGATCTAAATTACCAGTAGGTTCATCCGCAATTATAAAAGCTGGATTTAACAATAAAGAACGCGCTAAAGCAATTTTTTGTTGTTGCCCTCCTGATAAATCATAGGGACGATAATCAGCCCATTTTTCCATGCCCACTAATTCTATCAGTTTAGCTGCTCTTTCTGCTGCATCTTTAAAACTTTCTCCACCAATAACAGCTGGAATAGCAATATTTTCTATTACTGTAAGTGATTTTATCCAGAAAGCCTGTTGAGGAATGAATCCGACTTTTTGGTTGCGAAAATAGGCTCTCCAATCTTTAGTTTTTTCCCAGATATCATATCCGTCAATATAAACCTTACCCTTTGTTGGAGATTCTAATCCATAAATTATATGCAATAAAGTAGATTTTCCACAACCAGAAGGACCGACTAACATAGTGAAATCTCCTTTGTTAATTTCTAAATCAATATCAAAAAGAACTGGAATATTATTTTTACCTACCTGAAAACTTTTACTTAGTTTTTCAATTTTAATAGCTACTTCTTCCATATAAAATTATTAAACTTTTTGATTATTTTTTATTTCCATATTTCTAACAACCAACCAAATTTTTCTTCCGCTGTTGTTCCAATTATTTCTAGCGCCGAACGTTTAGCTCTTCCTACTACTACTGTAGCGGCTTTAGTATTGGTTACGTTGCCAGCTTCATCGGTAGCTTTTACCTGATAACTATAAATTTGACCAATTTCAGCCGGTATAGTAATTAAATGATAGGTGTTCAACGGATCTTCTCCTGTAGATTGCTCAAACCCAGAAGTTGTTACACCTTTAGCGTAATTAATTTTTACAGTAGTTGGTTCATTGGTTTCTATTTTAACATAAATATTGGCTTGAGAACTATTCCCTCTTCCTATCACTTTACCTATGGCTCTATTGGTAGTAATTTCTGGAGGACGAGAATCTGATTTAGTAGTTATCTTTTGCTCTACTTTTTTAATACTTATTCCATTTTCATCAGTTCCAGTAATATTTAAAGTATATTCTTTAGCTGGGTTTAATCCTTCTATTTCAGCCTTATGTTCTGTCACTTTTTCTTCTTTTAAATAAGTATGAGAGGAACTTTCTTCATTAGTTTTAAAATAAATCAAAGTAGTTGTTGGCACATTTGTCTTATATTCTATAATAACTGTTGGTAGATCTACATTTTCTTTATTTTCCACTTTAATATTACTTGCTACTGGTTTAACTGGAGTAGAAAAACTATATTGATCAGAAGTGAAACTATTATTATCTTGATCTATACATTCTACTTGCACTTGATAGTTAGTTTCTGCTGTTAGTCCTGTTACTTTCTCTATATGATTAGAAGCACTAGCTGTTTCTTCAATAGAATTAGAATAACTACCTGCTCCATATTTCAAAGTACATATAGCGCTAGTATTAGTTTTCCAAGAAACATAGGCATTATCTAACTTAATATCTGTAACCGTAAAATCAGAAACTGTTGGTGGCGGTAAGGTGGTAAAATTCTTAATTTCAGACGTTCCTATATTACCATCAGGATCAATATATTTTACCCTATAATAATATTTTGTTCCAGCTTCTAAACCAGTTACTACTACTTTATGATCAGTTACACTATCTACTTGCCCATTGGTTTTTCCTAACTTAATACTTTTACCATATTCTACAAAAGAACTGGCTACACGATTAGTTCCCCATGTGAAAGTAGCTGCAAAAGATTGCTCGCTAACTTTAGGATCTTGAGTAAGATTTGGTGGTTTAGTATACCTTCCTGTGGGTATAATAGTTACTTTAGTAGAAGCTATGGATAAATTATTAGTATTATCTTTTGATTTAACATAATAATAATAACGCTTGCTTTCTAAATTTGTATCCACATAAGCTGTTCCAGAAGTAGTTGCTACTTTAGTATAACTTCCGTTTTCTGTTAATGATCTATAAATTACATAACCATCAAAATTATCATTGTCAGCTCCCGCAGGCGGACTCCATTTTATAGCTACACTGTATTCTTTATTTTCTCTATCAGAAGTATCAAATATTTGAACATTCTGAGGAGCAGCTGGAGCGGTAGTATCAGCTGTAAAATCAACATAACTATACAAATCATAATCAATATTTCCCGCTTCATCCATAGCCACTACATAAAATCTATTAGAACCTTTCTGTGTTGCAAAAGGACCTGGCCCAGCTGAAGTAAGTGTAGTTTCTATTGTATTATAAGCATTAGGTAGAGCATTAACTGAGTAATAATATTTTAATTTGGTTCCATCTCCAATAAAAGTAGCTGGTTGATCCCACTGAAACGCAAACAAATTATCAGTAGAATATACCGGACTAACGCTTAAATTTTGAGGAGGAGAAGGAGCTGATGCACTATAATAATATTCTTGAGCTAAAGGATTAGAAACATTTCCAGCATTATCAACTGCTCTTAAATAAAACCAGTTTTTTCCAGATTGATAAGCTCCGTCAGCATGATCCGCATTAGGAATACTAATAGTAACTACGCTTGTATTATCAATATCAAACCATGTTCCACTAGTATCTCCTCCTGTTCTATATTGAAACTTAGCTATACCAGAACTCGCATCGGAAGCATCTGACTCCCATAGAAAAGTATAGCTATCACTAGCTGTATAACCAGCTGGAGTAACAGATATATCGCTAGGATTAGTAGGTGGCGTATTGTCAAATCTATATGTAAAAGCATCGTAAGAATTAGCCGGTATCATACCTGCATCATCTATTGCTTTTATTTTTAAATAATATGTTTGATCTGAATTTAAATTGCTAGCTGTATAAGAATTGGTTGTTTGATAAATTCCATCCACGAAAGGATCAGCACTAGAATCAGTACCAAAATAAACCCAATAACCCACTACTCCTGAACCACCCGATCCATCACTAGCACCACCTGGAGTTTCTGCTAAGGGCCATTCAAAATAAGGAGAATTATAGTTATACCATGTTCCCGTATTTATTGCTGTAGATTTATCACTAGCACTATAAGCACTAATATTAGTAGGATTATCTGGAGCTTGAATATCTTGATAATAATTTATAGAATATTCCTCTACACTAGGAGAATAGATTTTATCACTGGACACATAATCTATTTTTACTTGGATATAACGATTAACTGGAGAAACTATAGAATAACGATATTGATTAGATCCTAGTTCTTTTTTATTAGAAACTTGATCCCAGGCAGACCAACTATTTCCATCCTCAGAACTTCGTGTAGAAATAACTAAATTTGTATTATCAGGCGTTGTATAATTGATAGTTAAATTAGCCCATTTATAAACTGCTGTTAAATCTATTGGTTCCGATATATAAGTACCCGTTTTTTGAAAACCAGTTCCATTACTAGCCGAACTTATTACATAACTATATAAACCATCTCTGTAAGAATTAGATCCACCTCCTGTAGTTGCCCAAATTCTACTACTTGAATAAGTTGAACTTCCACCATAATATATTTGACCAGGAACATTTTCAATAGTTTCCCAACTATCTGTAGCTATATTATAGCGAAAGAAATCACTACTATTATATCCTCTTGTTACATATAAATAACCATCCTGTCCGTCTTCTAAAGATCCTCCTATGTAAACATTTCCTGGCACATTGCTAAGCTGACTCCAGGTACCTGCATTTATATCATAACGCCAAAAAGTATTTGTGTTTTGCCCTCTAATTGAATAAATATAATTATCTTTATATAAGATTCTAGCTCCATATCCTTGAGTCCACCCTGATGTGGTCGGTAATCTACTTGACCAACGTGATCCTGCACTAGCTTGTGTATCATAACGCCACCAATAATTTCCATTACCACCTCTAGTTAAATAAATGTAACGACTTCCATCATAAGTCATAGAAGAACCGTAATAAACTTGATTAGGAACTCTGTCTTGAGTAATTATCTCCCATGAATTATTATCTATATCATATTTCATAAAATAATTATTTTCTCCATTATTTCTTCTAGTTCTCATATCGCCCGCTACCAAATAAATTGCATTTTCATCGCTAACATACAATAAATTAGCTCCGTTATAAACACCCACCGGTATTTTTGCTAATTTTATAAATTCACCTGTTTTAATATTATACCTACCAAAAGTGTTATCTCTTGCTCCTCTAATCATATAAATATTACCATTGTCATCTCGTGCAATATCTGTTCCATAATAAAAAGTAAAATAACTTCCCCCTCCTATATTAGATGGCCCAAAAAAACCTCGTTGTGGAGTTTCCCATGAATTTTCTTCTATATTAAAACGATAAAAACTAGTTGAACCAGCTCCTCTAATCATATAAATGTAGCCATTAACAACTTTTAAAGACGCTCCGTATTCCACATATACGGGAGCTTTAGGTAATTCTGTCCAAACATTAGAATCAATATCATATTTAAAGAAATTTTGTCTCCAATTACCACTTAACATATAAATAGCATTGCTTTCTTCATCATAAGCTAAACTACCTCCAGCATAAATTCCTGCCGGAGCTTTAGCTAAAGGTGTCCAAGTATCAGCACTTTCTCCTGCTTCAGAATTATCATTGATAGAATATTTAGCAAAATATGGATAATAATTTCCTTGCATCACGTAAATATTATTAGAACCATCATAAACACTATCTGATCCTACATAAACTCTTTGACCATCTCCTTCATTAGGATTTCCAAATTCTGCATTAGTAAGAGTTGTCCAAATATTATTTTGAGTATCATAACGATAAAAAGCATCATCGTTCCCTGGAAAGGCATAAATATAACGATTACCGTCATAACTCAAAGATCCCCCATAATAAAAATTTTTAGGAGCGCTGGCCATCACAGACCAAGTATTGTTAGCAATATCATATCGCCAAAAATCTGAAGTATTATTTCCTCTTGTAGCATATAAATATCCATCTGGACCTTCCACAACCGCTCCTCCCATTCTTACTGAAGCAGGTGTGTTAGCTAAAGTTTCCCAAGTATCTGAAGCAATATCATAAGAATAAAAATTAGTTGTATTATTTCCTCTCAAAGTATACAATTTACCTTCTGATTCTGCATAAGCCAATTCTCCTCCATAACGTATTCCTCCAGGAGCATAAGATAAACGATTTTCATTCCAAAAACCAGCTCCAGATATAGAAGATAATCTCATTTTATCACTACTTAGACTCTCCACATTTTCTAATGTTCCATTGCTAAAATCTTCTTGAGTTGTTTTCGTTTCTGTTAAAAAAGGTGACACTCCATTGTAATTATAAGTAAAAGCATCAAAGGTTGAACTAGTAATATTACCGTCTTTATCTTTAGTTTTAATTCTTAAATAATAATTTCCAGTTTGCATAGCTAAATTAACAACATAATCGCTAGCTACTTGATAAACTCCCTCTGTCTCTGGATCAGCATTAGAATCAGTACCAAAATAAACATAATATCCTGCAATTCCTGACTCATTATCGGAAGCACCCGTCCATGAAAAATAAGGATGTGCATATTTATAAGCTATTCCAGAAGTTAATGGATCACCATTAATTCTTTGAGAATAAGCATTTACACTACTAGGATTATTTGGAGGATTGTCTTCACTATTATAAGCTACCGTAAAATCATATACGGTGGGTGTATACACTCCGTCTGTGCTATTAAGAGTAAATCTTACTTGAATATAACGATTTGTAGGAGATTGTATGTTGCTACCCGAAAGAGCTATCCAATTTGACCAATTCTCTCCATCAGCACTTGTTCTTGTTTCTACTGAAATACTAGTATTAGCCGGTTCATCTCCATTATAAGTTAACGATATCCAACTAGAGACATAAGATAAATCTAAAATATTGCTAGTATAAGTTCCAGAATTTAAATAATTGTTCGTTCCAAGAGAATAGCTCCACATATCACTCAAGCCCATACCAGGAGTAGCATAAAAAGAATTATTTCCAGCATAAACCAAGGATGCTCCATTATAAGGACCTCTTCCATAAGTATATTTTTGATTAGAGGGTAGCTTTCTCCATACATTGTTAGCTATGTTATATTCCCATGTTTCATCTTTATAATAACCTGCTAGAGCATATATTTTTCCATTATAATAATCCATATCTGTTCCATAATATTGTGCAAAAGGTGTTCTGGCTAATTCTTCCCATGTTCCAATACTAATATCATATTTAAGAAAAGCAGTTTCTCCATCTCCAGGCATTAAATATAAATCATTCCCATCACTTATTAAACGACCACCCACATAAACTCTATAATTTACTCCAGCACTAGAAATTATGTCTGATAAAGTTGTCCAACTATCACTTGTAATATCATAACGATAAAAATCATTAGTTCCATTTCCTCGTGTCATATAAATATATCCATCACCACTATTATATGCTGCACAAGAACCGTAACGTAAACTACCAGGAGCATCTGCTAAGGTTGTCCAGGTATCTGTATTTGTATCATAACGATAAAAAGTATTCCCATTCCCTCGCGGAATATAAATATATCCATCATGATAAGTTCCTTTTGTCCCATAACTTAAGTTAGCCGGAGGATTAGCTAAAGTGCTCCAGTCATTATTACTTATGTCATAACGATAAAAATTATTTCCTCCTCTAATTGCATATAAATATCCTCCTGCACCAGAAACTCCATTCCATATTAAATCACCTCCTGTATTAACTGTTCCTGGAAGATTCTTGGGTCCTACCCACTGACCATTTGTTCCCGCTGTAGGATTAAATTTCCATAAACGATATTGACCATTTCCTTGCAAAACATACATCATTCCATCATTGCTGTTATAATTTAAAGATGTATAATTAACATTAGCAGGAGCATTTTCTAAACTTTCCCACGAATTTCCACTAATACTATATCTATAAAAAATATTACTATTATTTGATCTTAAATAATAAATGTAACCATTATAATAAGTTCCTTTAGTTGCTCCGTAAAAGGTAATCGGTGCATTCGCTAAACTATCCCAAGTATTATTAGCAATATCATAACGAAAAAAAGTATTACGATTATATCCCCTAGTTACATACATATATCCATCCTGACCATAAACCATATTACTTCCTCTATAAAGAGTATATGGAGCTGGAGCAAGATTATACCAAGAATTTTCAGCAATATTAAATTTCCAAAAATCAGTCGTCGCCTGACCTCGTGCAATATATAAATTTGTTCCATCAAATTCAATACTAGCACCATAATAAATAGTATCTAGCAAATCTGGTAACTCTGTCCAGGTAGCACTTTCTATATTATATTTATAAAATTTCTTAGAATATCCGCCAAAAATAAAATAAATATTTCCATTATTATCATAAACAGCATCACAACCTGCATGCGCTGGTTGAGGAAGATCAGTTAAAGTATCCCATTTATTTTTTAAAGTATTGTAACGATAAAAAGATTTATCTCCGTATCCCCTCGTTACATATAAATAATTACCGACTAAAACTGAAGTAGAACCAAAAGAAAGAGTGTCTGGAGACGGTGCCCATGTCCTAGCTGTCCAATTACCATCTGCCAATAATTGAATAGCATCAGAAGAACTAGTTGTAGAAATATTAACCGCTGTTCCACTTTCCCATTCTTGTTGAGTAGTAACTATAACTGATTTAGGTGCACTTAAAACACCTGGTCCCAAAGCATATACTACAAAAATAATTAAAATAATTACTAAAAAACTATATCCTCCTTTAAGAATTATTTTCTTAAGAATATTCCATTGAATTATCTTAAAAGGAAAAAATATAAAATTAAATAATTTCATCCAAAAAAGATGCCTCAGCATTCTTTTACCAAAACTTTTTCTCGTTTTTAATTCATAATTAGAAAAAAAAGCATTTAAATCTTGAAAAGATTGTTCCCTCTTTTTTCTTTTCTTTTTCTTTTTTAAAACAGAAAAAAACTTCCCCAAAAACTTGATTTTCTTTCGGTTAATAAACATCTTATTTAATTTTTCTTTTTCTTTTTCTTTTCTCATTTCCTGGATCATTCTTACTTAAATGTCCTTAAATTCTTTTCTGAGTTTATATATAATAAATTTATCTTCATTATTATTTTATTTTCAATTTTTTATCTTATCATTCTGTTTCCCAACCACACTTAGGGCAAACTAATTTAGCTTTCATAGAACACTGTGAATTATCTTGTAATTTTATTTCTAAAACCATTTTTTCATCACATTCCCGACATTGAAAATTATTATTTAACCCTAATGACTGAGCTAAACGAGGAGCATCCAAAACATAAGAATCAAAATCTATACGATAGACTCCTCCTTTAGATAGAACTCTGCTAATTTCTTCTACGACTTCTACAGGAGAAACTAAATCACGCACAATAAAACCTTTTGCTCCTAATTTATTAGCTTTCTGCCTATCTTCTTCACGTCCCATATGCGAAGAAATGAAAACAGGAATTCTAGCTGTCTTAACATTTTTAGCTAAATTTTCCATCAGGGTAAAACCATCCATTCTAGGCATTACTATTCCGGTAAAAATAACATCTGGCGTTTTATTGGTAGCTATTTCTAATCCTTCTAACCCATCTTGTGCTTCTAGCACATTAAAATTAGCGTTCCGAAAAGCATAAGAATATATTTCTCTTATACTGTCATCATCATCAACTAATAAAATAGTTGGTTTTTTTGTTTCTTCCATTATTTTAAAAAAATAAAAAATTAACTAATTTGCTTAATTGCTTTATGTAAAGCTTCTACAGCTAATTGTCCGCAATGTATTTTAGGTAAAGGCAATCCTTCTAATTCTTTAGCAACATCATCTACACTAATTTTTAAAGCTTCCTCTATTTTTTTATTTTTAGCTAGTTCTGTGGTAACAGAAGCTGATGCCACTGCCGCACCACAACCCATAGTTTCAAACCCAATATCACTAATGTATTGAAAACCATCCTTATCTTTTTTAACCTTTAAATAAATTGTGGTTGAATCACCACAATGAGAACTTACAGCTTGAGCTTCTGCATCCGCATTTTTAATTTTACCTTGATTACGTGGATTACGAAAATGATCCATTACTTTTTCTGATAATTGCATATGTATAAAAAATTAATTTATTAAATTATATTCTTAAACATCTCTTTTATTTTATCATAATTATCACCTCGTGGCAAAAGTATATATCCTTGATCAGGACGAGTATTTTGAGGGGCATACAACAATCCTTCTGGAGAATTTTCTAAAACTTTATGCTTAATATTTACATTGTCTCCTATTTCTTGATAAATTTTATATAATTTCTTTAATTCCCATATTTGCATATCTGTCCGCACATTATCACCTAAAGCTTTTAAAATAGCATTAATCTTAGAAAAATCAGATAAAGTTCCTGTGGATAAAGCTTTCTCTTTTATCTTTTGAATAATTTGTTGTTGACGACGAGCACGTTCAAAATCATTAGAAGTCACCCTGGAACGGACATAACATAATGCCTGTTCCCCATTTAAATTTAAATCTCCCTTAGGTAAACGAAAAACACCTCCACATTCCTCATAAGAATTATAACATAATGGATATTTAGCTACAACCTTTCCTTTTTTGTTTTTTTTCTCCTCAAAATCACCAGAAGGAATAGTAAATACTTTTTTATCACAAACATGTTTTTCATGAAATTGTAATGGTTCAACAAATGGCTTATCTAAATGCAAAGGAACTCCTCCTAAAGCATCTACTAATTGAGAAAACCCTTTAAAATTTATAGCTATACC
The DNA here is from genome assembly GCA_026985555.1 of Candidatus Moraniibacteriota bacterium. GTDB lineage: Bacteria > Patescibacteriota > Minisyncoccia > Moranbacterales > UBA9337 > JALSQF01. The sequence continues at coordinate 23,259 of JALSQF010000003.1, read as the reverse complement.
ATAATGAATTGGTTGTCCTGTAATTTCACTAACTATTTTTTTCATATCTTCAATTCCTCCACCTTGTTTCTTTTTTTCTCCGTAAAAATAAACTGCATTAATTTTACTTTGAGTATTGGTTCCAGGAATAGTAACATATAAATCTCGCGGAATAGAAACCATAGCCACTTTTTTTTCTTGAGGTTTAATGCTTAAAACCATAATCGTATCTGCCAATAAACCTCCTCCTGTAACATGTTCTCCTCTCATTCCTAAAAGTAAAATATTTATTCTCCCTTCTTTTTCTCCTTTTAATTCATTTTTTACTACAGGTAAAGTATGCAAAATATCATTAAATAAACTTCCTGTAGAGATTTTTTTGAAAGTTTTATTTGTTTTCCAAGCTAAAAAACCCCCTACCGAAAAAATGACTAAAAGTAATAATCCTATTATCTTAAACCATTTTTTTTGATAAAATTTTTTCATATTGTATCTGTTATTTAATATATTTAACCATCTAAATATAGCTCTTTGTAAATTTTTAACATCTTTTGAGCTGATTTTTTCCAAGAAAATTTATTTAGTTGTTTTTTTGCTTTAGACAAAAAAGAATCATATTCTGTTTTAGAAACAACACAAATATTATATATTTTTTTTCTTAAACTAGCAACACTTAAAGGAGAAAAATATTTAATAGCTTCTCCTCCTACTTCTTTATGAGGTTTAATATTGGAAGCTAACACAGGAACACCTAAATTTAATGCCTCTAGCACAGGCAACCCAAAACCTTCATAGAGAGATGGAGAAACTAATAAGCAAGCTTTTTTTATTAAATTAGTTTTGTCTTTTTCATCAACAAAACCAATAAAATAAATTTTTTCTTGAGTTTTATTAAGATAAGGAATTAACTTTCTATCAAAATTATGAGCTTTTATTTTCCCAGCTATAACTAAACTAATGTCTTCTTTATTGTTTATTTTTTTAAAAGATAAAAACCCTTTTATAAGAGTTTCTACATTTTTTCTTGGCTGAAGTGTTCCTAAATATAGAATATATTTTTTAGGTAATTGATATTTTTCTTTTATTTTTTGAAAACTTACCTGTTCTATGTTCCATTCTTCCATATTATTAACAGCATTATAAATTACCTCTATCTTTTCTTGCGCTTGAGGATAATATCTTTCTATTTCTTGTTTTGTAAATTGAGAAACAACAATAATTTTAGTTGACTTCCGAATACTATAAGGAATTAAAATATTTAAAAAAAATAAATCACTCCATTTAATAAACTGTTTATAAACCTTAAAAGAAACATCATGAATATGCGTAACTAATTTAATTTTTTTAGGTAAAAAAAGAGGCACAATATATTGCGTATGATAAATATCCACTGGATTTTTTCTTAAATATCTTGGCAATGTCCACAAATTCCAAATAAACTTACTCATTTTTAAAGAAACAGATAATGACACTAGTTTAAACTGATTATTTTTTTCAATGTTTAATTGTCTTTTTATCTTTGCTAGTTTATTTTTGTCTCTAATATCAGTAAATAATACATAATTAAAATTTTTATCCTTTAATTTAGAAAAATTTTTCACTAAATTTAAAAAAACTACTTCATCACCAGTTCTTTTTTTTCCAATATTACGAATATCTATTCCTACAATTATTTTTTTCTTTACCATAATTTTACAAATTTATTTTAATTCCTTTTTTTACTTTTGACAATTAATTTTTAATATTTTTTAAAAAATTAGTAAATAAAAAATAAGTTAAATTTAACTTATTTTTTATTTAAATCTTTAATAATTTAAAAATTAAAGTAGAATTTATTTGCCATTATTTACTTTTGTCTTGATTTTTCATTTTTATTACAATAGTACTCATTAGAATAAAAGTAATTAAAACTAATCCCATAGCTGCCCAAATAACCCAAGGATTTCTTTCTGTAAAACGATTTTCTTTATTATCGCAAACATCGCCAATACCATCACGATCTTTGTCTTTTTGAAGTTTATTCGGTTTATTGGGGCAATTATCTTTACTATTAATAATTCCGTCTTTGTCAAAATCATCACAAGCATCACCTAAACCATTTTTATTTTCATCTTTTTGATCAGGGTTTGGCACTTTTACACAATTATCTAATCTATCTATTACGCCATCTTTATCACTATCTGGTTCTTGAAAATAAGGATTAGGATTTATTTTTTCTAGAGAAGTAGTTTTAATGCTTTTATTATCATCTAAATTTGGATATTCAGAAAAATTAAATTTAATTTGAGGATTGTAAGCTGGATTTAAATAAAGTAAGTATTGATGATTAGGTTGAGCTAAAAAGCGCAAGAATTTTTTATTATAATTAACAAAATCTCCCAATATTTTAATCTCTGCTATTTGTAATGGCTGTATGTGTTCTAAACGAATAATCAATTTAGATGTTACTGTTTGAGGAAAATAAATAGTAGAACTAGTTACTTTTTTGCGCGCTACAAGTGTTTTTTTGTTAATATCGTCATAAATATATATATAGTTTGGCAAAGCCACGTTTTTGTCAAGAATAATTCTTATTCCTTTTACTCTACTCACGGGATTAATATTTAAATTTATTTCTGATAAAGATAACGAATATCCATCTGTATTAAAAAAAACTGAAGTATTTAAATCATTGTCAACTAAAGCAGAAACGTTTTGATTTGTATTAGATTGAACAGTTAAAAAAACCTCTTCTTGATTAAAAATTTTACTAGGAACAAATTTTCCTTCGTTTTTATCCCAAACAGCTAAACCATTAGCTGAAATAGAAGAAAGTTTTAGTTCTTCTACGGTTGGAATTGTAATGGATAATAATTTTATTTTAGCCAATTGGCGAAAAGCTTTTAAGCTATTTTCTATAGCTTCAGCTTTTGTTACATTGAATAAAAATAAAAATATAAAAATTATTCCTGATGTTTTTTTAAACATATTTTTTATATTCTAAATTTTACTCAATTTTTTTATTGCGATGAGTTTTAGATAAATAAGCCGTTGAAATTAAAATCATTCCTACAAAAATAAAAACTATTATTCTACTTACTACTTCCATTTCCCAAACATCTACTAACAGCAAATGCATAATTACACCAATTAAAGTTATAATTCCAAAAATATGAAATAGTTTTTGATGAGAAGCAAAAGAATTAAAATAAAATATTAACCCTACTAATGTATATACAATAAGAGAAAACACTGTGGCATCACCATTATAAAAAATAGTGTGAGGAATAAGCCAGATTAAAGAAAATATATAAAAAGTTACTAAAGAAAAAATAATAGAAATCACTGTTTGAGGAGAATTTTTTTCTTCTTGAAAAAAAAGACGTAGAAAAATACCTGTGATTATTAAAAGAAAAATAAAAATATAAAGTGATATTGCTCCAAAAAAGAAAATACTCCTACCAAAATTATACCAATTGTAACTATCTAATACATTTAAAGAAAATAGAAATGGAATGACAAACAATAAAAAGGTCTTATTTACACTGCTAGCTTTTTTAGTTAACAGAGAAGTAACTATAACTGCCAGAGTTGCTTCTAAAGAAAAAGCTAAAAACCAAGCATCTCTTTCTAATTCTAAAGCAGTAGCTACGCCTAAAAATAAAATAGCTGTAGCACCATAAATTAAAAAGACAGAGTCTTTTTTTGTAAGAATAAAAACAGAGAAACCAATCAATAAAAAAATAGTAGACCAAACAATTAAATAAACACTTTGCAAATAATCAGGAATTCCTGTTATAGTCCAAGTGAAAATAAACAATGAATTTATCAAAGAAAACAATAAATAATAAACTTTTATTTCTTTTTCTTTTTTCTGAGAAATATAATCATTCTTAATTAAGGCTATAATAGAAACAATTAGAAAAATTAAAGCAAAAGAATAAGCAAACAATGTTTCAAATGAAGAAATATCCCAATTAATAAAAGAAAGGATACTATATAAAGATACACCAAAAAAAGCTTCAGTTACCAAAAAATGCCACTGTTTCCAATAAATAATCCAAAGACTTCCTAAAATTAATATTAACAAATAAGAAAATAAATTAAAAAAAGAAGGATGAGGAGAATTAGTTAGTATTGGTATAAGCATAGCTAACGCAAAAGAAAAACCAGCTAAGTAAGTATTATTAAATTTTATAGCAACAAAGAAAACAAATATTACTGCTATAAGCATTAGAATTAAAGCAATTTCTGGCGTCATTAAGTGATACATTACTCTAGCAATATTAGTAATCAACAAAATTATAGAAACGCCTAATCCTAATAAAACAAAACCTCTATCTTTATTTTTATAGGCATCACGAAACCCTGCTAGCATTAATATCAAACCAAAAAGTAATCCTAAAGTTATACGACCGACTACACCTATCCATCCTTGCGCTATGGCATACTGAGCAAACCAACTTATAGCAAGAAAAATAAAAAAAGCACCAATTTTCATTAAAGTGTTTTCTTTTATCCAGGCGCTAAAACCTTTACTAATATCTTTTTTGAAGACATTCTCATTTTCTTTTTGATTTGTTTTTAATTTAAAATTAAAATTTTCAGAAGATAAATTTTGAAAATATTGTGGAGAAAAAGTAGATTCATCTTTTTTCGTTAGTTTAGAAGATTGTTTTTGTGATGTTTGAGATGTTTCGTTCTCTTCCGTATTACTAATAATTTTATTTTTTATATTGTTTTGATTTCCAATAAATTGCTTAACCTGCTTTTTTAATTTAATAATATCTTTTTGCTGAAACGCAATTATCACAAAAATTGCAATTATTAATAAAAAATTTAACATAATATAAGTATATTTTTATTTATTATAACACAAAAAACAATTCAAGTAAATTCTAATCATTAATATTGTTAATATTAATATTGTTAATATTTTTTAAAATTCAACTTTCAGATTTATAGAAACTTAGCTTTAAATTTTTTAATCTTAAAAAATCTATAATATTTAGCTTTTTTATTTTTTTTAGCATCAAGATGAACTTTATATTTATCTAACCATCTATAGCCAATAACTTTGATCTGATCATTAAAGAAAAACCATAAAGTAACATATATCCAAATATAAATAACCATTTTCCAACTAATAGCTTGCATAAATATTCCCATCAAAGCAATAATTGTTCCTATTATACGAGATAAAAAAGCTGGAAGGAAAAATTTCAAAGAAGGATAGGGTCTTTTCCAAAAATGATTTCTGCCTGTTCTTGTCAAATATAAAGTGGAATGACCAGCCACATCTAATTTCAAAAATAATATAGTCTGAATAATCTCTTTAGAATATCCTTCTAGATTAAGCCAATAAAACAAGCCAAAAGAAGAGATAAGCCCGGCCGTTCCTAAAATAAAAGAAATAATAATGGTTTCTTTCAAGTGCCAACGCACTGGTTTTTTATCTATAGGGGCATTATCATAAGCAATTGCCATCACAGGAATATCATTAAGTAAGGCTAGCAATATAATCATTACTGCACTTATAGGAGTATAGTTAAAAATTAGTACGGAGAGAAAAACAAAAAGAACAATTCTCATTGTTTCTGAAATACGAAAAGTAGCATAAGATTCCATCCTAGAAAAAGTCATTCGTGATAAATCTATAGCTTTTTTAATAACCGACAAACCATTATTTAAAAGAACTAAATCAGCTGCATAATAAGCCGCTGGAGAAGATCCAGAAACAGCAATACCTATATCAGCTTTCTTTAAGGCTGGAGAATCATTAACACCATCGCCAGTCATAGAAACAATACAATTTCTTTTTTGTAAAGCTCCTACTATTTGATATTTATCTTCAGGAGTAACTTCGGCAAAAATATTTGTTTCCTTAATCTTTTCAGTAACATTTTTCTTTTTAATTTTTCTCCAGGCCTTATTTAAATCAGTTTTTTCCATAATTTTTCCCGTCAAACCAACTATTTTAGCAATATACATCGCTATAGCGATATGATCACCGGTTAGCATTTTAACTTCAATTCCTCTTTTTTTAATCTCTTGAATAACTACTTTAGAATCTTTTCTAGGCGGATCAATGAAGGGAATAATTCCTACTGGAACATACCTTTTAATTTCCTTTTTAACAACAACTACTACTCTTAATCCTTTTTGTGCATAATCTTCTACAGACTTTATAATTTCTCGCCTATCTTTTTCATTAGTAATCATTCTCTCCATAACCTGCGGAGCTCCCATGGCAATTTTAATTGTTTGTTTTTTTTCTTTAACAATACTTTCTGTCATCTTACGAACAGGATCAAAAGGAACAAATTTTTTTATTTGATAATCATTTTCTTTTATTAAAAAATTGTTTTCTTTAGCATATTTATAAATAGCTTTTTCTATAGGAGAAGTATGCTCTCTGTTACTTAATAAAAGTGCATATTTAAATAAAATAACCTCTTGATACTCATAAAATACCTTAGGATTTTCAACTTCTATCTTATTTTTAGTAAGTGTTCCTGTTTTATCTACACATAGTTCATCTACTCCCGCCATTTCTTCTATAGCTTTAAAGTTAGAAACAATACTTTTATTCCTGGCTAATTCATTAGCGCCAATAGCCATAGTGACAGACAAAACTGTTGGCAAGGCCACTGGAATAGAAGCAATAGCTAAAACTAAAGAAAATCTTATAGTTTCTATAAGCGAATCTCCTCTTAAAATTAAGTCTACAAAAACAATTACTATTAAAATAATAGAAAAAATAATCAAAAATTTTCCTATGCCAAAAATAGCTTTTTGAAAATGACTTTCTTTTTCTTGACTGGCTTTTTCCACTAAAGTAGCACTCTTACCTATAAAAGTATTTTTTCCTATAGCTGTTACCCGCGCATAAGCTACTCCTTTTTGCACTATTGTACTAGCGTAAAGTAAATCATTTTTATTTTTTTCTACTGGTAACGATTCCCCAGTAATAGTAGCTTGATTAACCAATAAATAAGTTTCTTTTATTATAACCATATCAGCAGGAACTACATCACCAATAGAAATTTTGACTAAATCACCTGGTACCAACTCTTTAGCATTAATAACCTTAGTCATTCCATCTCTAATTACCACCGCTACTGGAGCCAGTGTTTTTTTTAAAGATTGTAAGGCTTTATTAGCTTTTTGTTCTTGAATAAATTCAATACCAATATTTACTGCTAATAATACAGCTATAATATAAAAATCTTCCCAACGCGAAGAAATAACGGAAAGCAATAAGGCTATCTCTATCATTAAAGGAATGGGGTTAATAAATTTTTTCAAAAAAGATAGCCAAGCAGAATATTTTTTTTCCTTTATTTCATTTTTACCATATTTTCGTTGAAGCTTTTTAACTTCTTTGCTTGTAAGTCCTCCTTCTAAATTTTGTTTCATTTTAGTTTTGTTTTTTATTTTTTCATTATAAAAATAATTTTATTTAATCATATATGAAATATAACTTTTTCAAAAAATACAACCTAAAATAAACCAATTTTTAACAAACAACACTTCCTTTAAACTTTTTTCCTTGAAAATAATTTTGCAAATTTTTTAAATTTTGACCACCTATAATAGCTACCTCCATTTTATTTTTTTGCGCTAATTTAGCCGCAATCGGATCAAAAGGTAAATTCATACCCGGATCCCATTTATCACCTACTATTTTACGAAATTTTTGCCAACTTATCTTTCTTATTTTTTGCGCATCAGAAAATTTTTTAGGATCCTTATCATAAACATAATCAATATTAGATAGATTAACTAGTTTTTTAGCCTGAAAACGTTGAGCTAAAATTACAGCCACATAATCAGTAGACCATCCAGGTCTCCATCCAGCAGCCACCATAATATTTTCCCCACGAGAAAAATGTTTCCATAGATCTATTTTAGTGCGAGGATTTTTATTAATACGAGGATGTGCCCATTTTTTAAAAATAGTTTTAATAAAGTGAGCATTCATTCTGGTAGCATGAATACCTAACCAATCCTTCTCTTCATTATCAATGGAAATTATTTGGTTAGCTGCATCTACATAACGACGAGATATTTTTCCTCCTCCTGTAATAATAACAAAATATTTACCTCGCTTAATTTCTTTTTCAATAATTTTTTTAAACTTTTTAATAAAATTAACATCAATTTTATCAGGAACAATTAAAGATCCTCCTAGGGAAATTATAGTTAAGTTTTTAGCAATTAATTCTTTATTCATAATTCATAAAATTAACTAGGTAAAGGAAACTTGCGACACAACTTTATTACTTCTTTTTTTAAACTATTTAATTTTTCCTTATCTTTATAATTTTCCAAAGCTATATTTATCCAATTAGCAATTTTTTTAACTTCTTTTTCTCGCATTCCTCTTGTAGTAATTGCTGGCACACCTAAACGAATACCACTCGGATCCAAAGAAGAACGCAAATCATTAGGAATAATATTTTTATTCACAGTAATACCAATTTTATCTAATGTATCTTCAGCTTGTTTTCCTGTTATCTTTTTACTATTATACACATCCACTAACAACATATGATTTTCTGTTTTTTGAAAAATTATTTTAAATCCCTTTCTTTTCAATTCCTGTTCTAATGTCTTAGCATTTTTTAGAATTTGTTGAGTATACTTACGAAAAGAAGGAGAAAGAGCTTCTTGAAAAGCCACAGCTTTTGCTGCAATATTATTCATATGTGGACCACCTTGAAATCCAGGAAAAGTAGCTTTATCTATAGCTTGAGCAAATCTTTTTTTAGCTAAAATCATTCCTCCCCTTGGTCCTCGTAAGGTTTTATGAGTAGTCGTAGTAACAATATCAAAATAAGGCACTGGATTAGATACTGCTTTTCCAGCTATCAACCCAGCAATATGAGCAATATCAATCATAGAAATTGCTTTAATTTTTTTAGCGATTTGAGTAAAACGACGATATTTTATTTGACGAGTATAGGATGAAAAACCTGCTAACATTAATTTTGGTTTTTCTTTTAGAGCTAGTTTTTCTAATTTATCATAGTTTATTTCTCCATTTTCTTCTGTTTTATAGCTAATAAAATTATAAATCTTTGATGCTAATGTAGCTGGATGTCCATGGGTTAAATGTCCTCCATGAGATAAATCCATTCCTAAAATCTTATCTCCTGGCTCTAAAACTGCGCTATAAGCAATCATATTAGCTGGTGCTCCAGAGAGGGGCTGTACATTAACATATTGAGCTTGAAAAAGTTTCTTAGCTCTTTTTATAGCTAATTTTTCTATCTTATCAGTAAATTCTTGTCCTCCATAATAACGTCTTCCAGGATAACCTTCGGAATATTTATTAGTAAAAACACTTCCTAATACTTCTAATACTGCTTTAGACACATAATTTTCAGAAGCAATTAATTCTAATCCCTCCTTTTGTCTTTTAATTTCTCCTTGCAGTGCTTGATAAATTTTTAAATCTGTTTGTTTTAAAGTTTTTTTCATTTTTTTAATTATAATTTTATATATCTAATTAATTTCTGTTATATTTATCCTTAATACGAACAATATCATCTTCTCCTAAATAACTTCCTGTTTGAACTTCAATTATCTCTAAATCTATTTTGCCTGGATTTTCTATACGATGTTGCGTTAAAGATGGTATAAAAATACTTTCATTTTCTTTTAAAATAATTTCTTCTTCGCCACGAGTAACCTTAGCTACCCCTCGTGTAACAATCCAATGCTCTGCTCTATGAAAATGTGATTGCAAACTTAAAATATTGCCAGGATAAACAACTATTTTTTTTACTTTATAACCAGGAACATCTATTAATATTTGATACATTCCCCAAGGACGATGAGAAAAAATATTATGCTCTACTTCTTTATAACCTCCTTTTTTCAATTTTTTAACCAATTCTTTTGTCTGCTCACCCGTTCCTTTTTTTTGAATTAAAATACTATCAGCACTTTCTATAATATTAATATCTTTTATTCCAATAGTAGCAATTAGTTTTCCGCTTTCTGAATAAGCAAAAACATTTTCTGAATCTATGTTAATTTGACGAGATAATTGATTTTTTTCTAAAGAAATAATTTCCGCTAAATTATCGTAAGCACCTATATCGCTCCAACCAAAATCTCCTTCAAAAACAACCATTTTTTTAGATTTTTCCGATAAAGCATAGTCTATAGAAATACGAGGCATTTTTGAATAATTATCTCGCGCATACTTATGCCCTTTTTGAATAATTTCTCCTATTTCTTGAGCATATAGATTAATTTCTTTTTGAAAAGTTTGAGTATTAAATAAATAAACTCCTGAATTCCATAAATATTGACCTGATTTTAAATATTTTTGAGCTGTTCTCTTATCAGGTTTTTCTTTAAATTCCGCTACTTGAAAATAAAAACCCATATCCTCTCCTTTTTTAATATAACCAAATCCTGTGTGTGGTTTCGTAGGCTTAATTCCTATGGTCCCTAAATTGTTACCTACCTCTTCTAAAACACTATTAATAGTATTTATATAACCATTAATATCTTTTATATAATGATCTGCGGGAGAAATTAAAATTGGATCAGATACATCAATATTAGCTTTTTCTAGCATATATTGAATAGCTAACGCTACAGCAGGAGCTGTGTTTTGCGCTTGTGGTTCAATAACTATTTGTTTTTCATTAAAACTACTTTCTATTTCTTTAATTTGATTAAATACATTAAAATAATTGTTTTCTGTGGTAATTAAAAAAATATTCTCTGTCGGCATTATCTTTTGGATTCTTAAAAATGTTTCTTGAAGTAATGAATTCTCTCCATACAATTTTAAAAATTGCTTGGAATAATTTTCTCGCGATAATGGCCAAAGTCTTTTACCTGAACCACCACAAAGTATAATGCTATATTTATTCATAAAAAATATATTTAATCTGATTTTAATTTACTCTTCCTTCTTTTAACTGTCAATAAAAAACTTACCTTTTGAAAGGTAAGTTTTTTGTGCAACAATGCTTTTTAAAAAGCCTAAGGATAGGACATAACCTTAGAAAATCTAAATTAAAATTTAGAATATATATATATTGTATAACATAAAATCATACAAAATATTAAAATAAACAATTTTTCAAAATGTTTATTTTAATTTTTAATTTTTAAAGAACTCATTAACCAAACATCTATTTCTCTTACTATTACTACTAAAAATAATCCTATATATAAATTCAGATAAACTAATAAAATATAGGCTACATTCTTTTTCTGTTGTTCTTGATTATTTTGTAAATAAACAAAAACATCTTTAATCTTTTCCTGATTTATTTTATTTGGAAAAATCTTCTGCTTTAAACCTTGAAAATTATTTAAACTAATTGATTTGTTCTTTATAATATTAATACCCGCCACTTCCTTAATATTCTTTCCTAATAAATTAATTTTATTTTGTTGAGAAAATTCTTTTTCATTATGATTTAAAACTAAATTTTTTTTCTGATTACTTTTACCAAATAATTGCACTGTGATAATAACTTTTTGATTATTAATTATTCCTTTTTTAATAGCTACACCTATTTCATTATAATGTGGATTAAGGATATTTTTTCTATGTTTAGAACTATTCATCCAAGCATTATGCTGATCTACAGCATCATAAAAACCAATAGCTAAATTTTCTCCCGCATATTCATAATCATAGTTATTTATTTTAAACCAATGCCAAGGTGTTACTCCTTGAGGAGATGTATGTGCAAAATAATTATTCTTTATCATATCATTTAATTTATCCTCAGCTGCTTTATCTAAAATATAACTTTCCTTTAATGTATTGAGTTTATTAGCTTCACGTGCGCTATTAACTAACATAATAACATTATGACTTTGCAACATTAGAGCCTTAACCGAATTTATTAAAACAAATCCGTTAACTATCACTATCATTAAAATTATTCGCATTACTAGTATTAATTTTTTTCTTGTTTTTATTTTCATTTTTTGTTTTAAATAAAATAAATATAACAAAAAAAGCGCCTCACCCTTGAGAACACCCTTTTATCATATTTTTTCTTACTTCTATTATAACTTATATTTTAAAAAAAGTCAATCTTTGTGTCTTATTTCTTAATCTTAATTTATTATCTAAAAACTATAAAGTAAAAAACATTTTTTATTTTATATTTTCCATTACACTATACATCGGTTGCAACATAGCTATAGCAAAAAAACCTACCATCCCACCTATCAACAAAATTAATACTGGTTCTATAATAGAAGAAATATTTTTAGTAATTTGATCCACTTCTTCTTCATAAAATTCGGCTAATTTTAACAACATTGCATCCGTTTTACCTGTTTCCTCTCCCACTTCTATAATCTGACTAACTAAAACAGGAAATATTTTGGGATAACGTTTAATAATATCACTTAAACTAACTCCTTTTTGTATCTCTTTTACAGCATATAGTAAGGCTTCTCTATAGTAGTAATTATCTAACGTTTCAGCTGTTATTTGCAAAGAATCTATAGCTGAAACACCGCTATGTAAAAGTGAACTATAAGTTCTAGTAAAACGCGCACTATTAGATTTTTTTGTCATATTGCTTACTGCGGGAATATTAATTAAAGCAAAACTTAACCATTTTTTACCTGTTTTGGTTTTTAAAAATAATTTACCTCCAATTACTAAAATTATTCCCCCTATTGTAACCAAAACACTATGACTACGCAATAAATCACTCATATGTACTATAAATTGTGTTGTTTTTGGAAGCTCCACATCCATTCCTTCAAAAACTGAAAGAATTTTAGGTAAAATAAAAGTCAACATCAAAACAGTTATACCAATCATTGCCACAATAACCACCATAGGATACAACATTGCGCCCTTTATCTTTTTCTTTAACTTATAATCTTTTTCTAAATAAAGCGCTACTATTCCTAACGTCTCCTCTAGATTTCCACCGATTTCTCCTACTCTAACCATACTTACAAATAAATTATTAAAAACATTAGGATAAGCAGCTAAACTTTCACTTAAGCTTCGTCCTCCTTCAACATCATCATAAATTTTCTGTAATATATCACGAAAAGTTTTATTCTTGGTTTGCTTAATCAAATTTTGCAAAGAACGTGATAAAATTAAACCCGATCCAAGCATAACACTTAGATTTTTAGCAAACATCATTTTATCTTTAAGAGAAACCGAAGAAAAAAAATGAGATAAATCTAAAGATGATTTATTTTGTTTTTTATCTTCTAAAGCTTTTATAGAGGTTATTAAATAACCTTTAGCTTTTAATTGCTCTGCTACTTCTTTTTCACTTTCTGCTTCTATTTTTCCGCCCTTGCTTTCACCTTTAGAATTAACAGCTGTATAAATATATTGCATAGTTTTTATTTTCTTCGCTTTAATTATACCTTTTTTACTTGATTTTGGCAAATAAAAAGATTATATTTAAATAAATAATTAAAAAATAAAATTATGTTTATTGCTATTATTTCTGATGTTCATGATAACCTTGCTAATTTAGATAAGGTTTTAAATTATTGTAAAAAAAATAAAATTAAAGAAATTATTTGTTGTGGAGATTTAGCTTCCTTAGAAACACTGGACTATCTTAATGATAATTTTTTTGGAAAGATATATTTTGTTTTTGGCAATATGGATAAAGATTACTTTAAAGAAAAATTTATTTCTTTCCAGAAAGAACCTATTTTATATAAACAAACTTCTATTTTTTTGAAACAAGGAAAAATCAGTCTTGATAATCAAAAAATAGCTTTTACTCATTTTCCTCAAAAAGCACAAAGTCTCTGCTTATCAAAAAAATATGATTTTGTTTTTTATGGACATACTCATAAACCCTGGCAAGAAAAAAAAGATAATTGTATTTTACTTAACCCTGGCAACGTAGCTAATCAAATCTATCCCCCTTCTTTTGCTCTCTGGAACACTGAAAATAACAATTTTCAATTAGTTAAAATCAACTCACTCTAATTAAAAAACAATCATTCTAAGTTTTATAATATTACAATTATGCCTGATAAGAATCCTTCCTACCAAAAACTTATTCAAGAAATAAAACAATGTCAAAAATGTCCTTTAAAAAAAACTTGTCATTTAATAGTGCCTGGAGAAGGAAATATTGATACACAAATTATGTTTATTGGAGAAGCTCCTGGCGCTAAAGAAGATAAAACTGGCCATCCTTTTGTAGGAGCAGCCGGCAAATTTTTAGAAGAAATGCTAGAAACTATTCAGCTTAAGAGAAAAGATGTTTATATTGCTAATATAGTAAAATGTCGTCCACCTCATAATCGCGATCCTTTTCCTGAAGAAATACAAGCTTGCTGGCCTTGGTTAGAAAAACAAATTAAAATTATACAACCACTTTTAATTGTTACTCTAGGACGTCACGCTATGGAAAAATTTCTTCCGGGACAAAAAATATCTCAAGTCCATGGAAAAGCTCTACGTAGAACAATACCAGAACTAGGAGAACAGGTTTTCTATACTCTTTATCATCCTGCCGCTGCTCTTTACAATGGATCCTTGCGTCAGGTTTTAATTAAAGATTTTCAACGCATTCCTCAAGTATTAAAAATTATAAAAAAAGAAATTCAAAAACAAAAACTTCAAAGTTCTTTTTCTTCTCAACCGCCTGAACAAGAAAGCTTATTTTAATTTTTCATTTTCATTTTTTTCCTATAATTAAAAGATTTTTATTTTGTATTTTTTGAATTTGAATGTTTTGAAAATTATTTTTTTGAAAAAGATTTTCCAACTCTCTTTGAGAAAAAGCATGATGAAAACGAGAAAAAACTTTGTTTTGATTATCTTTAAAATCTATAAAACAATCATTCCAATCAAGTTTACTTTTTCCAAAGAATTTATTTTTCCAATTTTGAATAATTTTTTTATAATAAGGATTTTGCCATAAATTCCAAACAGAAATAATCAAATAACCTTTCGGTTTTAAAACTCTTTTTAACTCCTTTAAAATTTGAAAACGATATTGTTTATCCGGTAAGTGATGAAAAACTGCTATACTATATATAACATCAAAAAAATTATTTTCAAAAGGAAGAATAACTTTTGAAGAAGATATTTTTTGAAAATTTAATTTTCTTTGAAAAGCTATTTGATTGCTTGTATTTGAATATTTTTTCCGAGCTAACTCAATTAAACGCCCAGAAATATCTACGCCAAAATAATCTATATTTTGAGGAAGAATTTCTAGCAAGCGACCATTTCCACAACCATAATCTAATACTTTATTGCCTTTTTGCGTAAAATCTGCTATAAACCTTAAATCACTCCAAAAGTTTTTTCTAGTAGCAGAAAATTTTTCAGCAATTAAATCATATCCTTGTTCTGTGGCTCGTAGAATTTTTTTCCTCGTTTCTATTTTCATAAATTATTTTATTTATTTTAACATATTATCTAATCTTATGTCTTTTAAACAAGATTATCAACAATTCATCCAGTTAGCAATAAAAAAAGATTTTATTAATTCTACCGCTTTTTTAAATTTTAAAAAAAGTTTTTGCAACAATAGAAAAATTCCTCAACCCACTAACGCTGATCTGAGAGAGCTTTATGAAAAAATGATTAAAGAAAGAAAAATTAAGCGCCAGCAAAAGTTAGAAAAAATAATGCTCTCTCGCGCTATCCGCACTCAATCAGGAGTAGCTATTGTAGCTGTTTTAACTAAACCTTATCCTTGTCCTGGAAAATGTATCTTTTGTCCTTCTGCACAAAATATGCCTAAAAGTTATCTGCCCAATGAACCGGCTGTAATGAGAGCTGTAATGAATAAATTTAATCCTTATTTACAAGTTCAATCTCGTTTACGTGCCCTAGAATTGAACGGACATTCGTTAGATAAAATTGAATTAATTGTTATAGGAGGAACTTTTTCTTATTTCACTAAAAACTATCAAAAATGGTTTATTAAAGAATGTTTCCGCGCTGCCAATGATTATCCCCGTTCTAAATTTACATCCTCTCGGATTGCAAAAAAATCTTCTACTTTAAAACAGCAATTAAAATACGAACAAAAACGTAATGAAAAAAATAAACACCATATTGTTGGGTTAACTCTAGAGACAAGACCTGATTATGTTAATGAAAAAGAAATTGTTAATTTTCGTCAATTAGGATGCACTCGTGTGGAAATTGGAGTACAATCTATTTTTGATAAAATTCTTCTTCTTAATAAACGTGGACATTTAGTTAAAGAAACTATTCAAGCCACTCAACTTCTTAAAGATGCTGGATTTAAAGTTAATTATCACATAATGCCAGGACTTTATGGAACTCCAAATACTACCAAATTGCCTTCTCTTAAAAATCAATCAGATTTTTCTGATGAAAAAATGTTTTTTGAACTCTTTCATAATAGCCATTTTCAACCAGATATGTTAAAAATTTATCCTACTTTAGTAATCAAAAATTCTTATTTATATACTCTTTGGAAAAAGAAAAAATATACTCCTTTAACTGATAAAACTTTTGAAAAATTAATTATTCAAATAAAAAGAAAGTATATTCCTCCCTATGTTCGCATTCAAAGATTAGTGCGTGATGTTCCCCTTCCTTCCATTGAAGCTGGACCTAAAATATCAAATTTACGTCAAATCATTGCAAAAAAAGTAACTTGTTCCTGTATTAGATGTCGGGAAATTAAAAATGATTTTTCTTCTCAAGACAAAATTATTTTAGATAAAATTGAATATGAAGCTTCACAAGGAAAAGAAATATTTTTACAATTTATTCATCCTACTACTCAAAAAATATACGCTTTATTACGTTTACGCATTCCCTCTTTTCAGAACAAAGAATTATACAAAAAATTACCTGTTTTGAAAAAGGCTGCTCTTATTAGAGAAGTGCATACCTATGGAAAACTTATTTCCATAGGAAGAAAAGAAAAACAATCTCCTCAACATTTTGGTTTAGGAAAAAAACTTATTCAAGAAGCAGAAAAAATTGTTCATTCAAAATATAAATTAAATAAAATAGTAGTAATCTCTGGTGTAGGTGTACGCAATTATTATAGAAAATTAGGTTATAGATTAAAAGATACTTATTTGTTTAAATATCTAAATAAATAATTCTAATAATTTTTTATTTTTTTATACAAAGACAATGTATTTTTTCATAACCATTAAAATTAACTATTGCAATTTCTCCACATTTATAACCACTTGTTTCTGCCACATTATTATCATTAAGAGGGCCTCGCGAATCTTCTCCTCCACAATAAACAATGTTTTTTGTTGCAGGTTCTTTACATCCTTCCCCCCACCTAGTATCTATATGCGATTTATTATTTATTTCGCGAAGTTCAATCGTACATCCCCCTGTAATAGTACCTGAAGGAACATCTCCTGCCGCTATGGCCACCTGCACAGCTCTTTTAGTATTATTAATTTCTCCTACAGATTTAATATGATCTATGGAACTAACAGAATCAGAACAACTTAAAGGTTGATTATTACTATCGTAAAAAGTAACCTTAGCTGTTCCTCCGGAAACAGAAAAACTAACTTGATTGTTGGAGCAATTATTATTAAAAATAGTATTAATATCTCCTGTGGAAGATTTAATTTTATTTAAAAATTTTTCTATTCCTCCATTAGCCACTTGAAAAGCTTGTGTAGATTGACTCGTGTCAAGAGTGGTTTTCTGATGAGTAATAGTTACCATAGTTAATCCTACTGCCGCAGAAAGAATTATAAACATAATAATGAGAGAAAAAACTAAAATGCTCCCTTTTTTCTTTTTTTGTTTTTCTTTTACCATGTTTTTATTAATTAAAATTTTTATGTTTTAATTGTAGCATAGTAAAAAAGAATTGTAAATTTTTACGTTAGAAAATTTATAGGTAATCTATGTTTTAAATTTTTTTATAAATTTAATATAAGATTTTCAAATAATATCTTTAATAATACTTCTATCATTTCTATTAAAAATTTCTACTAAAACTTGAGCTAATTTATCGCTATCATGACGGATAAAAGAACGTGTATTTTTAATTGCATCATTTTTATTCATTACAACATTAGATTTTTTTAAAATATTTGCTTTTACAACTTTATAATTTCTGTTTTCATATTTATCAATATCAAAAGTTACCAAAGAGTTTTTTCCTTCTATTTTTTCGTATTTCGCAATTAATTTTTGAGCTGGTTTTTTAATATTATAAACAACATAATCAATTCTGTTTTTCCCAACATATTCATTTATAAAATTTACATAATCATTTAAATCAAATCCTTCTGTTTGTCCTTTCTTATTAGTTAAATTACAAACATAAATTACTTTAGCTTTTGATTTTTGAATAGCTTGCGAAATTTTTCTAATTAACAAATTAGGTAAAATAGAACCATAGTGATCACCTGGTCCGATAATAATAAAATTAGCTTTTTCTATAGCTTTTATAGCTTTCTCATAGGCTTTAACTTTGGGTTTTAAATAAATTTCTTTAATTCCGAATTTTCTAACTAACTTATTATGATCCAATTGTTTCTCTCCTTTGATAGTTTTTCCATTGTTTAATTTAATATATAAAGTCATTTTTTCTTCCGAAACAGGTAACACCTTGTGTGTAACATTTAATATTCTTGTAGCTTCTTCTACTCCTAAACTAAATTTTCCTGTAATTTTTTCTAAAGCTGAAAGAAAAAGATTACCAAAATTATGTCCTTTTAAACCGCCTTTTTCAAAACGATAATTCATCAATTTTCTTAATATATCTGAAGAATTGCTTAAAGCTACTAAACATTGCCGCACATCTCCCGGAGGTAAAACTCCCAATTCGTCTCTTAATCTGCCCGTTGACCCTCCATCATCGGCCATAGAAACAATAGCCGTTATATTTAAAGGATATTTCTTTAATCCTGAAAGCAAGGTAAAACTTCCTGTTCCTCCTCCGATAGTAACAACTTTTTTCATTGATTTTGAAAATTAAATTTGTTAGTTAATTAATATCTTTTTTATTTTTATATATTGCTATAGCTCTTTTGTGCTTTTCTTTAATTACCTGATGATAACCAGATGGATAATCACGAATAGCCTTATATAAAACATCTTCATTATAATGATAATGATCTCCTCTCCTAGTCCCTGGATCATTAACAATAAAATTTTTATCCTTTGGATTATAACCAACAATCAATAAGGTATGATACTCTGGACCAGGAGAAGTAAAAAAAGGATTATTCAATAGTTGACCATTAACTGGAACAATTAAAACTGCCTCTTTATAAAGAGTTTTTATTAAATCATCTTTTTTTATTGTTTCTAAAAATTTAATATGAGAATAGTTATAATAATCTTGAATAATTTTATAAACATCAACTAAAGAAACATCTAAATAAAAATTGTATTTTTCTTTTTCAAAAAGAGAAATTTTTTCTATTTCTGTTTCCACTTGTTTTTTGGATAAT
The DNA here is from genome assembly GCA_026985555.1 of Candidatus Moraniibacteriota bacterium. Taxonomy (GTDB): domain Bacteria; phylum Patescibacteriota; class Minisyncoccia; order Moranbacterales; family UBA9337; genus JALSQF01. The sequence continues at coordinate 3,870 of JALSQF010000003.1, read as the reverse complement.
TTTTTATTATCATTTTTAGCCCAATTCAAAGCCATAAGCATAGAGGCCTCTTCACATCCATCTTGAAAAATTTCATTTTTCCATTGTCCTGAAGGAGCTTGAGAGGTGAAAAAAACTGGATAAACAACCTTTTGATTAAAATCAATATTGTTTTCTTTTTTAGACTTAATTTCTTTTTTATTATCTTGTTTTTTAAAGTTTTGCTTAATTTTTTGATATTCTTCCTCAGTTATAAAATTGGTTTTTTTAATTCCTTTTTCTTGGCTGTTTTTTGTTTTATAATTGTTACTTAAGTTATTTATTTCCTTATCATTTTGAGCATCCGTAAAGAGAAAAAAAGAATTAAAAATAAACTTTTCTATTAAAAAAGAAAAAGTAATGCTAATTAAAAATATCAAAATTAAAAATGATTTTTTCATTTGTTTTCTAAAAAGACAATAAATTAATCTACAAAAATAATCTCCTCACAATTATCATTAATCCATTTTCTATAACCTTTTTGACAATATTTTTTTGTATTAAAAGGAGGCTGACAATCTAAATGATTTTCTTGATACATTTCATTAGATTTTGGACAATGATAAAAATCTTTTTCATTAAAAGTCCAATTTTTCAACATATCATCATAAGCATTAAAAGATGCTGGACTACCTAATATTTTAGCTAATTTTTCCTTTTTTTCCTCTGAAGAATAATGGCTTTTAATTATTTTATTTATTTCAAATAATTTATACTCTTCACAATATCCACCACTACCTTCATAAGAATCTCCACCATAAATTATTATCTTATTATTCTTTAGATAATTAATTAAATCACGATATCTTTTTAGCATATAATCATTAGTAAGCATTGTTATTTTTCCTACTCTGGCCTCTGTTGTTGGTTCATATAAAATTCCGTTAACCTTTATAGTATTATTTTTTAATTCCACCTTAATTGGATTGTTAATTAACCTACCATTAGCAATTAAACAACCACTCTGAATAGTTTCTGATAAATTAGCAAAATTTTTGTCTGGAATAATTTCCTTTATTTTTTTATCAATAACAAATCTTTTATAACCATTTTTGCATTTACTGCTCAATTTTTTATCATAAAAATGTCCTTGATATACAGCATAAACTGTCGGAAAGATTTCTTGAGACATTCCCAATGATTCTCCTGTTTTAATTTTAGGTATTTGTAAAGCTTTTAATTTTTCCAAATTAGACACATTTTGCTGATATCTTTTTTTATATAATTCAATATTGTTATAATCTATTAATATAAGATAATCACCACATCCAATCCCCTTAACATCATCTGCCTTATAAGCTTTTATTTTAATTTGTTTGTTTTGTAAAAATTCCGGATTGTTTTTCAGTATATCAGCTACTTCTTTAACACTATAAATCTTATTGTTTTGATCTTGATGATAGTTTTTATTATTATTTGTTTGAAAATGATCAGTAGAAAATAAAAATGGCCAAAAATATTTACTTACCAAAATTATCCCCCCCAGTAAGAATAAACTGAATACTAAAATCAATAAAATTTTTTGATAGTTTTGTTTATTGTTTTTTTTACTCATAAATTTAATAAAAAAAAATTTATTAACAAAATTAAACCACTAAACTAATAAGCTTTCCTTTTACGAAAATTACTTTTTTAATTTTTTTACCTTCCGTATATTTTTTAATTTTTTCAGAATTTAAAGCTTTTTCTTTAACCTCTTCTTCAGAAATATCCATTGGAACCTGCATCTTATCTCGCACCTTGCCATTGATTTGAATGACCATTTCTACAATTTTATCTTGAATTATTTCTGGATTATATTTTGGCCAAGATTGATTGAAAATAGAGTCTATGTTATTTAAACTTTTTTCATTAACATTCTTTTCCGCGTCATTCCGCGTTAGTTCAGCAATAGTCTGCGACTGCAACGCAGTAAAAAGTTCCTCCGCAAGATGAGGCGCAAAAGGAGATAATAAAATTAAAAATCCTTCCATCACTGATTTTGGCAAAACATTGTGCTTAGTACATTCATTGATGAATATCATCAATTTAGAAATTGCCGTGTTAAATCTTAAATTTTCTATGTCTTCTGTGACACCTTTAATAGTTTTATGCCATAAAGATAAAAAGTTTTGGGGAACATCCTTGCAATTTTCATTTTCACAGTCTCTAAATTCTATTTTTACTTTTATTTGTTTTCCGTCCTCATTAGTCTGTGTAAATTCTGCGCCTGTTTGCGCCCTCTCAAAAAGAGAGAAAACTTTTTCCAAAAACCGATAAACACCTTTTACACCTTCCTCTTTAAACATAATATCTTCTTCTAACGGACCAGCAAACATCATATACATCCGAGTAGCATCAGCGCCAAATTTTTCTACCATATCATTGGGATTAATAACATTTCCTTTGGACTTACTCATTTTCACTCCATTTTTATCTAAAACCATTCCTTGATGACGCAATTTCATAAATGGTTCATCAAATTCTAACAACTTCATTTTATGCATCGCTTTTACAAAAAATCTCGCGTAAAGCAAATGCATATAAGTATGCTCCGCGCCACCAATATATAAATCTACCGGCAACCATCTTTTTAATTTTTCTGATGCGCAAAATTCCTGATCATTTTCCGGATCAGGATAACGTAAAAAATACCAACTAGAATCTACAAAAGTATCCATAGTATCCACCTCTGGCGTCCAACCTTTACCAAATATTTTTTTCACCCTTTCTTTTAGCTCTTTAGATTTAGCCAGAGGCGCTGTCCCATCTGGCACAAAATCCACATCTTCTGGTAAAAGCCAAGGTAAATTTTCTTCTCCGACAAACTTTGCTTTTCCCTCTGGAGAATAAACTATTGGTATGGGACAACCCCAATATCTCTGCCGAGAAATTGACCAATCCCGCAAACGATAATTAACTGTCATTTCTCCACCCACAAATTCAGTTATTTTTTTCTTCGCTTCTTCATTATTCATTCCATCAAATTGTCCAGAATTTATTAATTCACCATTATCTGTGAAAATACCATTATTTTTACCAGTAAAAATATCCCAATATAATTTCAACTCTGGAAGATTAATAAAATCTGAAACTTTATTTTTATCAACCCAAACACCGTCGTGATTTTTGACATGCTCTTCGGCTGGCTCCTCCCATTGGTCATCTAATAATTCTATGTAAATACAATTTCTTTTCACTGGCGCCCTATTGACACCTTTGTGAGCAGCATAGAAATAACTATGTATTTCTCCACCAATCCGTTTAACAACTCTCATGTTTTTATAGCCACTCTCTTCTTGAGCCTCACGCAAAGCAGCCTCCTCTAAAGTTTCATCTTTTTCTACTCCTCCAACTACAAAACTATACCATTTATTATGTGATTTTTTAGACCAGTCTAAACAAAAATATTTATCTTCTTTCCAGTGCTTGATAATAACATCTACAATTTTTCGTTCGGTCATTGGTTTGTCTTTTTTGATGACATTATCTCCCTCACCATCAAATCTTGGTGCTATTACTTGTTTAATTTTAATTTTTTCTGCGTTTTTCTGTGCTCGTTCTGCATCATTTAGCGACTTATTATAATAAGTAGCGAATTCATAGTCCCTTTCATCGTGCGCTGGCACGGCCATAATTGCTCCGGTTCCATAGCCACCCAAAACATAATCAGCTACAAAAATAGGAATTTTTTCACCATTGGCAGGATTAACTGCTACTAGTCCTTCTAATTTTACACCCGTTTTCTCCTTAGCTTCCATTCGCTCCATTTCCGTCTTATTCTTAGCTTTTTTAATATATCCAACTACTTCATCCCAATTTTTAATTCTTAATTTTTCATTATTAATTAATTCATGCTCCGGCGCCACAACT
>JALSQF010000002.1 GCA_026985555.1 Candidatus Moraniibacteriota bacterium | reverse complement strand
CAACTACAAAACTATACCATTTATTATGTGATTTTTTAGACCAGTCTAAACAAAAATATTTATCTTCTTTCCAGTGCTTGATAATAACATCTACAATTTTTCGTTCGGTCATTGGTTTATCTTTTTTGATGACATTATCTCCCTCACCATCAAATCTTAGTGCTATTACTTGTTTAATTTTAATTTTATATTTCTTCGCGAATTCATAGTCCCTTTCATCGTGTGCTGGCACAGCCATAATAGCTCCAGTGCCATAACCACCTAAAACATAATCGGCTACAAAAATAGGAATTTTTTCACCATTGGCAGGATTAACTGCTACTAGTCCTTCTAATTTTACACCCGTTTTCTCCTTAGCCTCCATCCTTTCCATTTCCGTTTTATTTTTTGCCTTTTCTATATATTTAACTACTTCTTTATAATTTTGAATTTTTAATTTTGAATTTTGAATTAACTCATGCTCCGGCGCCACAACTAAATAAGTCGCCCCAAATAAAGTGTCAGGTCTAGTAGTAAAAACCTTTATTTTAAATTTTTCATTTTTAATTTTGAATTCTATTTTTGCTCCCTCACTTTTTCCTATCCAATTTCTCTGATTCTTTTTAGTCGCTTCCGGCCAATCAACTTTGTCCAAGTCTTTAATTAAATCCTCCGCAAAGTCAGTAATTTTAAAAAACCAACCCAGAACTTCCTTTTGCTGAATTTCCGTTTTGCATCGTTCACATTTTCCTTGATCTACCTGTTCATTGGCAATTCCCGTATTACAAGAAGGGCACCAATTTATTTTATCCGTTTTCCGTTCTACCAAGCCATTTTCAAAAAACTTTCCAAACAACCACTGCGTCCATTTATAATAAGAGGGATCCGAAGTATAAATTAAATGATCTAAATCATGCCCCAAACCAAGCATTTTCATTTGACGAATATAGTTTTCCGTATTTTTACGCGTAGTTTCTTTAGGGTGAATACCTGTTTTCACCGCATAATTTTCCGCTGGCAAACCAAAAGAATCAAAACCTTGGGGATGTAAAACATCAAAACCCTGTAATCGTTTATAGCGATAAATTATATCTGATGCTGTATAACTTTCCGTATGTCCCATATGTAAACCATCTCCTGATGGATAAGGAAACATATCCAAAACATAATACTTTGGCTTATCAGCCAAAGTCGCAGACCCACGCAGACTAGACACCGACTTATGCTGAGTTTTTGTGTTCTTCTGCGTTTGTTCGGCATCCTTCTGCGACCATTTGTCCCAAATGGTGTGCCACTTTTTTTCAATTTTGTTGGGATTATATTTTTTCATATTTTTAATAAAAATTTATCTTTTTTATAATAATAACCAAAAAAAGCAAGGTCAAATTTATTTTTTATTTCAAAATAAAAAATAAGCTATAATTTATAATTAATATTAAATTAAAAAATTAATTTCTTTAAAAAATCTATCTATTATCTCCACTTCCAGATAATTTTCCTCTTTTCAAGCGACTAGTTAATTTCTCAATATTTTTTTGTGCCACATCTTCCATTTCTAAACCTAGCTCGGTAGATAATTGACTAAGATACCATAAGACATCTCCCAGTTCTTTTTTTATCTCTTCTTTATTTTTATCAGTAATTTTTCCCTTTTGATCCCGTATAATTTTTTTAATTTTTTCGGCTACTTCTCCTGCTTCCCCCACTAATCCTAGAGTTGGATAAATAAAGTTATTATTAAGATTTGGATAAATAGCTGTTAAACGAGACTTTTTTTGATATTCCTGAAAATTCATATTATATAATTTGTTATTTTTTAATATAAAACACTTCTTGTTTAACTAAAAAATAACATCTACATTTTAAAAATACTCTATTTTAGTTAGATAATATAATTATATTATCACATCTTTATTCTTTTTAAAATACAGTTTATCTAAATTCATATCATACCTAAATATTATTTTATAAAAAATCGCGATGTTCTAAAAATCACATCGCGAAAAAATTTTTATCACTAACTTATTTCTTTTCTAATATGGTTCTCTATTTTATTTAATATAATCAATAAATTTTCTGCTTTCATTACTACACCAATATTTCTAAATCCTTCAGAAATTTTAATTCTAGCAAAATAAAAACCATCCCTTTTGTAAAAATTTAAAGTAACAGTTTTTTCGTTACTAGAGAAAAAACAATTTAAATTATTTTGAATCCATTTCTTAATAGTTTTTATTTCTGAGGTAGAATATATATTTCTAATAGACAACTTAAAATGAAGCAATCTCAAGTGAGGAGCTATTTCTAAATAAAACCTTAACGGTTCCCCAAACTTTAAATAAACCTGATATTTTCTTTGTAAAAATAATTTTTTAGCTATTTTTCTGGGAAAACGTATTTCTATTTTTCCATTTTTTAAAATGGAAGAATAGAATATTTCCCTTGTTTTTCCATCGGCTTTTTTATAACAAATATCCGCCGAACAACTATCGGTTTCTTCATAATATCTTTGAAAAAACCCTCTTAAGTAAACTATGAGATCATTTAATGATCTCTCAAATTCACTTTCTCCTTTGAAAAAAACATACTTTCCTCCAATATTTATTTCTTTCAATATAAAACCCTCCTTTTAATTTTATTTTTAAAAAACCATCTTTTAAAATAATTTAATATTATACTTCTGTCAAGAATTGCGTCGTATCTTTTAAAACTTTTCTACTTTTAAAAGATATAAATTATCAAAAGATTTTTAATTAAATTTATAACTTATAAAGTCCTTTGTTATAAAAAAAATAATCTAAATAAAACAATTTTAATATCAAAATTGACATTCAGCTTTTTTTAATAGTTTGTTCCAACGTTGGTTAATATTTTCTTGAATATAATTTACTACTTCTTGATTTTCTGGACGCAATAAATGTTTAAATCTTCTTTGTGTTTTTAAATATTCTTCAATAGGTTTTGGATTTTCAATTTTTAAATTTATTTTATAATTATCCTTTTCAATTTCATATAAAGGCCAAAAATTTGTCTCTGTAGCTAATTTACCCACTTTAACATAATCAGAAGTAGGAAATTTCCAAACATTGGTGCAAGGTTGCAGTACTAACAGAAAAGCAGGACCTTTTTCTAAAGCTTGAAAGGCTTTTTTTGTCTTCTTTCGTAAATCTTCAATATAAGCTACATTAGCCTGAGCTAAATATTCCAAATGGTGTCCTTTAACAATTTCCATTAAATCCTTACGAAAAGTTTTATTTCCAATATCAGTTTCTGAAGCTGGCGTAGTTGTCATATTAGCCCCATAAGGCGTTGCTCCCGATCTTTGTCCGCCAGTATTCATATATCCTTCATTATCATAGTTTACATAAAGCACTTTATGTCCTCTTTCTAACATTCCTGATAAAGATTGCAATCCTATGTCATAAGTTCCTCCGTCACCTGCAAAGATAACAAATTTTATATCTTTATCAATTTTCTTTTTTTTCTTTAAAATTCTATAAGCCGTTTCTACTCCTGAAGCAGTAGCTCCAGCATTTTCAAAAGCATTGTGAATATAAGGAACTTTCCAAGCAGTATAAGGATATAGTGTAGATGTTACCTCTAAGCAACCTGTAGCATTAATTACCACTACGGAATCATCCGCTTCATCTAAAACGTGACGCACAATAGCTGGTATTCCACATCCAGCGCAAGTGGCATGTCCAGGATAAAAATTTTTAGTTAATTGTTCATTCATAAAAAATAATTTAAATTAATTTGTTTTTTCTTTATCCTTTTTGCTTTTAGTTTCATTATTATTTCCTCCCTCTTCAGTTCGCATACTAATAGCATTCACAGGGCAAACTTGAGCACAAACTCCACATCCTTTACAAAATTCTAAATCAATTTTAGCCACTTTTCCTGATTTAGAAGCTTCCGCTTTTTCTGAATCATCTAAAAATATACAAGCCTCTGGACAATATTTAACACAGTTGCCACAAGCTATACACTTACTCTCATCTACAACCGGATAATGATTCCTCCAGTTGCCTGTATCCATAGCTTTTTCTTTTTTATGTTGAACTGGATGTTCTATTTCCATATTTTTATTTTTACTGAATATATTCTACTTCTTTTTTAAAAAATATTTCTTGATCCATTTTCTCAAAAATTTCTTCAATTTGCTTTCTATATATATCTCTTCCTCCTAAACCATAAACATAACTTTTTATTGAGTTATTTAATTTCTCTCTATAAAAAGCATTAAGAATATCACCGTACAAAGGAGGTAAACTAGTTAAACCTAAAGATCTGTCTAAAACAGCTATTTTCTTTACACCACTTAAAACATTAGCAATTTTTTTATAAGGAAAAGGACGAAACATCTCTATTTTTACCAAACCAACTTTTTCTCCTTTTTGACGCAAATTATCTACAACATCTTTAATAGTTCCTGCTACTGATCCCATAGCTATAATAGCTTTTTCCGCATCTCTAATTTTATAAGTTTCTATGTAATTATATTTTCTATCACTCATTTCCTTAAAATCAAAATAAATTTTTTCTGCTTCCTGAAAAACATTTTTAACCGCTTTTACCTGTTTTAACTTAAATTCAAAATAAGAATCCGGTAAACCAACAGGACCATAGCTTACAGGATTATCTAAATTTAATAACGATTGCTTTGGTTTATAGTCTCCTATAAATTTTTTAACTATTTCATCTTTGATTGTTTCTAAAACCTCAACACTATGAGAGGTTATAAAACCATCCATTGCCACCATTACCGGTAAAGAAGTTTTTTCCGCTAATTTTAGTCCTATCAAAGTATTGTCATAAGCCTCTTGAACATTTTCAGAAAAAATTTGTATCCATCCTGTATCACGTGCCCCCATCATATCACTATGATCTCCATGGATATTGATAGGCGCGCTTAATGCTCTAGCAGAAACTAGCATTAAAATAGGTAAATGCATTCCACTAGCAATATATAAAATTTCGTTCATTAAAGCTAATCCCTGGGAACTAGTGGCTGTAATAGTTCTAGCACCTGAAGCGGAAGATCCTACACAAGCTGAAATAGCACTGTGTTCTGATTCTACAGTAATTATCTCAGTATCTACTTTTTGACTAGCTTTAAATTTAGCAAAAGTTTCAATAATAGGTGTTTGCGGAGTAATAGGATAAACCGGCATTACATCAGGATTAATTTGTCTTAGGGCTTCTGCCATAGCAGCGCCACCAGTTAATGCTCTTTTCATAAATTATAATTTTATTAAACTAATAAACCTAAATTTTTAAGAAAGATAGTCATATCCTTTTTGAATAGCTATTAAATTTTTTTCTGTCATTGTTTTCCCTATCTTAGCTTCAAATATTTTTTTAAATTGATTTAATAAACTTTCTAATTTTACTACTTCCGTAACTTTAATTAATTGACCTAACATAATTCCGTTTGGTTTTATTTGACCTAAAACATCTTTAGCAATTTCATTAGCATTAATTATTTTAATATTACCCTTAAAATCAGGTAACATTCTTTGAACAAAATCCTTATCTTGCCTGGTATTTACAATTAAATCTTCTTCTTCATCTAGATTTTGAATAATATTCTTGTTTTTTAATAAGGTATCATCTAAAACAACTACTGTATCCGGATCAATAATAGGTTCATGTAAACGAATAGGCTGATAAGCTATCCTCACATAAGATTCCGTTGGAGCTCCACTTCTACTAGGACCATAGGAAGGAAAAGCTTGAATATATTTTCCTTCACTTAAAGCTGCTTGAGCTAAAACTTCCGCCGCGCTTTTGGCTCCTTGACCTGCTCTAGCAAAAAATATAATTTCGTAAATGTCTTTTCCTATTTTCATAAAAAATAATTTATAACTTTTTTATTATAACATCTTTTTTAAAAAAAGAAAACTAAAATTAAAATAATAATATAGAATAATTTAATTCACATTAAAAATAAAGACAGACTTTAAGTCTGCCTTTATTTAATTAAAATTGTCAATTTTTACAATATTACATCATTCCGCCCATTCCTCCCATTCCAGACATATCTCCCATTCCAGACATATCAGCGCCACCGCCTAGATTTTTATCATCTTTTTTCTCAGGCAAATCTGTCACTGCTGCTTCTGCTGTTAACAGCATACCTGCTACTGAAACAGCATTTTCTAGAGCCATACGTGTTACCTTTAAAGGATCAATAATACCAGCTTTAATCATATCTTCTTCAAAAGTATCTTTAAGAGCATTGTAACCAAAATTATTTTTTTCACTGGAAACAACTTGATTTAAAACCACTGCTGATTCTCTTTTTCCAGCATTAGCTACTATTTGACGCAAAGGCTCATTTAGGGCTTTTAAAAGTGTCTCATAACCAGCTTGTTTTTCATAATCATCGTTGTTTTCTCTTTTTTTCTTTTTTTGTAATTCTGCAACTGCTTTAGCTAAAGCAGTTCCACCTCCCGCAACAACACCTTCTTCCACAGCTGCTCTCGTAGCCGCTAAAGCATCTTCCATTTTGTGTTTTAAGTAAGTTAATTCTGTTTCTGTAGCAGCGCCTACTTTTATAACAGCCACTCCTCCAACTAACTTAGCCATTCTCTTTTGTAATTTTTCCTTATCATAATCACTTTCCGCTTGATCAATTTGAATTTTAATTTGTTTCACTCGTTTTTCTATGTCTGACTTGCTTCCTTTTCCACCTACAATAGTTGTATTATCTTTAGTAGCAATTACTTTTTGGGCTTGTCCTAACATATTAATTTCAGTATTTTCTAACTTCATTCCTCTTTCTTCGCTAATTACTTGTCCGCCAGTTAAGATAGCAATATCTTCTAACATTTCTTTACGTGTATCTCCAAACTCTGGAGCTTTAATAGCTAATGTATTAAGAGTTCCTCTTAATTTATTAACTACTAAAGTTGCTAAAGCTTCACCTTCTACATCTTCTGCAATAATAACTAGTTCTTTTTTTCCTGCTTGAGTTAATTTTTCCAATAAAGGAAGTATTTCTTGAATAGAAGATATTTTCTTATCTGTAATTAAAATATGTGCATCCTTAATTTCAGCCGTTTGATCGTCCGCGTTTGTAATCATATAAGGAGAAACATAACCTTTGTCAAAATTCATCCCTTCAACAATTTCTTTAGAAAGACCAAAAGTTTGTGACTCTTCTACAGTAATCACCCCATTAGTTCCTACTTCTTGCATTACTTCTGCAATCATTGCTCCCATTTCTTCAGATTCAGCTGAAATAGTAGCCACTTGAGATATTTCTTCTTGAGAGCTAATTTTTTTAGAATTTCTTCTTAAAATTTTAATAACATCATTTTTAGCTTCTTCCATTCCTTGTCTTACTCCCACTGGATTAATTTCTGTTTCAATAAATTTTAAACCTTCTCTTACTAGAGCTTGCGTAACCACTGTAGTAGTGGTAGTTCCATCACCAGCAGCATCATTAGTTTTGTCTGCTACTTCTTTAATGAGTTCCGCTCCAATATTTTCAAACTTATCTTCTAGTTCAATTTCTTGCGCTATACTTACTCCATCATTTGTAATGGTAGGAGCTCCAAAACCTTTATCTAATATAACATTTCTTCCTTTTGGTCCTAATGTTACTTTAACCGCCTCAGCTACTTTATTAATACCAGATTGAATACGTCTTCTGGCATCTTCGCTATATCTTATTTCTTTAGCCATATTTTTTAATTATATTACAACTTCTTTCACAAAAGAAATTGCAATATACTAATTTAATTATTAATTAAAAACAAAATAATTAGCACTCTAGCTTTTTAACTGCTAATTATTTTAACTAAAAAAATTTTTTCGTCAAGAGTGAACTATAAACTTATATTTTATATTCACAAAAAATTTAAATGGAAATAATTTCTTGAATGTATTTTAGAATTTCTTCTTGAAATTTTTCTTGAGTAAATTTACGAGCTTGTGCTTGAATAGTTTGAAATTCATAATCTCTTTCTTTTTCTAAAAAACGTCTTACTCCATCAGCTAAAACTTCTATTGTCATAGCGTTGAAAAATTCTCCCGTTTTTCCTTCCTGGATTATTTCTTTGGCTCCACCTTGTTTTAAAGCAATTACAGGAGTTCCTTGACTCATAGCTTCTATCATTGTTAATCCAAAATCATCTAGGGCTGGAAAAATAAAAGCTCTTGCTTTTTGATAATACTCCCTTACTTTTTTTTCATTTTGCCAACCAATAATTTTTACCGTTTTTCCTGCGATCTTTTGTAAATATTTCTTTTGCTCTCCTTCTCCAATTACTACCAATGGCAACTCTAATTTATTAAAAGTTTCTACTACTAAATCTACTTTTTTATAAGGAGAAAGACGCGATACTACTAAAAAATAATTTTCTTTTTGTGGTTTTTGTTTTGCAAAATATTCTAAACTAACACCAGGATAAATTACTTTGCTTTTTCTTCTATAATATTTAGCTATTCTTCTTTGAGTATATTGAGAATTAGCTATTAAATAGTCCGGCCGTTGTCCCGCTTCAAAATCCCATAATCTCAAATAACTTAATCCCCAACGTTTAATCAAATTCATTTTCTCTTTTTTTTCTTGAAGATATTTTAAATTGTAATCCCAAACAAAACGCATAGGAGAATGTAAGTAAGCAATATGGACAGTATTTACTCTAGTTACAATGCCTTTACTCCATGCGCCAGAAGAAGAAACAATTAAATCAAAATCCCGTAAATCAAAGGTTTCGGGAGCGGTGGGTAAAAACGGAATCAACCACTTTTTACTTTTTTTGCAAAAAGAAGGAAATTTTTCCAAAAAAGAAGTTCTGATTTCTTTTTTTTTAAACTTATCTCCTAATTTTTTCTTGTCATATAGCAAAGTATAAATAGGCGCTTGAGAAAAAATTTCCGTCAAAGCTTCTAAAACCAATTCTGCGCCTCCCCAACTAGTTAAAAAATCATGCACCAGAGCCACCTTTTTTCCTTTTAGTTGTTCTTGACTATTTTCTTGCATCATGTTATTGTTTATAGTTAGTTTATAATTTTAATTATGCTAATTGTAAAATATTTTCAGAAGAAAAGCAAAAAAGTTTTTTAAAAACACCAGAGATAAAAAAAGGAGGAATAAAAAATGAAAAAGGACAATCTAATTCTATTCATACCTGCTTCATTGTTTTTTATTGCGCTGGCAATTGTTATTACGCCAGTAATCATTTATTTTTACGATAGTTTACCTAATCATCAGCAAACTATCAAAAAAATAAATATTATAATAATGGCCGAGAACAAAGAAAAAATTCCAGCCATCATTAAAGATGGCCTTCTTTGGGTATATTTACCTGAAAAAGAATATGGTTCTAATAATAATGAATTTTTTCCATATAGAACCATTCCTAGTTATCTGAATTGGGGAAACGGAGTATGCACCCCATTAGAATTTTTTTCTGGTAACTGGATTGCCTATCAGTTACCAGAAAAAAGGTTAAAAATTTTTTTATTTCCTAAAATAAACGAGAAGGAAATTGATCTTCCTTCCCGACAACAATTTTCGTTAGAAAGAAGGATGCTTCTTTTTAATGAAAATTAAATAACAAAAAAGCTCCTTAAACTAATTAGTTTGGGAGCTTTTAATATAGTTAAAGAAATCTTGATCTTACACAATAAGAAGGAAAATTTCTTTGATTTTTACAGCTATTGCAACTACACAAAGTAATAACCACGTTAATTTTTCCTTCTTGAGTAAAAATTTTTATTTGATAAGAAGAACTTGATTTTAGAATATTTTTAAAATATTCTAAAACCTTTATAACATAAAAATTCAAAGAAGCAGAATAGCAATCACAACTAATTTCTATAATGATCTCTTTTTCTTGGTTTATTTTTTTTAAAATATAATCACTTAAAATTTTTTGCAGTTTCTTGTCTTTTAGTTGTCTGAAACTGAAACTTTTTTGAAATTCTTTCTTCTGCATTTTAAGCCTCCTTCTACTCTTATTTTTTTGTTAAATTGCTAATTTATCTCTTTTCTTGTTTATAATTTGATTAAAAAAAATATTTTTGTCAATAAAAAAATGCCTTTCGGCATAACAATCTTGTTATTTTTATTAAAAATTTTTTTTAAAGAATTCTTAATAAAAATAACAATTTAACTTAAATTTGTTGGAACCGGGCCTTACGAAGGCCCAAAAAATATTAATTTGGCTGCAAGGCCCGGCATTTTGCATATACCAACATGCAAACCGGAGACGCTTTAGCCAGGGTGAGGGGCATCAAGAGCCATAGGTTGCATGTATTTTGCGTACATGCTTTTGTATCCTCTACTATTTTCCGGCATTTCGCCTTTTAAAGAACTTAGATAAATTTTTGTTTTTATTTTTATTTTTGAAAAATTTATATTTTTTATTTTTATTTTTATAACTAAAGTACGTTGACTTTAGAGGAGAGAAAATAGTAGAAGAATTTCCAACCGCAAATAGGGGGAAAATGCGATTGGAAATTCTTCCACCATTTCAGATACAAAATAAATTATATTTTTAATTAACTGCTTCTAGTATAGCATATTTTTAATCACCCGTCAAACCCCATATTATTCTATATTTAAAAATGGCTTAAATAAAGGGTTTTTGAAATAATTAAAAATGTTTGACAGAAAAAATTATTTTTATTATTTTAAAGCTATTTTAAAAAAGTAATTTACTTTTTATTCATCTAATGTTTCTATAGTTAAACGCACTCTTTTTTTCATACCTATTTCTGGCACAAATGAAGCTAGCAAATCTTCAAATTGCTTTTTATCATCTTGAAAACCAACGTGCACATATTTTTCTTCTCCAAACTTCTCTATTTTGTTATATAGATACCCTTCTAAACTTTTTTTCATAGCTTTTGTTTTAAATAATTTAATTTAATTTTTATATTTTTTATTTTCTAAATATTTTTGAATAAAAGGATTAATCTTTCCAGCCAAAACTTCATTAACCTGTCTACTTTCAAAATTAATTCTATGATCTTTAACTAATTTATAGGGATGTAAAATATAAGAACGAATTTGATTTCCCCATTCTGCATCAATTGTTTCTCCCTTAATGTTTTTTATTTTTCTTTTTCTTTTTTCTTCTTCTAGTTTATATAATTTAGCTTGTAAAATTCTCAAAGCAATAGTTTTGTTTTGTTTTTGAGATCGTTCATTTTGACAAGTAACCTTAATACCTGTAGGTAAATGAATAACTCTAACCGCACTATCCGTAGTATTAACACTTTGCCCTCCTGCTCCTGAAGAACGAAAAACATCTACACGCAAATCCTTCTCTTTTATCTCTATTTTTTTATCTACTAAAAAAATTGGCAACACTTCTACTAAAGCAAAACTGGTTTCTCGCCTATGTGCAGAATTAAAAGGAGATAAACGCACTAATCTATGCACTCCATGCTCTCCTTTTAAATAACCGTAAGCAAAATTTCCTTTTATTTTTAAAATAACATTCCTTATTCCAGACATTTCTCCTTCTGTTTTTGTTATTATTTTAACAGAAAATTTATTGTTTTTTGCCCAAGATAAATACATTTTCATTAACATTTCTCCCCAATCTTGCGCATCATTGCCTCCTGCTCCAGCTTTAATGCTCAAAAAAGCATCGTTAAAATCATATTTTTCTGAAAATAAGCTTTTTATTTCTAATTCTCTAACTTTTTTATCAATATTTTCTATTTCTTCTTTTAAAACTATCTTTTCCTTAAAATTGGCCACTTTCCATAATTCTACTAATTCATCTACTTCATTTTTAGTAGAATTAAATTCTTTAACTATTTTTCTCAACTGTTCTAATCGCTGAATTATTTTTTGAGCTTTTTCTTTTTTGTCCCAAAAGTTTGGTTGAATAACCTTTTGTTCTAAGTCTTTAATTATGTTTTCTTTTTTTACTATTTCAAAGATGGTCCCTTAAAAAAGGGATCTTATCTTTTGTTTCTTGTAGCTTTTTTAAAGAAAACTTATCCATAAAATAATTATTCTAAAATTTTTAATAAATACATTAACTCTAATCCTAAAATTAAAAACACTAATTGTAATATAGTTGATTTTATTTTACTTGATTTATGTAATTCAGGAATAAGATCAGCTACAGCAATATAAATAAACCCTCCTGCAGTAAAAGGAATCAATAAATTAGTAACCTGCAAAAAAGAATTTCCTATTAATAAAATCAGCCCTGCTCCTATTATAGCAGTTAAAGCAGAAAGAAAATTAAACCACAAAGCTTTACCTTTACTAAATCCAGCGTAAATTAATGATCCAAAATCTCCAATTTCTTGAGGAATTTCATGAAGCATTACTGCTAACGTAGTTGATATTCCTAAAGGAACACTAATCAAATAGCTTGCGCCAATAACTAAACCATCTATAAAATTATGCACACCATCACCAAAAAGAATCATATAAGAAAAAGGGTGAGGATGGTTGTCACTAGCTTTTTTATGACAATGTCTCCAATGAATAATTTTTTCTGTTACAAAAAATGTTAGTATTCCAACTAAAATATAAAAGGGAATTTCTTTTATTCCTCTCTCAAAGCTCTCTGGAATAAGATGAATAAAAGCTCCACCCAAAAGCGCTCCGGCTGAAAAACTTACCATATAAATCAATATTCTGTCTAATAACTTATCTTTTAAGAACAATGTTATCGCTCCTACTAAAGAAATTAAACTCACTATTGTAACACTCAACAATGAGTAAATAACAATAGAAAACATATATTTAAAATCTTAAAAATTACATTAAATAGTACCGCTAACGGGATTTGAACCCGTGTTACTGCCGTGAGAGGGCAGCGTCCTAAACCAGCTAGACGATAGCGGCTTATTCATAAATTTAGTATTTAAATTTAAAACAAATGTTTTATTTTGTCAATAAGATGATAACGCAAAAAATCATTAAAAGTAACTACTATCATTACACTTATTAATAGTATAAATCCCAAATTATGCATTAAATTTTCTATTTTTTGGCTTAATGGTTTTCCTTTTATTTTTTCAATTAAAATAAATAAGATTCTTCCTCCATCTAAGGCCGGAAAAGGTAAGATATTAATTACACCTAAATTAATGCTTAAAATTGCCATAAATTGTAGTAAATAAATTAATCCTAATTCAGAAACTTGTTTTGTCATATAGGCAATACCCACTGGTCCAGCTACTTGATCAGCTACTGAAACACCTCCAAATAATTTTTTCAATAATATTCCTAAAAAAGTAAAAATTAATAGGGCCGCATTAAAAGTAGCTACTAACCCTTTGTATATTGCTTGATACCAAGGATATTTCACTAAAGTTGTGTTTGCTAATCCTATTCCTAGGGCTCCTTGATTTTGAGGAGGATTTTTACGAGGAGTAATATTTTTTTTAATAATTTTGTTTCCTCTTTTAAGCTTAATTATAATTTCTTCTCCTTTATGTTTTTGAACAAAATTTTGAACTTCTTGAACAGAATTTATTTTCAAATAATTCTGATTGTATTTTAAACTAATAATTTCATCACCTACCTGTAGTTCTGCTTGCGCCGCTGGAGTATTTGGCAAAACTTGTGTTATTTGAACCTTTTGATGTTGATTATTATTCTTATTTTCTATAATTTCTGGAGCTCCCAACATAAAAACTACAGACATCAAAATCCAAGCGAGAAAAAAATTCATCATAACTCCAGCAGCTAATATCTTAATTCTTACCCAAGCAGATTGCGAAGCAAAACTATCTTTTTCTTTTTTCTCTTTATTTTCACCATTTTCTCCTTTAATTTTCACAAAACCACCTAAAGGAATCCAATTAAGAGAAAAAATAGTAGCATCACTTTTAACATTTTTATTTCCCCAAATTATTCTTTTTTTTCCTTTTTCTTTTACAATTCCTAAAATTCGTGGAGGAAAACCAAAACCAAATTCCTCTGCTTTTACTCCATTTCTAATCGCTACTAAAAAATGTCCTAGTTCGTGGACAAAAACTAATATTCCCAAAATAATCACTAGAAGCAAAATTGTTTGCATAATACAAATTAACTATTTAAAAATTAATTATTAATTTTTTTTAAATTTTGTAAATTTGTCTTTTTATCCTTTACATTATTTAAAAAAGATATTATTAAAAAAATAACCATACTTATAATACCACCCAAAGCAGAAAAAAAAGCTATTATTAAAGAATAATAGTTGGAATGAAAATAAGCTAGAGAAGCAATTCCTAAAAATATAGCTGTTATAACTATTAAATGATTTTTAATTTTATCAGTTTTGTTGCGACCTTTCATAATATTTCTACTAAAAACATATGCCCAAGTCATTGCCACCATAAAACCAGACAAGCTCGTAATCCAACTAGACCAGATATCCATATTCCATAAAACAAAACCTTTTCTATTTATTATAGGTAATCTAAAATTATACACTTGTAAAAATGTTACTACACTAGTTAATAAAAACATAAATAAAAAAATTATCTTTCTCATTAAATATTCTACCTGTAACATTTTTAAAGCAACCAATTCCATCAATGTAATCATTCCAAAAAACACAATTATTCCTATTATATAAAATTCTTTAATTAAAAAAATATCATCAATAAACAAATAAGAAGCTAATAAAATTCTATAAACAGCAAATAAAATAAAAAAATATGCAAAATAAACAACATTATTGTTTAGTTTAGTTTTTTTTGTCCAAACAAAAAACAATATTAACAAGCCTATGATAAAAGAGGCTATTGCGTAAAGAAAATGAAAAATAGCTGTTAACATAATTATTTATATTTTATATTTGCTT
Source organism: Candidatus Moraniibacteriota bacterium (assembly GCA_026985555.1). GTDB lineage: Bacteria > Patescibacteriota > Minisyncoccia > Moranbacterales > UBA9337 > JALSQF01. Next base: position 11,827 of record JALSQF010000002.1, on the reverse strand, counting down.
ATTATATTAAATACTTTCTAAAAAATCAACCACTTCTTTTTGAATTTTTTCTTTTTTTAGTTTTTCTAACAACTCTGATTTAAGAGGTAATTCCACTATAAATTTAGATCCCTTGTTTTTACCTTTTGACTCTGCCCATATTTTTCCTTTATGAAACTCTACGATATGTTTCGCTAGATAAATACCAATTCCTAAACCAGAAGTATTATAATTACTGCTTTCTGATCCTCTTCTAAATTTATCAAAAATAATCGGCATATCTTTAGCTTCTATACCTATACCGGTATCTTTAACTTCTATTCTAATGCTTCTTTCTTTTTGAAAAACATTAACGGAAACTAATCCTTTTTCTGTATACTTAAAAGCATTATCAATTAAATTACTTAAAACATCCTTGATTTTTTCTTTATCTAATCCTATTTTTTTATTTTTAATATCTTTAAAACACTTTAATCTAAATTTTATTCCTTTTTCTTTGGCTACCGCATAAAAATCTCTACTTAATTCCTTTAAAATATCACAAATTGAATATAATCCTATACTATATTTTAATTTTCCCATTTCCATTCTAGATATATTAAGTAAATTTTCTATTAACTTTGTTAGCCTATCAGCTGATAAATCTATATCTTTTAAAATTTTTTTAGCATTATTATCTAATTCTCCATAAATACCTTCATTAGCTAAAGAAATAAAACCTTTAATAGAAGTTACTGGAGTTCTTAGCTGATGACTAGCTAAAGAAATAAATTCTGTTTTATTACGATCAATCTCTTCTAATTTTTTGTTAGTTTGTTTTAGTTTTTTCACAAACATAGCTATTTTTTCTTTTTGTTCTATTTCCTTATCAAAAGATTTTTTTAAAAAGAAACTAATTAAAATTATACTTATAAAAAATAACGCTCTTATTAAAAATTCTTTTTTGTCAGAAGAAAAAATAATATAAATTAAGGCAACTATATTTAAAGATGTAATTAAAAAATGAGCAAGAAAAACCCTCATTCCTAATAAATCATATTTAATAACAGCATATCCAATAAAAGCAACATATAATGAAACAAAAATATTTCCCCAAGGAAAAATGTTAACATTATACCAAAGTAGAAAGTTGTTAGATCCACCCAAAAAACCTACAAAAGTTCCTAGTAATACTAAAATAATCTGCTTTTTATACTTTTTGTTTTTTTGCTTAAAATAATAAAAAATTAATAACATCCATGAATACGCCACCAAAAAACCAAAGAAAAAAAGAAACAAAAAATATATTATTCCTGCATCTGGCCAATATTGAAAAACTAGTTTAGAAGAAACTGACGCTATAAATAATTTTGGAAAAAAAAATAATATATATAAAAATATAAAAGCAACTAAAAAACTTGCTCCTAAAATTATTTTATTTACGAAAAAATTAATTTTGAGAAATTTCAATATAAAGTTAAAATAAAGCAAAGGAATAAAAATGGAAAACAAAGTTAAAAATTTTAACCAAAACCAAACATATCTAATATCTCTGCTTACCAACCAAAAAAAATAACCTACACTCCATGCACCCACTGAAAAAGTAAAATAAGCAAACGCCTTACTTATTTTATCCGTTTTTACAGATAAAACAAAAAAACCAAAGAAAAAACTCGTTATAATATTTATTATAGCACCAATTAAAATAAAATAAAGTGACAAATCATAAAACATATTTAAATTATATCACAAAAAAATTTATAAAAAAATGCTTGTAATTATATCAATTACAAGCATTAGAAGAATTATTATTTTTTTATTATTGCTACGTTAAAAATCCCATTTTTTGTAGCAATGATACTTACACTCTTTTTATTAAAAACATCCCTTACTAAACTCCAAAATGTCTGAAAATTAAGATACTGCATATATGGCCACTGAATAAGAATGTGCAAAAAAAATCTTTCTATATAATTATCACTGACATTAGCTACTAACGTCAGTTTTGCTTCATGGTCTAATAAAGAAAAAAAAGTTTTTAATTTATCCTTACCAAAAATATAATCACCTAAACCTATACAAGAGATTATATCAAAACTATTAATATCTATGTTTTCTGTTTTTAATATATCAGTAATTCTTTTTCCTTTTTTTGACTCTAAACTAATTTTTTTTCTTATTTCTTGATAAGAAAAAAAATTCTGATCAATTTTAAATAATTTTTGAAGCTCCCTAAACCGTCTAATGCCAAAAACACCGTCAGGCTCTACTGTAACAAGAAAAACTTTTTTTTGAATACCATCTCTTTCTTTTTGCAATCTAGAAACAGCCATTAAAATATCTTGATTTGAGCCTCCTGCCAGAGAAAGAATTTTAATCTCATTTTTGTCAGATTTTTTTATAAATTCAAAAATTTCATTACTAACGATATTTAACCTTTCCCGAACATCTTCCGCAATAGGCATCTGCATCCAGAAATCAGTCCATTGTTTTATAATCCTATTAATCAAATCAAGATTAGTTAAATGAACCCACCAATCTTGCTTGATATATTTTGGCTCTATCCCAAAAGAACCAAAATAATTGTAAATAATATCTAACGATCTTGATAGCGCAGCAAATCTCCTAATCTCTCTTAAAGGAGGAGATCCAATAAACAAAAAACCATCAAACCAAAAAGAGCTTGATCTAATCGCCCATTTAGAACGAGTTTTTTTAATCTTAGCTAAAATTCTAGCTAAGATTTTTGTTTTAATAATAGGCCAAATTGAGAAAAAAATAAAAAATATTCCTACCCAATTTCCATAAAAAATAACTATTCCTCCAACTAAAAAAAATGATAAATAAATAAATAATTCTACTATCTTATGTTTCATCTTATTTCTCCTTTTCTATGTTTTATTTTTAAAGAACGATTTTTCACTTGACTATAGCATACTAATTTATTTTTGTATAGTCTTTATAAAATAAAACAAATAAAAACTAATTAGTTTCTTTTTATTTTATAACTGCTTTAAATAAATTTTAGTTTTTTATTTATTTTTTAAAATATCCCTAATTTCTTCTAAAAGTTGTTCTTCTTTTTTTACTTCTTTTTCTCCTTTTTCTTTTTCTTCTTTTTTAAAACGATTTATTTGCTTAACTATTATAAAAATTACGAAAGCAATAATTATAAAATTAATAATGACATTTATAAATTGACCATAATTTATAGTTACAGCTGGATTTTTTTCAGTTGCTTCCTTTATAGTAAACGCTAATTTAGAAAAATCAATTCCGCTTAATAATACACCTAAGGGTGGCATAATAATATCATTTACCAATGAAGCAACTATTTTACCAAAAGCTGCCCCAATAATTATACCTATAGCCATATCTACTACATTTCCTTTTAAGGCAAATTCTTTAAATTCTTTAAACATATTTTTTTTATTAATTATTACATTACCTAAATAAATTTATTCTTATACTAATACAAAATATTTAAAAAATCAACTAAACAATATTTCCTCCTCCTAAAACCAAACCTTTTTTATCGTAAAAAACAGCTATCTGTCCTGGGGTAATTGCTTTTTGAGAAGATAAGAATTCTACTTCATAAATATTTTTTTCTTTATTCCAAGCAATGATTTTGCTTAATTGTTTTTTTTGCTGATAACGTGTTTTAACAAAAACTTTCTTAAATAAAAAAGGTTTCTTATTTATCCAATTAATATTTTCAACTAACATTTTTTTGGAAAAAAATAATTGATATTCTTTTTTTAAGGATACCACTAATTCGTTAGTTTTATATTTTTTAGCCACAACATAATAAGGACCATTGCCTCCTATTCCTATTCCTTTCCGTTGTCCTAAAGTATAAAAATTTAATCCCTGATGTTTTCCTATTTTTTCACCTTGTGTATTAATTATATTTCCTGGCTGAATATTAAGATTTTTTCTTAAAAAATTTTTTTCTGTTTTTGGCTCTAAAAAACAAAGTTCTTGAGATTCTTTTTTTGGAATAAGTTTATCTAATTTTAATTGTTTGGCCATTTTTTTTATTTCTTCTTTAGCAAAATTTCCTAAGGGAAAAATAGCTTGAGACAATTGTTCTTGAGATAAGCCCGCCAAAAAATAACTTTGATCTTTTAGCTTATCTTTTCCTTCCCATAAATAAACTTCTCCTTTTTTATTTTTAGTTATCCTAACATAGTGTCCAGTTGCGATATAATCTGCTTTTTTTTGTTTTTTTATTTTTAATAATAAATCTATTTTTAAATGAGGATTACAAACAAAACAAGGATTAGGTGTTTTCCCTTTTTTTAATTCCTTCAAATAATACTGCACTACTGTTTTATAAAAAATATTTTGAGCATCCACTATTTGAAATTGAAATTCTAGTTTTTGAGCTAATTTTTGAGCTAATTTCAGTGTTTTCTCTTGCTCTTTTTCTCCTTTTTTTGTATTTTTCCATAACTTCAAAAAAACAGCTTTTACTTGATAACCTTTTTTCTTTAATAAATAGCCAGCTATGGCAGAGTCTACTCCTCCAGAAAACCCTAAAACAATTTTTTTATTTCTTAATTTCATTTGTAATTTATAATTTTTAAACCTCTTTTATTTCAAGTTCTGCTCCAATGTTTTTTAAACGATTTTCTAAATCCTCATAACCACGATTAATGGAATAGACATCTTTTAAAACAGATTTTCCTTTCGCCGCCAACATAGCTACTAAAATTAACGCTGCCGGACGTAAGGCAGGAGGAGATATCATTGTTGTAGCTTTTAATTTTGTTGGCCCTTCAATATAAACACGATGGGGATCTAATAAGGTTACTTTCGCTCCCAATCTTTTTAATTCGGTTAAATAAACTGCTCTATTTTCATAAGACCAATCATGTAAAAAAGTTTTTCCTTTGGCTTTTAAAGCAATGGAAGCAAAAAAAGGTAAATTATCCATATTAATTCCAGGAAAAGGAAGTCCGTGAATTTTTTCTTCTAACGCTACTAATTTAGATGGGATAATTTCTAAATCTACTAAGTTAGTTTGCTTATTGTAAGATTTATATTTTTTTAAAATATTATATTTTTGTCCCATTTTTTCTAATTTTAACAACTCTAATTCTAGAAAATCAATAGGACAACGTTCTATGATTAAATGACTTTGAGTAACAATAGCCAAAGAAATAAAAAACATCGCTTCTATAGGATCTTCGCTAATCGTATATTCTATATTTTTTTTAATGGATTTTTTTCCTGTTATTTTTAAATTATCACACCCTTTTCCTTCAATCTTTACGCCTAATTTTTTTAAAAAAAAGATTAGATCTTGCACCATATAATTAGAAGTCGCCATTTTTATTACCGTTTGAAAAGGAACTTGACTAGCCATCATTAAAGTTGTTTCCGTTACCGTATCACCTGACTCATAAAGCACCACTTTATCAGTTGGATGTAATTTTTCACTATTCACTTTATATCCATTTGATGTTACCTGAATATTTATTCCAAAATTTTCTAAAGCATATAAATGTGGTTTTATAGTTCTACTTCCTAATTTACATCCTCCTGCTTGAGGAATAGTATATTTTTTATTTCTTCCTGCCAAAGCAGCAACTAATAAAATAACACTTCTGGTTTTTTGTGCTGATTTGCGATTAATTTGATTAGTTTTTAATTTTTGAGGAGGAATTATTTTTAATGTCCTTCCCTTTTTCTCTATTTTCACTCCTAAACTTTCTAGTACCTCTATCCAACGATTAACCTCTTCAATTTGAGGAACATTTTTTAAGGTAGTTCTTCCTTGATTTATCAAGGAAGCAGCTAGTAAAGCCACAGTAGCATTTTTAGAACTATTAACTTTTATTTTCCCTTTTAATTTTTTTCCTCCCTTTACAATAAAACTTTGCATATCAAAATTTTTAAAAAATTAAATATATTTTAAACTTAATATAATCTTACTAAATTAGCAAGAAAATTGCTTTTTTATTTATAACCTGTATAATACATATTATTTATTAAATAATATGCTACATAAAATCTACATTAAGTTATTTCAACCGCTTTTTTTCAGTCAATCAAAAAAGGTTTTTGTGCGTATTCTCTTTTATGCTATATTTTTTCTTTCCTTAATTTGGTTGATATTTTGGTTTTATTTTAATTATTCTTTAGAAAAAAATAAATTCACTTTTTTTAATAATTTATATAAAGCTAATAAAACTTACGCCGAAATACCTCTTTGGCACAAAAAAATAAAAACTCAACAATCTATTAAAATAGGAATAATTAACGACACTCATGTTCGCACTTTACCTCAAATATTATCTCAAAATATTAATTATTATCAACCTGGCTTAATAAAATTTATTAAACAAATGCGTTCTTTTCAGCCAGATTTTATTGTTCATTTAGGTGATATTATAGAAGGAACTCGTTGTCCGGAATGGACAGGAAAAAAGCAAATTCTATTGGCCCAACAATATCTCAATAATCTTAATATTCCTATTTATTGGGTAGTAGGCAACCATGATTTAAGAAGCCTTACTAAAGAACAATTTAAAAAAACTTTACATTTAAAAAAACTAAACTATGTTATAGATAAAAAAGATTACCGTTTTATTTTTTTAGATGCTAATTACAATAAACTTAACCAATCTCGCCAACCTCATCAAAATAAATACATACGCGGACATCTACCTCCTCAAACTCTTCAGTGGCTAGAAAAACAATTACAAACCAGAAAAAGAGTTTTTGTTTTTATGCATCAGGGATTGTTTCCAGGAAAAACTACTCCAACTAGTCAAAAAATTGTTAAACCTATTGACAATTTTAGAGAAGTAAGAAAACTTCTAGAAAAATATAGGGTAGATGGTTTTTTTAATGGACATATGGAAGTTAGATCTTATCACCATGAAAAATACACTCACTATTACTCTTTAACCGGCACAACAAAAAATCCTTATTACACTCAATCTTTTTATGAAGTAACCATTACTCAAGGAATTCCCCATGTAACTATGTATTATTATTCCTATCCGCAAAAGAAAGAAATAAAATTGGACTTTGAAAAAGAACCTAATTTCTTTCAATAAAAATTAAGAATAAAAACTTTTTTATTTTTTCAGTCGCGATATCCTAATTAAACCGCTTATTGGCACAATTTCCACTCCCCTTTTTTCAATTTCATCTAAAAATAAATTCATCCCAATAGAATCAGAGGAAATGTGTCCTGCAATTATCACATTAATGTGTGCTTTTTCGGCCTCTTTGCGATGCTCTTCGCTTTGATGCATAGAAATAACAGTGCCAATTCCCGCCTGTGCCATAGCTTGATATATTTTAGCGGAACCCTCCGTTCCTCCTGTAATTTCTGTAATGGCTATCTTGCCAGCTTTATTGTTTTTGTTACCCGTAAAAAGAGTTGGTCCTATCCCTTGTTTACTGGCTTCTTGATATTCTGGTATTTTATTTAAAATTTCTAAGATATCCTCTATGTATTCTGGTTTCTCTTTTTCTATTTTATTTTTTAAAAAAGTAGCTACCATATTATCAGCTGGAGTATGGACATTCATTAAGTTTATATTTAATTTCTCTGCCGCCATAGGAATTCTAAAATGATTAGCAGCATTAATTCCTCTCGCTACTTCCTGAATCCTTATTTTCATTAAGCTTTCTGCAATATTAATAGGCACCCCATATTGAGATAAAACATCTGCTTGCAAACGCATAACATCACTTAAATAAGCTAACCCCTTTCCCAAAGGATGATGCGCTATAATTGCATCTACTTTTAATTCTTTAGCTACTAATAGTTCCGCTCCCGCTATATCAATACCCGCCAATACTTTTTTTATTTTTTTACCATTGTCATAATGAATACCTGAATCCATATAAGGATTTACTAGCCGTTCCTTGTCAAAATATTTTTTTTCTTGGGAAGATAATTTTTGATATTGTTTTTTAACTCTTAATAATTCTTTTTCTACTTCTTTGCGCGAACGCAAATCATTTTTTATTCCTAATTCTATAGCTAGTTTATAAATTTGTTTTAATGTTATCATATTTTTTAATTTAATTTTTATAGTAAATATCAATAAAATTTTTTAAAATTTTCATCGGTTCTGTAATTTTTTCTTGGGCTAATTTTTCTTTAAGATTTTCGGCTTCTTCTGGAGGAAAATAACCATGATATTTATAAAAATCTATCCTCGGTACAATCCCTTCATAATCTAATTCTGTATGAAACTGAACAGCATAAATATTATTTTTTAAACGATACATATGATAAGGACAAGTTTTAGATAAAGCTAAGTTAATAGCTCCATTAGGTAACCTTTGGCAAGTCTCCTTATGTCCCACAAAAGCTCTGAAATTTTCTTTAACTCCTTGCAATATTTTATCTCTTTTTCCTTCTGAAGTTAACTTAATTGTAACCGCTCCCGCTTCTTCACTATATTTTTCCTTAGAAACCATTCCTCCACAAGCTAAAGCCGTTACTCCAAATCCGTAACAATTTCCTAAATAAGGAAAGTCTCTTTTTTCTATTTTTTTCATTAATTGAAATAATTTTTCTTCCACTTTAATTTGAGTTTTTGTCTTTTTTTTATCTGAAACATTATAAGGTCCTCCTCCTATAATCACAGCGCTATATTTTTCTAAATTTACAGACGGCATTTCATATTCTGCACGAATTCTAACAACATCATCTTTATTTATTTTTCCGTATTTTAAAAATGCTTTAAACTCACTCTCAGATACTTCACTTTCTGGACGAAATTGCAAAATTAAAATTGGTTTTTTACTTTTAATCATGGTTTATTGCTTAGAAACCTATTTTATTTATTACTTAATATTATCCAATATTATTATATTCCTAAAATAAATATAAATTTAAACTAGCATAAAACTAATTAACACGCAATTTACTAGTTGCTTTTTTCCAAAATTTAAATAAAATAAAGTAATGGGGATACTTTTAATTATAAATAAATATCTATGAAAAATATCATAAAAATCAGAGCCATTTTGTCTTTAGTTCTTTTAATTGCTTTTTTATTTGTTCTTTTTACGGGAGTTGGATTATATTTTTCTCCCAGTGAAAGAATTGCTAGAGAACTTAATTGGAGTTTTTTAGGATTTAATAAATGGCAATTAGAAAAACTACACACTCTATCTGGTTTTATTATGTCTGGATTAGTAATGATACATTTTTTCCTAAACTACAAATTATTTTTAAGCGAAATAAAAACTCTTTTCAAAAAACAATAATTTATTAATAAACAAATTAAAAAATGTCACTTACAAAACACGTTATAGAACCACTTCAAAATAAAGGAAGTTTTGTTTTAGTTTTAAATACTGAAGCTAAGATTGATGGTCAAGCAGAAGCTATGTTACAAGCTTTACATTCTCGTTCCACAGGAGGAATTAAACACCATTTAAAGGTTTTAAAGGAAAAGGGTGCAGAAAATTTTATGGAAAAATTTTATGTTGGCTATGGTCACAAATCCATTGGAGATTGCGGAAGCGCCACTGTTTTTGTGGAAGGCGTTTCTATGTTGGCCGCTAAAGCTATTCAGGATTGGCGATTATATTCTGGACAGGAGGCCTCTACTCGCTACGTTGATTTTTCTAAACAAACTTTTCTTAATCCTCACAAAACCAAAACAGGAGAAAAAATTTTAGAAAATTGGAGAAATTTTTATTTGAAAATACAAAAACCTGTTCAACAATTTCTAAAAGAAAAATATCCTAGAAAAAAAGAAGAAGATGAAACCATTTATAATAAAGCCATCATAGCCAGAGCTTTTGATATTACCCGCGCCTGGTTACCAGCTGGAGCAACCACTAATCTTGCTTGGCGAATGAATTTTAGACAATTTGCCGATGAATTAATGATGCTTCGCCATCATCCTTTAAAGGAGGTTCAAAACATTGCTCAACAAACAGAAAAAGCTTTACGTCAGCTCTACCCCCAATCCTTTGGTCACGAACGATTTTCTAAAACAGAAAAATATAATCAATATGTAATGCAAAAAAAATATTATTTTGAAAATACTAAAGCAAAAGATTTTCAACTCTTATTTAATAATATTGACAGAAAAATTTTAAAAAATCATCAACAGGAAATGCAAAAACGACCGCCCAAAACAGAGTTACCCAATACTATTGCAGAATGCGGAGTAGTTGGTTATGAATTTTTATTAGATTTTGGTTCTTTTCGTGATTTACAAAGACATCGCGCTGTAGCGCAAAGAATGCCTTTACTTACTATGCGACACGGTTTTAATCCCTGGTATTTAGAACAATTACCTTTAGATCTTCAAAAGGAAGCAAAAAAATTTTTACAAGAACAAAAAAAATTAATTGCCAAATTAAAAACTGATAAATTTGTTAAGCAATATTACATTCCCATGGGATATCAAGTGCCTTGTAGAATAGTAGGAGATTTAAAGGCCTTAACTTACTTAGTAGAACTTCGTTCCACTCGTTTTGTACATCCCACTTTAGTGCAACAAATACTAAAAGTCATTGCCAGCTTAAAAAAACTTTTCAAAAAAGACGGCCTAATTTTACATATTGATAACACTCCTAATAAATTTGATATTGCAAGAGGAAAACAGGATATTGTAGAAAAGTGATATTGAAAGGATTTTTATTATATTAATATAACTATATTTGTATTTCTGTTTTATATTACTCCACACACCATTCCGTTCCACTCATATCCAATCCCAAACTATATCTTAAAATCAACATGGCATCGGTAGAATTAGAATTTCCATCACAATTGACATCTCCAGTGGTAGTTGAAACTTGCCAATTGGTATTAGACATATCTAAACCTGAAGAGTTTCTGAGAGTTAGCATGGCGTCAGTGGTAGTGATAATTGAGTTTTGATCTACGTCAGCGCGGATGGCAAAGGATTTGTCTAATGGTTATTAAATAATCGTTTTTGTTTACTTCCCGTTTTTTATCTATAACATAAAGATAAGCTTAATCTCCCGAATTAAAAGAACCTCTTAATTTTAACACCTATTAAAATTTAGATTAAAAAATATAAAAATTATTTAAATCAAACCTTAAAAATTACGTCGCACAACCCCACACCCCGCACTATATTAATTTATTTATATTACACAACTTTATATTTCTTATCTCTGCCTTATTAATATCGCACAACCTCTGCTTCCCTTTTTTATTTTTCGTATATTGCACAATTCACAATTATTGTTTTTTTTGTTTTTTAATTTTTAAATATTATAAAATAGATATTAAAAAAACTAATAATGTCGCACAACTTCTGTATTTTTTAAGCTACTTTGTATATTTTTTCTTTTTATTTTTTGATTTTTAAAATTAGTTACGTCGCACAACTCTTTTAAACTGTACCTGTCCCTGTTCTTATTTAATTTTCACTATTCATAAAAAACTAAATAAAAATAAACTGTAAATTATGTCACACAACTTCATAATTCTTATTTTTTTATTAATGTCGCACAACCTTTGTGTATTTTTTATCAAATAAAGCAATTTAGTTTGTTCATAAAGTGTGGAAAAGTTATGGAAAGGAGGTTTGAGAATGTTCCACGTGGAACATTGAGTTTTTTAGATTTTTTAAAAAATGTGGGTTTGAGGGGTAAAATGTTCCACGTGGAACATGGGGATTCATAAAGTGTGGAAAAGTTATGGAAAGGAGGTTTGAGAATGTTCCACGTGGAACATTGAGTTTTTTAGATTTTTTAAAAAATGTGGGTTTGAGGGGTAAAATGTTCCACGTGGAACATGGGGATTCATAAAGTGTGGAAAAGTTATGGAAAGGAGGTTTGAGAATGTTCCACGTGGAACATTGAGTTTTTTAGATTTTTTAAAAAATGTGGGTTTGAG
>JALSQF010000001.1 GCA_026985555.1 Candidatus Moraniibacteriota bacterium | reverse complement strand
TAAAATGTTCCACGTGGAACATGGGGATTCATAAAGTGTGGAAAAGTTATGGAAAGGAGGTTTGAGAATGTTCCACGTGGAACATTGAGTTTTTTAGATTTTTTAAAAAATGTGGGTTTGAGAGATAAAATGTTCCACGTGGAACATGGGGATTCATAAAGTGTGGAAAAGTTATGGAAAGGAGGTTTGAGAATGTTCCACGTGGAACATTGAGTTTTTTAGATTTTTTAAAAAATGTGGGTTTGAGAGATAAAATGTTCCACGTGGAACATGGGGATTCATAAAGTGTGGAAAAGTTATGGAAAGGAGGTTGTGCGACATAAAATTAATTAATCTAAACATTTATTATCATAATAATTACAAATTATAAGGTTGTGCGACACTAATAAATATCCGCTTTAAAATAATTTTTTGCTTGTAAAATAATATTTTTCATGTATAATAAAATTAGATTAGACAAAAAAAGAATAATTTTAAACTTAAACTTGTTTGTTTGTATCTTATCAATTATTCGTATTTTGTCAAATTTCCGTATTTATCACGAAATTTACTTCGCATAAAAACCAGTTAGGCAACATTGCCCTCCGCCCGCCAAAAAGTAACATTTATAAAAATCTTAAATTTAACATAGTAATATGAGAATTGGAATAATCGGCTCAATGCAATTTACTGAGAAAATGCTTGAAGTTAGAGATAAACTTCGGGAATTGGGTCATGATGCTTTTGTTACAGATCTTCATAAAGCATTAGTTGGCAAAACCGATGAGGAAAAAGAAAGAATCAAACTTCATCAAAAATATAACATGGATGCAATTCGTGAATTTTGGAGAGCTATGCAAGGCGCTGATGCTGTTCTTGTTTTGAACTTTGATAAAAATGGCATTAAAAATTATATTGGTGGAAATACTTTAATGGAAATCGGTTTTGCTCATGTGTTAAACCAAAAAATTTTCTTATGGAACCCAATTCCCGATATACCATATTACAAAACAGAAATTGAAGCTGTAAAGTCGATTATTATTAATGGAGATTTAACAAAAATAAAATAGGCGGGCTACGGGCAACGCCTTCGCTCCTTTCAGTCGCTCGGGGACGTTGCACTCTCGGACTTCGTCCTCGCCTCGTATAACGGGGTTTAAAGGGTTCGCTCGTTGCACTTCGCTCTCCCAAATTTTTGGCTTCGCCAAAAACTTCGTTTAAGCCCAGACGTTGTCTAAAATGTTTAATTTATTTTTTAAGCATATAAAATTATGAAGGGTTATGAAATTCCACCACAAGAAACACCTGAAGGTAAAAAGGTTCTATATCATAGCACTAAAAAAAGTTTGATAAATTTAATACACCTACAGGAGTAGAAAGAATGGATGTTATAGAAGGTAGTGTTGTTTATTTTACATCTGATATCCAAACAGCAAAAAAAGTATGCGGGACCAAATGGTTATGTTTGTATTGCTGAGATAGAAGATCCTATATCATACAAACAGCAAAGAGAGAAACAAGGACTACCTTCAAAACAGAGAAAATATACTAGAAACGTTTATATTGCATTACCGATAGATATTGAAATTAAAGAGTTTAAGCGTGTCAGTGATATAGAATAAAAAAATAAATTAAATACATCCGATAACAAAGTATATGAGGTTCAAGAAATTTGCGATTTATATTTAATAAAGAATGCAAATTTCTTTCTTCCAAATTTCGCCTCCTTATGATATAATTAAAAGGAGGTCGGCAAAACTTCTCATATACTGGAACGTTATACGCAATCAGTTGAGTGGCTACAAAGTGAAAGTCGTTCCCGAAACCTTTTTTAAATAGTATCATTTTTCAATTTATAACATGAATAGAGTTATAGAATCTGCCAAATTCATTGTTGAAAATTCTCAACACGTAAAAATAAATTCTAAAAAAGTTGATGAGTTTGTTAATTATTTTAATCATTCTCATATCAAACATTGGATTGATGAATCGCCATTTAATCTCAGAAAGTTAAATCCAAAAGATAGATTACATTTTTTACTTGTCTTTAACTCTATTAGTTTTTCATATTGGGGCGATCCAAAATGGAAAATACAGTATCATTCCAAAGAAGTTGATGGTGTTTATGGAATGATTTGTGCCATTGCCAGAGCAATTGAAAATAATGTTCCCATTTTGGACGCAAAGTTTCTTTCTGAGATTAAAGAATCAGAGCTTAGTAAAATCTTAGAGGGCAATGTTCAAATTCCTCTTTTTGAAGAAAGATTGAATATTTTAAGAGAAATTGGAACAACATTGCTTAAAAAATTTGGTGGCGATTTTACTAATCTCATAAAAAAAGCAAATGGCGATTCACAAAAATTATTGAGTTTGATAGTTGAGAATTTTCCTTCTTTTGAAGACTCATCAACTTACAAGGGTAAAAGAGTTTATTTTTACAAACGTGCCCAACTCTTAATATCTGATATTGTTCAATCTTTTGACGGGCACGAATTTGGCAGATTAAAAAATATCAATGAATTAACTGCGTGTGCCGATTATAAATTACCTTTTGTTTTAAGAAGATTAGGTATTTTCTCTTATTCAGATTACCTCGCTGATAAAATTGATAATCAAGAACCAATAGAAAAAGACAGCGAGGAAGAAATAGAGCTAAGAGCAAATACCATTTGGGTTGTTGAATTGATAAAACAAAAGGTAAAAAAGAAGATTGCACACGCTGATTCTATTCATGTTAATGATCATCTTTGGTTGTTAGGACAAAAGAAATTAAAAAATGATAAACCATATCATTTGACAAGAACGACTTCTTATTAGATAAACGCCACTCCACTGACTTGCTCACATCGTTCGCACCACACCTTGCAGGCTCTCAGAAAATCAAAGATTTTCTTCGGGGCATATAACAGCGATTATCTGGGATTCTCCTGCGAAAAATCCCCAAATTCTGACTTCGTCAGAACTTCAGATATACCGAAACGTTGTCTATAAAGAATTAATAAAACAAGGATTTACATAAAAACAAATTGTTTTTAAAAGTTTATTATAATTATCTACAATTATTAATTATAAATATAAAAATAGATAAAAAAATTAAATATATTTTATATATTGTATTGTTATTTTATCATTATATTATAATATTAAAAAAACAATACAATGCAATATTAAAAGATAATACAATGAGAGTTACAAACAAAAAAAATACAAAAAACAATTTAACAATAACATTGCTTGGTTACAGTGTTATTCACGGAATTATTGATTTAAGTTGTGCGACAGTTGTTTTTAGCAGTTTATTGCATCATAATTTTAATCTTAGCAATATTTTTGTTTTTGTTGTCATTTATAATCTCATTGCTTTTGGATTACAAGCACCTTTTGGATTTTTAGTAGATAGATATCAAGCTCCTAGAGAAAGTGCTTTTATTGGATCTCTCTTAGTTTTATCTTCTTTCTTTTTCTTTAATATACCTTTTTTGGTTGTAATATTGTCTGGAATAGGGAATGCTTTTTTTCATGTGGGCGGAGGAAGTATTAGTTTAAACTTTAATCCACAAAAAGCTACTGCTCCCGGCATTTTTGTAGCACCTGGCGCATTAGGATTAACCATCGGCGTTCTTTTAGGTAAAAGTGGAACTCTTACTTTTTGGCCATTTGTTTTGCTTTTATTTGCATCTTGTTTATTCATTATCTTTAGTAGAATTCCGACTATCAACTATCAAAAAACTTCTATTAAACCAAAAATAAACTATTTTGAGTTAGTAATTTTTCTTCTATTACTTTCTGTATCAATAAGAGCACTTTATGGGTTAACAGCTGTTTTTGCCTGGAAATCAAATGTTAATTTACTCTTTGCGCTAACTATTGCAATAGTAGGAGGAAAAGCTTTAGGTGGATTTTTTGCAGACAAGTTTGGCTGGATAAAAACAGCTATCATCGCCCTAACATTTTCCGCACCTCTTCTTGCTTTTTTCCAATATTCACCTTTATTAGTAATTATTGGCGCATTTTTGTTTCAAATAACAATGCCTATCACCCTTACTGCTTTATCTAATATGCTTCCCGGAAGACCAGCTACTGCCTTTGGTTTAACTGTATTAGCTTTAATAATCGGTGCTATTCCTGTTTATTTAGGTATTAAACCTCTATTCAATAATCATTGGATTACCTTTTTAATTATTATTATTTCTGCTAGTGCATTGCTTTTTAGTTTCAAAGTGTTATATAATTATTTTAAAAATCAACTAAAAATTAATTTATAATTTAATGAAAACAATTACTATAAAAAGTACTAAAAAAAGGAATATACTTACCATTGCTTTTTTGATTTTAGTTTTAAATCTATTAACATCCACTCCAAAAACATTAGCTGATTTACTTCCAGGTGGCGAAACTGATATAACAGATACTTCCCTAGATCCAAATTCGCTTGTAGGTCCATTTCCTTTATATATTATTATTGGTATACTAGTTATAATTATTGCCATTACTTCTTTTGTAGTACTAGCTAAATTAAGAAAAAAATAAAAAATATAACAATGAATAATTATTTTTTAGCACTTATTTTAACCATAATAATTGAAGTTTTTATTACCTATATTTTAGGATTCAAAAATAAAAAAATTTTAATTGCTGTTTTTTTTATTAACTTAATAACACATCCTCTACTTTCTTACTTTTTGTGGATAAATTCTTTTTTTTATCTTGTCCTTATTAATTATATTTCAATTATTAACTTAGAAATACTTATTGTAATAATAGAATCAATTTTATTACAATTTGCCACAAGAAAAAGCTATTTAAGTATGTTAAAATTATCTCTTATTATTAATGCAACTTCCTTTTTTGTCGGCTTATTACTTTTTAAAAATATATTTTAAAGTATAGACACAAAAACAAATTTATTTTTTTACTATTCTAAAATTTATCCTTTGATATTTATAAAAATATTGACCAATTTTTATCTATTATTATAATAAAAATAACTTTATATCTTCTATCTTAATATCTATTTATAACTTTTTTATATCTTCTTTTATTATTATTAAAAATTAAGCTTATGTTTAAAAAATCTCTCAATTTAATTGTTTTCATCGCTTTAATGGGAACATCTGCTTTAGCCTTAGCTTCTCAACTTCTCTTTTCTGCAAAAATATTTCATTGGCTAGCTTTTTTGTTAGAAGTTAGTGTGATTATAATTTTTCTTTATTATTTTATTTTACTTTTAGAACATATTTATAATTGGAATAATTTTATTGACAACATTAAAAATCCAGCCAAAACTAATCTTTATTCAGCTATGCCCATTGCTTCAGCTTTGATAACTTTAATGTTAGTTAATATAGGCTTACCTCTGTTTTCTGTTTATTCCTTAAAATTAGCTATTTTATTTTGGTTAATTAGCTTATTTTTCTCCTTATTTTTTGTTGTTATTATTCCCATTAACTTAAAATTTCGTTCTCAAATTCAACATATTGCAGGAACTTGGTTTTTGCCTCCCGTAGGATTATTTGTTTTAATTACCGCTGGTTCTGTTTTAGCTTTAAAAGTTTCTTCTTTGCAAAATTTTATTAAAATATTTAATTTATTTTTATTAGGACCTGCTTTTATTCTGTATTTTCTTACTTTAAATCTTATTTATTATAAAAGTAAAATACAACAAGATATAGAAAATAAAATGATTCCTACTTTTCATATTGTTTTAGCTCCTGTAGCTGTTTCTATTTTAGCTCTTTTATCACTTTCTCAATTATTAAAAATTTCTCCCTTTAGTTTTAATATAAGAACTTTATTTTTTCAAATTAGTATTCTTTATTCCTTCTTGTTTTATGGCTATGGTTTGTGGGTAATAGGCGGTTTATTAACTCTATATTATCGTATAATAAAAGAAAAGACGCACATTCCTCTTTCTGAACTATGGTGGGCTTTTGTGTTTCCCACAGGAGCATTTACTTTAGCTACTTTTCAATTTTACAAAATCTCTCATCTTTTCTTTTTAGAATGGTTTTCTTACATTTTTTATTTTGTTTTATTTTTTCTTTGGTTATATATTTTTAATTATAGTTTTAAAAATTATAAAAAAAATGAATCCTAAAAAAATAGAAAAACAATTAGACGAACTAAAACATCCTGAAATCAACATGAGTCTTTTAGCTTTAGGTATGATTGGCAATATAAAAAAATAGAAGGAAAAATGGTTCATAGAATTAAAATTACCTTTTGCTAATGTTCCTATCAAACAATTATTAATTAATTCTATAATAAAAAAATTAAATAATTACTCAGTTAAAGTTGTCTGCATTACAATGAACGAAAAAGAAAAAGAAAGATTTTTTGTTTTAGCTAGAGAAAACTGGGCTTCATAAAGTTTATTTTATAAAAATACTTCTAGTTGTTTGACTAGTTTTTTCCATTTTTCTAAAGAAAGTTCTTGAGCTCTGGTATTTTTATTTAAATTTATCTCTTCCATTATTTGAATTATTTTTTCTTTTCTTAAGTGAGAAAATCCATTTTTAAGATTATTTAATAATGTTTTTCTTCTACTAGCAAATCCTACTTTAACTACTCTAAAAAATTTTTTACTTTTTTCTTTATTTTTCTTAAATTTTTCTTCGGTTAAATTTAAAAATTGCTTTTTGATCTTTAATTCAATAATAGCACTGTCTACTTTTGGTTGAGGAGAAAAATTTTCAGATGAAACAGAAAACAAAAATTTAGGCACACTATAATATTGCACCATTATTGATAGTTTGCTTGTTTTTCCCATTGGCGCAACCATTCTATTAGCCACTTCTTTTTGCACCATTAAAATCATTTTTTGGGGAGAAAAACGACTTTCTAAAAATAAACGTATTATTTTTGAAGTTATATAATAAGGTATATTAGCAACTATTTTATAATCGTTTATTTTTTGGTCTTTAATTAATTTATTAAAGTTTATTGCAAGAATATCCTCATTAAGAAGAAATAAATTTTTATTCTTCTTAAATTTATACTTGAGTTTTAAAAATAATTCTTGGTCTAATTCAATGGCAATTATTTTAGCTCCTCTCTTAATTAATAATTGGGTTAAAATTCCTTTTCCTGGTCCTACTTCTATAATACTATCTCCTTTTTTTATTTTAGATACTTGAATTATTTTTTGCGCTATTTTTTTATTATTTAAAAAATTTTGTCCTAATGGAGCCGACATATTTTAATTTTTTATTTCTTCCATTTTTACATTTATTATACCTTTACCTAAAGAAGCTATTTTACTAAAAGCATTCTTTTCTAAATCAATAATCCGTCCTTTTCCAAACGGACCTCTGTCAACAATTTTTACAATTACTGATTTATTATTATCTAAATTAGTAACTTTTACATAACTTCCTAAAGGCAACCAGGGATTAGCTGCCGTCATTTTTCCTGTGAATTTATACCAACTAGCTTGCCCCCGATGTGTTTTGCCTAATTTAATATAATCGCCTTGAATAATAATTTCTGTTTGCGGTTTTTGCATTATCTCTTTTTTTATTTGTTTCCTGGAGATTTCCTTATTGTTATGATAAATTACTTTATAAGTTATGGTTTTTATTCCATTTTTTCCCTTTTGTTTTATTTTACGCATCCGCCAGCTTAATTTATCATCTTTTTTAATAATTGTTTTATATTTTATGGTTTTTTTTATAGTGATTTCTTTAATTTCTACAAAAATTATTTTAATTTTTATACCATCGTAAATAAAACTATCCAATTTAGGTATAACTATATCTTCTTGCTTTAAATTAATTCCTATTTTTTCTAGTAAATCTTTCACCGTTTCACTTTGTGTTTTTCCTTGATATATTTTATTTCCAGTTAATATTTGAAATCGTTTCCCTCTTTGAATAATAATTTTACTCCCATTAACTATTTTAGTTGAATAAGTAGGATAAACAAGATCATCTTCTGTAACTTTTATCTTGTTTTCTTTTAAAAAATCCTCTACAGAGTTTGCCCCTGTAATGATTTGACATTGAATATTATTATCTTTTAAATAAACAGTTTTAAAAGTATCAAAACTACTTGCTTTTACTTTAAGTGGCTGATTTTTTTTGTTAAATAAAATTAAAATAACAAAAATAAAGAGAAAAAGAAAGAAAAAGAGTTTTTTAGTTATTATAAAGCATTTCATACTCTTTTAATTATAACTTCTCTTTAATTTTATGCAAGAAATTATTTCAAAATAAAAAATATTTTATTATTTTTGGAAAATACTTAATATTTCTTCTTTAGTAATAGCTTGAGTGATATATAGCATTAAAAAATATAAAATAGAACTTCCTATTAACAAGAAAATGAAATTATGATATGGACTTAAATAAAGAAAAAAAGCCATTATTGCTCCTGACAAAATAAATTTTGACAAATTATTTAAAGAAGGAATATAATTTAAATATTTTTTCGTAAGATAAGCGGTAAGAAAAACAACCATTGCTTCTGTAATTAAAGAAATTACCGCTGCCGCCCAATAAGAATAAAGCGGAATAAATAAAATATTAGCAAAAACATTAAAAAAAGCGCAAAAAAACAACACCTGCATAAGTTTTTTTTGCATATTCCCCGCTAATAAAATATTATTAAATAAATTACCAAAAAAGATAAAAGCTAAAGAAAAAATTAAGATCCGCAAAATGGGAGCTGATGAAAGAAATTCTTTCCCTCCAATAATTAAAACTATATTGGAAGCTAAAAACCAACTTCCTATTACCAAAGGAATTACTAATAGAAAAAAAACCTTAAAAGTTTTGTCACTTATTTGCTTAAATTTTTCTTTTTTTGTAAAAATATATCTAGAAATAAGCGGGAGAACTAATCCCATTATCATTCCGGGAAAAAAGGTAATATTTTCTACAATTTTATAAGCTCCATTATAAACTCCTACTGCTTGGCTACCTTTTAATAAAGAAAGTAAGATTGTATCGGTTTTAAAGTAAAAAAAAGTAATTAAAGTAGCTCCTCCCATAGGTAAAGACATTTTTAAAAATTTTTTCCAATATTGCCAATTAATTTTTAAATTAAATTTTACATAACGACGAGCTAAAAAAGTAATTAAGCTAAAATTAAAAAAAGAAAATAATAATAAAGAAAAAATAATCCAATTAAAACTTAATTTTTTCCAAATAACTAATATAATAAAACTAACCTGAACAATTTTTCCTAAAAATTCTATCAGAGCCACTCTATCCATAATTAAACGTTTTTGAAAAATTCCATTTAAAACCATATAAGAAGAAGAAAAAATAAAAGCAATAGCTACTGTAAATATACCTAGTTTAATTTGATAAGAATATGGAAAAAAATAAATTATAAAAGGAGTTATTAAAAGAATTAAAATTGAAACAACTAATCTTAAAGTAAATACATTGCTAATAATTTCTTTTTCATTAGCTTGGGGACGAGAAATTTCTCTCGTAGCTGTAGCATATAAACCTAAATCTGCTAGAGCGTTAAAAAAAGCAAAAAAAGCTAAGACAGTTGCATAATCACCAAAACCAGCTTGGCCAAGATAGCGCGTTAAAAATCCTATACTTATTAAAGCTAACATTGTAGCTAAAACTTTCATTATAGCATTAGCAAAAACATTATAAGCAATTTTACGCGCTAACATAATATATAAAAAATTATAAAATATCTGACTTAGGTTGAATAATTATTTTTCTCTCAGGACCTTCTCCTGTACTTTCTGTGGTTACTTTATTATTTTTCTCTAACATTAAATGAATTAATCTTCTTTGATAAGCTGTCATAGGAGGAAGAATAATTGTTTTATGTTTATTAATCGCTTCATCCACTGCCATTTGAGTCTGCTGAATTAATCGCTGATTATTTTCTTGAATATAATTATTAACATCCACTATAAAACGTATTTTTTCTTGTATTTTTTTAGAAACAAGTAGTCTAACTAAATGTTGAAAAGATCTTAAATTAATACCTTTTTGACCAATTAAAAAACTTGAATCTGTATTATTTTTTGTTTTAATATTAAAAACTAATTCATTAGTATTTTCTAAATAGTCTTTTGTTTCTAATTCATAATTATTAAAATCCATTAATTTTAACATTAAAATTATTGTTTCTTGTATTATTTTATTTTTATCTTCTTCTTTTTTTAACATAAATTTATATATCTTATTTATCTTTTTTAACTTGATTAAATATATATTTTTGTTGAAAAGCAGAAAATAAAGTAGAAACCAACCAATAAAGAGCTAATCCCGCAGCAAATTTAATTCCAATAAAAAGAGTTAAAAGCGGTCCTAAATAAGTCATTTGTTGACTCATTAATTGAGAAAAATCAGGTTCTTTTTTTTCTTTTTTGTTTTGTATTTTATTTTTCTCTTCTTTTTTTTCATTCATCATCATTTTTGTTTGCCAATATTGCCCTATAGCAGCTAAAACCGCCAAAATATAGCTTGGTTTAGTTAAATCAATTATTCCTAAAAAAAAGTGGTTAATCTTTTCTGGATTATGTATAAAATGATATAAATTATTACCATCTATTTCTAATCCTCCATTAGAAAGATTAATAATTACTCTATATAGAGCAATAAAAAATATTAATTGGATAATCATCGGAAAACATCCTCCAAAAGGATTAGCTTTGTTTTCTTTGTAAAACTTCATTAATTCCTTAGTTTGTTTTTCTTTATCATCCTTGTATTTTTCCTGTAATTGTTTAATTTTAGGTTGTAGTTCTTGTAATTTTTTCTGTGATTCTATTTGTTTTTTAGATAATGAAACTAATAGTAATTTAATTAAAATTGTTACTATAATAATAGTTATTCCAAAATCTTTTCCTGGAATAATATTATAAAAAAATATAAGTATATTATAAAGCGGTTGATAAACTAATATATTAAACAAATGCAACATAAATATTTAAAAAGAATAAAAATTATTCTGTTGAAATAAAAAATCAATTTCTTTATCTAAAATAATTTTTATTTTTTTATATTCTTCTTTAGAATTAATAAAATTAATATAACCTTTATATTCTATCACAATATCGGCTTTTTTAATAATTTTGTCTATTTTAGCATTAATTATAACTCTCAACATCCTTTTTATTTTATTACGTTCAACAGCTTTTTTTACTTTATTTTTACTCACAACAAAAGCAAACCTTAATTGTTTATTATTTAAAATAAATCTTAAAATTAAGTTTTTACCTGCTGTTTTTTTTCCTGATTTATAAACAAAAGCTATCTCTTTTTTGTTTTTTAAGCGATATTGCTTATTTAACATAAAAATAAAATTATACAGTTATATTTTTACGTCCCTTTTTACGGCGACGTTTTATAACTGTTTGTCCATCTTTTGTTTGCATTCTTTTTCTAAATCCATGTCTTCTTTTTCTTTTTAATTTTTTGGGTTGATAAGTTCTTTGAGGCATATTTTTATTAATTAACTTTCATTAAAATCACTAGCAGTTTAGCAATATATATTAAAAAGTCAATGTTTTTAATTAAATAAAACTCATATTTGTTTTTTAAAAATTGTTAATTTATTTAAAATATCTTTATTAAATATATATTTAATAAAATTAATTCTATTTTATATCTTAATTTTATTAAAAATTTATATAAAATTCACAATTTTCCACGTTTTATCCACAAGTTATTAACATTTTTAATTATTGTGGATAACTTGACGTTTTTTCAGTTATTTCTATAATAAAGAAACTAACCTTTTTTATTTTTTTTATTATCTATATTGTTTTATGGGTATTTTTAAAAGCAAAAATCAACAAAAATTAAATAAGGAAGATTTATGGAAAGCTGTTTTAGGAGAAATTGAATCCACTGTTTCCGAAGCTCAATTTGTAACTTGGTTTAAAGGAACCAGTATTATAAAAATTGAAAATCATATTGCTTTTATTAATGTAGCTCATGGATTTGCTAAAGAATGGTTAGAAAATAAATTTAATGGGCAAATTTTAAAAGCTCTTAATAAATATCACCCTGAAATAAAGAATATTCAATGTTTAATAGATAGCTCAAAAAAAAATATAACTACTACAAAAAAAATTGATGCCGTTGTAGCACCTAAAAATAATTCTAAACAAGCTACTCATAAAAATGATTTTTTTGTAAATTATGATAAAAATAATAATCTTTTTTTAAATCATAATTTTTCTAATTTAAATCCTCGTTATACTTTTGAAAATTTTATTATAGGAGAAAATAATCAATTAGCTCACGCAGCTTGTTTATCTGTTACTGAAAATTTAGGAACTACTTATAATCCATTATTTATTTATGGAGGAGTAGGATTAGGAAAAACACATTTATTACAAGCGGTAGGTAATAAGATTTTAGAAAATAATTCCTTAGAAAAAAAAGTTTATTATACTTCATCAGAAGACTTTACTAATGAAATTATTACTTCTATCCAAAATAAAACCATTGAAAATGTTAAAAATAAATATAAACAAGTAGATTTATTAATTATTGATGATATACAATTTATTTCTGGAAAAGAAATAACTCAGGATATTTTCTTTCATATATTTAATTTTCTTTATCAAATAAATAAACAAATTATTATTAGTAGTGATCGTTCTCCTAAAAATATATCTGTCTTAGAAGAAAGATTACGTTCCCGTTTTGAAGGAGGTATGATTGTAGATATTAGTTTACCTGATTTAGAAACACGTATTGCTATTTTAAAAAGTAAAATTGAAGAAAAGAATTTTTTTCTCAAAGATAATCTTATTGAATATATAGCTCAAAATATTCAAAGTAACATTAGAGAATTAGAAGGTATTTTAAATAAAATTATTGCTATTAGCCAATTAAAAAAAATAAATCCTAATTTGGATTTTATTAAAAGTATTTTAAAAGAAAATATTAATAATCAAAAAAAGAAAGGAATTACACATAAACATATTATTAAAGTTTTAGCTGATTTTTATGGTATTAATGAAAATGACTTTTTCACTAAAACAAGAAAAAAAAGAATTGCTTTTCCTCGTCAAATAGGTATGTATTTAATGAAAACTGAATTAAATGCTTCATTTCCTTGGATTGGTGATTTTTTTGGAGGAAGAGATCATTCTACAGCTATTCATGGTTATGAAAAAATAAAACAACAATTACAAGATGATGAAAAATTACAAGATGATTTGAATTACATAAAAGATTTATTATATTCCAAAAAATAAATAACTGTGGATAATTTTGTGGATAAGTTGTTAATAATGTTTTGATAATTATAATTTATTTGTTAATAACATTAGTATAATTTGTTTACTATTTTTAAATAAAAATAGTAAACAAATAAATTATAAAATAATCACCAGTTTATTCAAGAAATTATCTCCGTTTTTATCCATAAGTTATTAACTATTATTTTATTAATATACTTAATAAAATAATAGTTATCCACAATTTTTTAATATTTAATCATTATAGTCAATAATATAAATAATTAAATATATGAATATTACTACTAATTTAGAAAAATTAAAAAAAGTTATTTCTTTAGCAGAAAAAATAACAGGAAAAAATAATGATTTACCAATTTTAAGTAGTCTTTTATTAGAAACAGAAAAAGGTTTATTAAAAATATCAGCCACTAATTTAGAATTAGGTATAATTTTAAAAATAGGAGCAAAAATAGAAAAAAATGGAAAAATAGCTGTTCCTGCTAAAATTATTAATAATTTTATTAATAACTTTAACTTTATTAATAAAATTCAATTAAAATCTGATGAAAAGTTTTTAAATATTAGTAGTAATAATAATAAAACTAAAATTAAAATAATATCTAATGATGATTTTCCGATAATACCTCAAACAAAAAAGGAATTTCTTTTTAAAATTAAAGCAGATATTTTAAGAGAGATTATTAATAAATTAAATATTAGTGTTTCTAATCAAGATACGAGATTAGAATTTACAGGTGTTAATATTATTTTTAAAGATAATTATTTAGAATTAGCTAGTACGGATAGCTTTAGATTAAGTAAAATAATAATTGATTTAAATAATAAAGAAAAAGGAAGTAATTATAAAGAAATAATAGAAAAAAAAGAAACATTAATAATACCTTTTAATACTTTATTAGAAATAAATAGAATTATAGATAATAATTGTAAAGAAATAGAATTTATAACTGATCAAAATCAAATATTTATTAAATTTGATAATGATATATTATTAACTTCTCGTTTAATTAATGGTAAATATCCGGATTATAGTCAAATAATTCCTCAAAAATTTAATACAAAAGTAAATATAGATAAAAATAGTTTATTACAAGCTATTCGTTTAGCTTTAGTTTTTAATAATAAAGGGGAATTAAACTTGAAAATTGACAATAAAAAAAATCAGTTAATTATTAATTCTCAAGAACAAGAAATAGGTGAAAATAAAACAATATTAGAAGCTGATATTCAAGGAGATAATCAAGATATTGTGTTTAATAGTAAATATTTATTAGATGGTATAAGTGTGGTAGATAGTGATATAGTTAATCTTAAAATAATAGATTCCGATAAGCCGATTATTATAACTGAAAGTAACAACAAAAAGAATAATTTTGAATATATTTTAATGCCTATAAAAAAATAATTAATAAATAAATGTATAATCAAATAAAAAGAAAAGAAAGAGATATAAAAAAATGGTTTAAATATTTTTTTATTTTTTCTTTAATTTCTTTTTTAATAATAATATTATTTATTTTCGGAATTTTTGTATATTATAGTAAAGATTTACCTAATCCTGAAAAAATAAACAAAAGGTTTATACCAGAATCAACTAAAATTTTTGATAGAACAGGTAAACATTTGCTTTATGAAATACATGGAGAGGAAAAAAGAACTGTTATAAAATTTAAAGATATACCCACTAGTGTAAAATATGCCACAATTTCTTTAGAAGATCAGGATTTTTATTTTCATCATGGTATAAAAATTTCTTCTATTTTTAGAGCAGCTTTAAAAGATATTTTACATAAAGGAGTAGCGCAAGGAGGATCTACTATTACCCAACAATTTATAAAAAATTCTATTTTAACTAATGAAAGAACTTTTACTCGAAAAATAAAAGAAATTATATTAGCGATAGAAATTGAACAAAAATTTAGTAAAGATGAAATTTTACAGATGTATTTAAATGAAATTCCTTATGGTTCAAATGCTTATGGTATAGAAGCAGCTGCTCAGACATTTTTTGGAAAACCAGCTCAAAAACTAACTCTAGATGAAGCAGCTTTATTAGCTTCCCTTCCTAAGGCGCCTACTTTTTATTCTCCTTATGGATCTCATATAGAAAAATTAAAAGCACGTCAAAGAAGAACTTTAGAAATTATGAAAAATTTAGGTTTTATTACAGATAAACAATATCAAGAAGCAATTAATATAGATACCTTTCGAAAAATTATTCCTCATAAAGAAAATATTAAGGCTCCTCATTTTGTTATGTATGTAAAAGAATATTTAGAAAATAAATATGGTGACGATGTAATAGAACAAGGTGGTTTAAATGTTTATACAACATTAGATTGGGATAAGCAACAAATAGCAGAAAAAGTAATTAAAGAAGGTGTAGAAAAAAATACTTTAAAATGGAAAGCTACTAATGCTGCTTTAGTAGCTATAGATCCTAAAACAGGACAAATTTTAGCGATGGTTGGTAGTAAAGATTATTTTGATAAATCTATAGATGGACAAGTAAATGTAGCTATCCGTGAAAGGCAACCAGGATCATCTTTTAAACCTTATGTTTATTTAACTGGTTTTATGAAAGGATATACGCCAGAAACAATTTTATTTGATGTGAAAACTGATTTTGAAGCAGGTTCAGATAAAAACTACATTCCTCAAAATTATGATGGTGTTTTTCATGGGCCTATTAAAGTAAAAAATGCTTTAGGGATGTCTTTAAATGTTCCAGCAGTAAAAATGCTTTATTTAGTGGGAATAAAAAATGCTATTTTTACTGCTAAACAGTTAGGTATTACTAGTTTAAATAATCCTAAAAGATATGGATTATCTTTAGTTTTAGGAGGTGGTGAGGTTAAATTATTAGATCATGTAGCTGCTTTTGCTACATTAGCTAATAAAGGTATACGTAAAAATAAAACAGCTATTTTAAAAATAGTTAATAATAAAGGGAAAGTATTAGAAGAATATAAAAATTATTCAGGAGAAAAAATTGTAGATAAAAAATATATTGCGATGTTAGACCATATTTTATCTACTAATAAATATAGAGCTCCTGCTTTCGGTGAAAATAACCCTTTACGTTTTAATGATAGACAAGTGGTTGCTAAAACAGGAACTACTAATGAATTTAGAGATGGTTGGACAATTGGCTATACACCTTCATTAGCGGTAGGTGTTTGGGCAGGAAACAACGATAATTCTCCTATGAAAATTGGGGCTGCGGGTGCTAATGTAGCAGCGCCTATTTGGAGAGCATTTTTAGATAAGGTTTTAGTTAACTATGATAAAGAAGAATTTCCGAAATATAATAAAGAGGAAACGATTAAGGATATTAAAAAACCTATTTTAAAAGGAGAGTTAGATTTAAAAAAAGAAATTGAAGTTTGTGAAATACCTAAAAAACACAATAAATATTGTTTGGCTAATAAATATTGTCCTCAAGAAAAAAGAAAAAAGAAAATTTTTGCAGATGTGCATAATATTTTATGGTATGTAAATAAAGAAGATCCATTAGGTGATTATCCTCAAAATCCTGAAAAAGATCCTCAATTTAATCGTTGGGAAAAAGGAGTAGATGACTGGTATAAACAAAACAAAAAAGAAAATTATATTAAAGCAAAAAAGCCGGAAGAGTGTAAAAAAGATGATTTTAAAAAATATTTGCCTGAAATTAATCTTTCTGTTTCTCAAAATGGAAATGTATTAAATATTAAAGCTAAGGCAGAAGCTATTTATGGAATTAATAAAATAAAACTTTATATAGAAGGAAATGAAGTAAAATCAACTAAACATAAAGAAATAAAATATAATTATATAATTCCTAATAATAAAAATAATTCTAATATAAATATAAGAGCAAAAATAATAGATGAAAACAATAATGAAGTGGAGGAAGCTAAAAATATTAGAGTAATTTTTTAATTATATTAGTATTTATAAAAATATTATATAAAATAGTGTTTTATTGTTTATTGCTTAAATTTTTAAATACCTTATAATAAGAAGGTATTTTTTATTGTAAAAAATAATTTTTAAAAACTTGAATTGGAAAAATTTTTACAAAAAAACTTTTCAAAAATTACCCAACGAAACAGTAGCTGGAGCAGCTCTAGTTGTTTCAGTAGCGGGTATATTTAGTAGAATATTAGGATTGATAAGAGATAGAATATTGGCGTCTTCCTTTGGTGCTGGCGATGTTTTAGATATTTATTATGCAGCTTTTCGTCTTCCTGATTTAGTTTATAATTTTTTAATAGTAGGAGCGTTAAATGCTGCTTTTATTCCTGTTTTTACTGATTTAATAGTTAAAAAAAAGAAACAAGAAGCTTGGCAATTATCACAATCTTTACTAATTTTAGAAATAGTAACAATGTTGTTTATTGGTATTATACTTTTTTTATTTATTTATCCTTTAATACATTTAATTGCACCAGGTTTTTCATTTGAAAAATTAGAAAAAACAATAATTTTTACTAAAATTATGTTTCTTAGCCCGTTTTTTCTAGGAATAAGCGCTATTTTTGGAAGTATTTTAGTTTCCTTTAAACGTTTTTTAGCTTTTTCATTAGCTCCTATTTTTTATAATTTAGGTATTATTTTTGGTATTTTAGTGTTAGTGCCAATTTTAGGGGATATTGGTTTAGCTTGGGGAGTTGTTTTAGGTGCTTTTTTGCATATGTTAATTCAAATAGGATTTATTAAGCAAATTGATTTTCGTTTTCAAAGAAAAATAAATTGGTCACTAATAAAAAATGATCTTAAAAAAATAATAATTCTTATGTTGCCCCGTTCTTTAGCTATGGGTGTTTCTCAAATAAATTTATTAATTATTACTATTTTTGCCTCTACTTTAACAGCGGGTTCATTAGCTGTTTTTAATTTAGCAAATAATATTCAAAGTATACCACTAGGTCTTTTTAGTATTCCTTTTGCTGTGGCAGTTTTTCCTTTATTAAGCTCTTTATCTGCAGAAAATAATTTTAAAAAATTTAGTCATATTTTAACACGAACCATACGAAGAATACTTTTTTTTATTGTTCCAATTAGTTTATTTTTCTTTGTTTTAAGAGCAGAAATAGTAAGGGTTATTTTAGGAGGAGGAAAATTTAACTGGAATGATACATTAAGAACATTATCTGTTTTAGGTGTTTTAGTTTTTAGTCTTTTTGCCCAAGCTCTTATACCTTTATTTTCTAGGGCTTTTTATTCTCTTCAAGACACAAAAACCCCTTTTTTTATTGCTTTAATTAGCGAATTTATTAATTTATTAAGTTTATTTATTTTTATAAAAAGGTGGGGAGTAATTGGTTTAGCATTAGCTTTTTCTTTATCCAGTATAATTAATACTTTTTTATTATTATTTTTCCTGAGAAAAATAATAATAAAAAAAGATTTACAAAAAACCTTTTTTTCTGTAAAAAAAATATTTTTAACTAGTTTGTTGGCTAGTATAGTTATTTATTTAACACGTTATTTAATAAGCTATTTTATTATTCTTAATACTTTTTGGGCAGTTTTATTTCAATTGGTTGTAGCGGGAATACTAGGTGTAGTAAGTTTTTATTTAATAGCAGAAAAATTTAAAATTCAAGAATTAAAAGAATTTAAAACTAGTTTTAAAATTAAGTTATTAGGAAAAGAAAATGATAGTTTGGAGAATATATAATTTTTTATCTTAAAATAGGAAGAAGGCTTTCTCCAGTCATTTCTTTAGGTTTTTCTAAATTTAATAATTCTAAAATAGTAGGAGCAACGTCACTTAAAATACCTCCTGTTTCTATGTCCTCAATATGTGTATTAGCAGGATCTTTTTCTCTATGATTATCAGGTGTAACAAACCAAAGAGGAACAGGGTTGCTGGTATGTTGGGTGTCTATTTCACCAGTATTAGGGTTTATTAACTGTTCAGCATTTCCATGATCAGCGGTGATTAATATTTTATGGTTAAATTTTAAAGCGGTAGGAACTAACATAGAAAGACATTCGTCCACTATTTCAATAGCTTTGATAGTAGCTTTTTCATCACCAGTATGTCCTACCATATCAGGATTAGCATAATTAATAAGAATAAAATCGTATTTTTTTAATTCTATAGATTGAATAACTCTTTCAGTAATTTGATAAGCACTCATCTCTGGAGTTTCATTAAAATGAGAAACAGTGGGGGATGGAATTAAAATTCTATCTTCTCCTGGCCAAGGTTGTTCTTTTCCTCCATTAAAAAAATAAGTAACATGAGCATATTTTTCTGTTTCAGCAATACGAAGTTGTAATTTGTGATTTTGACTTAATATTTCTCCTAATCCATTTTTAATCTCTTTAGGTGGAAAAGCTACATTGGCGGGTATATCTTTTTCATAATTAACCATAGTAACAAAATTTAAATCAAGTTTTTTAGAACGAGGAAATTTATCAAAAGAAGGTAAAACAAAAGCTTTAGTTAATTGTCTCGCACGATCTTCTCTAAAATTGAAAAATATTACTGAATCCTTATCTTTAATAGTAGTTAAAGGTTGTTGATTATTCATAACTATGCCTGGAGAAATAAACTCATCGGTTATTCCTTTATCATAAGACATTTGTAAATAAGTAACCACATCTTCAATTGGCTCTCCTTCTCCTTTGGTTAATAAATTATAAACTTTTTCAGTTCGTTCCCAATTATTATTTCTGTCCATAGCTAAACTTCTACCACAAACAGAAGCTATTTTTCCTGTTTGTAAATATTTCATTCTTTCTTGAATATTTTTTACTATTCCGACTCCGTTAGTGGGAGGAGAATCTCTTCCATCAGTAAAAATATGTACAAACACTTTTTCTATTTTTTGTAATTTAGCTAATTCTAATAAAGCATAAAGATGTTCTATGTAAGAATGAGTAGTTCCAGAACCAACTAATCCCATAAGATGCAAAGAAGAATCGTTTTTTCTTACATTGGTCATTGCATCTAAAAAAGTTTTATTTTGAAAAAAGGTACCTTCTTGAATAGCTAAACTTATTCTAGGTAAATTTTGATAAATAATTTGTCCTGCTCCTAGTGTCATATGACCTACTTCACTATTACCTGGTTCGCCCCAAGGTATTCCTACGGAAATACCCGAAGCTTGTAAAGCAGTCATAGGATAATATTTGTTAAGTTTAGTGATAGTGGGTTTATTTGCTTTAGATATAGCATTACCTCTTTTTGAAGTACTAATTCCCCAACCATCTAAAACAATTAATATAACAGGTTGCAACATAAATTAAAAAATAAAAAAATAAAATTTTATTTTTTTATTATAACATTTTATTAAATCTTTGACAAAAAACGATAATTAAAGTATACTTGCTAAAGTATAATTTTATTAATAAAATTATTTTTCGTTCTATAAGTATAAATAAAGTGATTGTTAAAAATTTAATGACGTCAATTAAAAAAAATCAAAAATTAGTTTACTTTAATAAAAATATAATAGCGCATTACTTTTTGAATTTATAAAAATTTTTAGAAAATAAACTTTTTATAGACGAAAAATATTCTAAAAAAATGGAAATAAGTTTATTTATGTTAGGAACCGTTATTGTTTCTATTTCATTAGGTTCTGTTTTAGGATATTATGCTAGACAAACAATTGCCAAAAAACAACTTTCTACCGCAGAGGGTAAGGCAGAGAAAATAATTAAAGATGCAGAAAAAAAAGCCGAAGACATTTTATTAAACGCTAAAAAGAAAGCGGTTAATATTCTTGATGATATTAAACAGGAAGAAAAAGAAAGAAAAACCCAAATTCAAAAAATGGAATCTCGTTTAGCAAAAAGAGAAGAAATGATAGATAAAAAAATGGTAGATTTAGATAAGGGAACGGAAATGTTAAAGCAAAAAGCGGAAGAAATTAAAAAGATTAAAGAAGAAACGAAAGAAATAAAAGAAGAAGAGATGAAAAGATTAGAAAAAATAGCTTCTTTAAATAAAGAACAAGCTAAACAAGTATTATTGCAATTAACAGAAGAAGAAAATAAGAAAGAATTAACAGAACGATTAAGCAAACTAGAAAAAGAAGCCAAAGACGAAATAGAAAAAAAAGCTCGTGATATGATAACAACAGCAGTGCAAAAATATGCTTCATCTCATGCTGCTGAAATAACTACCACAACTATTTCTTTACCTTCAGATGATATTAAAGGAAGAATTATAGGGCGAGAAGGAAGAAATATTAAAACATTAGAACAACAAACAGGTGTAGAAATAATAATTGATGATACACCAGAAGCATTAGTTATTTCTGGGTTTGATCCAGTAAGAAGAGAAATTGCTAGAATTGCGCTAGAAAAACTTATAGAGGATGGCAGAATTCATCCTACTAGAATTGATGAAGCAGTGAAATTTGCTAAAGAAGAAATTGATAAAAAAATTAGAGAAGCTGGAGAAGCGGCTACTTATGATGTGGGTATAGCTGGAATACCTCCTAAATTAGTTTATCTTTTAGGACGACTTCGTTATAGAACTAGTTTTGGTCAAAATGTTTTAATTCATTCTATAGAAGTAGCTCATTTAGCGGGAGCTCTAGCTGCGGAATTAGGAGCGGATGTAAATCTAGCAAAAAAAGCAGGACTTTTTCATGATATTGGTAAAGCTGTAGATCATGAAATTCAAGGAACACACATAGAAATAGGTATAAAAATTTTAGAGAAATTTGGAATAGATAAAAAAGTTATTGATGCAATGAAATCTCATCATGAAGATTATCCTTTTGCTACTCAAGAATCTTATCTAGTAGCAGCTGCAGATGCTATTTCTGCTGCTCGTCCAGGAGCGCGTAAAGATACACTAGAAAATTATCTAAAAAGATTAGAAGAGCTAGAGAATGTCGTTAACTCTTTTGAAGAAGTGGAAAAATCTTTTGCTATTCAAGCCGGTAGAGAAATTAGAGTTTTTGTTTCACCGGAAGAAGTAGATGATTTAAGAGCTATAAAATTAGCTAAAGAGATTGCTAATAAAATAGAAGAAGAACTTAAATATCCTGGTGAAATAAAAGTAAATGTATTAAGAGAATTAAGGGCTGTGGAATACGCTCGTTAAAATAGTTTATGCAATATATAATTTATACAAAGCTTATATTAAAATATAAACTGTGGATAACTTATTTGCGTTATTTTTAGTAAAATTATAGAATTTTAAAGTAAATATTTAAATTAATTTTGAAGGGAGGTGTTTTACATGGCAAAAAATATAACTAAAGAAGTTCTAGTTAACACAATAGCTTCTTCTGCTGATATTTCTAAAAAAGCGGCTGGAGCTGCTTTAGAAGCTTTTACTGATAAAGTAACTCAAGAACTTAGAAAAGGTCATAAAATAACTTTAACTGGATTTGGAACCTTTAAAGTTTCTAAAAGAAAAGCAAGACAAGGTAGAAACCCTAGAACAGGAGAATCAATCAAAATTCCTGCACGTAAAGTGCCAAAATTTTCTGCTGGAAAAGCCTTGAAAGATGCAGTAAATTAATTTATAATAAAATTAACAAAAACAAAAAGATAGAAACAAAACTCTTCTAAAGAAGAGTTTTGTTTATGGTTTAGTTAAGAAAATTATCTAAAAAATATTGACAATTTAATAGAGCAATAATAAGATAAAAAAGTTAATAAATGTAAATTAAAAAATCGTGAAAAAAAATGATAGTTGGTCAATGTTAGGGATAGCGTGGGAGATGGGATATTTAATTGTTATTCCTTTATTATTATTTTCTTTAGGAGGGAAATTTTTAGATAAGAAAATAAATTCTGCGCCCTGGTTTTTTTTAATAGGTATTATTTTAGCTATTTTTTTCACTACTTATTTAATTTATAAAAAGTTAAATAATTATTTAGGTTTAATTGAAAAACAATCAAACAAAAAAAGAGGTAAAAAATAATTTAATTAATTAAATAATTTTTATGGAAATTTCTTTAGCTCCAGAAACGATTGCTTATCTAGGGAGTTTTCCCATTACGAATACATTTTTTATTACTATTATAATTAGTTTATTAATTATAATAACTTCTTTTTTATTGCAACGAAAAATAAATTTAATTCCTAAGGGTTTTCAAAATATATTAGAATGGATACTAGAAAATCTATTAGAATTAATAGATGGGGTTACTAAAAATAGAGAACAAACAAGAAAATTTTTTCCTGTTGTCGCTACGATTTTTATTTTTGTTATTTTGTCTAATTGGATAGAAATAGTTCCAGGATTAGGCACAATCGGATTAAAGCATTTTCAAGAAGGTAAAGAAGGCATAATTCCTTTTATTCGCAGTAATAGTGCAGATTTAAATATGACTTTAGCATTATCTTTAGTGGTGGTTATTTTGGTTCAGTTTATAGGAATTACTGCTTTAGGTGTTAAAAAATATACCGGTAAATTTTTAGTTAGTCCTTTAAAAAAACCTTATTTTGTAGGGACTTTTGTGGGGGCACTTGAAATTATTTCAGAGTTTGCTAAAATAATATCGTTTTCCTTTCGTCTATTTGGTAATATTTTTGCAGGTGAAGTCTTATTGACAGTTGCTTTAACATTGGTTCCTTATTTCTTACCTTTGCCATTTTTATTATTAGAGATATTTGTAGGATTTATTCAAGCGTTAGTATTTGCAATGTTAGCTTTAGTTTTTATGAAAATAGCCACAGAACATCATTAGATATTTTTAAGAATTATAGTTTATAAATTAAAATTAATTTATAAACTATAATTCTTAATTTTTTTTAAAATTTATGGTAAATGAAACAAAAGCGGTCGTTGAAGGAGCGCTTAATAACGTGGAATCAGCTAAAGCTATTGGAGCAGCTATTTCAATAGGAATGGGAGCCATAGGTTCTGGCATAGGTATTGGCTTATTAGCATCTAAAGCGCTAGAAGCTATTGGTCGTAATCCTGAAGCTGCTTCTAAAATCCAAACGGTAATGATTTTAGCTATTGCTTTTACTGAAGCTATTGCTATTTATGCTTTAGTAGTAGCATTGATAATTAAATTCGTTTAAAATTTTTAGAAAGACCCGTTTTAATTAGAATTATCAGGAGTTAGATGTCTTTAGTATTTTTTAGTTCAAAAATCTAAAAAAAATTATAGCAGTCTTTCTTCTAAATATATGGAATTATTAGGAAATTTGGGTATTAATGGAAAATTATTATTAGCACAGATAATTAATTTTCTTATTTTACTTTGGGTGCTTAAAAAATTTGTTTATACACCCTTATTAAACGTGTTAGAACAGCGACAAACAAAAATTAAAAAAGGATTGCAAGATGCAGAAGAGGCAGAAAAAAAATTGGAAGTTATTAAAAAAGAAGAAAAAAGAGTTTTAAAAAAAGCGCGTCAAGAAGCACAAAAAATTATAGAAAAAGCAGAAAAGCAAGCTCAAAAAAATAGTGATGAAATTTTAAAAGATGCCCAGAAAAAAGCAGAAACAATAATGCAATCAGCTCAAAAAGAAATAGTAAAAGAGAAAAAAAAGATATTGCAAGAAGCTAAATCAGAAATAGCTAACCTAGTTTTTCTTGCTACAGAAAAAGTTGTTAATGAAAAAATGAAGGCTAAAACAGACAAGAATTTAATAGAAAAAATTATAAAAGAAAAATAATTTTTTTAAAAAATATGGTTAAAAGATATGCTCAAATTCTATATGATTTAACAAAGAATAAATCTCCGGAAGAAATAAAAAAAAATTTAAAAAAATTTGTTTTATTTTTACAAAAAAATAGAAAATTAAATCAGATAGAAGAAATCATAAAAAAATTTAAAAAAATTTATAATCAAAAAAACAATATTATAGATGTTCAAATATTTTCAACAGAAAAATTAAGAGAACAAGAAAAAAATAATATTAGTAATTTTTTAAAAGAAAAATATAGTGCGAAAGAAATAGACTTAATTTCAAAAGTAAAGCCAGAGCTAAAAGGAGGGATAAAAATTAAAATCAACAACGAAGATGTTATTGATAAAAGTATTGCTAAGCAATTAAGAAAATTAAAAGACAAAATAACAAATTAAATATAATATATAAATTAAATTGTATTGTTATGAATAATAAAAATTATATAATTGAGGAACTAAAAAAACAAATAGAGGAAATTGATACTCAAGAAGAAATGCAAAAAGTTGGGGAAGTAATAGAAGTAGGAGATGGAATAGCTAGAGTGTCAGGGTTATCAAATATCATGGCCTCTGAAATGGTTCGTTTCATCGTGGATGATGATAAAAGTGATAAAAATTATATTTATGGAGTAGCGTTAAACTTAGAAGAAGATGAAATAGGAATAATGATATTAGGAGATTATGAAAAAATTAAAGAAGGCGATCAGGTTGAAGCTACGGGAAAAATTCTTTCTATTCCTGTAAGTGAAAAATCTATAGGAAGAGTGCTTAATCCTCTTGGATTGCCTATTGATGGTAAAGAAAAAATAAAAACTGATAAATATTATCCTATAGAAAAAATTGCACCAGGGGTAATTGAACGTAAGTCTGTTAATCAGCCAGTTCAAACAGGAATTAAAGCTATAGATTCTATGATTCCTATTGGAAGAGGACAAAGAGAATTAATTATTGGTGATCGTCAAACAGGAAAAACTGCTATTGCTATTGATACTATTATTAATCAAAAAGGGCAAAATATGATTTGTATTTATGTTGCTATTGGACAAAAAGAATCTAAAGTAGCTAGAATTGTCAACGAATTAAAAAAATATGGAGCTATGGAATACACAACAGTAATAGTAGCTGGAGCCTCAGAGCCAGCTTCTTTTTCTTTTATTGCCCCCTATGCAGGAACAGCTTTAGCAGAATATTTCATGGATCAAGGTAAAGACGTTTTAATTGTGTATGATGATTTAAGTAAACATGCTTGGGCGTATAGGCAAATATCATTAATTTTACGTCGCCCTCCAGGGAGAGAGGCTTATCCGGGAGATATTTTTTATTTGCATTCCCGTTTATTAGAAAGAAGTGTAAAATTAGATGATGCTTTTGGCGGAGGATCAATCACATCTTTACCTATTATTGAAACACAAGCAGGAGATGTTTCTGCTTATATTCCTACTAATGTTATTTCTATTACAGATGGTCAAATTTATTTGGAAAGTGATTTATTTTACAAGGGGGTTCGTCCAGCGCTTAATGTAGGATTATCTGTTTCAAGAGTAGGATCAGCAGCTCAAGTAAAAGCTATGAAAAAAGTAGCTGGGAAGTTGCGTTTAGATTTAGCTCAATTTAGAGAATTAGAAGCTTTTGCGCAATTTGGTTCTGATTTAGACGAAAAAACTAAAAAACAAATAGAAAGAGGAAAAAGAACAATAGAAGTGTTAAAACAAAATCAATATGCTCCTTTACCTATAGAAAATCAAGTAGTTATTTTATATGCTTTAACTAATGGTTATTTAGATGATGTTCCTATAAATAAAATATCTCAGTGGGAAGAAAAATTTTATAAATATTTAGCAACTATGCATAAAGATATTTTAGAAAATATTAAAGAAACAGGAGAAATTTCCTCTGTAATGGAAGAATCTTTGCAAAAAGCATTAAAAGAATTTGAATTAGTTTAAAAATAATTTTATTACAATGTCTAGTTCTAAAGAGATTCAAAGAAGAATAAAATCTATTAATAACACAGCTAAAGTTACGCGCGCTATGGAGATGGTTTCGGCAGCTAAAATGAGACGTTCCGTAGAAAGCGTTTTAAAAATACGCGATTATGCTCATAGCGCTTGGAGTATTTTAACCAATTTAGCACGTGCTTTTGAAAATTATGATTATGGTTTATTAGAAATTAGACCAGTTAAAAATATTTTAATAATAGTGGTAACTTCTAATAGAGGACTTTGTGGTGCATTTAATGCGCAAGTAATTAAAAAAATTACTGAAGAATTAAAAAATCCTGATAAACTAAAAATTAACAGAATAGGGATAAAAAAAATAGAAACGGATACATCTAACAAAGATCTAAAAGTAGATTTTATAACAATAGGTAGAAAAGGAGATGATTTGGTGCGTCATTTAAAGAAAAAAATCATTGCTAGTTTTCCTCAGTTAACTTATTTGCCTAAAATTGAGAGTATTTATCCTCTATCTAAAATAATAATAGAAGAATATGAGAAGAAAAATTATGACAAAGTAGCTATTGTTTATACTGATTATGTTTCTGCTTTAAAACAGGAAGCTAAAATTAGACAAGTGCTACCTATTTCTAGAATTGATTTAGAAAAACAAATCAACGATATGGACAGTTTAGTAAAAGAGTACGGACTTAATGAAGCTAAATTTGAATATAAAGTAGAGCCTCATCCTCAGAAGGTGTTAAAAGAAATTTTTCCTCGTTTAATAAAAATGCAAATTTATCACGCCATATTAGAATCAAACGCATCTAAAGAATCAGCTAGAATGATAGCAATGAGAAATGCAACGGAGGCAGCTCAAGAAATGAGTGAGAGTCTTACTTTAGCTTATAATAAAATTCGTCAAATGAAGATTACTCAAGAAATTTCTGAGATTTCTGCTGGAAGAGCTGCCTTGGAATAACAATTTAAATTATAGCAAATAATTGATATTATTATAAATTAGCATTTAGTTCATTAAAAATTAAAAACTAGCAAGTAAAAAATACTTGCTAGCCCTAATTGAAATTAAGTTAAAGAATAAAAAAATAAAATTAGTATTATCAGACAGATGAAAGAGATATCTCTTAAACTTAAAATTAAAATTATAGGAAAAATAGATTTCTTTTTACATTTACATCTTATTAAATAAAAAATTGTTCCCACCACAGGGATTGAATCAACTAATTTAACTTTTTTCATGATTTCCTCCTTTTTTAATTGTTAAAAACATTAAAGAACCGAATAAATAACTTAAATATTATACTTTTAACTTCGCATTGTAACATAAAAAAAAATAAAGTCAAGGAATTTGTTTTTATAAAAAATTGACATTTTGTGTTTTAAAATTTATGATTTAAAAGTGTTTAAATTATAAATCATAAAACAGAAATAATTTGTTTTTAATTGAAATTATTTAAAAAAATATTATGAGTAAAGAAGAATATAAAAAGAATATTGGAAAAGTAGTGGCCGTTATTGGCCCAGTGGTAGATATTAAATTTGAGGATGTTTTACCGGAGATTTATAACGCTTTAAAAATAAAGATTACAAATGACAAGGGCCAATCTAAAGAATTAGTTTTAGAAGTACATCAACATCTAGGTAATAATAAAGTGCGATCAGTGGCTATGGGATCAACAGATGGCTTAAAAAAAGGACTAGAGGTGATAGATACAGGCAGTGCTATTCAGGTGCCAGTAGGAGAGAAAATTTTAGGCAGAATGTTTAATTTGTTAGGAGAAGAAATTGATGGTAAAGAAAAAATAATGACAGAAAAAAAACTGCCTATTCACAGAAAAGCTCCTGACTTTGAAAAGCAGTCAACTAAAGCAGAAATATTAGAAACAGGTATAAAAGTTATAGATTTAATCTCTCCTTTTATAAAAGGAGGAAAGGTAGGATTGTTTGGTGGTGCTGGAGTGGGAAAAACGGTAATTATTCAAGAATTAATTAGAAACATTGCTCAAGAACACGGAGGATATTCTATTTTTGCGGGAGTAGGAGAAAGAACGAGAGAAGGTAATGATCTATATCATGAAATGAAAGAATCAGGAGTATTAGATAAAACGGCTTTAGTTTTTGGACAAATGAATGAACCTCCAGGAGCGCGTCAAAGAGTAGCTCTATCTGCTTTAACGATGGCAGAATATTTCAGAGATCAAGAAGGACGAGATACTCTTTTATTTATTGATAATATATTTCGGTTTACTCAAGCTGGATCAGAAGTTTCAGCTCTTTTAGGGCGTATTCCTTCAGCAGTAGGTTATCAGCCAACATTAGCAGAGGAAATGGGGCAACTTCAAGAAAGAATTACTTCTACAAAAAATGGATCAGTAACTTCTGTTCAAGCAGTTTATGTTCCAGCTGACGACTTAACTGATCCAGCGCCAGCTACTACTTTTGGCCATTTAGATTCCACAGTGGTTTTATCTAGAAGTTTAGCAGAACTAGGGATTTATCCAGCAGTAGATCCTTTGGATTCTAGTTCTACTATTTTAGATCCAAATATTGTAGGAGAAGAACATTATCAAGTGGCTACAGGAGTTCAAAAAATATTGCAACGTTATAAAGATTTGCAAGATATTATAGCTATTTTAGGTATGGAAGAATTGTCAGAAGAGGATAAAATAATTGTGATGCGAGCAAGAAAAATTCAAAAATTTTTATCTCAACCTTTTTTTGTAGCAGAGCAATTCACAGGAACTGCTGGAAAATATGTTAAATTAGAAGACACAATTAAAGGTTTTAAAAAAATATTAGAGGGTAAATTGGATGATATTTTAGAACAGGATTTTTATATGAAAGGTGGAATAGAGGAGGTTTTAAATAAAAAATAATTATTTTTTATAAAGAAAAAATATAGTATTTAAATATGGAAATTAAAGTTAAAATTATTACTCCAGAAAAAGTAGTTTACAAAGGGAAAGCTTATCAAATAACTTTGCCAGTTAGTGATGGGCAAATAACCATTTTACCTAACCATCGTTCCTATATTGCTAGTCTAAAAGCAGGAGAAGTTTTAACTAAAAATAAAGAAAATAAGGAAATAGAATATCTAGCTATAACAGGAGGGTTTGTGGAGTTTCATAAAAATAATTTAATAATTTTATCAGATGCTGCTGAAAGAGCAGAGGAAATTAATGTGGAGGAGGCGGAAAAAGCTAGAAAAAGAGCAGAAGATTTAATGCAAAGAAAAATTACTGATGAAAAAGAATACGCCAAAGTTGCCGCGGCATTAGAAATGGAATTGATTAAAATTAGGGTAGCTAAAAAATATTTAAAAAAGAAAGGTGTCATATAAAAAGCAATAAAAACGGAAAAGTTTTTTAGATTGCTTTTTTAATTTGTTTTAAATAAGTGTTATTTAAAAAGAAAGGAGAAAAACTATGAAAAAATTAGAAAAAATTGCTGAAGAAAATTTTAAGTTATGGGCGGAGGCTTTATTAAGTGGAGATCCTCATCAAGTTGCTACAATGTATGATTCCAAAGCAACTTTTTTGCCAACTATGTCTCCCCAGCTCAGAATAGGAGAAATGGAAGCAGAAGAATATTTTGAACATTTTTTACAGATACATCCTAACGGAAAAATAGTAAAACAATCTGTCCAAAAAATAGGTGCGCGTTGTTATCTACATTGTGGATTATATAATTTTGAAGTAGATGATGATAAGCACAAAGGAAAAAGAAAAATTGTTGAAGCTAGATTTTCTTATTCCTGGAAAAGAAAAAATTGGATATTGGATTTATGGGAAAGAGTTTTCCACAACAGAAATACATGGAAAATAATTCACCACCATTCTTCTTTAAAACCATAATTTTATTTTTTGTAAAATACAAAGGATTTAATGT
Organism: Candidatus Moraniibacteriota bacterium; assembly: GCA_026985555.1. GTDB lineage: Bacteria > Patescibacteriota > Minisyncoccia > Moranbacterales > UBA9337 > JALSQF01. The sequence goes on along the minus strand of JALSQF010000001.1, from coordinate 6,477 downwards.
GTTTAAATATTAAGTCCTTCTTTTGTTTTTATATATAATAAAATATGATAAAATAAAAACAATGAAGATAAAAAATCTTTCAATTTTTTTAATTGTTTTTATTAGCTTATTTTTTTCTGTTTTTCAAGCCGAAGCAGATAATACTTTTCGTGTTACTACCTATGAAATTACTAAATTTAATGGTGATAGATATGATTTAACTCTTAATCAAGACTTAAAAGATGATTACTTTGTGATGATTAGGGGAGGTGCTTCAGGTGGTGTCACACGAAACGCCTCGGCTGATTTTGTGAGGGTAACACGTGATCCTAATGGAACAGGGGATTTAAGTGTTTCTGGCGCTAGTAATAAAATTAGATTAAAAAGAGCTAGTGCAGCTGGAAATTGGAGTGGAACAGTAACAGTTGTGGAATCTTTAGGAGATTCTAATCAATCAGGATTTAAATTATTAGATGTTAAAACGATAACTGTATCAGGGACAGGTGTTCAATCAGCTACAGCAACATCTTCATCTTGGAATGATATTAATCAGGTAGTAACTTTTGGAGGAATTAGAGGAGGAGGAGTAACTGTGTCTGGTGGTGCTAGTAATGATCATTGTTATGGTCATGGAAGAATATATCCATCAGGTAATAACACAATTAATATAACGAGAAACTCTGCAGGTTGTGGGACAACAGCACATGATGGAATTTATACTGTTTATGTTGTAGAATGGGGATCTGAATGGAATATTCAACATGTAGTAGTTACTGGTAATGCAGGAGGAAATGGAATAAATTCTACCACAGAATATAATACAGCTAGTATCAATTCTGTTAATAGAAACAATACTTGGATATGGGCGGCAGGATATACTAATGATGGAGGAATTGGAGATTCTTGGTCAGGACAAGTAGCTACCTTAGGAGATGGAGTTAATCAAAATATGACAGAAACAACAGTGGCGGTGGGAGCTGAGTATTCGGATAATAGAAGTGTAGATGTTTTTGTTTTAGAACACAGTGATGCTAAGGTAGATTATCGTTTTAAATCAGATGGTAATGCTAATAATCTTAATTATAACCATACGGTTGATTCTAAATCAGGTGAAACTTATCAAAATGTAAATGTAGGTATGCTAGGCGTTCTAAATCAATCAGCTATGGACGGTAATGATGGTGGGTGGGCTATTCTTTATGGAAATAATTCTGTAGGTACTTCTTTTAAAATAGCTATTGATGAAGATGAAATTGCTGACAGTGAAAGAAATCATACTACGGAACAAGTAGATTACTGGATGTTTGAAAAAGGAACAGCCGGAAATATAAGAGATAGTGCAGGAAATATTATTGGAGAATATGGAATTGTTTCTTCAGTGGGAACAACATCTACCACGGTTAATTTTAACAATACTTTAAATAATCCTGTTGTAGTTACAACTTACAATATAACGTCTAGCGCAAATACTCCGACAGTTACAAGAGTAAATAATATTTCTAACTCTAGTTTTGATGTTTATTTACAAGCGGCAAGTTCTAGTGGAACTCCTACAAGTGGTGATGTTTATTGGATAGCACTTAATTCAGGAGCGCATACTCTCCCAGGAGGAATTAGTGTAGAAGCGGGAACAGTAAATATTTCAGGTGTTAATTATAAAAACAGCTGGGGAAATTCTGCTATGACACAAATAGCTCCTGTGAATTCTTATACCTCTCCTATCGTATTAGGTCAGATAGAAACAGTTAATGATACAAATTGGCAAACTTTTTGGAGTAGTAATGGAAACAGAAATTCTCCTCCTTCATCTTCTGCTATTTATATTGGACGTCATGTCGGAGGAGATACAAATACAACACGATTATCTGAAACAGTGGGATATATTATTATTGAAGAAAGCACAGGAACGACGGATAATGTAGCTTGGAAAGCTGGTAGAACCAGTGATACGGTTCAGGGAGTAGATAATAGTCCTCCTTATTTATTTTTAATATTTTCTGTAACTCCATCTTATACAATTGGACGTTTTGGGCTACAATATAATTCTTCTAACGGAACAGGAACAGCTTTTCCTCGTCCTTATTGGGGAGTAAGACATACTGGCGCTACTACATTGAAGGCTTTTCGTCAATATTCTGGGCAAGCTTGGGCAGCTTGGGTTCAATCTATTGATTTAACGGATATATCTTATGGGTTTTTAAATGTAGATATTGTTGATGCAAATGGAAATAGTGTTAGTAGTCCATCTGTAACATTTTCATCTACCACTTTTGATTGGGATGCTCAACAAACAACGGGAATATTAGGTGTAGCTAATGAAAAAATTAGAATAAACAATACAACTTCTACACCCAATTGGTCTCTTTCTATTTCAGCCACAGCAGGAGCAAGTGCTTTATGGAATAGTGGTAATTATACCTATGATTACAATGGAACAGCTAGCACGGGGAGACTAGAGGTTGATCCCAGCAATTCTACAATTACACCTCAAACAGGTTGTTCAAATACGGGAATATCAAAAGGATTAGCTGCTTATTTTGATTCTAATAATAATATTACTTTAGTAAACGCGGATGGAACAGCTGATACAAATTGTTACTGGGATATTACTGGAATTGATTTAACTCAAGATATACCTGCTGGACAGCAAGTAGATTCTTCTCCTTACGTTATAAATATGACATTAACTGTTTCTTGACAAGATTATGCCTTTGGTGTATAATAGAATTGTAAGTTAAATTTAGGAAAGTTGTGAGAAATAACTTACAAGATTATAGTTTGAATATAAGGGTGAATTCTTAGGGTGAGAATTCGCTTTTTTGTTTATTCTATAATTCTTTATCTATAATTTATAATTAAAAAATAATAATAACATAAATAATTAATAATTAATTTATAAAAAAAATGAAAACAAAAACACAAACTTTGCCTCCTCCTGGGCAAATAAAAAAAATAGGGAGAATTATAAAAAAAACATTAAAATTAGTAACATTGGTAATGTTTTTAGCTGGCTTACAAGTATTAGCTGCTGATTGGTCGCAATTAAGTCAGACAATTAATGATGGAACATTAGCCGTGGATATAGTGGATTCTTCGGGAGCTAGTGTTTCTAATCCATCTGTAACTTTTGGTGCCTTAACTTACAGTTTTGATACGCAAGATGGTACAGGAACACTAGGAACGTCTGATGAAAGAATTAGAGCTTATAATCCAACTTCCACAGATACTTGGACAGTTAATTTAGCCGGATCATCTACTACGGCTACTTGGAGTGATGGAAGTCACACTTATGATTTTAATGATGGTAGTGGCTATACAGATGGATCTGATGCTGATTCAGTGGGGGGGCAAATGACAGTAGATCCTAGTGGAGCAACTATTACAGGAGTTTCTGGTTGCTCTACGAGTAATATTTCTACTGGGTCTAGTGATAGCTATGTAGAAGGAACTACTGATAATATTGATTTAATGTCAGCTTCTTCAGGCGCAGCAACTTATTGTCGTTGGGATTTAACTGGTGTAAATTTAACCCAAGGTATTCCAGCGGGACAATCTCCAGGTACTTATACTCTTACAATGAATCTAACAATAAGTTAATTAAATAACAAAAAAATAAATGTAAATTTAGTTTTCATAAAATATAAATTAATTCTTGTTTAAAAACCAGCTTATTAGTTGGTTTTTATTTTGTTTGATTTTGTGTTATGATAAAAAAATAAAAATTAAAATTAAAAAAATGTTGGCTGAAAAGGTAAAAAAAATTGGTTTTTTTATTTTATTTTCATTTATTTTTGTTTTTTTTTCACAATCAGTAGCTCAAGCTATTAGCTATGAAACATTAGGTGGACGACCAGCTTATCCTGATCCTAATATAAAAAATAGCTCTTCTTGGTTTATTTATAATTTAAGTCCAGGAGAAACTAAAGAAGATGGAGTATTAGTTGTAAATAATTCTAATAAGATTAAGACAGTATTTATTTATCCTGCTGATGGAGTAGTTGGTTCCTCGGGTGGTTTCGCTTTAAAGCAATTAGCCGATAAACAAACAGAAGTAGGAACCTGGTTAACTCTTTATCCAAATAATCCTCCTGATTTTTTTATAGATATTTTTCAAAAGAAAAAAGAAAATAAAATTACTTATTTATGTCAAACAAGCATAGCAGACTTAGAAAAAGATATGCAAGAATACGGATTTTTAGAAAAGAAAAAACATATCAATCAAAATCAACAGGAGTTATTAAAAGAATGGTGTAAGGGAAATAAATTAGTTAAATTAAAACTTAAACCTCAAGAAAGAGTTATTGTTCCTTTTATTTTTAAGGTGCCTCAAAATGTAGATGTAGGAGAACATATAGGAGGGATTCTTATTCAAAAAGTTGATGATAATAAAAATATTAATGTAGGAGGATCAGCGGTTAAATTAACGATTAGAATAGGGGTTAGAATATACGAAACTGTTCCAGGAAAAGTTGTTAAGAAATTAAAACTAGAAAAATTTAGTGTTAAAAAGAATTTTAAAGAATTTGATTTAAGTCGTTACTTTTTTGCTTATTGGATAGGTAAAGGAAATCCAAAACCGGAAGAATATATAGTAAGTTCAACAATTAAAAATGAGGGCAATGTAAGCATTGAACATCAAGATATTATTCATATTCAAAATTTGATTTTTAAAACCAAAAAAGAAAATATTGAACGTCAATTTCAAGTATTAAGAGGAAGTAAATTTGATTCTAATTACGGATGGCACAATCCTCGTTTTGGGTGGTATAGTTTTCAAAAAGAAATAAAATATAAAGATTCAAACAATCAAGTTCATACTCTTTTTACGGATAAAATTAAGATTTGGATTATTCCATGGAGAGAAATAGTGTTAGCTATAATAATATTAATTATAGTATATCTAGGATATAAGATTTGGAAATATAGACAAAAAAAGAAATATGGAGGAGAAGGATGGATAAAATACGAAATAAAAGAAGGAGATAATATTAATAATTTAGCCGAAAAGTATCAAATTAAATGGAAAGTGCTAGCTAAAACAAATAAATTAAAGCCACCCTATACTCTTAAAACTGGTCAAACTATTTTAGTTCCATCTTTAAATAAAGAAGAAGCAGAAAAAAATAATAATACGGAAAACGAAGACAATGTAATAACAGAAAATAATTTAGAGAAAAAAAATAAAAAAGAGAAAATAAAACTATTTTTTCAAAACAATAAGTGGTGGATAATTATCATAATATTTATTTTGATAGGAATTGTTTTTATTTATTATTTAAATAAAAACAATAAAGCAGAAATAAAAAAAGAAATTTCCATTTCTTCTGTAGGTGGGGAAATTATAAACAATAACACAGAAAAAAAAGAACAATATATAAATCAAGAAATAAAAAATATTTCTGTAAATGAAAAAGAAAAGAATAATTTTAAAAAAGTTGAAATAGTAGTCTTAAATGGGGGAGCTGTACCAGGATCAGCTGGAAAAATGAAAAATATTCTAAAAGAATATGGCTATGAAAATGTGGAAGCTAAAAATGCTCTTAATAAAAATTATGCCAATATAACTTTGTATTATAGTGATGACAAAAACGAGGAGTTGGCTAATTTAATAAAAAAAGAGATTGTTGAAAAATACAGTAAGAAAAAAATTATAGTAAAAAAAGCCAATAATCAAGAAGAGCGACAAAAAGAAATAGTTATTATTATAGGTCAAGATAAATAAATATAAATTAAATTTTTTAAATGAAAATAAGGGTGAACAAAATAATTAAATTTATTAGCATTATAGTATTATTAAATGCAAATATTTTTTTAAGCGTTGAATCAGTAAAAGCAGAAAAAACTAAATTAGTTCAAAAAATTTTTTCTGTTCGTTTAGTTTATTTTGATAAAAAAGGAAATTTAAAAAAAATTAAAGATGTTAAAGCTTCGGACGAGTCTATTTTGGTAGTCAAATTTTATAACTATAAAAATAATTTAATTACTAAAAAAAATACAGAAGCACGTAAATGGGATAAATATTGGAAAAAATATTATCAAGAAATAAAAAAAGAAAAAGAAAAACAACAAGGAGATGAAAGTGTTTCGGTTAATTTTATTAAAAAAAAGGGAATAGTGGAAGAGATTTATACTTGTGTTTAGTTTTTTGTGGATCTTTATTTTTTTAATAATATTTTCTTATTTATAATATTTTAATTTTTTTATTATTTTTATTTAATTTATTATTAATTAAGCATTTTAATGAATTTAATTATATTGTTTTTATATAATTAATATATTTTACTAAAATAAAATAGACTATAAACACTTTTAAATAAGTAAAAATCTAAAATAAAAATTTAGTAGGAATGTTTATAAAACGAACATTGGTATGTATCAAATCATATAATTACAACATCCAAATAGCTAATATTCTATCATTTAAAATGACACTGCAGAAGACTTTAATTTTTTAAATGAATTAGAACTTTTAACATACTTTTTATCTTTCTTCTTACT